>NZ_FRAV01000096.1 GCF_900142445.1 Chryseobacterium polytrichastri | reverse complement strand
CGAGGAGAAAAAGTGTGAATGATATTATTTCTTCTCTCCAATTTGAAATTTCTCATAGCTTTACAAAGAAAAATTTTGTAGTTGATGTGAAGGATTTCAGTAGAAACAGAAATCTTTCTTTTTCCGTAACCTTATTATTTATGATTAATTTTTTAACTAAAAGTTTATCCTTGGAAATCGTTAATTTTTTAAGTTTTCTCAAGAGAAAAGGAATTCCACAAAAGTCATTCAGCAAGAGCGCTTTCGTACAGGCACGTAAAAAAATAAAGCCTGAAGTTTTTAATCATTTGAATGAAAAACTGACCGAAGAGTTCTACACGGACAATAGTGCAGTAAAAACAAGATTTTCGGGAAAACGAATTTTGTCGGTTGATGGCTCCAGACTGACTCTTCCCAGAACAAAGGAATTGGAAGAAATCTATGGTAGAACAAAAAATCAAACAGAGACCTATATCATTCAAGGAAAAGCCTGCGTTTTGTATGATGTTCTGAATAAAATTGGTATTGGAGGTATTTTGTCTTGCGTAGATACCGATGAACGGATTCAGGCAAAACAGCTTTTGAACTCCTGCAGAAAAGGAGATTTGATTATTTATGACAGAGGTTTTGCATCTTTCAATTTTATCCATGAACATAGGGAAAGGGATTTAGACTTTGTCATGCGAATGCGTGTAGGTTTCAGTATCGTTGTGAAAGAATTTGTAGCCGGTGGCGAAGCTTCGCAAGTGGTAAAAATGTACCCTGGGAAAAACACCAATTTAGTAGGAAAGCCTTATGATAAAGATGATTATTTGGTGGTAAGGTTACTTCGGATTATTTTACCGGATGGAGAAATTGAGGTTTTGGCAACCTCTCTTGAGGATGAAGAACTATATAAGAATGAAATATTTAAAGAACTCTACTTTGAGAGATGGAAAATAGAAACGTATTATGATGAGCTTAAAAATAAACTTAAAATCGAGGAGTTCTCGGGTTATTCTAACCAAAGCATACTGCAGGATTTTTATGCTACTTTGCTGGTAAGTAATATCCAAAGTCTGATCGTAGGGGAGCTTAATGAAGAATTACAGGAGAAAAAGGGGTCTAAAAAGTATCATTATAAGGTAAACACTTCATTATCTTATGGTTTTTTGAAAGACAGAGTCTTATCTTTACTTTTTTCAAAAGATAATATAAACGAGCCGATGGAAGAGTTAAAAATGCTTTTCAGGAACCATCTAATTCCAATAAGACCAGATAGAGCAAATAAAAGGAATATTGGTAAATACAGAGCAAGAGCAAAACCAATAGTTCCTAAAAATCAACGAAATAGCTTATGAAATACACTAACTTAATGACATTGGG
>NZ_FRAV01000092.1 GCF_900142445.1 Chryseobacterium polytrichastri | reverse complement strand
GCTAATTATTAAAGATATTGTGGAAAGATGCGGTGGGGATCCTAATAAAGTGAATGAAATTTTAAATCCAGAATGAGGTTTCGAACACTTATGGCAGAATGCTCGCACCAGCTTGGGGCTTACCAATAAAAAATTTAAAGACTTTTTTGCTAAAAATTCGGCAACACTATAAAACATAAAAACCTCGCAAAATGCAAGGTTTTTGTTATAAATTTCCAATGGGATACCGATCCATCTGAAACTTTTCAAATCTCTACAATATTACAATTTGAGAACTTCCATTCTCCATTTATATATTCCATATTAGTTTCAACGACAGCACCTTGATTTACAATTTTATATAATAAAAAAAAATTATTGGAACTTGTTTTGTAATCCAAAACCTCAATTAAATTACCATTTTTATTTAAGTCATTATTTTCATTTATTAAAATTCCAAAGCATTTGATTTTTCGTGTTAAAGGATTATTTATTTTTTTAAAAATAATACTAATATTTCTACGATTTTTGATTTCGAAATGATAATATTGTTTAGCATCATTGCAAGAATTTAAAGACATCTCAATAAGACTCGATATATCTTCTTGAGCTGAATTAACTTTATTAAAACAATTTATAAATAACAGAAGTATTAAAATATGTAGCTTCATTTTTTAATTTTTATAATATTTTCGTATTCTTTCTTTTTAACATTTGTATTATCCTTTTCCTTCTTTTCTTCATATCCTCTCATCTTATTTAACATATCTTTATTCTTTTCAAAAAATTTATCCGATAATATCTTTTGAAAACCTACATTAAATTTTGTTCTGTTGTCTCCTGAATTATTCCTTTGAATACTTTCTCCAAAGGCTTCCTCTTCAAATTTCTCTCCCTCTTCTTCAGGATTATCAATTCCATAAACATCATCACCTCTATGTACATCTTCGTGTAATATAGAAACTGCAATCAAAAAAATTAAATCAGATTGGTCTTCTCCCGAAAGTTTATTTGCCATGTCAATCGTTCCAGAATTTAAATTAAATTCGCCTGAACCTTTACTATTACCTTTATAACTTGCAAATGCTTGAAGACCACTCAAATCTTTAATATTTAATACAGGTCCTTTACCATCTGTTAAATCGTTTAAAATACTACTGTGGCTCATTTGCCCCCATTTCATCATACTTCTAAGAACTTTCTTATCTTGAATCAGTGATTTAGCAAAATTGATTGCTCTTTGAATAATAGCACGTTCCTCTTTCGTAGCTTTTGGATCAATGATAAATCTACCGTCAGGATCAATAAATCTAACAGGACTATTTACTGCATAATTATAAGGTGACCATCTCCTGTATTTCTCCGCTAGCGGATCCACGACACCCCAACGTCCTAAGTCCGGCATATACATTCTTGCCCCATAGTCATACATCCCATTTTCTTGGAGCTCCTTGCCGTTGTACTTGTATTGATACGCATTCTGAGTAGTCAAAGCATAATTATGTAATAATCCAAAAGGATAGTAATTATTCGTTTCTACAATTTCACCAGGCTTCCAATA
>NZ_FRAV01000090.1 GCF_900142445.1 Chryseobacterium polytrichastri | reverse complement strand
GTGGCTAATGAATATCTTCCCGTTCCACAGGAAGGAACTTACAACGGAGCTATTTATACAACCCCTTTATCCAATAAGCCGAATACCCCTTATGGAAATGAAAAGATCTATACCGAAAAGCTTTTTGAAAACTCTCCTTTAGACAGAGTTCTAGAACAAAAGCAAGTTGGAACAGCATGGAATGATAAACCTGTAAAATTTGAATATGGCACCAATACTGCTACCGATGTTAAAAAATATGTAGTCACCACTTCATGGACAAACGGAGCAACAACGTCCTCTGTTCCTGTGGTCGGAAATTATGGAGCCAATCAGTTATACAAAACAACGGTGACTGACGAGGACGGAAACAAAACGACAGAATTCAAGAATGCTCAGGGTCAGGTTATCTTGGTTAGAAAAACATTGAGTTCTTCGCAGGATGCCGATACGTATTATGTGTATAATGAATACAATCAGTTGGCTTTAGTGATTCCTCCTGAGGCCGTGGTTTCGGCAACCATGGACGGTACTGTTTTAGATAACTATTGTTATCAGTATAATTATGATGGAAGAAACAGGCTTGTCGGAAAAAAGCTTCCGGGTAAAGGCTGGGAATATATGGTCTACGACAAACAGGATCGACTTGTCATGACTCAGGATGCCCAATTGGGATTATCCAAGCAGTGGATGTTTACAAAGTATGACCAATTTGGAAGACCGGTTTACACTGGAATCTATACCGGAACATCGTTGTATAGTCTTGCAGGAAGAGCATCAGAACAAACCAATGTAGAAACAAAAGGCAGTAATAACGAGCTTAGAGGAAGTTCATCTCCCGACAGCAGTGTTATTTCGCTTAATTACAATAATGCAGCATATCCTACTTCTAATATCAAGATTCTGACGATTAATTATTATGATAGCTTTCCAAGAGACTCTTGGTTTCCAAGTGATCTTCCGGATGTTATTCTGGATCAGAAAGTGGTTCTTAACAGTCAGACTGGTAACGTAAGAGGACTACTCTTGGCGTCATATGTGAAGAATATAGAAAATGATGATTGGACCAGAAATTTCATGTTATACGATCCTAAAGCACGTCTGATTGGAAGCCGTTCTACGAATCATTTAGGAGGCTCAACCAATGTAGATCTAAAACTGAGTTTTGCGGGTCTTACCGAGCAGACTATCACGAGACATAAAAGGTTAAGTACCGATACAGAAAAAGTAATCACTGAAGGTTTTACGTATGATCACCAGAATAGACCGCTAACTCATAAACATCAGGTTGATCAGAATCCTGTTGAGATTCTATCTCAAAACAAATACAATGAACTTTCACAATTAGAAAGTAAAAAAGTTGGAGGGATAATTGCTAATTCTCCACTTCAACAAATCGACTATGAATATAACATCCGAGGTTGGATGACTAAGATTAATGATCCTGTTAACCTTAACGGGAAATTGTTTGGTTATGAAATAAGGTATAATAATCCTGTCAATCCAACGATTGCTCCGGGAAGATTCAATGGTAATATTGCAGAAGTTGACTGGAAAAACTCTACAGAAGATCTATTGAAAAGGTATAACTACGAGTATGATAATCTGAATAGATTAAAAAATGCCTTCTACAAAGAACCGACTACAGGAAACAG
>NZ_FRAV01000057.1 GCF_900142445.1 Chryseobacterium polytrichastri | reverse complement strand
ATACCATATTTCTTACGACATTCTGTAATTCCTAATTTACCGAATTCAATTTCTTTTACAATCTGAAGTTTCAAACTTAAACTGTAATCTTTCTGTGTACGCTTGACATAAAGCGTTTCTAAGTATTCTTTCATAACGATCATTTTTTTGTGTATCGCTATTTCAGGACTAGACAAAAATAGGATTAAAAATCTAAATATTCCTGATTACCCGGTAGATTGATAATTCGGTCTATTGGGTAAATAAACATATCATCAAAATCATTCATCGCATTGATGAGTTGAAAATGCGAGTACTGTTTGATATTTTGTAAAGTGATTTCCTGCTCTTTTATCTTTTTATTCTTCAACAGGTTCTGTCTTTGAACTCCATTTAAGAGATATGTTGTTGGGGTAAACCAATCTTTCCCTTTTAGGAACAAGAGGTTAGAAAATGAGGTATCTGTGATATGATTATTTTTTACAATAATGATTTCTTCGGCCTTAGACTTTATTTTCATTCTTTCCAACTCTTTTCGGTCTTCAAATTTGAAAGAATAGTCGAAGCTGTTGTTTTCAACCAATTGGAAATCCTGTATTTCAGGAATAGCATAAGGAATCATTTGGGTACGGATTCTTTTGTCTAAATCGTAAGCGATTCTTAGTTTATACATTCCGTCTTCATCATGTTCCAGGCTTTTAAAAATTTTAGCCAAATCAATAGAACCTTCTTTCCCAAAATGGGCAAAGGTTTGATTTACTCTTTTTTGATGAATGTCTAGCAGGAACACTTCCTGATCTTCTACTTTAATACTTTCAATGAATTGGGACATAAATTTTATTTTTCATTTCCTGATACTCGTCTTCTAATTTACTCATGTGCGTTATTCCGCCTCCGCTTTTAAAGTACAATGTACTGTTTTCTTTCTCAATAAAGCGAATCATTACACAACTGTCGAGGTTTTCACCATCAAACCAACCACAAACGCCTGTATAATATCCTCTGTCATATCCTTCTGCATTTAGGGTTATCTCTAATGTTTTGGGCTTTGGAGCGCCTAAAATAGATCCCGCCGGAAGTAGTTTTTTCATAATACTTCCTACTTTTCCTCTAAATTCCGTTTTCAAATTCCCTGAGATCTCTGAACTCATGGCATACAAATCTTTTTGTTGCGTCTTAATAAAATCAATGTGCTGAAATTTATCAACCTTCACCTCATCTGCCACCATGCTAAGATCATTGCGAAGTAAATCTACTACGGTGTAATGTTCGGCCTTTTCTTTTTTATCATTCTTAAGGGCCTCTGCTGCATTTTCCAAGGAAGCATCAATGGTTCCCTTCATTGGATAAGTCAAAATTTTACCATCAATAATCTTCACAAAAGTTTCAGGAGAAAAAAATACAAAAAAATCTTTATAAAAAACCTTGTATTTTGCATTTGAGTGATAGAAAATTTCCTCAAGGGTCAAATTGGTCTCTATTCGTGTTTTTCGGGTGTAATTGGTTAAATAAGAATTTCCAAGACGAATGTTTTCCTGAACTTTATCAAAACCAGATTTAAAGCTTTCTAAGGTTTCAGGAAATGATTTCCATTCTATTTTTTTATGTAATTCCTGTTTGTTTTTTGTAGTTGAAAATGTTTGAAAATCAATTAATAAACCCGATTTTTCAATTTCATTCTCTAGATAGATTTCAACATTCTCTGTAAGGAAGTCGATAACAAAAAAATAGGGAACCTTCTGAAGAGAAAGTTCGTCCATTTCCATAAATTTTTGATGATTCACTGAAAACATTCGGCAAAAGTACTTATTGATGTTTACTTTTGCACAAAATATTTTTAATGCAGAACAAATATCCTCAGAAACCGGGAATTGACTTTATACTAAAACAAGCTTTTTTTTACTGGAATAAAACATTGATCTTTCAATTGATGTTTTCCATCATATACTTTGCGATATTTTTTACATCAATCTCATTCTTTGCAGCTAAGTACGGAATTTGGGAAATGAATCAGGAATTGATAGAGGCTTTCAAAATTGGAACCAGTGAATATTTGGCAAAAACTGCTGAAATTTCACAAACGGATAATTATCAAAAGTTTATGTACGGAATTTTTGGGACCATTATCTTTCTTTTCCCTTTGAATCTTGGTCTATTTCAGATTTTCAAAAAGATGGATTTAAAAGAAAAAGTTGTTATTAGCGATTTGTTTGCAGGATATAACGGTCTTAATTTCTTTAAGTATATTGGGTATTACATCTTTTGGTTTTTCACGTATTTGATGGTGGCTCAAACCATCATTCTTCCTGTGGTTTGGGTTTTTATTACCATTTTTGTGGCACCATTGATGTTTTTTACAGACAAAAGAATCTTTGAAGCTATTTCATTAAACTTTAAAGCTTTGAAAATGTATTTCTTAGAAATATTTGTATGTGTTCTTGTGGCATTCTTTTTTAAATATTTAGGTTTTGGTTTATTTTTAATTGGAGGGCTGTTTACATTTCCGTTTTGGAACGCAATGATTTATTCACTTTATAAAACAGTTTTTTCAGAAAAGAGTTAAATTTTAGATTGTTTACTGTGTTTTTATCAAAATAAAGTTAAATTTGGTAAAATCATAAAATAATTAACCATGTCTGAATTTGACGAGTTTGACCAGCAAGGTTCTGTTCCCAGTAAGGAGGCAGGATCCATTATTTCTCACGCTTTTGAAATGTATAAAGGGATTTTTCTCTATGCATTAGTTTCAATGATTATCTATATTGTAGGAGATTTTGTTCTACAATCTATTACAGGATTCAATTCTTGGAGTGGTTTTAGTAATTTTAGAAATCTTGATGGTGATTATACAAATTACGAATATTGGAGAAAACCTGGGTTTTCATTATACTACTCATTTTCGAGTGTTCTGGGAATTTTACTCTCGCCCCTTTATGTTGGGTTGATTTATATTGCCAACAAGTTTAATACTAAAAATGCGATAGAATTTTCAGATCTGTTTATAGGTTACCGTCAAAATGTAGGAAATATTCTGCTGTATAGTTTAATTACAACAATTATATTAGGGGTTTCTGCTGCCATGTGTGGAATTCCATTCTTTTTTGTTTTCCCATTATTTCTTCTAGGATATCCAATTCTTTTGTTTGAAAATGCAACAGCAATGGATGCTGTCAGCAAGACTTTTAATATTGCAAAAGAAAATTACGGTACGTTTTTGGGAGTAGGATTATTGGGCTTATTAATTAGTATTTCAGGCTTTATACTTTGTTGTATAGGGATTATCCTTACGGCTCCATTTATTATGATTGTAATGTACTCAGTATATTGTGCTTACTTAGGAAAGCCCAGACAAATTATGTTTAAAAAATAATAAGATTGAATAAAGATAAACAAATAAGCAGTGTTGCGATAAAGCAGGTTTCATTACTTGCTATCATTTTGGTGTTGGCGGGATTAATTTGTTTTAACCTGGCTCTTTTTATACCGTCGGTGTTGGGAGCAATTACCATTTATGTTCTTTGTAGAAAATACAATTTTTATCTGCAAGAGGAAAGAAAATGGAAACCATGGCTTTCATCATTGGTATTAATGCTTGCGAGTTTGATTATTCTTATTTTGCCCATCTATTTTATTGCCGATCTTCTCATTGAAAAATTAGGAAATGCACAGGCTTATATGACTAAGTTTAATGTATTTCTGGAGAAAATACATACCTATATCTTTTCGGAAACTGGCTTTGATATATTGAGTAAGGAAAATATGGATAAGTTGAAAGCTTCTGTAGGACAGGTTTCAACGAAAGCGGTTAGCGGGACGTTCAATACGTTGACGGTGATTATGTCTATGTATTTTATTCTTTATTTCATGTTGGCGGCACCTCGTTTTTTTGAACGAATTCTTGCGTCATCTGCTCCGTTGAAAAGATCTAATGTATCTTTAATAGGGGAGAAGATGAGAAAGCTCATTATGGCCAATGCCATTGGAATTCCCGTGGTAGCGCTTGGTCAAGGCTTGGTAGCTTTAATCGGATATTTTATCTTTGGAGCCCCGAGTCCGGTCTTGCTTTTTGCATTAACCGCAGTAGGTTCTATGATACCAATTGTAGGGGCGGGAATTGTATATGTTCCTATCTGTATTTTTATGATCGCAGAAGGAGATACCGTGCATGGACTTGGTTTAGCTATTTATTGTTTGATAATAGTTGGTTTAACGGATAACTTATTACGTTTTACTCTTCTTAAAAAGCTGGAAGATATTCATCCATTAAATACCGTATTTGGAATTATTATGGGAATGAACCTGTTCGGATTTATGGGATTGATATTTGGGCCGATTCTTATCTCTCTTACGCTTCTTTTGATTCAAGTATACAGAAACGAGTTTTCGGATGAAGATACACCTCCTGATTTGCATTTATCAGATAAAGATGATGAGCAAGACAATAAAATTGATTTAATAGTTTAAAATAAAATGGTAGAAGGAATAAACCCGGAAATATTAAAAGAGATTTGTGTAATGAAGATGCCTTTCGGGAAACATAAAGGGGTAATTCTTGCAGATCTTCCAGTAAGCTATCTTGAATGGTTTCATAGCAAAGGTATGCCTCCAGGGAAACTGGGAATGCAACTTTCAACAATTTACGAAATAAAAATAAATGGCTTAATGGATTTGCTGACGCCACTTCGAGGAGGAACGGTGAATTATGATAAGATAAAAAATAAGACGTTTAAGTTTTAGGATAAAGTTTCGGCGGCACCAAAGGTGCCGCCGAAACTTTGTTTTATTTTAAATCAAATTAATCCTTTAAGACAGCAATTTCATCTCTAAGCTTGGCAGCCTTAATGAAATCAAGGTTTTTAGCCGCGGCTTCCATTTCTTTCTGCTTTTGAACGATCATTTTTTCAACATCTTCGCTGGCATAGGTTGCTTTTACTTCGGCAACTTTTTGTAAGATCTGTTTTTGAGTATATTTTTCATCTGGGAAGTCTTTGCTTCGGCCGACTAAATTCTCAGAAATCTTCTTATTTAAAGCCATTGGAACTTTGTTATTGTCTGTATTATATTGTATCTGTTTTGTACGACGATATTCCGTTTCATCTATCGTTGCCTGCATAGATTTTGTCATTTTATCAGCATACAAAATAGCTTTACCATTAAGGTTTCTTGCGGCGCGACCCACCGTCTGAATCATTGATCTTCTGCTTCTTAGCATTCCTTCTTTGTCGGCGTCTAGAATAGCAACCAAAGAAACTTCAGGTAAATCTAATCCTTCTCTTAATAAATTGACTCCAATTAAAACATCGAAAAGACCAACACGTAGATCATGCATGATTTGAATACGTTCCAGCGTTTCCACATCTGAGTGAATATACCTTGTTCGTATTCCGAATTTTGTGAAGTATTTAGTTAATTCTTCCGCCATTTTTTTGGTTAAAGTAGTTACTAAAACCCTTTCGTCAAGATCAGCTCTTTTCTGGATTTCCTCCATTAAATCATCAATCTGATTTTGGCTTGGTCTTACTTCAATTACAGGATCTAATAATCCGGTTGGGCGAATAATCTGTTCAATATAAGTTCCTCCTGATTTCTCTAATTCATAATCGGCAGGAGTTGCGGAAACATAGATGACCTGATTTTGGATCGATTCATATTCTTCAAACTTCAAAGGTCTGTTGTCCATTGCTGCAGGAAGTCGGAACCCATATTCTACTAAGGCTTCTTTTCGGCTTCTGTCTCCTCCATACATCGCATGAACCTGGGGAACGGTAACGTGACTTTCATCAATCACCATTAAATAATCTTTAGGAAAATAATCCAATAAACAGAAAGGTCTGGATCCTGGAAGTCTGCCATCCAAATAACGAGAATAGTTCTCAATACCAGAACAATAACCCAACTCTTTAATCATTTCAAGATCGAGTTCAGTTCTTTCCTGTAATCTTTTGGCTTCTAAAGGTTTTCCAATTTCGCTAAAGAAATCTACCTGTTTTACCATGTCATCCTGAATAGATTTAATAGCTCCGTTCAAGGTTTCTTTGGAAGTTACAAAAAGGTTGGCAGGATAAATTTGTATTTGATCAAAGCTAGCCGTCACATTTCCTGAAACAGGATCAAAGCTCTGAATCTTTTCAATCTCATCTCCAAAAAACTGAATTCTTACCGCATTGTCTGCATATGCAGGAAAGACATCAATAACATCTCCTTTCACTCTGAATGTACCTCGTTGAAAGTCTGCTAATGTTCTAGAGTATAAAGCATTAACTAAAGAATGTAAAAGTGATGTTCTTGTTATTTTTTCTCCAATAGCAAGTGAAATTAAAGACTTGTGAAATTCTGCGGGATTTCCCACGCCATAAATACAAGATACAGAAGCTACAATTAAAACATCTCGTCTTCCGGAAAGTAAACTTGCAATGGCAGAAAGACGTAGTTTTTCAACTTCTTCATTGATGCTTAAGTCTTTTTCAATATAAGTTCCGGTTGTGGCAATGTAGGCCTCCGGTTGGTAATAGTCGTAGTAACTCACAAAATATTCAACAGCATTGTCAGGAAAGAATTCTTTAAATTCCATGAAAAGCTGTGCCGCCAACGTCTTATTGTGGGCCATAACAATAGTAGGCCTTTGTACGTTTTGAACAACGTTGGCCACCGTAAATGTTTTCCCGGATCCGGTAACACCCAGTAAAGTCTGATATTTCTCACCAATTTCAATTCCTTCGGTAAGTTTTTCAATGGCTACAGGTTGGTCGCCGGTTGGTTTATATTCTGATTGAAGATTAAAATTCATATATCAAATTTATGAAATAAAAAAGAGTCCTGAATGGGACTCTTGCTAAAATTAGTCATAAATTCTATTGAAAGCTCATTGTTATTGGAAGTCTCATGGTGTAGCTTATTACTGCTCCGTCTTTTGTTGCGGGTTGCCATTTTACACCATCATTTGCTTTTAAGAAAGCTGTTTTTACTTCATTATTGAAAATTTCATTCTCGCCCTTGGTCATTATATGTTCAATACTTCCTTCTTTGTTAATAACGTATTGTATTTCAGATTTTAATGGTGCTTTGTTGGTTGAAGGGCCCACTTTGGAAGAATCAAATGTATTTGCAATATTTTTTCTCAACTGATTAATACCTCCGGGATATACAGGATTTATAATATTTTCTGATTCCGCAGTTATAGCAACTGTTTCCTGTTTGGGCTGTACCGATTCAGAAAGTGATGTTTTACTTTTCGGACGAATTGTGTCTACGGTCTGCTTTTCTTCATTTGTGTGTTTTACCTCCTTGTTTTCGAGCAATTGTTTTGTGTCTTCTACAATTTGTTGAACTGATGTTCCGTTTTGTGTTTTTTTAGCCTCTGCTTTTTTTGAGAGTAATGGTATCGTAGGATTTGAATCATTGGCGTACGTTTTTTGTACAAATAACCCGAAGGCAACGACTAAGATTGGAATGCTAATCACTTTTTTGAATCCAACTAATCTTGTTTTTTTTCTGTTCATCATAATAAATCGTTTTTTGGTGTTGTTAAAATTGAATGTATGTGTAAGGTTATAGTTTTGTCCCGAAATAAGTTCGTCCAGTATTAAATTTTGATAGTCTTTAATGTTGTAATTGTTTTTCAGAACATATTCGTCGGCCAAAAACTCATGATTGGTCACCATTGCTTTTTTGTAGAAATAAAGTACAGGATTAAACCACGTAATTATTTTCAAGATTTCAATTAATAGAAGGTCGATGCTGTGCTTTTGTTTCAGATGTCCCTTTTCATGCAAGAAAATTCTTGAATCTATCTCATTATTTTTGAAATAATTGTTTCCCAGATAAATCGTTTTCCAAAAGCTAAATGGAGAAAGATTCTCATTGGTTATTTTTATTTGCAGCCCTTGATAGTTGATTTCTTTTCCTTTTAAATTGTTGATTTGTACAACAGAAATAATTCCTTTTATCAAAAGAATGCAGGTTACGATTCCATAAACTATCCAAATGACATTCATCCAGTTAAAACTTTCCTGTTGCGAGGGAAGGATTGTTAACTGCTGTGTTGCTTCTTCAAAGATTAGCTGAGGATTGTTGCTAGGCTTTGGAAACTCTGTTGTGATCGTTATAAAAGGAATCACATAAGAAAATACCAGTGAAAAGATTAAATAAAATCGGTTAAACTGATGCATTTTCTCCTTTTCCAAAAACAAATAATACAAAGCAATAAGCAGTGTAGCGCATAAAATTATTTTTAGAATAATCGGGATCATGTTATTCGTCTATTTGTTTGTCAATAATTTCGCGAAGTTCTTTCAATTGTTTTTGAGACAATTCTGAGTTTTTTGTAAAAAAAGACGCAAATTGTGTCACTGAGCTATTGAAAAAACGGTCAATCATAGAAGTCATTTCTTCTTTGAAATATTCCCCTTTGGCTACCTTAGGATAGTACTCGCGGGAATTTCCATATAATGTATATCCTACCAGATCTTTGTTCTGCATTCTTTTCAAAAGAGTAGCAACCGTTGTTGTAGCTGGTTTAGGCTCAGGATAAATATCTAAAATTTCTTTCATGAAAGCTTTTTCTTTTTCCCAAAGAATTTCCATGAGGTCTTTTTCAGAATCTGTTAATTTTATTTCGTTCATATTCTACAGTGTTATATCTTGCTCTACAAATGTAGAAGAAAAAATTAAATACACAAATTTTTATGGCACTATTTTTCCATTTCTTTGATAATACTAATTGTAATACTATGAAAATCAATAAATTTTATGTGCCAGCTTTAAGTTTGTTTTTATTATTGTCGTCGTGTGAAAAGAATAACGCGAATGCTCAGCAAATAAGTAAAGACGGAAGTGTAGAAACAGAAAAGCCCAATTCTAATTATAAACCTGCATTTGTAGGGCAAACAAGAATAAAGGCTGTAAAAACTTCAACGGCATATAAGGTTGAAATCCTCAATAAAGATCTTGGAAAACCTTGGGGAATCATCAACTTGCCGGATGGCAAATTTTTAATTACCGATAAAAGAGGCTATATGAATGTTGTTTCAACGGATGGAAAGCAAATTTCTAAGATTGAAGGGTTTCCAAAAGTAGATTCAAAAGGGCAGGGCGGAATGCTTGATGTGGCTCTTGATCCGGATTTTAAAATCAATAATATCATTTATTTTAGTTTTTCTGAACCTTTTGGTGTGGGGAATTTAACTTCTATGGCTAAAGGAAAGCTTTCATCAGATTTAAAAAATATCTCCGAAATAAAAGTGATTTTCCGTGCTGAACCTTCTTACGATGGAGATAAGCACTACGGAAGCAGACTGGCTTTTGATAAAGATGGGAATTTGTTTGTAAGTACAGGAGAAAGATCGGATAAACAGACAAGGGTATATGCTCAAAAAACAGATAATTATTTAGGGAAAATTTTAAAAATAACAAAAGAAGGGAAACCTGCTCCAGGAAATCCATTCATTGGAAAGGCTGGATTTAAACCTGAGATTTATGCGTATGGAGTAAGAAATCCTCAAGGAATGGCGATTGATCCTAACGGAAATTTGTGGGATGTAGAAATGGGACCGCGAGGTGGTGATGAGATTAATTTAATCAAACCCGGAAAAAATTATGGTTGGGGAGATGTTACCTACGGAATTGAATACTCCGGTGAAAAAGTTGGAAAAGGAATTACTCAAAAAGAAGGAACCGAGCAACCCGTTTATTATTGGGATCCAGTGATCTCACCAAGCGGTGTTACTTTCTACACCGGAAATATTGAGGAGTGGAAAGGCAACCTGCTCATCGGATGTTTAAGCGGTGAACACATTAACAGAATTGTGATGAAAGATAATAAAGTAATAGGAGAGGAGCGCCTGTTGGTAGATCAGAAAGAAAGATTCAGAGATGTGTTAAATGGTTCTGACGGAAATCTTTATGCCGTAACAGATAGCGGAAAACTCTATAAAATTTCAAAAAAATAAAAACATAATGCTTCTGAATTTCAGAAGCATTATTGCTTAAAATATATATATTAAAATCTGAAATTAAATCTGGCAAAGGCCTGTCTTCCTGCAAATCCCATTTGTACAGGATCGAAAATTCCCCCTGATTCGGTATTTCCATCAGAGACAGCAGCCTTTTGTAATGTTGGATATCGGTTGAATACATTCTTACTTCCAATCGTTAAGCTCACATTTTTCGTGAAATCATATCCGAAAGATAAATCGGTGGTTACTCTTGGATTGTAGATTTGAAAATCATCAGCGCCATTATAGCCAATTAATGTCACCTTGTCAAATCTTACCAATTGAAGATTAGCGTTAAAGCCTTTTATTTTATAGTTTAAATTTAAGTTGATCTTGGTTTTGGGAGCAGAAGCCAATATAAAAGCTCTTTCTCTTGGGCTCATATAAATGTCTTCTTTTCCAGCTAATAGTGGAGAGGTGTGTACTTTTGTAATTTCCATTTCGTTATAATTCCCAGCGAGTGTTGCCGTTAATTTACCGTTGCCAAGGTTTTCATTGTAACTTAGAATAACATCCACACCTTTTGTACGCGTATCAATGGCATTAGAAAAGAACTGAGCCTGGTCGATAAAAGGATATTCATTTTGAGCTTCTTGTGGAAGATCGGCTTTCGCAAAATTACCCGTTAATACAATTCTGTCTTTTACCTTGATGTAATATCCATCAATAGTAGCGGTGAATTTTCCTGTATTAAAAGTAAATCCGGCACTTCCGTTTACGGAGGTCTCTTGTTTTAGCTGAGGAATTCCGGCCACTTTTGCTAAATTACTATCATTAGAAGGAAGCTGGATGGTAACCAATTCTCCTCCCTGAAAATTAGTAAACTGTAAGCTATAATATTTCTGTGCTAATGATGGAGCTCTAAAGCCTGTGGAAGCAGAGCCTCTGAAAGCAAGCTGAGGTGTAATGGCATATCTTGTTGCAAATTTTCCATTAATGGTACTTCCAAAATCATTGTAATGTTCAAATCTTCCGGCAATGCTAATCATCCATTTTTTGGTAATATCCAATTCGGTGTCTACATAAGCAGCAAAATTATTCCTGCTTTTATTTACTTCCTGAGAATATCCGGGAAATCCTTGTGAGCCGCCTGGTCTATATCTAATAGGGTCTGAGCCGGGAACGGTTACCAAAAGACTTTGATCGGTATTATCTGTTACAATATTTCCATTGATGTCATACATGGCGTAGGAACCTTCTTCTCCTTTGATAACATTAAATTTTTCATATCTGAATTCAGACCCGAAAGCAATATTTAACCCTTCTAAAACATTGAACTGTTTGGAAGCATTAAAACCTGTTGTATTTTGTAAAAGAGAATGGCCTCCTGCGTTAAAACTTGTTGGCGACTTTACACCTAAGGTAGCATTGATTGTATTATCAATCTGATAGGTAAATCTATTGCTGCCAAAAGCATTGTAGAAATCTACATCCCAGTCGGCAACTTTAAATTTCAAGCCATTGTCGAATGTGAAATCTGTAATATATGTATTTTGAATAGGATTAAAACCATTAGGATAAACTTCCGGGATATTTCCATCGGCATCTGCCGTTCTTGTCCATGCATAGGCATTGGTTTCTCTGTGTGAAAACCCTTGACGAGAATAGAATTTTAAACGATCAGACAAAGGAACCTCTATATTTCCGAAAAAATAAATATTTTGAGATTTGGCATCGCCAAAACGTTGTCTTGGAGCTTCGTAGAATTCTGGATTTGCATTTCGGATAGAATGTTCTTTATTGATAAATTCTACGGTGAAATTTCCGAAGCCTCCTTTTGATCCTATTTTGGTTCCTAGATTTCCGCTAAAATCAAATGTGATTCCATCAATTTTATGATCAGATACGACATCTTTGTTTCCTGGGCTTTTAAAAAGATTCATTCCGTAAAAAGCATTGCCTTCAAAACCTTTGTTGCGGTCGTTTAGAATTACATTAATCACCCCTGCGATAGCATCAGAACCATATTGCGCAGCGGCGCCATCACGAAGAACTTCTATTCTTTTTATGGCTCCAATAGGAATCGTATTCATATCCGATCCTGTGTTTCCTCTTCCTTTTGTTCCGAAAAGATTAATCAATGATGATTGATGGTACCTTTTACCATTTAATAAAAGTAAAGTTTGATCGGGGCCTAAGCCTCTTAATGTTGCGGGGTCTACAGCATCAGCTCCATCTGATCCGGATTGTTTATTAGAATTGAAAGAAGGTGCGGCGAACTGTAAAAGTTGGTTGACTTCTACTTGTCCTGTGGCTTGACTGACCTGTTTAATGTCGATGATATCAATAGGAACAGGCGTGTTCGTTACTGTTCTTTTTTTGTTTCGACTTCCTGTAATCGCAACTTCCTCTATTTTAGCTTCTTTAGAAATAGTGTCTTTAATTTCCTGAGCATAAAAGAAAGCTGATGCACCAAGAAAAAAGGCACTTACATATCTTTTTCTCATATTTAATGATTGGTAATTATATCAAATGTATTGATTTTTGTTTTTAAAACGTTATTGAAAATCAATATTTTTTAATAATTCATTAAGTAAGTGTTGGTTTTGGTGATTATTAAGAAAAATTAAATTTACTAGGTGATATTTAAATTGATGGGAGTTGTTCTTCTCTATAAAATAAAAAAACCGAGAATAAATCTCGGTTTTAATTTTTATGCTTCTTCAAGCTGTACTGTAAAGTGTCTTAAAAGCTCTGGCTCCCATGTGATTTTGTAGCCTTTTGCAATTTCATCACGTCTTTCGTAAACGTTTTTAATTGCGGCTGCAATATAATCCATGTGGTTGTTTGTATAGGTTCTTCTAGGAATTGCTAAACGAACCAATTCTAATTTTGGATAACGGTTTTCTCTTGTTTGAGGATCTCTGTCTGCCAATAAAGTTCCGATTTCCACAGTTCTGATTCCTGCTTCTTTATAGATCTCAAGTCCTAAAGTCTGTGCAGGGAATTCTGAACGGTCAACATTAGGTAAGAAATTTAATGAATCAATAAAAACTGCGTGTCCTCCGATTGGCTTCTGAACAGGAATTCCGTATTCAATTAATTTATGACCAAGATATTCAACCTGAGAAATTCTGCCTTCCAAATAAGCAAATTCTGTTGCTTCATCAAGACCAACAGCCAAAGCTGCCATATCTCTTCCTGCCATACCACCATACGTAATAAAACCTTCGTAGATAATGGTGAAGCTAGATGCTTTTCTGAAAACGTCTTCATTATTTAACGCAATAAATCCTCCGATGTTTACGAGTCCGTCTTTTTTAGAACTCATTGTCATTCCGTCTCCGTAAGAGAAAACTTCTTTACAGATGTCTTTAATTGTTCTGTTTTCCTGTCCTTTCTCTCTTTTTTTGATGAAATAAGCATTTTCTGCGAATCTTGCTGAGTCAAAGAAAACAGGAATTCCATATTGATTAGAAAGTTCTCTTACCGCTTTCATGTTTTCCAGAGAAACCGGCTGCCCTCCTGAAGAGTTACATGTAATGGTAACTAAACAGAAAGGAATCTTTTCTTTTGGATGACTTTTATAAACTTCTTCCAGTTTTTCAAGATCAATATTTCCTTTGAATGGATGTAGATTATTAATATCGAAAGCTTCATCAATCGTACAGTCAATTGCATGCGCTTTTCTTAATTCGATGTGCCCTTTTGTTGTGTCGAAGTGAGAGTTCCCCGGAACTACATCACCATCTTTCACTAATACTGAAAACAAAACATTTTCAGCAGCTCTTCCTTGGTGTGTAGGTAAAAGATATTTGAAACCTGTGATATCCTGTACAGTTTGGTGTAATTGTTCGAATGAACGAGAACCTGCATAACTTTCGTCTCCTGTCATCAACGCTCCCCATTGTCTGTCAGACATTGCTCCAGTTCCTGAATCTGTTAAAAGATCAATATAAACTTGCGAAGATTTTAAGTTAAATAAATTATAGTTAGCATCTTTAAGCCACTGCTCTCTTTCTTCTTTGGTTGATTGACGGATTTCTTCAATCATCTTAATGCGGAAAGGTTCCGCGTACGGTAAATTCATGATATTTTATATTAGATTGTTTGTAAAGAAAATTTGTTTGAAATAAATTCAAATTCATCAAGTATATTTAAAAAAGTAAAAGAAGCTTACTCCGGAGCTTTAAATATATTATCGTCTGAATGGAAGCCTGCTACACCACCGCTTACAGCAAATTTCATTGCCGAAGCTGCGGTCATTCCCACTACAGGTTTGATGTTTTTTTCTTCAGTCACAATTACCCAACCGGAAATAGCGTATGAATGAGGAAGATAAACAGCAACATAATTATGTTTGTCTACATCTTCCATTTCTTTTTGTGTTAAAAATCCGATTCTCCAGATCTCCGGGTTTTCATTGGTTTTTACCCAAACAGGATCATTGAATTTCTTTTTGTCTCCTACAAATGAAGACATGACGTCTTTAGTTGGCGTATAAATATGTTTTACGCCGGGAGTTTTCTCAAGCAAACGATCTACCAGATCGAAAAAGAATTTCCCAACAACGAATTTATTCCCTAAAAATCCTAAAAGAGCAGTAATTAAAATCGTCGAAATAAAAACCAACCCCGGAATTTCTTTGGCAACCGACGGAATAATATTGTCAACCGAACTGACAACATACCAAATCACAAAGATGGTAAGTCCGATAGGGCCAATAATCACCAATCCCTGAAAGAAATTTTTCAGAAAGAAATTGGTTATATTCTCGAAAGTTAATTTTTTCAACGTCTGTTTACTGTATTTATTTTAACCGTGTATTGTTTCTTTGTTTCCGTATGATTTGATGATATTGGCTTCATATTCCAACCATTCTTCCCAACGTTTGTTTACTTTTTCAGGATCTCCCAGTTGTCTTGCAAACCCAATGAAAGTCGTATAATGATTGGCTTCTGATATCATAAGTTCTCTATAGAAAACAATCAATTCTTCATCTTTAATATTTTCAGTAAGCACTTTAAATCTTTCACAGCTTCTCGCTTCAATCATGGCAGCGAAAAGTAATTTGTCAACAATAAGATCTTCTCTGGTTCCTTGAACGACAAATTTAGCCAATTCATTCACATAATCATCCTTTCTTGCCTTTCCGAAAACAAATCCTCTTTTCTTAATGATTTCATGAACCTGACTAAAATGATCAAGCTCTTCCTGAGCGATGGCAATAAGCTCCGTTATAATTTCCGGATGTTCAGGAAGCATATTAATCAAGCTAATAGCATTTGTTGTAGCTTTCTGTTCACACCAAGCATGATCGGTCAAAATTTCTCCGAGGTTTCCTTCTGCAATATTAGCCCATCTTGGGTCGGTAAGAAGTTTCAACTTAAACATATTCTGAATTTTTTGTAAAATTAAAATAAATTGCGATAAGAAATATGATTTTATTTCAATTTGATAGCAGATAACTAGAAAGCCGTCTTTTTTCTTAGAAATTCTAATGTATTCCATCCAAAACTATCCACTTTCTTCAATCCTGCTGAAATAATGAATGCTAAAATTATATTGATTACATAAATTATGACCATCAACATCCACCAAGGCATATTTTCTTTCAATGGAACAACCAGGAAATAAACCAAAGAGGAACTGATTCCCTGAGCAAAATAGAAAAAGATGGCATTTTTTCCAATGTAAGTAATGAAGCTTTCTTTCGTAATTTTTAATCTGTTGTAAAAAACGAATAGGGTAGTCAACGAAAATAAGGTCCATATGATATAAGGAATCTTCGGTGGGAATTTATTTTTATTGATTTGATAAAAAATATCGCTTCTATAATACCAGAACATCCAGGCTAGTGCAACAGCAACAATTCCGTAAAGAACGGGAATCATTTTGGTTGGAACTTTTTTACCTCTCATTCTGTTCGCGATTAAGAAGATCGCCATGTAAAACGCTACATATCCAACCTGTCCTGAAGGATAAAACCATGGGAATATATTAAATAGTAAAGTCAGAGCAATACAAATTCCGATGAACCAATTGATATGTTTTGGAAAAAATCTTAAAATCAGAACGCCAAAAACGGTTAAAATAAAATATACTTTTAAATACCAAAAACTTCCCATCACAACAGGAAAAGTATCTACGTTTGTGTATTGATGAAGATACCAATTACCTAAGTTCTGCCATTGCGGTTCTATTGAAATACTCGTGGTGGCATATTTTGAACCGAATGTAGAATAAAATTTCTGTAGCCATTCTAAAGACAAAAAGTTGAGTCCAAAAACTTTAAAAAAGTAATCAAGAAAAAATAAGAAAGTCACAAAAATCATGTAAGTGATCTGTAGTTTTAATAGTCTGTAAAGCGTTTTTTCAATATTATTTCCTGAGGTAATTCCACTTAAAGCATAAAATAAAGCGACATCAAAAACCAAAGAAAATACCCTTACCTCTGTTGGTATATAAAATTGTCCGGACCAGAAAGCGGTATGAATAAATATAATGGAAAGCGTAGCTAATCCTTTTGCAAAATCAATGTAGAGGTCTCTATTCATTAGTATGTATGATGAAGGTCAAAATTAATTAAAGTTTGGGAATTTTTTAAATAAATAAAAAGAGGTAAAACAAATCGTTTACCTCCTTTATTAAATATACTAAAAATGAATGTTTACTTAAGGTGCTTAAATTCTTCCGCTGAAATTTCTCCAGACTGAATTTTTCTTAACTCATCCATATATTGACTCATGTATGCGTCAATTTCAGGATTTCTGGTATTTTTTGCTTGTTTGTAAGTTCCATTTAAAACTCCTTGATAATAATAGAAGAAGTTATAATCGAAATCGGCAGCAGTAAGAGTGTATTGCCCTAAAAGGAAGCCTAAACGCACTGCAGATCTTCTCTGTGGTGGTGTTCCATGGTGCCCCGGACTTGTTGTTTGATTATCTCCGATGCTTTGTGCAAATTCATAAGCAGCTGCAATTTGGGTAAAGTCTGTTTTGTTATAACCATTTGGTCTTCTTAAATAATATCCTGCAAAACCATCAGCTTCCAATTCGTTTGGTCTTGCTGTAGATTCACTTACAGAAGGTAAATTGTAGCGATATTGAAGTTGGTGTCCATATTCATGAGCAAGGATCATTGCGTTTACAATATCGCCTCCTTTTGCTTTTGCATCATAAAAAATGGCATATCCGTAATAGATTCTACCATTTGAATATGAAATTGCATTATACGTTGAGTTTGGGTTTGAAGGATCATCAACAAATCTGAAGGTAAGGCTGGTTCCTCCCCAAAGACTAATGATGTTGGACATTTGTGCATTCATAAAATTGGTCTCTGCTGTTGTTTTAAGAGCAGTTTTTAAAACAGCTGAAGAGCTCCAGTTTTGATCAACATAGGAACATTGCTTTTGCAAATCTCCAGGTTGTTCAATTTTTAAATTTTCAGTTTTAGACTCTGGAAGAACGGTTTCTTCCATTTTGTCGTCATTACATGCTGTCAATGAGAATGCAGCGATTGCCCCTGCTACTAAGCAGAAATTAAAGTTTTTTTTCATGTCAAATTTTTTTGGTGAAAACGAAGGTATAAAATAATCTGTTATGAACGAGTGTTTTAGTGTTAAAAATTATTCAAAGCATAGTGAAATGTTTGTGGGTCGAAAAATATTGTTCTGGTTGTTAGTTAATTGGAAATTAATTCTTATATTTGCACCTCGAATTAACCAAAAATTTATAAACAATGTTTGCAATTGTAGAAATAGCAGGGCTTCAATATAAAGTTGAGCAAGACCAGAAGTTGTTTGTGAACCGTTTGAAAGGAGAAAAAGGAGATAAAGTATCTTTTGATAAAATTCTTCTTACTGTAAACGGCTCAATCACTGTAGGCGCCCCAGCTGTAAGCGGTATCGTAGTAGATGCTGAAATCTTAGATCACGTAAAAGCTGATAAAGTAATCATCTTCAAGAAGAAAAGAAGAAAAGGTTACCAAGTTAAAAATGGTCACAGACAATCTTTAACTCAAATTCAAATCACTGGTATTACTGGTTTTGATGGAGCTAAAAAAGCAGAAAAGCCTGCTAAGAAAACAACTAAAAAAGCTGACGCTGCTGAAAGCGCAGAATAATTTAAACCAAAAAACCTTAAAATAAAATGGCACATAAGAAAGGAGTTGGTAGTTCCAAAAACGGTAGAGAATCTCATTCTAAAAGACTAGGTGTGAAGATTTTCGGAGGACAAGAAGCTATTGCCGGTAATATTATTATCAGACAAAGAGGTACTCAACACCACCCAGGTACTAACGTGGGAATGGGTAAAGACCACACTTTATTTGCTCTAGTAGACGGTAAAGTAGTTTTCAGAAAGAAAGCAAACAACAGATCTTTTGTATCTGTAGAACCAAACGCATAATTATTTAAGCGTTTTATACAAGTTAAAAGTCTCAACGATAGTTGAGACTTTTTTTGTGCCTATATCTAAATAAAAATTCCTTTGTTTGTGAAATATTTTTATATTTGTAAACAATCAAATAACATATTAATTGTGTAAGCCGAACAGCGTATAGAGTAGGCAAGGAATTAAAACAAAATAGCTATGAAAAAATTAAAAAAATTAACAAAAACGAATCTTAAACAAATTAATGGTGGGGCTGGACAATGTCCTTCTAAACCAACTACATCATTTGATACATGGTGTGGGCTAACTCCTTGGCAGAAAATACATTGCTTGCTTGATGTTGATGACCCTTGTGAATGTTATTAATATCGTACTTGCGTATAGGGTGATCTAGGAGAAATCTATTTGAAACGGACTATTATTCTACGCGTATATGTTGAATATAAAGTGATAATAAAAATCAGCAACTTCAGAAAGGTTGCTGATTTTTATTATATTTTTTTAATTAGAATCCCACCTGGAATCCTGCTTTGATACCAAATTTAGAGATATCCGGTCTGTTAAGGTAATTACCTCTCCAGTTAAAATCAACTCTGAAAATTCTTAAGTTTCCAAAACCTATATTTTCGATTCCGAAACCGTATTCATAGTAAATTTGTTGATCAGGAGCTGAGTATTTGAATCCTTCTACATTGATGGCTTTAGATGCATCGCTTAATGTTCCGTACGCCCCTCTTATAAAGGCAACTTCTCTCAGTTTTAACTTTTTAATTAAAGGGATGAATGAAAGAATCTTCCCATTAAAGTGATGTTCCAAATGAAGCGTAGTATAAGTGTCTGCTACGAATTCATAGTAATTAAGCTGTGCAAAAGTATTTCCTACTAAGCTGTAAGATTGGTTACCGGGAATAACATTCTGTAATGCTAATGGAACGGTATTGAAATTTTTGCCTGCTTCAAAATTAATTAATGTTTTACCCCAGCTTCCGATCAGGACAGGCTTGTAAAACATGAATTGAAGCTTATTGTAATTGAAATCTGCATTAAATAGTCCTTCGATACCTCTTGTGTATTTTAAAACGATTGTCGGAGCTAAAGTTCCATGCTCATATCTGTCGATACCGGTTTGTGAAAACTTGGCACCAGGTCTTGCGATTAAGCTAATGGTAACATGTGAATCATTAACTGTTTGTCTTAGGTCACCGTTTCGGTAATACATTAAATTAAATCCTTCAGGATTGGCTGATTTAATACTTTGCATAGTTCCGTCTACTCTGATCTGGAAGTTCTTCCATGGTTCAATAGACGTGAATATGTTGGTTTGATTTAATGAGCTCAGCGATGCGTTTTCTCCTCTTGCGAAAACGGTTGATGAAGCAAATGAGCGGGCCATAATGCCATCATCTGTTGTCAATTGTACTCCAAGTTGCAAGATGTCTCTTCTGTTTCCTCCTCCAATCATGAAACGATTAACTCTGTTAAACATATATCGTCCTTCAACTCCATATTTAACTTGTTGGTCTTTAAATCCGTAAGCGGTATAGAACTGAACTCTCCAAGGGTCATTTTGGGTAAAATAAGTTCTGGCTCCTAATCGGATTCTGTCACCTTCAACTTCATTTTTCCCATAAATTGAGAATATTGGACCTATATCTATTCCTTTTGTAACATTGTAATAGCCGGAACCTAATGTTTCATATATTTTTACAATACGGTTGAATTTCGGAGTTTTTTGGAGCTTGTCAAGCATTTCGTAAACGCCTTGTTCGCTTTTAGATAAAGAATCAGGTCGAGCTTTCAGCCAATAGGCATCATCTTTATCTACGAATTTGTTGTCATACTCTTCTTCCTTTCGGACAAACACTTTGTCTTCAAGAGGTTTGTTGAATTCATATTCAGAATAGTCCACGGACCTTCTGGCAATGATACTTTTAGATGTTTTCTTTTTGGCAAAAGGAGTCATTTCAATTTCTGTGACAAACTTTTTAGGTAAAAAAGTGTTGTCGTCAGGATTGTCATATTCCAACTCGGTTGAAATTGCATTAATGAAATTAACGTTGATTTTTTGCGTTGATTTTAAAGTGGCGCCTAAAACAGCATAGCTGTCGGTATCGATATAAAGGTATCCCTGAAAGGCTAAAACTTCCGTTCTCTTGGGTTGATATCTTATTTTATAGGCGTTTTCTCCATGGATAGAAATGGTGTCCACGAGATTATAATCGTAAGTGCTAAAACCGCTTTCTCCAACAGGACTTGGAAATCCAATGTCGAAATAATTTAGTGTATTGTCGTAAATATTTATATCTCGATAAAGATTTTTTGCCGTTAGGGTGATGATTTGATTATCCTGAAAACCAGATGTTTTTTGAGCGATCAAAAGCCTTTTTGTTTTCTTCCCGGGTTTGTTTTCACCGTAGTTTTCATATATAGCTTCGTTTAAGAAAACAGGAAGTGCCATTTTTCCACTTGCGGTAGAGTCTGCGTAATCAAAAATAAAATCAAGTTTATTAAAGATTTTTCGCTTCATGAAAGTGCTGTCCAGATTGTTGGCGTCAAACTGAATTTTTTCATATTCTTTATAAGTATAGGTGTCGAATTTATCTAAACCATTATTTCTTTTTCTTTTCCATACCTCCTGCATAATAGCGTAAGCAGGATTTTCCTTTTTATTCTTGTACTTGGGTTTTTCGTTATGGATAACGACTTCCTGAATGCTTTCTACTTTTTCCTGAGATAGTTTTACAAAGAGATTGTTGGCGTTTTCTGCAGTGATATCCACACTTTCCAGTGCGTAATTTTTTCTAAGAAATTTTAATTTATAAATAATACTGTCGGATTGTATGCTGAAATTTCCAGTATTGGTTGTTAAAGTGGGTTTGTCGCTATCATTAATGAAAATATCTACACCACTAATTTCTTTGTTTGTTGTAGCATCTAATATCTTACCATTGGCGGAATTTTGTGCACATATAAGACCTGTGAAAAATAGGAAAAAAGAGAAGTAGTAATATTTGGAGTTATTAATTGACATTTGTTGTTTCTTCAAGCAATTAGCATAAACAAAAAGTATGCTGCTTATTTATAAAATATTAAAATTTGAAAAATTTTTCGTAAACAAGTACAAAACGACAAAGGTAACAAAAATAAGACTATCAAAATGAAGGTCTTATAGTTATTAATTTGTTAAAATGATAAAAACTAAATGATTTGCTTATTAAATAGTAGTAAAGATGTACCGTTACACAATGGATCAGTTCCAAAATAATTTAAGCAGTTCGGCATCATTTAACATTATACAAAAATAACATTTTTTATTTTCTCCCCAACTTTTGAGACTGAGCCTACACAATCTGTTTTTTAAGAATATGAATTAATGAAAGTTTCTTATATAGACATAAAAAAAAGAGTTACAAATATTTGTAACTCTTCAAGCTTTCGCTCCTCCTCTTGGGCTCGAACCAAGGACCCTCTGATTAACAGTCAGATGCTCTAACCAACTGAGCTAAGGAGGAATTTTCCTTTGTTTTGGTGATGCAAATATAATATGAATATTGATATGAAGCAAGTGTTTAAAGCAAATTATGTAGAAAAAATGATTTTTTTTTAAATGATTTAGTAGTGGATAAATTTTGATGTTTTTATCTGTCTATTTTTCAATGTTTTGAAGTTAAAGTATAAGATGAGGTACTAAAATGAAAAATAAAAATATTTTTTAAATATTCTCAAAAATAATTTTGAGAATACTTTTTTTGGCTCATTAAACTTGAAAAACTACCAGTTGAAATGTTTCGCCGTGATAATTAAAAGGAGTTAGAGCAGCCATTCCTAAGCCTTGTGTATGAACTGCAAGAGAATGTAAGTTCTTATCATTAATGAAAGCGGTTCCTAGTTCGTAGTCTTTTTTAGTAAAATCTTTCACGGCGGCAAATAGTTTTTTCAAAATTCCTTTTCCTCTCCAATCAGAATTTATCAGAACAGGCCCATAGATAAAAACTCGATATTCTGTTAATGGTTCATGATTAAAGATCTGATTAGGGAAGCTTTCATACATCGCTTTTACCACAGGATGCCCTGGTAGGGGATTAATAGTGGCAAGACATACGAAACCTGCTAGCTTGTCATCTTCAATGGCGACCAAAACGCCTAGATTTTGGATCAGTCTCAAAAGTTGGGGAGAAAATAAAAAATGTTATTTTTGTATAATGTTAAATGATGCCGAACTGCTTAAATTATTTTTACCTGAACTCTTGATTGAATATTTTGAGATTGTAAAATTTGAAGAAGAAAACCAAATTCTACATATTTACTTTGAAGAGAAAAATACAGCTCCAAAAGAATTTTCTTCGCTCCTATTACAGTCAAAAGGATTTGTTCCTGAAATTATGGTAGATGATTTTCCTCTTCGCGGAAAAACAGTAAAACTCCATATCAAACGCAGAAGATAGACTGATATTAAAACAGGAAACATCATCCAACGAGATTGGAATCTTATTGCCAAAGGAACCCGCATGACACAGGATTTTGCTGAGTTCTTAAAAAAAATCAGCCGATACTAAAGCGCTTCCCTGCAAAACCATTGGTGA
>NZ_FRAV01000089.1 GCF_900142445.1 Chryseobacterium polytrichastri | reverse complement strand
CTTGTATATCTTTTTTTAGGATAAATAAGGAGATTTTCTCTTCGCAGATAATCAAACAATGCATCTCTGCCTATTTTTATCTTTTCAAGCGTAAATGGAGTTGCTAACTTTGTTAGGACACAATTCTTATACTCTTTATCTTTAAGAGTATGAAAAAGGTCAGAAAAAATTACAGTTTAGAGTTTAAAATCCAAGCCGTATCTTTAAGTGAGCAGCGAGGCAATGTATCCTCGGTAGCTGAAGAATTGGGGATTTGCAAAGAAAGTCTAGTCAATTGGAGAAAACTTCAGAAAGAAGGTAAACTTAGCAAGGAAAAACAAATATCCTCAGATCCCATAAGGGAAGAGCTATTAAGACTTCGAAAGGAGCTAGAAGAAATAAAGCTTGAACGCGATATCTTAAAAAAGGCGGTAGGCATCTTCTCCAAGAGAGACGGGTAAGATATAAATTTATCAAAGAACACGCTAGAGTGTTTCCTGTCGGGAAGATGTGCGAAGTATTAAAGGTAAGCAGGAGCAGTTTCTATCATTGGAAGAAAATAAAACCTACTATGCGATCAGAAAGAAGAGCTGTTTTATTTGCGGAGATCTTCAGTATTTATCATTGGAGCCGTGGCAGATATGGTAGCCCCCGGATTGTCAGGAAACTGGAATCAAAAGGAATAAAAGCTTCTCGCCCTTTTGTAGCAAAACTGATGAGAGAAAGAGGTTTAAGAAGTATTGTAAAGAAGAAATTTAAGAAAACGACTAATTCTTCTCACCGATACCCCGTTGTAGAGAATTATTTAAATCAGAATTTTCAGGTTAAAAACAGTAAAGAGGTCTGGGTATCTGATATTACCTATATCCGCACAGGTAAGGGCTGGCTATACCTTACCACAGTTATTGATCTGTTTGACAGAAAAGTTATAGGCTGGTCATTAAGTGAGACGATGAAGGCTCAGGACACCAGTGTTGCAGCCTTGAAAATGGCAAGGCTTCACCGTCCTTTACGGGATCATGATAGCTTGATTTTCCATTCAGATAGAGGGATACAGTATGCATGTACAGAATTTACGTCAATAGTCGGAAAAAACATTATCCGAAGCATGAGTGGAAAAGGGAACTGTTATGATAATGCGGTAGCGGAGAGCTTTTTCAAAACTCTGAAAACCGAACTTGTCTATCAAAATAAATATGAAACTAGAGATCATGCCAAAAACTCTGTGTTTGAATATATAGAAACATTTTACAACACTCAGAGAAGGCATTCGGCTTTAGGAAATTTAACCATAAAAGAGTATCAAAATTTAATGTCTAATCAATCTAAAAATGTAGCGTAAAGAGTATATAAATTTTGTCTCAAAAATAGTTGCAAGTTCACTTAATACTAAGTATTCAAAATGGCACAACATAAAAGTTTTAAAATGAGCCTGACTAATTTAGTTAAAAGCATACATTTTAATGATGTGATTTGTAAATTCAATTATACTCGTAAAGAAGTTGATAAGGTTGATAATATTAGTAAATCTGCAATGAAATAGTTCGATAATTGCTCTGTTGAGTTCACTTAATGACACCATTAGGACAATTTAGGCCAAATGGTGTCATCTTATTTATAAATACTTGTTATTCAGTCTATTTAAAGTATTTTTCGGATCAGTTCCAAAACTTGGGGACTACGCAAAAAGTTTAGATAATCTAAAAAGGAAAAACGATTTATCTCGCACACCTCTAAGTTGTAATCTGAAGTTTTTTATTTTGGCATTGAAAGACTCAGCTGCCGCATTCGTGCTACGAGCATTAAAATAATTGAGAATATCATC
>NZ_FRAV01000081.1 GCF_900142445.1 Chryseobacterium polytrichastri | reverse complement strand
TTTTATACGGTTAATAGATGTATGGCAAATATTGGAAAAGCAATACGCATCAAATATTCGCCGTTTTCTCTAATCTAAATTTGTCGGAATACTTATTTATATTTACAACAACAAAAGACCACATCTGAGTCTGAAGATGCAAACACCGGAAATGATGCATAAAAAATCCGGAAAAGTAAAATCTTCCGGATTCGTATCTTAATTGATAACTTGTAAACCTATTTTAGGACTAGTCATGATTTTTTTTTTTGAAATTGTTCTGAGATAAGTATATTCTTCCGTGGCTCCTTCAAGAGACTCTTTTGGACGTTCTACCTTCACTTCGATTACATATTCAAAACCAGCTTTATAGTTAAAACCTTTAATGGGGGCAGGAAAAACTTCCCATTTTTTTTGGGACTTTTTCTCTTTTACCTGATAGCAACCTCCTGTTTGCATAATTCCGTTACATTCTGGCCTTTGCGGTCCAATAATTAGGTTTTTTTTTACTATTGCAACGTCATTTTGATGGGTTGGATTTCCTTTTACAACCGTGATAGTTGGTCGGGGTGAGTTCTGAGCAGCAATAACTATTGACGATAAAGCAAGGATACCTGTTAAAATTAATGTTTTGTTTTTCATGTTTTTTTAGAGTTTAAATGGGTATGTCATTTTTTTAGTTTTACTATCTGTCTTATTAAAGTTTATTTGATAAAAATTTAGCTATCTGAAATTAGAGGTTTTTAGATTTTATTCTAATTACAACCTATTTATAAAAAAACAACTTGACATAAAGGTACGAAATAATTTTGAAAGCTGTAAGAAAAATATGGTAAAACCAATATTAGTAGCCTATCGATGAAGAGAATCTAAAATAAGTAATTAGAGAATAACCTGTTGATAAATTCTTTCTCTAGATGATTTCTACGGATCGGCATTATCGAAGTCTTCAAAATCTTTTTCATAAGTATTCTTAAACTCGACCCAAGGATAAAAGCAATTGTCACTGTTAGGATGTATGATAAAGAAAGGTTCATTAATTTGTTGATACATTTAAATTAATAATGACAGTATGTTTAAGTTTTAATATTAGTAGTCTCATTCAATCTTGTATTCCTATCTTTGAATTAGCCTTTGCAAACCCTTAACTGAATAATTTTTTCCATTTAGCTACCGTATTTCTGCTAAGCTTAAAATGAAGTGCAGTAGCTGTATTGCTAAGGCAATTTTTATTTTGATATTCCAATATATGAATTATTGAGTTTTCATCATATGCCTTATGTTGTTGATTTAAAATTGACCTTTCTTTATCTGCTACATTAAATATTATGGAATTAAGTTTCAATACATCTAATAAGGAAAGATTTTCCTTCTCTAGTATATGGAAACAATCTTCCTTTTTATGGGGATATTTCATTTTAATGATATCGTTGAAAATTCTTTTATAATCTGGAATGCTATTTTTTGTCATATTTTATATTTAATTATCCATTTAGAAAGAGTAGAGCGGGGAATTCTGTATTCATTAATTATCTGCTGTTTACTTTTTTTGCCTTTTTCTAAAATGTCGAGAATAAAATCTATCATTTCTCTTGTGTAAATACTTTTTCTAAATATAGGAATTGTAATTTTATTTTTTGCATGTGAAAAAGAGGGAGGAGAATATAGTACAAGATGCTCGGAATAAATTCTAAAAAAATCGTAAGAAAGAAGTTTGCTCCATAATAAGAGAAGATCGGAATCTAGAAATTGTTCTTTATACATTTCTTCAATTTTGTTTTCATCTGTATTTATAAATTTGCATATCTGTTTGATAGGAATTTCCAATTCATTAACTCTCAATTTAATCAGATTACCCAGATGTATATTTTCAATGTCAAAATTCATTTTTATAAATTATTAATTCATTTATCGGAAATAGGCAATATTATCATCCTGAAATACGACAGAATCATGATGCTAGTTCTTTTATACTGACAGGAGTGTAGAGGCATGATAGCATATACCACCGAGACATTATAGAATTTTTTCTATTATCTAATTTTTTTATTTTTGTAAATTTAAATAAAAAATGAGATGTATATGAAAAATGTATAATAAAAATTGATGTTAAATTATGTTTATGTTAAAGTTTTTGATAATTATATTGAAATTATTATGATGTATAATCAAAATTTGAATACTTCTGTTAATCACTAATGATAATATTAAAGTTTCTACTGCTTGTTTGGGGTGAAAAGGCTATGACGGTTCTGTAATTTTAATAATCTATAGGGGTGATTTTCAAGTTATTTTGTTTGTATTATATATTAAATTAGAGTCTATTAAGCAGCATGCGACCTTATGTATTAAAGACTTTCCATTAAATGAATTTTCTTTCTTCAGGTCTACAACAAAACTGTCTATTATTTGTTTTGTGATGCCAGGTTTAATAATAATATGGTTTATTCCTCCATGAGAAGCTAGCTGCCATTTAGATTGTGTTTCTTTACTTAAAAGTGGCAATATGATTGTTAATGCATTAGGATTTCTCCAAGTCTTAATCCCTAAAATTTCTATTTTTTCAACGGCATAAGCCGTAAGCTCAAGGCATTTATTTAGCCGACTGCGGAGACCTGTTATTTCTTGTGTTTTAATTGCATACCACATTATCAAAGGTTTTATTGCATTCCGAGATCCGTTAATAGTATCATCTAGATTATCAATAATATGGATGTACTTCGAGACCTTGTTTTTATTTTGTTTCAGAACAATTACTATACCACAAGGAATGGGAGAGCCTATAAATTTATGTCCACTTACAATAATAGAGTCTGCACCTTCACTAAAATCAAAGTGTGGTTTAGGGAATAGAAACTGGGCGTAACTTCCGCAGAAAACAGCATCACAATGAATATAGCGTTCATTTATTTTAAGGTTATCCAGAATAGTTTGGAGTTGTTTAATATCATCTTTCCCCTCCTTCATAGTTGTACCTATATTAGCAATAAGAATAGCGGGCAGGTGGCGTTTTGTCTTAACTTTTTCTTCGAAATCCATATAATCTATTTCTCCATTTTCTTGAGATAGGATCTTTTGAGACTTCAATCCTAAAAGATCTATATTTTTTGTATACTGTAATGGGAATCTTCAGAAAAATTAACGATTCCTAAAGGATACAATTGTCGGGCTAGATATAATCCGTATAGATTACCTTCCGTACTTCCATTAGTGATGTAGCCCCAATAATCTTCTGAAGGTGCGTTAAACATTTGAGCGAAAAAATCATTTACTTCTCTTTCGAAGGTATGGGTGTTAATTTGGTAAGTTCCACCAGAGTAATAAGCATCACCTACATTATTTACCGGATATTTGAGGAATTTAGAAAGTAGAGAATAATCAAAGTCGATGGTGCATGGGTAACCCAAAAGATGACTAGAACTTTCATGTAGATCTTTTTCTAAAAGGTCCAACCTCTCTAGATCTTTGGGAGATAAATTTTTATTCATAATAATTGTTTTGTGAGTAAGATAAAAATACACTTAAATTTTATAGTATTAATGCATTATTCTCAAAATAAGGAATTAATAATCTTATTGACTTATCCTTTTTATTAATATCATCAAATGCCTATATTTACAATAAATACTAATTTTTAATGGTAGGGAAAGCAGATAAAGAGCTTAGT
>NZ_FRAV01000021.1 GCF_900142445.1 Chryseobacterium polytrichastri | reverse complement strand
CCACATTTTTCGAATCATTATCTTACGCCAAACCAAATGCACAACCAGTCTGAATTGAAAATGAAAACATACAAAACAAAAAACCAAAGCAAAAATGTTTTTGCTTTGGTTTAATTATCTATTTTTGACCTATAATCTGTATCGCATTTTTAGGACCAGACAAATATTTATTTACTTTTTAATTGCTTTAATTGTTTGCTTAGAACCATCTTTCATTTGTAAAGTTACCATGTACAATCCTGATTTTAATTCTCCCAACTGAAGCGTTGAAGTAGGTTGATCAATCGTTTTAATTAATCTTCCTGAAATATCAGATATAGAAATTGATTTTACATGAGTTACATCTGAAAACGTTAGCACCTCTGTAAATGGATTAGGATACGCTTTAATCCCATCTTTATTACCTTTAACTTCGGAAGTTCCCAACGCTCCATTAGTAATATTAATAGTAAACGTTCCTTCAGGTTCATCTATACCATCATCATAATATCCTACGTTTACAAAATAAGTAGTTCCGGAAACTGTAGGTATTGAAATGGTTTCAGTTCCGCCCTCTCCTTCGTCGTCTACACGATCTACACAAACTAAACTTCCACAAGTTCCTGTATACACCCCAATTTCTGCATCAAAATTACTTCCGGAAGGCATTGTTACCGTAATATTATGAGTATTTCCGTTGCCTGTAAATGTAAACCAAGTTCCATCATTCATACCATTGGTACAAGCTGTAATAAACCCTCCATTATTGGTGGCACCTCCTCCATCAGATTGCACATAATTATATGGGAAAGCTGTTGCCTGTAAAGCTCCTGAGCAAGCGTCATTCGCTGGTGGCGGCGGGAATGTCCCGATACATATATCAAAACTTTGATTGCTTCCTGCGCCGTAATAGCTATACACTCTCACATAATAAGTATTCCCGACTGTTAAGCCTGAAATTGTAGACGAGGTAGGATCAGAACATAAAATACTTGACAATGAGCCGCACGCTCCATCAAATACCTGAAAATAAGTATCATCATCATCATCCGACCCCATAGAAAGAATATTAGTAAGCGAAATTTTATGAGTAGTCGCCGTGGCAACAAATTTAAACCAAACGTCATCATCAGGATCTCCATAACAAGGATCAGGTACTAAACTAGAATCTGTAGCTCCCAATGTATATCCTGCAGTTACCGTTCCGCAATTTAGATCTGGGTTTACTGTTAATGTAATAGCAGAAGAGCATTCATCATTAGTTGGAGGCGGTGGAATTGTCTTAAACATTGTTTCAGAACAAGCAGAAGAATCTCCTCCTGTTCCTACAGCAACTACTCTCACATAAAAGTTTGTATCCGGAGCAAGGGCTGTTGAAGGCGTAAAACTATTCGTAGTTACCAATTGCTGATTAACGATATTTGTACCTCCCGGAGTTGTACCTATAGAGACTTTATATCCTGTAGCTCCAGAAGAAGTTGTCCATGTAATAGTAGGTGAAAATGGAATAAGCGTTGAATTGTTCATAGGATACGTCACTAAAGGACAGATTGGAATTGCCCCAGGAGTTAACCCTACAAAAGTAACCACCGATTTATAGGCTTCTAAATTTCCATCGGATGGCGCCGAAGGATCTGGGTTTACATTATCATTTCTAAAATACAAGGTAGAATTAGGAGATGAAGAATAAACATACATTGCTTCATCACTATCATTAGCATCATATCCTGCAGAGTTTTCCTCAGCAGCTACCACTAAATTACTCATATTGTCATACGGAAAAGGTGTCGCAAAAGTAATTTCTATTACTCCATTGTTATTGGTTACGTTTCCTGTATATACCTGCGTTAATTGAGAAACAGGGATCCAATCTATCACAGACATAAAGGAGGTTTTAGAGGTTAACCCCAAATAAACCACCCAATCTGAAGAATTAGCAATTGATAGTGAAGGGTCAAGATAAAATTTAAGTCCTGTAATATTTCCTGCTGCGTTCGCATTAATTTCCTGTTTTGTGAAAATTTGCTGAACATAAGAATATCCATAATAAGTGCTTATTGGAGCAACTCCAACATTCGTACTTCCCGTACCCAAACTAATCTGGGCACTCAATGTCATGCTTATCATTAATAAACATGAAAGTAAAAATTTTGTCATAAATTAATATTTTTATTGATTTGTACACTAAATTAGTAACAATTCATCCACTTAATACTTTAAAATATAATATTTAACTAAAAAAAATAACGACTAAAAAAATTTAGCCGTTATTCAATTAATTATATTTATTACAATTTATCTTTTGATCACTTTAATCGATTGTCTAGTACCATCTTTCATTTCCAGCGTCAATAAATACATTCCTGATTTCAAATCTCCTAAATGAAGAGAAGAACCCGGATTATCAATAGTTTTTACCAATCTTCCTGAAATATCATTTACCAAAACAGATTTCACTTTAGTGATGTCTGAGATATTTAAATCATCTACAAAAGGATTTGGATATACTTTAATAATATTTTTAGCTCCTGAAGTCTCAGAAGTTGCCAAATTAATTGATGCATCGTAAGCTGAGATCTGGAATTGACCATCTACCCCTGCTCCTGAAGAATATCTCCAAACACTAAAGTAAATTACAGCTCCTGGTGTTTGACCTACTAATGCAATTTTTGAAAAATTATTTCCTGTAGCAATATCATCATTACAAGCTGCATTTATCAATGCTCCACAAACTCCTGTATGAGCAGATAGCACAGAATCTATAAATCCTGATCCGGTAACTGCCGCAGTTTCTACTGTTACAGAACCTGATGCCGGAACAACCACAGAATACCAAACGTTGTTTGCTCTATTTGGCTGACAAGTTGTAGTACCATCTGTAGTAGCAGATACAGTTGTTCCAATAACAGCATTAGCACTGAAATTCCCCCCAACCGTTAAAGCTACTGCACCTGTACATTCGTCATTTGCCGGTGGTGGTGGTGGCGTACCAATACAAAGATCAAATGTATTCGCATAAATAGTTGTAGCAGAATTTGTATTTGAATTATATACTCTTACATAATACGTTTGACCAGGAGTTAATCCTGTTAATGATGTATAAGCAGTATTTGAAGTTATACATGTCATGCTTGTTAAAGTTCCACAAACTCCACTAAATACTTGTGCATATAAAGAAGTAGATGAAGAATTTCCTACAGAAACTATATTCTTCAACCAAAGTGTATGTGAAGCTCCTACCGCTGTAAATTTAAACCAAACATCATCATCAGCCACTCCTGTACATGGCGTTACTGCTAATACTGAATTGGTTGCAGATAAAGTAGTTCCTGATGTTATAGATCCACAGTTAATATCCGGATTCACCGTTACCGTTACTGCATTTACACAATCATCATTTGCAGGAGGAGGAGGTAAAGTACCAATACAAAGATCAAATGTATTCGCATAAGTACTTGTAGTTGTATTTGCACTAGAGTTATATACTCTTACATAATACGTTTGACCAGGCGTTAATGCTGTTAAGGTAGTGTAAGCAGTGTTTGAAGTTGTACACTTAATACTCGTTAAGGTTCCACAAGCTCCACTAAATACTTGTGCATATAAAGAAGTAGATGAAGAGTTTCCTACAGAAACTACATTTTTCAACCAAATTGTATGCGAAGCTCCTACTGCTGTAAATTTATACCAAACATCATCATCAGCCACTCCCGTACACGGCGTTACTGCTAATCCTGAATTGGTTGCAGATAAAGTTGTTCCTGATGTTGTAGACCCACAGTTAAGATCCGGATTCACCGTTACTGTTACTGCATTCACACAATCATCATTTGCAGGAGGAGGAGGCAGAGTACCAATACAAAGATCAAACGTATTTGCATAGGTAGTTAAAGTGCTGTTTGTATTAGAATTATACACTCTTACATAATATGTTCCGCCAGGATTCAATCCCGTTAGAGAGGTGTACGCTGTGTTTGAAGTTATACATTTAATACTTGCTAATGTTCCGCAAGTTCCACTAAATACTTGTGCATATAATGATGTATCTGAACTTAAACCTACTGAAACAATATTTTTCAACCAAATTGTATGAGCAGTACCCACTGCTGTGAATTTGTACCACACATCATCATCAGCAACTCCTGTACAAGGAGATACCGCAACACTAGAATTGGTAGCAGAAAGCGTTGTTCCAGAAATCACTGAACTACAGTTCATATCAGAATTTACAGCTACCGTTACTGCATTACTACATTCATCATTAGCTGGAGCTGCAGGAGGAGTACCAACACAGATGTTGAAACTTGCATTATTCCCCTGTCCACCGTAAGTATAAACTCTTACATAATAGATTGTTCCCGGAGTTAATCCATTTACAATTGTGATAGCGTCAGAATCAGAACAGATCACACTTGTAAGAGCGCCGCAAGCCCCACCTAAGACCTGTACATACATATCCGTTGTACTAATTACACCTGTTGAAACAATATCTGAAAATTTCAAATGATGAGTACTGCTTGTTGCCGTAAACTTAAACCAAACATCATCATCTGGATTTCCAAAGCATGGTGTTGCCGCTAAAGAATTTGTAGCTCCTAATGTATTTCCAGCCGTTGTAGCCGTGCACGCTAAATCTGGATTTACAGTAAGCGTTACTGCATTAATACATTCGTCGTTTGCAGGAATTGCTGCATTAGCCGTTTTAAAGTTTCTTTCTGTACATCCTGTAGATGAATAATTACCACTATAAGCAGTAACTGTATAAAAATATTGCGTGTTGGCTGTAAGCTGTTGAGCTGTGGTTAATGTATACGTTAATACATTCCCAAGATCAAAATTATTGAGTATATTATTAGCACCCGCAGAAGTTCCAATACTTAATCTATATCCTGTTACGCCTGATATCGTAGGCCAAGTAAATGTAGGTCTTACAGATAATCCTGTTTGAGCAGCAGTTGGCGCAGAAACGGAAGGACACGCTACGGAAACAGTAGTAAAGGTTCTTTCTGCACACCCCGTAGAATTCCCTATAACATTCGTTGCAGAAACCGTGTAATAATATGTTGTACTATAATTAAGAGCCGTTGTAAATGTATAGCTTGTTACATTTCCCACATCTGTCATATTCACAATATCTGTACCTCCCGGAGTAGTTCCTACACTTATTTTATAAGATGCTGCTGTGGATGCTGCAGCCCAAGTGATTGTTGGCAAAAGAGCAACGCCTGTTGCGGCAGCTGTTGGAGCAGAAACTACCGGACAAGCTGGTGCTGATGCAGGCATAAGCCCTAGCAAATTAGTAAGTGACTTTACATTCGACCTCTCTCCTGCTGCAGGAGCAAAAGGATCTGGGTTTACCGTATCACTTCTAAAATACAAACCTGAATTTGCAGCTCCGACATAAGTATAAAACCTATTTGTTGTAGCAGTAAAATCTGGTGTATTTTCATCTATTGCCAGTACTAGATTATCAACATTATTGTAAGCAAATGGCGTAGCAAAAGTTACTGTAACCTCGCCCGCCACAACACTTACAACTCCTGAAAATACCTGAGTAAGGCTAGACACAGGAACCCAGTCTGATGTGCTTGTAAAGTTCGTTTTGGTAGTATGCCCAACATACACTACCCAATCTACCGATTTTGAAATATCAGATGTATTTGACAAATAGAATTTCACCCCAGTAATATTACCTGCAGTTGAATTGATTTCGCTTTTAGTAAAAATCTGCTCAGTAAAATTATATCCGTAGTTAACATCAATAGGAGCATATCCTCCTTTGGTTGTTCCACTTCCCAATACTATTTGGGCATTAAGAAAGGTGGCTATTAGAAAAAATAGGCACGTGAGTAATAGTTTCTTCATGGTTAGTTAAAATAAAAATTAGGCGTTAAAAGTAAAAAAATATTTCAATTAAAATCAAAAAATATCATAATTTTTTACCATTAAAATTTTAATTTAACTTATTTTATTATCAATTTGAGATAAAACAAATGAAAATAGCGGCTAAAAACTAGCCGCTATCAATCATTAAAATTCAGTTTAAATATTATTTTTTTATTGCTTTGAGTGTTTGTTTAGAACCATCTTTCATTTCTAAAGTAATTAAGTATAATCCGGAATTCAAATCTCCCAACTGAAGAGAAGAAGAAGGATTAGCTATAGTTTTCACTAATCTTCCAGCAATATCTGTTACCAAAACAGATTTCACATTATTGATATCAGAAATATTCAACACATCAGAAAAAGGATTTGGATATACTTTAACTGTATTCTTAGCAGCAGCAACTTCACTTGTTGCTAATACCGATGATACAATACTGATATCATCAAGGTATAAATTATACTGATCTGCAGCTGAATAAGCATTAAATCCAAAATAATATATTCCAGAAACTGTAAGTGTAAAGGTAACACTTCCAGTATGTGCCATTTTATCATTAATATTTGGATGATCCGCTAACGGAATAGTCATTCCAGAAGAAGACTGAGAGGTCCCGTATGCTATTTTTAATTTTTCAACATATGTGGTTGAATTATTACCATAAGTATAGCTTATTGTATATTGTGTTCCGGCTGTCAAGTTAATCCCTTGAGTATAAAACCAAGTATTTGCAGCACTAGAAGAATTATATAGATATGTTAATACCTGCGTAGTAAATCCAGGACTATCCGTTGGTGCTGCAGCCGTAGTCCAAAGATTACCACTACCAAGATTTTCAACTGATGCACAATTTGGTAACGCAGGGGTTGCTACATTATCAAAATTTAATGTATATGGTACCGAAGTCGCACTACAAAGCGTATTAAATGATGCTACAAGAGACCAAATACTTTGAGACGTAGAGCTACATCTTGATCTTACCCATACATAATATGTAGAAGAAGAAGAAAGACCATTTAAAACCTGAGTAGTAGCCGCCACTCCTGTAAAGTTTGGAGTTGTTGTATTTGTAGGGGAAGTATTAGATGTACTATAATAGATATCATATCCATTAGCAGGAACTGTAGCAGGAGCCGTCCAAGAAACAGTTGCATTAGCTGTCGTTACATTAGATGCTGTAACTCCTGAAGGCTCTGTACAAGCAGGCGTTACCATTACATTAAAGTCATCAAATCCCAGATAATACGGAGCCGATGTTGTTGCCAATGTTTTCACACCAAAAGTATAATTACCTGTTGCAGTAGGTACATATGTTACTTTAACTTTTGTATAGTTTGTACTATTAGAACCACCTGCCGCAGTTTGCGCAGACGTAATAAACGTAGTAAGATTACTCGCACCCGTAGCATCTTGATTACCATTAACAAGCACATCACCCTGCCATCCTGCATAACCGTCCCCTACCCAATAGAAAGAGAAATCATAAGACTGTCCTGCTGTTAAATAAAACTTAGGAGTCCAAAGCACTGCAGCATTAGTTGTAGGGTAATAGATCGTTACATAATTTGGTGCAGATTTAGGATCATTATAGGTATTACCTGCGCTCGTAGCTGTAGTATAATGAGTTGTAGAAGAGCTTCCTCCACCTGCAGACAACCAACATGAAGGTAATATATTAGCACCTACTGCAGCCATTGTATCAAAGTTTTCATTCCAAGGGAAAGAAGAAATACCATTACTTGGTGCCACTAAACTAACTGGGGTAGAGTTAGCAGTAGCCCCACTTCCAGAGCAGGTAACCGCACAGTAATAAGTACTTGCAGCCGAAATGGTAGCACTCAATGTAGGGCTTGTTGCCCCAGAAACTGCAGTCCCATTGTAATACCACTGATAGGCAACACCGCTTCCTAGCGTATTATTCTGTAAACTTAGCGTTGTAGCATAAGCTCCAGCACACGCTGCACTTCCTGAAGAAATTGTATTACCTGGAGTAGGAGTTCCTGAACACGGTACTGAAGTATACGTTAACTGAGTTTGATAACGTCTAGAAAATGTTGAAAAAGAATTAGTAGTCCCAGGAATAGCTGTAGTATTACTGGTTCCAATAGACTGTGTTAAATTTGAGGTATCATACTTCCACTGAAACGCTCCTCCTGTATAAGGACTTGTAAGAGTACCAGAAGGAACCCAATCAATATACACTTCAATAGCCCCGCCCGTATAGCTAAATGCATTTCCGGTGTTATTGGCAAAGGTCACCCATCCAGCCGCCGCAGGTAAATTATTGGTACTGTTGATTGTAGCAGTGTAAAATAAAGTACTTCCATTTGTCATTGTATCCCAAGCCGTGCCACTTGCCAATGCCGTAGCAGCACTGTTTTTAAGATACACATTCAGTGTCCAGGCATTAGATCCAGATACATTAAAAGCCGTAGTCTTATAATATGCTATAGAATTAATAGCTGCCCCCGAAAAAATGGAAGCTCCTGTAAGATCTGCCGTTGTAAGAAGTTCTGCAGATTTAGAGTATTGATAGCTACTGGTACTACTTGACCGATAAATGGGAGCTCCATTATCTGTAGTCCCACCTGTGCTACCCCCTGCACCTATAGTGACAGTTGTTTGTGCAGTGATTCCTATCCCAATAGCAATCATACATGCGAGTAAAAGTTTTTTCATAAGTAAGTAAAAATAAAAATTGTAGAAACAAATGTATAATTAATTAAAACACAAATCATAAAATATCATAAATACTTAATATAATCGAAACATAAAAACAAAACAATTCAATAAAAACAAACAATCATTTAATTTAATTACGAAAAATATAAAAATAAAAACAATATTAAATGTTTGATTATTAATCACTTAAATATTAGTCACAAATACTTGAAATACAACACACTTACGATTTAACATAATAAAATAACTCTAAAATTAACACTCAATTTATAAGATTATGAATAAAATATTTCTTCAAACCGTATATAAACAAAAAAAAGTGACTGAAAAGCCACTTTAGTATGTATAAAATATTGATCTTAGTTCAAATAAAACTCATATTTATTGAGCAACTGAATTTCTTTAATTAAATCTCCGTTAAGATCTACGGAATGTTTCATCGACTGCAATTCTATTTGAGAATCATCTTCGATATTTTTAATGTAAAATTTGAGTTTCTGTTCTCCTTTATTTCGATCGAGCACTGTTTTGAAAAAATCAAGATCTTCAGCTCTGAAATCCATCACATCCATCACCAAAGAAATACTTTTTGCAAACCTCTCAAAAGCTTCCTGCAATTCAATAACATCACTCACATTAACGAAAACACGTCCGTCTTTTACCTGAGCAAATTTTATTTTAAAAATAACAAACCGCTGCACCTCCAACTTTTCTTTCAAACGCATATAGTCCCTATCTCCCAATCTGAAAGAATAAGATCCTGAATAATCTTCCAACGTAACGAAAGCTACTTTCTCTCCGCTTTTAAAACCATCCTGAACTCTATATTCCGTAATCAAACCAGCAACTGTATATTCTTTTCCAGCACCACCGTTTTCTCTTTCTTTTTGGAGTGTTTTCCAGTCTTTTTTCTTTTCTTCAAATAACTCTTCTCCTTTATTTGCAAAAGCCTGCTCTTTGTAAGCATCTACCTCATCAAGATTCAAGAATAAAAAATTACCTCTTGGCTCAGCTTTTTTAGCTACTTCTTCTATTACCTCTTCCTCTCCAATTGATAATTCATCGGAAACAATTTCTATAAGATCTGCAGTATCCGGAGTATCATGCTCCAGAAGCGGTACCTCATCAGTAACTACCTTCTCCTCTTCCTCTTTCTCCAATACCGATTTTTTAGTAAGTCGCCCCTGCATAAACTGAAACTGATATTTATAATCATCTAATGGATGTGCAGAAAGATAGAAACCAATGATTTCTTTTTCTTTATTCAACTTATGCATATTCGGCCATTCCGGGCACGGCAATAATTTTGGTTGCTCAATCTGAACTTCATCAGCAAAATCAGCAAAAAGAGAATGTTCCATCTCGTTTTTACCTTCCTGAAAACTCTGCCCATATCTTATCAGTCTTTCAAGATTAGTTTTCCCTGCCATATCGATATCGAAATACTGACCACGGTGGAAAGAGTCTAATTCATCAAAAGCACCTGCAAGCACTAAACTTTCAGAAACTCTTTTATTCATTTGAGAAGGCAAGATTCTTTCAAAGAAATCGTAAATATTTTTAAACCTTCCGTTTCCTTTTTCTCTTGTAATGGCCTCACTTGGCCCTTCTCCAATCCCTTTAATTGCCCCTAATCCAAAACGGATCTGGCCTTTTTCGTTTACTGAGAATTTATACTGAGATTCATTTACATCAGGACCTAAAACATCCACCCCAATACTTTTACAATCTTCCATGAACATGGTAATTGATTCCGTATTGTTAATGTTATTACTCATTACACTCGCCATGTATTCGGCTGGATAATTTGCTTTTAAATACGCTGTATGATACGCAATCAAAGCATAACAAGTGGAGTGAGATTTGTTGAAGGCGTATTCTGCAAAGGCCTTCCAGTCATTCCATATTTTTTCTAACCGTTCTTCATTAAGATTGTTCTTTCTTCCTCCTTCAATGAATTTAGGATACATTTTATTAAGAACTTCAATCTGTTTTTTACCCATCGCTTTTCTCAATGTATCTGCCTCACCTTTCGTAAAATTGGCTAGTTTTTGAGATAAAAGCATTACCTGTTCCTGATAAACCGTAATTCCGTAGGTCTCTTTTAAATATTCTTCGGTTTCAGGTAAATCGTAAATAATTTCTTCAATTCCGTGCTTTCTGTTAATGAAAAGTGGGATGTATTTAATAGGACCAGGACGGTACAGTGCGTTCATGGCAATAAGATCGGCAAAAACCGTAGGCTTAAGCTCTCTCATGTATTTTTGCATCCCTGGACTTTCATATTGGAAAATCCCAACCGTTCTTCCTTCTTTAAATAATTGATAGGTTTTTGTATCATCAAGCGGAATGGTATCCGGATCAATATCTACATTATGACGTTGCTTAATTAATTTTAAAGCATCTTTTATAATCGTTAAAGTACGAAGACCCAAAAAGTCCATTTTCAGAAGCCCTGCGCTTTCTGCCACCGAGTTATCAAACTGAGACACCAAAATATCGGCATCCTTTGCAGCAATTGTAACGGGAACCAAATTACTCACATCCTCTGGTGTAATAATAACTCCACAAGCATGAATTCCGGTATTTCTGATACAGCCCTCCATCTTTTTAGCACTGGCAAGCACTCCAAATCGTGGATCTTCAGAATTATTTAGAATAAACCTCATCTCATCGACCAACATTTGATCTTCAGGTTTCAGTTTATCATATTTGGCTAATGCTTTCGCAATATTCATCCCCGGACTTGGAGGAATTAATTTAGCAATATTATTGGTTTCAGGAATGGAAACATCTAATACTCTTCCCGCATCTTTAATGGCAGATTTTCCACCAAGAACAGAATACGTAATAATCTGCGCTACCTGATTTTTACCGTACTTTTCAACAACCCACTTAATGATTTTATCACGACCTTCATCATCAAAATCGATATCAATATCGGGCATTGAAATCCTTTCCGGATTCAAGAATCTCTCAAAAAGTAAATCATATTTAATAGGGTCTACATTGGTAATTCCTGTACAATATGCTACCGCAGAACCAGCTGCAGAACCACGACCTGGACCTACCCAAACCCCCATATTTCTTGCCTCATTACAGAAATCCTGTACGATCAAGAAATAACCCGGATAACCTGTATTGGCAATAACTTCTAATTCGAAATCAAGACGTTCTTTTATTTCATCTGTAATACCATCAATATATCTTTTTCTTGCTCCTTCATAGGTTAGGTGAGTTAAATAAGCCATCTCTCCTCTTTTCCCTCCATCAACCTCATCTTCAGCATGAATAAATTCCTGAGGAATATCAAATTTAGGAAGTAAAACATCCCTTTTTAAAGTATAAGGTTTGAATTTTGCGGTAAACTCCTCGTACGCATCAAAAGCATCAGGATACGCTAAAAACGCTTCTTTTATTTCATCAGAATTTTTAATAAAATATTCTCCTGCAGCAAGTCCTCTTCTTTTCCCAAAACCTTTACCTACAGGCGTTGTTTGCTTTTCACCATCTTTGATACAACTTACAATATCCTGAATATTAGAATCGTCTTTATTGGTATAAAAAGTTTCATTTTGAGCTAAAATTTTAACATCATATTTATCTGCAAAATGTAGTAAAACGTCATTTAAATGCTCTTCTTCCGGAAGCTTATGATTTTGAATCTGAACATAAAAATCATCCTCAAAAGTATCTTTCCACCATTTGAAAAGCTCCTCCCCTTTTTGTTCACCGGTATTTAAAATAGCATCCGGAATATTTCCATTAATCCCGGAAGTCAAGGCAATTAAACCTTCTTTATATTCAGCAATCAGTTCTCGACTAATCCTTGGAACTCCAAAATAAAACCCTTTTAAAAATCCTATACTTGAAAGTTTTGCCAGATTTTTATATCCATTAAAATCTTTTGCTAAAAGAACAACCTGTGTTCTTCTATCAGGATCATCTTTCGTAAACTGCTTCTGCTCGTATCGATCTGAAATATAAAATTCACAACCCACAACAGGAATTAAAGGTTCAGAGTCTGGTTCAACTTCATCGAAATCAGTTCCGTTCTCTTCTGCTTCTTGCTTTTTAGCGATGTATTCTTTATGTTTTTTCGCTCTGTCTCCATTTGCGCCTTCAACTGCAGAAACAAATTTGAAAGCCCCCATCATGTTTCCCGTATCTACGATTCCGACAGCAGGAAAATGATCATCCGAAGCTTTCTTAATTAAATCTGAAATACTTGAAGTAGCCATTAACGTTGAGAAAACACTGTGATTATTGAAATTGAAATATTTCCCAAGATCTATATCATCTACATTTCCGGCGTCACTTTGCTTTTTCTTATTATTGAACTCTGCAACCTGCCTTCTGATAACAATACCAAAAGGTTTTATTGGGTCTGGATATAGTGTTTTAAAATATTGTAATTGATCTTCAGAAATCTTTAAAACTTCAGCAGGAACAATCCCGATTCTCATCATTTCAAAGAAAACCTGAGCTGTAGCATTTACATCGGCCGCTGCATTATGGGCCTCATCAAATTTATTTCCGTATAATTTTTCGTATAGTTCTTCTAGTTTCGGAGATTTATACTTTCCTCCTCTTCCTCCTCCAAGCTGACAATAGTTTGTCCCCAAAATCATGGTATCAGCTTTTGGCTTTTCCTGAAGATTGTTTTCTATATTCTTTCTGAAAAATTCAGCTCCAACAATATTGTAATCAAATTCAACATTGTGTCCGGAAACAACCCTTACTCGATCTAAAACTTTAGAGAACTTTTCTAAAATCTCTTGAAGATCTACCCCTTCTTCATTGGCAATCTTAGTAGTAATCCCGTGAATCCTTGCTGCGTTGAAAGGAATATCATATCCTTCCGGTTTTATTATATAATCTTGGTTTTCAATTAAAACACCATCGTCATCGTGCAATTGCCACGCAATCTGAACCATTCTTGGCCAGTTGTCTGAATCTGAGAGTGGTGCGTTAAAATTCTTTGGTAAACCTGTGGTTTCTGTGTCAAAAACTAAATACATGTAATTTTTCTAGCTTTTATTAAAAAAAAGAGAATGTAAAGTTACTTCATTTTTTTGGAAATTTAAATCATTTAGATAATGACATTTTAATCGTCAAATTAACGCTGAATTAATGAATTTTGAATATTTACCAATCAAACCAAAATAACAAAAACAAACCAACAACAAGTGATTTAATTTATATTTTTTAACAAAACAAATAATCTGTAAAATATTTCACATAAAATTAAAACAAATAAATAATTTTATATAAATTTGTTTCCTATACCGTTTTAAAAATTTACTAAAAAGTTATGAAGAAACATTTACTTTTGGTCGGCACTTTGGCTATTACATTACTAAGTGCGCAAAACAATGAAGGATTAAAAAGAGAGTTTGAAAGACAAAACAGAGAGAACACTGCAAAGTTTGACTCTTATGTTTCAAAGCATTATGGAGCAGACAAATCTCCAGAAGCTTTAAAGGAGATTGAAGAGCAGAGGAGTAATTTGGCAGGTTTCGCACCAAATGGTTTACCCTACTTCTATAAAGGCGAAGATTTGGATCAAGTGAAAAATTCTAACGCTGACTTTTTACAGAATGGTACCGTTTCTGGCCTTACAGGATCTTTTAATGGTGAAAATATTAAGTATACTATTTTTGATGGTGGCAGGGCATTCGCTGGTCATATTCTTTTCAATAATTTACCGAATAGAGTTACCAATTACGAAAGTTCATCAATGAATTATAGTGCGCATGCTACAGGAGTAACTGGATTTATCGGTTCAAAGAACTACCCTTACACGTTTCAACTCCAAGGAGGCGGAACACTTCCTGTAAATTTTAAAGGTGTTGCTTCAAACTCAACATTCGACAACTATGCATTCGCAACAACAACACTGCCTGGAAACACAACAACAAGTACAGTTTTTGATAAAATACTATTAGCACAACCTAAAATATCCAATCATTCTTATGGAAGTAATGCTGGATGGTCAGATGCTTCAATAAGTGGTGCATGGTTATGGACCGGAAATTACAGTACCGGAATTTCACTCGACCTTCAGGGAACTTATTTCACAAATGATCAAAATTATGATCAAATTGTATATAATAATCCATCTTATGTTATTGTGAAATCTGCCGGGAATTATTTTGGAATGGGACCAACGGGAAACACAACTCCTGCATATTATCGTAATTCAGCTGGTACTCCAGTTTTATTTGCAGCAACAGATATAGTTCCGCCAAATAATTGTTCTTTAGGGTATGATTGTATAGGACCTGGTTCATTGGCAAAAAACATTATTGTAGTAGGTGCTACAGACATTATTACAACAAACGATAAAAGATACACAGCATCTACTGATGTTGTAAGATCAGATTACAGTAGCGCAGGACCAAGAGACGATGGTGGTATAAAACCAGACATTTCCACAACCGGAACCAATGTAGCCAATGCATCTACTCCTGAAGATACAATAGGCGGTAGCCAAGTATCAATAGGGAGTGGAACTTCTTTTTCAGCACCTATTGTAACAGGTATAATCGGACTTTGGATGCAGGTTTACAAGCAATTATTCCCAACTTTAGAACTTAATGCTGCTGCTGCTAAAACATTAATGATTCACTCAGCTTCAGAAGCAGGAAATGTTGGTCCAGACGCATGGTTTGGATGGGGATATATCAATGCTCAAAAAGGAGCGGAACTATTAGTTGGAAAATCTAACAACACTGTTATCTTTAATAATGAAACTTTAACAAGTGGTACACCCAATATAAAGAGAGTTAAAGCATCAGCTAGTGAGCCTTTGAAAGTTACTATCTCATGGATAGATCCTGAATATGTAGTTCCAGCCAATTTAACTTACCAAGACGCTTACAATAACAGAATATCAAGATTAGTAAACGATTTAGATTTAAGAATCATAGATACTGTAACAGGTACTATCTATCAACCTTGGAAACTAAACGCATTAAGTCCAATGACCCCAGCTACAAAAGGAGACAATACAGTTGACAACGTAGAGCAGGTGATTGTTGATACTCCTACTTCTGGAAGAGAATATAGAATTGAGATTGGCAATAAAGGAACATTAAAAAATAATGCAGGAGTAAATGCTCCTCAAAATTATTCTATTATTGTTACTGGGTATTCACAAGAGGTCTTAGCAACTGGTGAAACTACTAAAAACAATGGTATTGCCATTGCACCAACTATTACTAAGGATATTGTAAATGTATTGAAAGCCCCTGTAAAATCTACTTTCACTATTTATGATTTATCTGGTAAGAGATTAAATAATGGGGTAATTAATAGCGATAAAGAAGCTATCGATATCTCTTCTTACACTAAGGGAATTTACATCATTGAAGTAAAGACTGATAAAGAGGTAATTTCTAAAAAAGTTATCAAAGAATAATCAATACTACAAATAGATTACAGCAAAACACTAACACTTGTTAGTGTTTTGTTTTTTTATGTATATTTGCTTTCTATGGAAAATACACTTCACGAAAAAGTTTCTCAGGATATTTTGCTTAAGGCTTATAATCATATGATGCTCGCAAAAGCAATGGCCGACATATATGAAGAAAACAGAAACATCTGTAAATACGTTCATAGTACGTCTAGAGGTCATGAAGCTATTCAGTTGGCAACAGCATATCAGTTAAAAAAAGAAGACTGGGTTTCTCCTTATTACAGAGACGAAAGTATTCTTCTTGGGATTGGTTTCGAGCCTTATCAATTGATGTTACAGCTATTAGCAAAAGCTGACGATCCTTTTTCAGGAGGTAGATCATATTATTCTCATCCATCGAGCAGAGATGAAAAGATGCCCAAAATCATCCATCAAAGTTCGGCAACAGGAATGCAGACCATTCCTACAACAGGAGTAGCTCAAGGAATTAAATACATTCAGGATTTTGAATTACAAACTTTCGAAAACAATCCGGTTGTTGTATGTAGCCTTGGAGATAATTCGGTAACAGAAGGTGAAGTAAGCGAAGCGTTACAGTTCGCAGCTTTACATCAGCTTCCTATCATTTTCTTAGTTCAGGATAATGAATGGGGAATTTCTGTAACTAAAGAAGAAGCAAGAACATGTGATGCTTACGATTTCGTATCAGGATTTGCAGGTTTAAGCAGAATGAGAGTTGACGGAACAGATTTCACTGAAAGTTTTGAAGTGATGGAAAAAGCTTTTGACTTTGTAAGAACAGAAAGAAAACCTCTAGTTGTTTGCGCAAAGACCGTTTTAATTGGCCACCATACTTCAGGAGTAAGAAGAGAATTCTATAGAGATGAAGAAGATTTAACAAAACATAGAGCAAAAGATCCGGGGGAAATCCTTAGAAAGCAATTGCTGGAATCTGGTGCTGATGAAGAGTTATTAAAACAAATTACAAAAAAGGCAAGATTAGAAGCAGAAGAAGCTTTCCAAAAAGCTCAGCAAGCTGAAGATCCGAAGCCTGAAACAGTAATGCAACATATCTTTGCTCCAACTCCAATCACAGAGGAAGTTGGAACTCGTGAACCTGCAGGTGGTGAAAAAATCGTAATGGTAGATGCAGCTATTCACGCTATTCAGGAAATTATGTGGAAGCATCCTGAAGCTTTATTATACGGACAAGATGTTGGTGAAAGAATAGGTGGTGTTTTCCGTGAAACAGTGACTTTAGGAAAGAAATTTGGAAGCAAAAGAGTTTTCAATACCGCGATTCAGGAAGCTTATATTATAGGTTCTACAACCGGAATGAGCGCCGTTGGACTAAAACCAATTGTTGAGGTTCAGTTCGCGGATTACATTTATCCCGGAATCAATCAGTTAATTACTGAAATATCAAAATCAAACTATTTAAGTAATGGAAAATTTCCGGTAAGCAATATCATCAGGGTTCCAATTGGTGCTTATGGAGGTGGTGGACCTTACCACAGTGGAAGCGTTGAAAGCATTCTCGCTAACATTAAAGGGATCAAAATTGCTTATCCAAGTAACGCAGCAGATTTCAAAGGTTTATTAAAAGCAGCTTACTATGATCCTAATCCGGTTGTAATGCTTGAACATAAAGGATTATATTGGAGTAAAGTTCCAGGAACTGAAGACGCCAAAACAATAGAACCTGCAGAAGATTATATTTTACCTTTTGGAAAAGGAAAAATCATTATCGAAGCCGATAAAAATGAAATTGAAAAGGGCCGAACTTTATTGGTCGTAACTTACGGAATGGGAGTTTACTGGGCTAAAGAAGCTGCTAAGAAATTTAATGGAAAAGTTGAAGTTATCGATTTAAGAACAATAATTCCGTTGGATGAAGAACTCGTTTTTGAAAGAGCTAAAGCGCATGGAAAATGTATCGTTTTAACGGAAGAACAACTTAACAATTCATTCGCAGAAGCATTTGCTCACCGTATTTCTAAAAACTGTTTTAAATATCTGGATGCTCCTGTAGAAACAATGGGATCTTTAGATACCCCAGCAGTTCCGATTAACTTAATATTGGAAAAAGAAATGCTTCCTAATGCGGAGAAACTGGCCGCGAAAATTGAAGAAATGTTACAATACTAAACATACCAATAGAACCTCTAAATTTTTTAGAGGTTTTTTTATACATTTTTTCTATTTATCAAAAAACTTATCATACATTTAAATATCTTATTTAAGAAAGCATTTATAACAAAACACATTTCAGCAATGACAACTATTTATCCAGTAAATCGGTATCTGCAAACGTAGCATCCAATTATAATTGGTATTTATTTTGTTAACACTATTCCCTCACTTTTAAACTTCACACAGATGATTACTACCAAATACGTCAATTATAAACAGGTTCTCAATTTATCCGGTCATCATTTGATCTGGATTTCGATCTGGTGCACATTGATTGCTGGACTATTTTATTTTTTTAACTGGCATTGGATGATTATTCCATGGGTTCCTGTTGCCTTAATTGGTACTGCAGAAGCCTTTTTGGTTGGTTTTAAAAACAATCAGGCTTATGACAGACTTTGGGAAGCCCGAAAGATATGGGGTGGAATAGTAAATTCTAGTCGCTCATTTGCCTCCATGGTGTATGCTTTTGATCTTAAAAATGAAAAAATAGGAGCTTTTGATCTTGAAGATCGAAGAAAAAGAATTACCTATCGTCATATTGCATGGCTATATGCTTTTCGTGAGCAGCTTTTAGTTCCTACAGAATGGGAGCACATCAGCAATGAAGATGAAAACTTTAAAAATATTGACTTCAAACGTCATAGACTCATTAAAGCAGGTTTCCCCGATTACGGAAGAACTCCTATTTTCTTACATAAATATCTTTCAGAAGAAGAGTTTGAATTACAATCTGATTATAAAAACTTTGCCACTTACTTGATCTCGAAACAAGCAAAAGAAATCAATGATTTAAAGAATGACAATGTAATTTCAGAGTTTAATCAAAAACAATTGCAAGATTGTTTAAATGAGTTTTACAATTATCAGGGACAAGCTGAAAGAATTAAAAAATTCCCGTCACCAAGACAGTTTGCAAGTACCGCATTTGTCTTTAATATCCTTTTTATTCTATTACTTCCATTGGGATTGGTAAATGAATTCGCCAAATTGGGCGATTGGGGAATCTGGACCTCAATTCCTTTCTGTATCATTATCGGATGGGTCTATATCATTATGGAGTTGGTAGGTGATTATTCCGAAAATCCTTTTGGTGGATTGATGTTTGACGTTCCTATACTTTCCATTTGCAGAACAATTGAAATTGATCTTTTGCAAATGGCAGGAGAAACAGAAATTCCGGAACCTATTTCTTCTAAAAATGGAGTTTTAGTCTAATTATTATAGAGCAATTGCCGTCGTATTTTTTACCTCAGAGATCATAAATGAACTGTGGGTGCTTGCAATATGTTGTAAGGCCGTTAGTTTAGACAACATAAAATTTCGATAATCTTCCATGTCTTTTACTCCTATTTTAAGAATATAATCATAATCACCACTTACATGAAAACATTCTGTTACTTCTTCTAAATTCATTATTTCTCTTTCAAACTGCATCACGTATTCTTTTTTATGCTGAGTCAGCTTCACATGACATAAAACAATAAAATCTTTATCTATTTTATGCCTGTCTAGAATCGCAACATATTTTGAAATTACACCTGCATTTTCAAGCTTTTTAATTCGCTCATAAACAGCAGTTACCGACAATTCAAGCTTATAAGACAGCTCTTTGGTAGTTTGTTTAGAATCTTGCTGCAAAAAAAGAAGCAATTTCTTATCAATTTCATCAAATGCCATAGATAATTTTTTGGTTAAAATTTACATTACTCAAAGATAATAAACTTTTTTTCGGCATAAATAAGATTAAGCAGTTTTATATTCTAACATTTCAAATATTGGTTGTAATAATTATTAAATTAATTGAAATTTAACCAAACTAAAAAGCAAAATTATCATGAAAGACTTTAATGCAGCCAATGAAATTCAGGATTTACAATACTTCGGCGAGTTTGGCGGAGTAAATCCATCAATTTCAGACAGTTCTACTTACACTTTTCTTTCAGCGAAAACAATGTTTGATACATTTGAAGGAAATACAGACGGATGTTATTTATATTCTAGGCATTCATCGCCCATGAATATTTATCTTGCTCAGGCATTAGCAAAATTAGAGAATACCGAAGCAGCCAATGTTACAGCTTCAGGAATGGGAGCTATTACTTCTGCTTTGATGCAGGTTTGTAAAGGCGGAGATCATATTATTTCGAGCAGAACAATTTACGGTGGAACGTATGCTTTCCTTAAAAACTTTCTCCCTCCTTTTCATATTGAAACTACATTTTTAAATATTAATAATTTTGAAGCCATTGAAGCTTCTATACAACCCAATACAAAAGTTATTTATTGTGAAAGCGTTAGCAATCCGCTTCTTGAAGTTGCTGATATTAGAAGACTCTCCGAGATCTGTAAAAAATACAATTTAAAACTAATTGTAGATAATACCTTCTCTCCTCTTTCCATAGCACCCGCTTTACTAGGAGCCGATATTGTGATTCACAGTTTAACTAAATTCATCAACGGAAGCAGCGACACCGTTGGCGGAGTATATTGCAGTACGCAAGAATTTATTGATGATACTAAAAACGTAAATTCAGGTGCTTGCATGTTACTTGGGCCTACAATGGACAGCTTCAGATCTGCAAGTATTCTTAAGAATTTAAGAACATTACATATCAGGATCCAACAGCACAGCCATAATGCAATGTATTTGGCTGAAAGATTTGAAAAAGACGGATTAAAAGTTGCTTATCCCGGGCTGAAATCTCATAGAAATCATGAATTAATGAAAAGCATGATGCATGAAGAATACGGATTCGGTGGATTACTCACGTTAGATGCAGGAACTACAGAAAAAGCCAACGAACTGATGGAACTGATGCAGCAGGAAAACTTAGGCTACTTGGCTGTAAGTTTAGGCTTCTATAAAACTTTATTCTCATGCTCAGGAAGCTCAACTTCTTCTGAAATTCCGGAAGAGGAACGCGCTGAAATGGGAATATCCGATGGACTGATCAGATTCTCAATAGGATTAGATCATGATATCCACAGAACATACGAAAAGATGAAGGAATGCATACATAAAGTAGGTATTCTGAACCATGAGACCATCTCTATATTCTAATTATTGTTGTAAAAGCTGTTGAATTTCAACAGCTTTTATTATTTTGATTCTCTACACCAGACCCTAAAGATTACTTCTTATGAAAATGTTTCGGGAAAGCATCTTCAGGCTTCATCCTGAGAACATTTAACAGAATCCATGATTTTAAAAATCCATATCCGTAAGAAAACATTTGTATATACGTTGAAATAACAGCCATTCCGGCAATGCTTATATTTTTAGTAACAATTAAAGCATGAAAGAGTACCATAAAAGTGTATAACCCATAAAAACCAAGAATAATTCCTCTTCCAAGCAAAAAATATTCAATGAACCCAACAATATAGCCTAACATAAATAAACTCGGAAATGCAAAAGATATCTTTACATAATTCGGGTGCCTCTGATTAAGAATAGGTCTTGCACAACCGAACTGATACACTTGTTTTGAAAACTTCCCAAGATCTACTCTACGCTTATGGTATACGGCAATCGTATCAAAAAAAGCAGTCGTAAAGCCATTTTCCCAAAGCGTCATAGATAAATCAGGATCTTCACCAATTCTCATTTCAGAAAATCCACCTACTTTTTCAAAAACCTCTTTCTTCACGCCCATATTGAAGCTTCTCGGTTGAAATTTTGAAACCGCTTTTTTATTTCCTCTAATTCCGCCCGTCGTAAAAACAGAGGTCATAGAATACGAAATTGCTTTTTGCATTAAATTAAATCCTTTATGTGCTTTATCTGCTCCACCAAAAGCATCACATGGAATTTCTATAATTTCCTTTTTAATATTTTCAATATAATCTTTCTCTACAATCACATCACTGTCTACAAAAACAAGCCATTCATTATCTGCTCTTTTTGCCCCATAATTCCGCGATAAACCAGGTCCTGAATTATCTTTTCGGAAATACTTAATATTTAGTATCTCTTCAAAATTTTTAATAGTCAGCTTAAGATCCATAAAAGAACCATCATCCACGATAATAATCTCAAAATCTTTATCTGTTTGTTGAGTAAGAGAATTTAATAACTCAAAAAGTTCATCTTTTCGGTTAAAAATAGCAACGACGATGGAAATTGTAGGTTTCAAATTGAAAATTTTTCAAAATTAATTATTCATGAAGGAACTCGCAAACTCTTTGTAATAAATTATAGAACGGAAAACAATTGAATATATTAAATAGAAAACCAGAATATTACTATTCTGGTTGTATTAAACAAAAGGTATGTTTTACTGCTTAGTTAATGTAAACTCACCCCTTGGCATTTCATTGTAAGGAGCGCATCCTGAATCATCTGTTATCAAAGGTTGTTGTATAAGATATTTTAAATGTATTTAAAAACTAATCCTTTCTTTTAATGTAGTATTCTTTTTATTTAAAAATAACTTTCTTATACTTTTCCCATTTATTCCTTTAAAGCCTTTATTAGTAGCTTTTAAAGCGTCGAATTGATATTTCATATGAGTGAATTTTCCAGCAGTATCCTTTGACAAGTAAAGCAGGACATATTCATAATTTTTAAAATCAGGACTTCCATAATGATCATAGGCTTCAAACTCAATGGCATCTTTGCTTATTTTATTAAATACATTTTGTAGAATCTGATATTTACATATAAACACTTCATCCATATTTATTATAATAATTGAATCATTAGAGTTTGGGTCTTTAATTTTTTGTTTATTGTTTAAAATTTCTTCTACGGAAATTTTCTTTCCGACAAAGGCATAAAGATTTAGATTTTTATCTTCTTGATAAAAATTTGATTCCGCAATTTGTTTTTGAGAATTACAGCCCCAAAAAAACATTAATGCTAAAAGTAGAATCCGTACTTTCATTTAAAAATTATGGCTAAAATGTTTTTACTGCTTAGTCAATGTAAACTCCCCTCTTGGCATTTCATTGTAAGGAGCGCAACCGATGTCATCTACTATCATTTCCTGTTCAGTGTAATAAATATAATGCATTTGGGTTTTCTGAGGATTATCAAAGTTAAGAACTATTTGCCCGCCTATACATAGATCAGAAAAATAGAATCTCAATTTAGCTTTCGTACTGTTTACAAATCCTAAACTACTTACTTTTGCTTTTTCTTCAGGCAAATTATAAGTTGAGTATAATTGATTTCCACTTGTATCTAGCATTTTATATCTACCCTTAATTCTATCTTTATAATATTTCCCAAGAGTGTCATAATCTTTTATTTTAGTAAACGTAATCATAAAAGTTTTCCCTTCAAAAGTTCCTTTCCAAGTTCCAACATAAGGATCAAGATCGTTATTTAAATCTTTTCGATAACTTCCTTCTGCTGGCCAACCTTTTGTTTCTAATGGAATAATTTGTTGTTGTGCTTTACAGCCGATGAATATTAAACTAAATATAATTAATAAGTTTTTCATAATAATAAATTTAAGATTAAAAAATTTAAGAACAATTATTTTCTGAAGGACTTCCGTATCCATTGTAATCAACTTTTTTAACTGTATTAGAATTTCCTTCTATTTTAAATAAAACAATATCGCTCAAATTCATTTTTTTTAATGTCTCATTGAAAAGTTTCTGCATATCTGTATGTGATAACTCTCCTGTTTCAGTCTGAATCTCTTGAGCATTTTTAGCATACCAATTTCTTAATACATCCAATTGCTCTTTTGTAAATTCAGATGGTAAATTTGTACCATTTCCGGTATATTGAATTTGATATGTGTTATATACAGTATCCGGATCAGACGCTACCATACCCCCAAACACCGTGTCGAGAGGAGTATTATTAGCAATAGCATTATGCAGAATAATTAAGAATGTATTGATGTCAGCTGGTGAAAATATCTTCACAGACACATTACCATTGCTTTTATTAATATGGGTGTGGCTATAACCAAAGGTTGTTGGGTAAATTCCGACCTTCATTTTATCAGGATTTGTAGCATCGGGATTCAGTGGGTTTGTCTGGGTCGTAGGCAGACCCTTTGGTCCGGTAATAGTAGTAAACCCGTATCCTGTTTCTTTTAGATCTCCTACTTTTGTTTTTAGAACATCATATCTAGATTTTACAGCAGTACTATTATAGGTGCTTTTCGCTTTTTTACAAGGGTCTTTTTCTGGATCTTGAGGATCATCACCTCCGGGATAAGGATAGCCACCACTGCCACCACCGCCTTCGCATACTCCATTTGCATTGACAACACCAACACATTGATCCATATGCTGCACACATTTTATAATAGTACTTGTTTGCCAATGTCCCCCGGCCTCAGGATTACTTTCATCATTCGGCAACCATACGGATATTGATTGCCTAGTACAAAGAGTAAGTTTAGATGTAGGTGAGCTTGTCTCAGAAGGCAATGCTTTCTTATATTCTGAAAAAACAAGCTTCTGGAAAAAATCAATTTGATTTCTGAAATTCGTATAATAAAAATGAATTGTGATTCCATCTCTCGGAACCTGTAATATAGAAACTACTTTTCCTTGATCCACAATGGGAACCATCAGAAAACTTTCATCATAAGTTTCCATAGTAGAGGCATAATCCCAATACGGTGTTCCGCTTATTTTTTTGATATCTACTTCATGCTCATAATACACCTTCATTACATTTTTAATGTATTTTTCATCTTCTTTCCAAAGGCTTTTGTTGGTGTATTCTTTAGAAGCTGGATCTGTAGATGATGCAATCTCATCATGGACACAGGAGTACAAAAATACAGATACGGCTACTAACAGGAGTAGCCTAATAATAAAGTTTTTTTTCATAGATTTGAGTTTTAAGTTGTTAAATATACTATTTTTAATCACATTAAAGTGACCTGTAACAAATCTAAAATAATAAAATGAAAAATATAAGGTCATTTTATTCGAATAATTTTGTTTTTTTTTTGTCTAAAAATATTACTATGGTAAAGACCAAATTAATACGAGCAAGAAAAGATAAAAAATTCTCTCAGCAAGATATAGCTGAACATTTGAATATAAGCCAGACACATTATTTACGTAAAGAAAAAGGAGAAGTAGAAATACGTGATGAAGAATGGGAACGTATTGCTAAATTACTAGATGTTGAAGTAGATGAAATTAAAGAGAAAGATAAGGAAAATTCAATAAGCCAAAATTTTGAAAATATTACAGGAAGCTACGTAGGCAGTAATAATGTCTATTGTAATGTCCCAGAATTTCTACTTGAAAATCAACAGGAATATATTGATCTACTAAAACAAGAAATTCAGCAGCTAAAAGATAAAATTGTACAGTTGGAACGAAAATAAAACCTTCCAATTATGGAAGGTTTCATTTAAATAGTAATTATTTATTCTCGAGTTTATGAACTTTTTTCGTTCCCTCGTACATTTCGTATTGTAAAAATCTGGTTTCCAGTTTTCCGTTGAAAAGTTTGATCTTTCTTGAAGGACGAAGACCAATTTTCTTCACCGCTTCTAAATCCGAAGAAATCAACCAAGCCAATGTATTAGGATAATGCGTTTTGAAGGTATCTCCTATTTTCTTATAGAAATCATCATCATTAATAGAAATTCTCTCATCATAAGGTGGATTAAATACCATCAATAATGGGAAAAGTTCTTTTTTAGATTCAAAGAAATCCCGTCTTTTCACTTCAATGATATCTTCCATTTCTGCAGCTTCAATATTGGTTATTGCAGCATTCAGCATTCTTCCATCAATATCGTAACCTACAATTTTACCTGTAAATTCTTTAATTCTGCCAATTCTTACTTCTTTAATTCTGGTAAATAATTCAGAATCATAATTTTGCCAGTTCTGGAAAGCAAACCTTTTTCTAAAGATCTGCGCAGGAAGATCTAGTGCAATCATTGCTGCTTCTATTAAAAGCGTTCCTGAACCACACATTGGGTCTAGGAAGTTTCCTTTTCCGTCCCAACCAGCTAACTGCAACATTCCGCTCGCCAATACTTCATTGATCGGAGCTTCACCTTGCTCTTTTCTGTATCCTCTTTTAAATAAAGCATCTCCCGAAGAATCCAATGAAATGGTCACCAACTCTCTATCGATATGAAGGTGAAATTTAATTTCCGGACTTTTTGCTTCTACATTCGGACGCTTTTTTACTTTCTCCTGAAAATAATCAACGATAGCGTCTTTCATTTTCAAGGTTACAAACTGTGAATGTTTAAAGGTATCAGAATTCACCGTTGAATCAATCGCAAAAGACTGATCTACATCCATGAACTGCTCCCAATCCACTTTAAACAATTTATCGTAAAACTGATGCTGATTAAAAGCTTTGAATTCCAAAATAGGAACTAAAATTTTTAAAGCTGTTCTCGAAGAATAATTAATTTTATAAAGGAAACCTAAATCTCCTTCACAATTTACTGCACGATTTTTAATTTCGACATTACGCCCACCTAATTTTTTGATCTCTTCCGCCAAGATCGGCTCCAGACCGAAGAATGTCTTGATCTGAATCTTTAGATTTTCTATATCCATAATTTTATCATTAAAAGATTTAATGATTTAAAAACGAAAAGATTAAACCTTCAATTTTACTGTTTATTGAAATTTTCAATCCTTCAGTTTTTAAATACATTTCTTTTAAGACCACAAATTTAGTTATTTTTGCATTATGGAATGGTTTGAATCTTGGTTTGATACACCTTATTATCATTTGCTTTACAGTAATAGAGATTATACTGAGGCAGAAAACTTTATAACAAAGCTTACTGCGGAGCTTCAGTTACCCCCTTCTTCAAAGATCATAGATCTCGCTTGTGGAAAGGGAAGACACTCGGTTTTCCTTAATAAATTAGGCTATGATGTGTTGGGTCTTGACCTTTCCAGACAGAGTATAGAATTTGATAAACAATTTGAAAATCAGACCTTACTTTTTGATGTCCACGATATGAGAAATCCTATCGATGCAGATCCTATGGACGCAGTTTTCAATTTATTTACGAGTTTTGGATATTTTGATAATGAAAAAGATGACAAAAATGTATTCCAATCTGTTTATAATGTTTTAAAACCTGGAGGATATTTTGTGCTGGATTATCTGAATGAAGAATATGTAAGAAAAAACATCGTTCCGGAATCTATCATTACCCGTGGTGAGATTGATTTTAAGATTTGCAAAAAAATTGAAGGAAGACATATCGTTAAAGATATTCAGTTTGAGGCAGACGGAAAATCTTTTCATTTCTTCGAAAAAGTAAAACTCCACACCCTTGACGCTATTAATTCTTACGCAACAGAATGCGGTTTTGAAAGAGTTAAAATCTGGGGAGATTATCAATTGAACGATTTTAACAAAGAAGTATCTACTCGTTGCATCAATTTATTTAAGAAAAAAGCATGATAACCGTTATTTTACTGATTTTAAGTGTAATTGCAGGGGTTTTTCTTGGAAAGCATTTTGGCAAAAAAGAAAAATTAGCAAAAAATTTATTGGTTTTAAGCGCAGGTTTCCTGATCACGATTTGTTTAAATGAAGTGTTTCCTCAAGTGTACGCTGTTGAAGGAAGTAGCAATTTAGGAATATTCGTTATTGCCGGAGTCCTTTTACAAATGATACTGGAAGCTTTAACGAAAGGTTTTGAACACGGGCACGTTCACCACCACAGTGAGCATAATATTCTTCCTGTAGCTTTAATGGTTGGGCTTTTTGTTCATGCGTTTATTGAAGGAATTCCTTTAGCCAATGAAGAAAATTCACTTTCTCCTTATCTGTTGGGAATTTTATTTCATAACCTTCCGATCTCATTTATTTTGGGAGCATTTTTATTTAACAGAAAAGAAGGATCTAAAAGTTCATCTTATCCCTCAATACTCATTGTAGCATTATTTGCGCTAGCCTCCCCTTTCGGAATGTTATTGGGTAATTATTTTAATCCGGATTTACAACCTTATTTCTTAGCAATTGTAGGAGGCATCTTCTTACACATTTCTTCCGTTATTATTTTTGAAAGTAATAAGAACCACAATATTGACTGGGTAAAAATTGGACTTGTGATTTTAGGGGTTTCTTTAGCCTTAATTATGCATCTTTTCCATAATCATGACCATGTGGGGCATCATCATTAAAACGATTCTTTTTAATCAATTTTAATTAATAAGCCTGTTTAAACTAATAAAAAATTAAACCGCAAAAGGTACAAAAGCTATTATTGAATTATTTAAAGTTTAGCTCTTTTGAAAACAAAGCTTTCAAAAGAATAAAAATCAAAGATTTTTTTAAACTTATGAGTTCTTGTTTGCATTTCATGATGAACTTCAATAAATAATATATCAATCTTTTGTCTCTTTTGTGGTTAAAATAGAAAGTTTAAACAAGTTTAATATATAACCCTCATTATTAAATGATATTCTAATATTAATTTTAGGATATAAATTTTCACCTTAAAAATAAAAAATGCTCCGAATCAAATGATTCGGAGCATTTTTTTATCACTCATTACATGCTTTGGGAGAAATTAAAATTTCCATCCAAATGTAAGGAAGAAGTTATTTCTAATATTCTTCACATCTGAAACAATGAAAGAATCACTTGTTATGGTTCTATTCGCAGAATAATATGCAGAATTAGTAGAATTATCCAATACACCAAACATAAAAGGATTGCTGTATTTAGATGTTATATTTTGATAAGCAGCATCGATATAGAATGATTTGAAATCATACCCGATACCGAATGATAATGCATTTCTGTTATTAAGAATAAGGTTATCATATGATTTTTCTTCCTGTGTACCTGCATTAGTAAATCTACCAATTGTTAAGGCATCAAACGGACTTGAAGCATAAGAATATCCACCTCTTAATCTCACTTGTTTTACTCTATACTCAGCACCTACTCTTAGCTCTGATAAATTCTTAGAATTATCCTTAAAGAAATTATTGATGTCTACTTCAGTTTGAGTATAGACTTTATATTTAGGCTTTGTTAAACCCAATGTATAATCTACATCTATTGAGAAATTCTTAGTTGCTACAAACGCAGCACTCACCGTTGCCTTAAGAGGTGATGTAAATTTATTACTTTCAAATCCTACATCATCTCCGTATTTAGGATCATTATAGAAATTGTAACTCTTATCTATATTCCAGAAAGTTGGTGTTTCAACAGATGCCCCTAATCTGAAATTAGGACCCAATTTTCCAATTACCCCAAGGGAAGCTGAAAACCCATTAGATCTTTCATAATAAGGTGTTCCGTTCTTACTAAAAAGTTCCGTAGAATTACTATTAAGAGACCTAAAAGAAGCTGTATCCGACTGATCAAGTGATGCATTCAAAAAATTCAAACCTGCACCAATATAAAGGCTGTGATTATAATTGGCACCTACCCCGATACTCGTTTTAGACAAGTTTCCGTATCTGTTATAAGCATGTCTGTCATACGATGATGAGTTCGTACTATTAGGGAAATCATAGATGATATTGCTATTCCCCGGACTCTCAACATAGTTATCAAGCGACTGATTTGAAAAATTAACACCCACATTAATAAACTTCCATGCACTTCTTGTCATTAATTGGAAAGTCATTACTCCACCAACGTTTCCAAGATCTCCTTTTGTATTGCTATAACTAGAAGAAGCACCTGCCAATGATGAAGTATTTTTATTCCCCATGATTGACAACGTCCCAGAAACTCCACCAGAAATAGCAACTCCCAACCCCGCAGGGTTTGTTAATAAAGAATTGGCATCTCCACCTAAAGCTCCATTGGCGCCTCCCATCGCATTAAACTTGGAAGATCCAACCATTGGAGAATTAGAATATACATCAATAGAATTTCTTATGATCGAAATATCCTGAGCCTGCGCAAAAAATGCTGCAGAAATACTCATTATTACTAAAGATTTTTTTAACATTATTTTTTTGAATAGTTATTACGTTTTATATATTATCTGCCGCCTCTGAAGCCGCCACCTCCGCCGCCGCCAGATCTAAAACCGCCACCGCCGCCAGAACCTCCTGATCTGAAGCCTCCGCCTCCACCAGAATTGAAACCTCCGCTAGATCTAAATCCACCGTTATCGTTGGATCTAAAACCACCATCATTTCTGTATCTAGGTTGTGATTGTTGCTGATTGTAATTATAGTTTTGTCTTGGTTGAGAATTTCCGTTACGGAACCCACCTGATTGACTATTATCTCTAAATCCTCCAGATTGTCCATTTCTGAAACCACCATTACTTCCTTGCTGTCTGAAACCACCATTATTACCGTTTCCATTTCTGAAACCTCCGTTGTTACCATTTCCGTTTCTGAAGCCTCCTGTATTGTTTCTTATAGCAGATCCGTTGTTATCTCTGAAACCTCCTCTACCCGTATCTCTACTAGGACTGAAACCATTACTCATTCTATTAAAGCTATTTCCATTGATTCCGCTTCTTCTGTATAAAGGTCTGTTGTAATAACCATTACCCCAGTATCCACCTCCATACCATCCACCGTATCCGTAGTATCCACCGCCCCAGAAAGGATCGTAGAAACCTCCATATCCAAAGCCCCATGGGTTATATCCCCAAGAACCTCCCCAGCCCCATCCAAATGAGCTACCCCATCCGAATGACATACCAAGTCCCCAGCCTCTGTTCCAACCCCAATATGGGTTATAACCACCATACATACCCCAAGAGTTGTCATAGTAATTGGTTTGAGATCCTGCAAAATTTCCCCAGTCAGAATCTGTAGCGTTTGAACTCCAGTTGTTATCACTCCAAGAGTCATACTTATTATTTTGCTCCTGAGAATTTAGCTGTGCATTTTGAACAATATTTGAATCTTGGTAGTAATCATAATATTCTCCTACTCTGTTTCCATTATCATTATTAATAATAACGCCTTCAGGTAGTGTGTCTTTATTTGGGTCATAATAAACCCCATCTGTCTCCGTGTATCCACCCATCTGAGCCCCACAAGACATAAGCAATAATCCACCTGATATCGCCAAAACCCCTTTAGATTTCAACATATCAAACAAATTTTTATGTATATTTCTTTTCATGATAACGTAAAGATTTTTAATTTAAATTATATTTGCAATCTGTACCAAAAATGTACCAAAACATCGATAAAAAAATCTATCAAAAATAGATTTTATTTTTTAGATAACAATAATAGGGAAAAGTTAAAAAAAATTTTAAGAATAATGGCAAAATTAACCTCAAGAAGCGAAGATTACAGCAAATGGTATAACGAGTTAGTTGTTAAAGCAGACCTAGCTGAAAACTCAGGGGTGCGAGGATGCATGGTTATAAAACCATACGGATATGCAATCTGGGAAAAAATGCGTGATGAAATGGATAAAAAATTCAAAGAAACAGGTCACGTTAATGCTTATTTCCCGCTTTTTGTGCCCAAGAGCTTGTTTGAGGCTGAGGAAAAAAATGCTGCAGGTTTTGCAAAAGAATGTGCCGTGGTTACCCATTACAGATTAAAAACAGATCCAAACAACCCTGCAAAACTGATTGTAGATCCAGATGCTAAATTGGAAGAAGAACTAATTGTTCGTCCAACATCAGAAGCAATTATCTGGAGTACCTATAAAAACTGGATTCAATCTTACAGAGATTTACCTATATTAATTAACCAATGGGCCAACGTTGTACGTTGGGAAATGAGAACCCGTTTATTTTTAAGAACAGCAGAATTCTTATGGCAGGAAGGTCACACCGCTCACGCTACAAAAGACGAAGCAGTGGAAGAAGCTGAAAAAATGAACAAAGTATATGCAGATTTTGCAGAAAACTTTATGGCAATGCCTGTTATCCAAGGGATAAAAACACCTTCTGAAAGATTTGCAGGAGCAGACGAAACCTATTGTATTGAAGCATTAATGCAAGATGGAAAAGCATTACAAGCAGGAACGTCTCACTTTTTAGGTCAGAATTTCGCAAAAGCTTTTGATGTAAAATTCACCAACAAGGAAGGTAAAATAGAACATGCTTGGGCAACGTCTTGGGGAACTTCAACCCGTTTGATGGGAGCTCTAATTATGACACACTCTGATGATTTCGGATTGGTATTGCCTCCAACGTTAGCACCTATTCAGGTTGTGATTGTTCCTATCTTTAAAGGAGAAGAGCAGTTAGAGCAAATTAGTGAAGTAGCTTTAGAAATTCAGGCTAAACTGAAAGCTAAAGGTATTTCTGTGAAATTTGATAATGATACTCACAACAAACCAGGTTGGAAATTTGCAGAATATGAATTAAAAGGTGTTCCTGTAAGAATTGCAATGGGACCAAGAGATTTAGAAAATAAATCTGTTGAGATCGCAAGAAGAGATAATCTTACCAAAGAAACTCACAGTATTGAAGGTTTGGATTCTTACATTGAAGAATTATTAAAAACGATTCAAAAAGATATTTATACTAAAGCATTAAACTACAGAGAAGATCATATCACTAAAGTGGATAGCTATGAAGAGTTTAAAAAAGTTTTAGAAGAAAAAGGAGGTTTCATCTACGCACATTGGGATGGTACAGCAGAGGAAGAAGAGCAAATAAAAGACGAAACGAAGGCTACTATCAGATGTATTCCTTCAAATGATGACACTGAAGAAGGTATTTCTCTTATTTCAGGAAAACCATCTAAAAGACGCGTTTTATTCGCAAAAGCTTATTAAAATTCAACATCATAAAATTAACAAATCTTTAAAAATTCATGCAATTTTTAAAGATTTTTTTTTGAAACGAAGCATTTGCACGAATTTTTGATTAAATTTATCTCACATTAATCCCAAAATAATTTATTATGTCTTTAAATGTTATTGATTTAATTAAAGGACAATTAGGTCCTGCTTTAGTAACTCAGGCTGCCTCTCAGCTTGGAGAAAGTGAATCTGGAATTTCTAAAGCAATTGGAGGTTTATTGCCTGCAATCGTGGGAGGATTAGCAAACAATTCTAGCAGTCCCGGTGTTTTAGATGCAATTTCAAGTGCTTCATCGAGTGGAATTTTAGGAAATCTACTAGGAAATTCTTCTAACAACTCTATCATTTCCACGCTTTTGTCCTCTATTTTTGGTGACAAATTGAGTGGGTTGGTAAATTCTATCTCAACATTTGCAGGAATTAGTAATAATTCTTCAAGTTCATTGCTAAACCTAGTTACCGGTGCTACATTAGGTTCTGTTGGAAAATACGCTGCTGATAATAATTTAGACAAATCTGGAATCTCAAATTTATTGAGTGATCAAAAAGGAATTGTTTCTTCATTACTACCTGCAGGCCTTTCTTTAGCTTCATTAAACATTGGTGATTGGGCAAAAGGATACAAGTTTGATAACGATAACGCAAAACCAACACCAAGTGCAGAGCCTAAAATAGAAGTAACAAGAAGCACAACCCCTGTAGGAACTGATCCTGACAGAAATACTCCGGAAGGAGGAGGATCTATCTGGAAATGGTTACTTCCATTGTTATTACTGATTGCAGCGGGTTATTTCTTATGGAAACAATGTGAGAAAAAAGAAACTACGACTACAATGGTAGCTACAGATTCAACGGCGATGCCTACAGATACAGCAACAGCAGTTTCTTCAACAGGTGCTGCAAGCGGAGCTGCAACCACTAAAGTTGATGAGAATATCGACCTTAATGGTACTGCTCTTAAAGGATATAAAGATGGAATGGAAGATAAAATGATTGCTTTCTTAAAATCTGGTGGCTATAAAAATGCAAAAGATGATGCAGCTTTAAAAACAACTTGGTATAATTTTGACCACGTAAACTTTAAAATCGGAAGCGCTAATCAGCTTGAAGCAGGTTCTGAAGGTCAGTTACAGAATTTAGTGACTATTTTAAAAGCTTATCCAGACGCAAAAGTAAAAATTGGAGGATACACTGATAAAACAGGAAACGAAGCTAAGAACATAAAATTATCTGCAGACAGAGCGACTTTCATCAAAGATTGGTTGAATAAGCAAGGAGTAGGTTCTCAAGTTGCAGGAGCTGATGGATACGGAAGCCAATTTGCTACTGTAGACGCTAAAGCTTCTGATGCAGAAAGAGCATCTGACAGAAAAATGGCAGTAAGATTTGCAAAATAATCTTCATCAAAATAAGCAAGTAAAAAATCCCGAAAATTATTTTTCGGGATTTTTTTGTTAGACACCTTGTATTTTCATTTATTTAATTAAATTTGTTAGTCATTTCTAACATTTATGAATTCGAATTTAAAAAACGCATGGCGTAAAGATAAAACATCCCATTCTTTGTCAGAGGTTTACTCATCGATAAAAGTACCAAAAAACGGAAGTTTTTGGAGAAAATATCTTGCTTTTGCAGGCCCTGGTTTAATGATTGCCGTTGGATATATGGACCCAGGAAACTGGGCTACAGATATTGCCGGTGGTGCCCAGTTTGGGTATACTCTACTTTCAGTAATTCTTATTTCTAATATTTTTGCAATGGTCTTGCAGCATTTATCTGTAAAATTAGGCGTTGTTGCAGAAAGAGACCTAGCTCAGGCCTGTAGAGACCATTTCAGTCCTACAACTAATTTTATTCTCTGGGTATTTTGTGAAATAGCCATTGCCGCCTGTGATCTCGCCGAGGTCATTGGTTCAGCCATTGCATTGAACCTACTATTCCATATTCCTTTAACTTGGGGAATTGTAATTACAACTGTAGATGTTTTAATCATTCTTCTACTTCAGGCCAAAGGTTTCAGATGGATTGAAAGTATCGTTGGCGGACTTATCTTTATCATCTTAGCTTGTTTTATTTATGAAATTGTGATTTCTCAACCGGCTTTTAATGAAATTTTAGGAGGTTTGGTTCCTCAAAAAGAGATCATACAAAATCCGGCCATGCTCTACATTGCCATCGGAATTCTGGGAGCCACCGTGATGCCTCACAACCTTTATTTGCACAGCAGTATTGTGCAAACAAGAGATTATACCCGTGATACAGAAGGCAAAAAAGAAGCAATAAAATTTGCCACTTTAGACAGTACGGTTTCTTTGATGCTTGCATTTTTTATTAATGCAGCCATCCTTATTTTAGCAGCCGCAACATTTCATACCACAGGAAATCATGACGTTGCCGATATCCATGATGCCTATAAAATGCTAACACCAATCTTAGGAGCTTCTATGGCGAGTATTGCTTTTGCCATTGCTTTACTGGCTTCCGGGCAAAACTCGACATTAACAGGAACTCTTGCCGGACAGATTGTAATGGAAGGCTTTTTAAACATTAAATTAAAACCTTGGCTAAGAAGATTGATCACCAGATTAATTGCCGTAATTCCTGCCTTAATTGTAGCGATATTGTATGGTGAAAAAGGAACTACAGACTTATTGGTTTTGAGTCAGGTCATTTTATCAATGCAATTGAGTTTTGCTGTAGTTCCGCTTGTGATGTTTACTAATGATAAAGCAAAAATGGGTGAATTTGTAAATAAACCTTTAATGAAAGTCTGCATCTGGATCATTTCATTTGTTATTATTATTTTAAATCTTTATTTACTGTATCAAACATTTTTTGACTAACAATCTCACTATGAATTAAAATTTAAAATCGAACAATAAAAAGGAATAAATTAAATCAAAATATAATCAGTATAATAAAAAATAAATTCAAAATCATATAACAGAAAAAATATCATTTTTAAAATATTTAGCAGAAAAAAAACTGGCATATAACTTGATACAAAAATTTAAATACCTCAAAAAAAATTGAATTTCAGACTCAAAATCAATTACATATCAATTTAAATTTTTAAACAAAATGAAAAAAACACTTCAAATGATGACTATCGCAATTGTTACTTCAATTGCATTAACTTCTTGTTATTCTTATACAAGCGTAATAGGTAAAAGAGCTACAGGTACAAGCAAAGTTACAAAATGGAATCACTATCTGATCGAGGGTTTAGTTCCTGTTTCTGTATCAGATTCACACAAACTATCAGATGGCGCAGAAAATTATACCATCCAAACCAAACAAACATTTTTAAACGGACTTATTTCAGCTGTAACTCTTGGAATCTATACCCCTACAACAACAATTATAACAAAATAACTTAATTAGCGGTGATTAAAATCACCGCCATTTTTCATTATGAAAAAAACTATATTTTTTACGTCAATTGTAATTGCTTTATATCTACTTTATATCATTGCTGATATTGTAATTTTCCAATGGAATAGTCTAAATAGTTATGGTAATGGATTTTTAGTTGGAAAAGTAATATTACTAATCGTACTCGGATTTGTAACTTATAAAAATTTTCCGTACAAAAACAAAGCAGTGTAGCCATTAATTCACTTTTTCCATATCTCATCTATTTCATTAATACAATCAACCTGCCTAAATGTCATATTTTTCTATTTGGCAGCATCTTTGCCAAATAACTCATTAAAATAGTTATTGAAAATGGAAAATCAGGATATCAACGAAGAAAACATCAATACACAACAAGATACAAATACTCAGAATGAAACAGTTTCTGAAGAAAATGTGACAAATACTCCTAGTCCGGAAGAACTTTTGGCAGAAGAAAAAGACCGTTACATCCGTCTTTACGCTGAATTTGAAAATTACAAAAAAAGAACTTCTAAAGAAAAGATGGAGTTTTTCCAATATGCAAATCAGGAGATGATGATCTCTATGCTTGGGGTATTGGATGATTTTGAAAGAGCTTTAAAAGAAATCGCTAAAAATGGAAATGAGGCAGACCTTCAAGGAGTTGAGCTTATTTACCAAAAACTTAAAAATAAACTTACTGAAAAAGGCTTAAAGGTTATGGAAGTAAGAGCAGGAGATACTTTCAATGTAGATCTTCACGAGGCTATTACTCAAATCCCTGCTCCTTCGGATGACTTGAAGGGCAAAATTGTAGACGTTATCGAAACAGGATATACGTTAGGCGAAAGAGTAATTCGTTTTGCAAAAGTAGTAACAGGAAATTAAAAATATAAGCAATGAGTAATTGGTAATAAGCAATTTTGAATATTACCAATTACTCATTACAAATCACTCATATAAAGACATGTCAAAAAGAGATTATTACGAGGTTCTTGAACTTAGCAAATCTGCATCAGCCGAAGAAATAAAGAAAGCATACCGTAAAATGGCGATCAAATTTCACCCAGATAAAAATCCGGGAGATAAGGGAGCCGAAGAGAAATTCAAAGAAGCTGCAGAAGCGTATGAAATATTAAGCGACGACAATAAACGCGCGAGATATGACCAATATGGTCATGCAGGAGTAGGCGGAAATGGTGGCTTTGGCGGCGGAGGCGGCTTCGGCGGCGGAATGAACATGGAAGATATTTTCAGCCAGTTTGGAGATATTTTTGGAGGACATTTCGGCGGCGGCGGCGGAGGACAACAGCAAGTGAAAGGTTCTAATTTAAGAATTAGAATCAAGCTGAACCTTGAAGAGATGGTGAATGGAACCCAAAAAACTCTTAAAGTAAAAAAAATGAAGACAGCACCTGGTGCTACTTCAAAAACGTGTCCTACATGTAACGGTTCTGGTGTTCAGTTGAAAGTAATGAACACGATGTTCGGACAAATGCAGACACAGACTACGTGTGGAACTTGTCAGGGAATCGGTAAAGTTGCCGATAAAATTCCAGCAGGTGCCAATGCACAAGGTTTAATAAAAGATGAAGAGGAAATCACGATCAACATTCCAGCAGGAGCAAGAGACGGAATTCAGCTTAATGTAAGAGGAAAAGGTAATGACGCTCCTTTCGGAGGCATTCCTGGAGATCTATTGGTGATCGTAGAAGAAGAAGTAGATCAAGTAATTAAAAGAGAAGGAGACAATCTTCACCAAGAATTATATATTTCATTTGCTGAAGCTTCATTGGGAACAAAGAGAGAAATCCCTACCGTTGGTGGAAAAGTTAAGATTACGATCGAACCTGGTACACAATCCGGAAAGATCCTAAGACTGGCAGGAAAAGGCCTACCAAGCATCGACAGCTACGGAAAAGGAGATATGTTCATCCACATTAATGTATGGACACCTCAAAAACTTACGAAAGAACAGAAAGACTTCTTCGAAAAGCAGATGTCTAGCGGCGAAATGGTTGCAGAACCTTCCGGAAAAGAAAAAACTTTCTTTGATAAAGTGAAAGATTTATTCAACTAAAAATATTTAAAAGAGACTTATTGCAAGTCTCTTTTTTTATGCTCTTTATTTTCTGTTATATTTGTTTTTATTTGAATTAATCAAAACCATCTTAAGAAATCAATGGACACAAGAAATGTATTTTTAAATGCCTGTAATGAGATTGCCACTCAACTGGATGGATTTAAAATTCTAGAAAAAGGACAAAGACTTAAGAAGACTTCTCTTGATAAAGACCTCTATTTTGAGATTTATTTTCAGTCGAGTTTTAGAAATGATTCTTCATCTATTCAGATACTTCCTCATATTAATATCTATTCTAAGACTTTAAAGAAATGGCAGATAGAACATACAAAAAATGAATATTCACAAGGTTTAATTTTTGGAAATCAGATTGGTTATTTAACTCCATTTAATAATTGGAAAGAATGGAATTTAGCAGGCTTATCTTATGAAAAGTCGATTATCGAAATCACAGAAAGCATACAAAAATATATACTCCCAATTTTTGAAATTTTCCATTCTAAAGAAACAGCTATTGATTTTATAAAGAAGAATGGAACTAAATTTAATCAATGGTCAGAAGATTCTATCTCTCCTTTAGACTTCCTCCTCTGCTTTTCTGAAAAAGAGACTGCCGAAATCTTTTTAAATAATTTTGTAAATGGTTGCCCATATAAAGGGAATATTCTTAAACTTTACGAGAAACTAAAAACCGAGAATGAAATTGATCTCAATTATTCTGAATTCCACGGAGCAGATAAAATTAAATTGGCTTTTGTAAAAGGCTTGAAAATAAAGTAAACCTACAGCAGATATTTTATCCTTCTATTGATCAACACCAATATCAAACTTACAATTAACAATACAGCTATAAAGATCACAAACTCAAATGAGGGAAGGTGTAGATTAAAAATCCATTCCATAATCAGAGGATGCACCAAATAAATGGCGGTGGAGATACTTGCTAAAATTTTAGAATCCGTTTTTACGGGAATACTTTTACAGTATAAAAACAAAATCGGACAGGCAATCAATAAAGAAATTAATAGATCTATACTTTCCTTTTTATCCAATCCTATTACTTTATAATTGAAAAAAGCTTCCAACACAACAAGAGCTACCGAGCCTGTAACCAGTAGCAACGAGGGCTTTTGCTTTACATCAATATTGAGCTTTTTAATAAGAAAACCTATTCCCAGAAAAGGAAAACAGACAAACAGGAAATTTCTATAGCTAGGAAATAAATTTAAGGCAACATCCAGCTCTCCGTTAAAATAATGAAGATTTCCCAACATTTGTATCATGTATCCACAACCAAATAGAAACAAGATCGTTAGTATAAGAAATTGAGGAGATTTATTTTTTAACAAAAACAAAATAATACCTGCGAAGAACGTCCCTATGAGATACCACAAATGGTGATAACCAAACAGTATATTAATAAAGACCTTACCTTCCTTCCAGAAAGGAATATAGATGATAGACCATATTGAATACAGCAAGAATATTCTTATCAGCCATTTTTTTAATTTATTAATGTCATCTACATGATAAAAATAATATCCCGTTATTATTAAAAAAACAGGAACTCCTATTCTGAAAAGCCCGTTCACCAAAACATAACTTAATGACGGATAAAAATCTCTCAGCAAGTGCATATGCAAAAAAACCACAAAAAATGCGAGTATAATTTTTAATACGTCAACTGCTAAATTTCTCATATTTATTAATAAAGCTTATGAATACAAGGTTTAGATGCATTCATAAGCTAATATATGTTTTATTTTTTTCAGAAAAATTATTTTCGGGTAGCTAAAGAATAAATTTTCTTTACTAATGTAAATAAGGCAACCGCTCCTAGTCCTCCAACAATTCCGAAAGTAAGCTCTTTTAAAACATCCGGCCACGTTGGAAATAACTCATGGAAATATTCTATTCTATGGGCAAAAATACTACCCGCTACCATTATTAAAGCAACTGTACCAACTACACCTAAAACTTTAATAATAACAGGTAAAGCCTTCACCAATAAATGTCCGAGCTTTCCGAAAAAACCTTTGTCGTTACTTTTTTTGATTAATTTAAATCCGGCATCATCCATTCTTACAATAAGCGCAACAATTCCATAAACTCCCACAGTAGCAATAAACGCAACTAAACTTGTTACTAAAATCTGTGTGATGAAAGGGTGGCTTTCTTCCAATACTGTTCCCAAAGCAATAATTACGATCTCAATTGATAAAATAAAATCTGTAGTAATTGCAGATTTCACTTTTGTTTTTTCTATTTCTTCGGCACTTTTTTCAGATACTTCAATTTCTTTTACAACTTCATGACCTTCTTTATCACGGTGAAAAAGAAATTCTATCACTTTTTCAACGCCTTCGAAAGCTAAATACAATCCTCCAAGGATTAATACATAATTAATCGCCGGAGCATACAACCAATTGAGCAAAAACACGATCGGCAAAATGATCAGTTTATTGATAAAAGAACCTTTGGTAATCGCCCACAAAACAGGTAGCTCACGCGAAGAAAGGAAGCCGGTAGCTTTTTCTGCATTTACAGCCAAATCATCTCCTAAGATCCCTGCTGTTTTTTGAGTCGCTATTTTAGTAGTAACTGCTACATCATCCATCAGCGCTGCGATATCATCTAAAATTGCAAAAAAACCAGATGCCATATTATTTTAATGTTTTTTTAATATATGTTAAGTTCAGCAAAAATAATCTTTTAATTCCATTTTTCATTTTCTTTTAAAGTCAATTTAATAAAGATTTATTACTTTATTTTATTAATAATTATCTCCAATTTTATATTAATTAAAATAGGAAAAATGAGGATTGTTTATAAATTAATATTGACAGCTAACTAAACTACTTAACGGCGGATATATTTTTTCTATATTAGTGAAAATAACCATTTAAATCATTAATGATAAAAATGAATAAATTATACATATTAATAACTATTTGCCTTTCATATTTTATCAATGCACAACTCTCAATGCAAGAACAAAATGCAAAAATAATGAAGCAAGAGAACAGTCTGTATTCCGAGCTGATGATGGAATCACAACAAATAGATTTAAAGAAAATTAATAAAATTGTTTTAAACAGTATCAATCGTGATTCTTTAACAAAACCTAATCTTGTTTTCATTATTGAACCTCTAGATCCAGCTCCACTCGATTACCTTGATGTTATGGAACAGGTTTCCAGCAGAATAAAAAATCCATATTTTAATCAGGCTATTTTTTGGAATAAAAAAAACATAAAATTTCTCACTAGAAAATTAAAGAAGAATTTAATTCCTTATAAAAGTAAAAATGGTTTTTTCACATTCGGGTATTTTACAAAAGAAAATAAAAGATTAATAAAAATTAATGATGAAGGTTATATAAAAAATCATATACTAGAGCAAAAAGAAGGAAAAATAATGACCATCAAAGACAATACAATTTTGGAAGAAAAAATTATGTATTTCCCGTACGGCTCACAATCATTATTATTAAAGCAAAATGGAGACTATACTAATTTTGATAGAATTAGAATAGGATTCGAAAATCATTTTAATAAAATTATTGTATTTGAAATCAGTTATAATTATAATCCCCGTAAAGAAAGATTTGTATACCAATATATCAATAACAAATGGAAACGGAAAACTGAATTATAAACACCAATATGAAAAAATATATTATCCTTTTCTTGTTCCCTTTTATACAACTGTATTCACAAGAAAGAATTAATAAAGAGGAATTTAAAAAATGTAAAAAAGAATTTTCAAAACAAATATGTCTTTCTGATACGGACAGAGATTCAATTTTATTTTATCTTGATAGGTGTCCTAAAGAAAAAGGAGACATCGGAAATTTTGGTTGTCCTTGGCCCGATACAGACAGAGATGGGGTAATTGATAGTGAAGATACCTGCCCCCAAATAAAAGGAGAGATTGAAAATTATGGCTGCCCTTGGCCCGATACTGATAATGATGGAATTCTAGATAAAGATGATAAATGTGCTACAGTTCCAGGAGTTCCTGAAGAAAACGGTTGCCCCAAAAGAGGTGACTGTAAAGAATATTTCGAAAATGAAAAAATAGAATTAGCCAATTTTAAAAAAAAGAATAGTAAAGAAAAAGCAAAATTTATTACTCTAAGAAAAATTATTTTCAATAATATTCCAAAAGATTTATTAATTGATGACAATATTTTTGTTAGTATTTATGCAAATACATTTATTAATGATAACATTTCTTTCAGATGTTCTTCTCGATCAACTTTAAGTCATGATACAAGCCTATTCCTTGACCAGTTATTTTGGACGAAAGAGACATTTGAATATGTGAGTAAAAAATTAAATAAAAATCTTATTCCGACAGTAGGTTCTCGTTCAACACATATGGTTGATCGAAATTTTATTCAAGGATTAAAATACGGAGATAGCTATTATACTTTCATACAAGACTTTCCTGAATTAATAACACCAGATAATACACCAGTTTTCTATTACCCAAGAAGTAAACAAAAACCAAAGTTCAATCCTTCAATAGCAAAGTTAATAGTCAATTTTGGATGGTATAGCTCTAATGATGAAGTTAAGGTTCACTTTTATAAATCAAGCAATCACTACATATATACTTATGGATATGCTAAGAGCCAATGGAAATTAATCAATAGTGAAAAAGTAAATTATTAAAAGGTTTGTGTTAATTGTTTTTGGATTTAAAGCTTTTCTCAAGATGCTAAATATTTATCGGATTTCGAGAGCTTACAAAACAGCTGAATTGTAAATTATTTTTTACTAATAAAGAATTTGAGATGTTATTTCGTAATAGTAAACTCATTTGTTATTACTTCTTACCATTTTTTCTGTAATTTTAACTTATGAAAAAGCTCATTCTCAGATATCATTTTTTAATATTAGGATGCATCAGCTTTTTATTAAATTCTTGTAATACAAAATTCAGAGTCTGGGTGGGAACCAATAATCAACAAAAGATCTATAACTTAAAATACGGAGAGCATAAAAGACAGAAAATGGATATCTTCTTGCCAACAGAATATCCTGTAGATTCTCCCGTCGTTCTTATTGTACATGGCGGAGCGTGGACACTCGGAAAAAAAGAACACTTGATCCAGATTCAAAAAATGCTTTTTAAAAATAATATTCCAAGCATTAATATGAATTACCGATTGGTTTCAACAGCAAAAAAAATCACTTACAGACAACAGTTAGAAGATATTGGTTTAGCGATTGACAAATTCAATTCTCTAGCAGATAAAGCAGAGTTACAACCTAACAATTATATTCTTCTAGGCGAAAGTGCGGGTGGACATTTGTCATTACTATACGGTTATCAACATCCTGATCAGGTTAAAAAGATTATCTCTTTAAGTGGACCAACTGATTTTTATTCTAAAGAATATTTAAATTCATTTTACTCTAAATATACTTCACCTACTTTTCAAAAGGTAGTAGGAGTAAAATTTGACCGAAAAAATCTGTCGGAGGAATTTCAAAAAGCAAGTCCGATAGCAAATGTATCCAATGTTCCTACATTATTATTTCAGGGAAATACAGATTTTTTAGTGAATCAACATCAGGGATTGTTAATGGATTCTGTTCTTACTGAGAAAAATATTCCTCATAAATTAATCTTTATGAAAAAAACAGGTCACGTTCCACGCTTTTTCAATAAAACGAAAAGAGACAGTCTTATCTATCCCAATATTCTGGAGTGGATAAAAAAATAACCCACTTTAAAAGCAGGTTATTGATATGTTATGATATTTTAATTTATTCTGAATCTTGATCTTTATTCTCATATTTAGAATGATCTACTTTCTTACCGAATAAGAACTTAGCAATCACCGGAAGTGTTGTAATTAGAACAATAATAATGATGATGAATTCCAATTTCTGTTTTAAGTTGATTCCAAATTGTTCCATAAATAATTTATCCAGATAATGCCCTGCGAAGATCAATAAGAATGACCAAAGAACAGCACCAATAATATTATCTCTTAAAAACTCTTTTTTATCCATTTTCACAATTCCAGCAACCATTGGTGTAAAAGTTCTTACAACAGGTAAAAATCTAGCCATGATAATTGCTAATGCACCATGCTTTTCGAAGAAATCATGAGCCTGATACAGGTATTTTTTCTTAAACAACATGGTATCTTGTTTCTTGTATAAAGCAGGTCCTGCTTTTACCCCAAAGTAATATCCCACTTCGTTACCAATAATTGCAGCAAGGGCAACTGCCGAAGCTAAAATCGTTGTATCTAAGAAGTCACTACCTGTGGAGCCAAAAGTCTCTTTGATGATATCAACAGCGTAAATTCCTGAAACAAACAGTAAAGAATCCCCAGGCAGGAAAAATCCTACAAAAAGACCAGTTTCAGCGAAAACAATAAATAAAATAAGCCAAAACCCTCCCATTTTTATATAAAACTCCGGGTTTAATAAATCTTTCCAGCTAGTGAAATCTTCCATATATATTGATAAGTAACAAAAATAAGCCTAATAAATGTCAAATGGAAATTTATTATGCGATTTTAACTAAAATTTAAGCATGATATTTTATAAGTCCAGATCCTCAGAAGCTGCCGTCCCATCTGCCATCAGATAGGCTTTCAGGAAAGGAGTAAGATTTCCGTTCATCACAGAATCTACATCTGAAGTTTCATGAGCAGAGCGCACATCTTTTATCAATTTGTAAGGATGCATCACGTAGTTTCTGATCTGACTTCCCCACTCTATTTTCATTTTGTTGGCCTCAATCTCATTACGGGCTTTCAAACGTTCTTCCAATTCCATTTCGTATAGCCTTGAACGAAGCAACTGCATTGCTTTTTCTTTATTCTGAAGCTGTGAACGAGATTCCGAGTTTTCAATGATAATTCCTGTTGGCGCGTGACGAAGACGAACTGCTGTTTCCACCTTGTTTACGTTTTGTCCACCCGCTCCTGAACTTCGCATGGTTTCAAATGAAATATCTGCAGGATTAATATTAATTTCAATCGTGTCATCTACCAAAGGATAAACATACACAGAAACGAAACTGGTATGGCGTTTTGCATTACTGTCAAATGGTGAAATTCTTACCAATCTGTGAACTCCATTTTCCCCTTTCAAATATCCGAAGGCATATTCCCCTTCAATTTCTAAGGTTACTGTTTTTACTCCGGCAACATCTCCTTCCTGATAGTTGAGCTCTTTGATCTTATAGCCTTGTTTTTCTGCCCACATGGTGTACATTCTCATCAGCATAGCAGCCCAATCACAACTTTCTGTACCTCCGGCTCCTGCAGTAATTTGTAAAACAGCAGAAAGTTCATCCCCTTCATTAGAAAGCATATTTTTAAACTCAAGATCTTCAATTTTCTCTACCAATTTCGGAAATGTTTCATCCAATTCTTTTTCAGAATCAGGATCTTCTTTGGCGAATTCAATTAAAACCTGCAAATCTTCAAACTGAGAATTGATCTCATCATATCCTTCTACCCATTTTTTCTTGGAACGAAGCTGTTTTAGGAAAGTTTCAGCTGTTTTAGGATTATCCCAAAATTCAGGTGCAGCAGTTTTTTCATCATCATTGGAAATCTCTATCTTCTTTTTTTCTATTTGAAGATATTTATATAGGGCTTCAATTCTGGATTGAACTTCTTTTATCTGGTCGTTGTTGATCACGAATGTTTCTTTTTTACAAAAATACGGATATTTGTTGTATTCCCGAAGATTTCAAGAATTTGCATAGATTCTAATTTAATTTTTAAACTCAAAACCTGTTTCTCCAAATCTTGAAGATCAATGGAAATATTTATTATATACAACCTTCTATTATTTATATTCCCACATATTATCTAAATCTACCTTCTTGATTGGGATTTCTTTATCTCCTTGTTTAAAAATTAAGCTGCGGTTACTAAAATCCTCATTCATACGTAAAACTATTTCTATTGGTTGCGTAGCATCAGCTTGTTTGAATAAACTGAATATTTCTTCTTCATCTAAATATTTGAACTCAAAAACAGTTCTTTTTCCTTTAGAATCAGCAACTATAAAATCCAATAATCTTGGTACAGCTCTTTCTTTAAATTCATTTTTTTTGAGAGGTTCATCAAATAACTCTTCTTTTTCTCCATTGAACATATGGAAACTGGTATTTTCAAATACATAATTTGGAATTTCTATGCGTGTACGCCACTTATATTTTTTGCGATAGCTATCCCAAAGACCATATTCGATACCTCCTTTTTTCTTTCTTATATCTTCTAGTTCTGGGCTCAATTTTGCCATAAGATTAAAAAAATTTTTTTGAATCGCAGTAGGATTGCCAGGTACATAGTCACTCATCGCTATATGGGTTTCATGGGCTTGATAACGTCCAATTTCAACTTGACTTCCCGCGCCACGCATCCAAACTACCACTACTCCTCCTGGGGCACATCCTACCAAAATTTGTGTATAAGTTTCTTTTGTTCGGGTAGGATAATATATAACTCCTTCTTTAAACAACTTGAGCATTTTTTCTTTTGGTAAATCCCAGCTGCCTGTATAGAATTTATTTTCTGTGAACGATGCCCAGGTAACATCCAATTTTATCGGCACAGGTTTTAAATCTTCTCCTTGGGTGTGCATTGAACCATCATATCCCCAACCATTATGTGCAGAACCTGAACTAGGGATATAAACACTCCCCCCATCGGCAAAATATAAATGTCCGTTATAAATATTCATAGGATAAAGCTGTGGTGCACTTTCGGTGGGTAACCATTCAAATTTTTCTTCCATTTGTTTTTGACATGAAGTTGTTATACTTATTAATAAAATAATATGTAGAAAATAATTTTTCATTTTATGAATATTTATCAATTTTTCTAAATCTGCGAATATTTAATTTATCTTTAAACTCAAAATTGGGTTCAAAGCCTGTTTCTCCATATCTGGCAGACCAATGGAAGTATTTATGTCTTAATGCTAATAGCATGTTATGGTCGTTAGCCAAAAGATTAAATTTTTCAACCGTTATTTTCTTTTCTGCAAGCTGTATTCTGTAATATTCTATTTCCTTGTTAGTACAATACCACATTTTAGGCTTGTTCCCAGCAATATAATCATCCAGCCTTTTTTTGACAGCAGTTAAATCTAAAGGATAATTTTTATCTCCCTTTCCATTTGGAATTTTAAAATATGCGTTAAGTATATCAAGACTAATAACTTCTTTTTGAAACTTATTTACATTTTCACCCATAATATGCAAAGGTATATAGCTATATCTATTGCTAATGTGTGGGCGATTTCCATAGGTTTCGTGCCACTTATTAGGTCTTACTACTTCTTTTTCCACATACCATCCCTGACTAATTAGATTATTTAAATCGTTGTTGAGTACTTTGTCCCATTCATCATCACTATAGCCATCGCCCCAAGTATTATCAAAATCAAGCAATTGAATATTATCAGGCGCGTTATGCACATAAGAGCCTCCAACATCGCTGTGTACTCCCGGTAAAATGTATTCGTTGCCACCAGCAGCTGTTACCTTGGTTAGCATAAAATTAACCCGGTGTTCATCAGCGGCTACTAAATGAAATACTTTTCTTGCTTTACTAATCGCATTAAGATTAAGCTCAGCTACATCATTTTCAAAATTTTTAAAAGCTCCTGTTGTACTTGGGTCATAAGAAGAAACCGTATCAAACAACCCTACAAACTCAACTTTTACTTTGGTAGTTGTTACATCTATACCCGCCTGAGTGAGCTTTAACCCTAAATGACCATATTTGGGCAAGACTTTCAAGTCTGTCTTCTTATCATGAGCATCTTTTTTCTCAATTGTATCCGTTGCCCCATCTCCATCAGTATCCACCCAAACTTCTTTAGCCGGATATTTTTCTTTGGTTACTTCGTACACAAAATTTCGTGCCGCCGCAGCCCCACGACTGAAACCAAAAACATCAAGATAAATACAGTTGATTTGATCATTACCTTTTATTAATTTAATTCTTTCCACAACTTTTTCACAGCCTTTTAATACTTTAGCAATAATCCCTGTAGTACCCGCTCCAAAAGCTCCTCCTGCCCCTTTTGTAAAATAACTACTATCTCTGGCAAAGTCATCTGTTCCGATACCTTCAATATACACTTTCGAGACGAATTTACTCAGATCTTCTGTATAGGCTGTTTCTAACCGAGCAATATTAGACCAATCATTTTCATAGCTATCATTTCCTTTATAATTGTTGTAGGCTTTCTTCCCTTTCTCTCCTTCTTGTCCTAGTCTAGCATTTGTATTGGTTCTATTATTCATTGTACCATCTATGAATACACCAATTTTTATATCAATTGTACCTTTGGGAGGCGGTTCTGGTGCATAATCACCAAATGTTATATTAGCCATATTTAAAATATTTTCATCATTGTATTTTTTTATCTCTGTTCTCAAAACAGTATTTGATTAGCCCCTAAAAATCAACCTTTATCCTTCCCTTTCTCATCTTCCTCATTATGTTGAAACCCAATAATCCTTTGTGGTTCTTCAACGACTCTATATGTTTCCAGTTCCACTTTTAAAGATTGAATCCTGTATTGAAAATCATCAAAATTATTGATGACAACATCGGCTAAAAATCTTGCAATCTGCTCCAGGTATTCTTCTGTAAGCTTTCCGCCGGCATCTCTGAAAGCGCCATCCAAAAGATTTTGACCAATCTTTAAATTTTCATTTTTAGATCTTTGATACAGATTTTTGATTCGTTTTTTTAAACTCTGGGTAAAATCAATCAACATGGTATTGCTGAAAACCTTCATTTTAGATGAAATATCTTGCCAGAAAGGAATCTTATCCGCTTTGTTATTTTTAAGAATCTTATACAATAATGAATCTTGCTCAAGACCTTTAGTCATGGCATACAGAATGATTTCCGAACGTTCCGAAGCATTAGGTGGAAAAATAGGAATCATAACATCAAACCTTCCCGGAGCAAGAATTTCCTCATCAATTTCAGAAACTGTATTCGCAGAACCGATCATTAATAACTCTTCTTTTTCAAATTTTCCGATGTGATGAAGAATAAGTTCCTGCGTCTCAAGGTTGCATGAAGCGATATCATTTTCTGCTTTTCTTTGCATCATAATTTCATCAAAATCATCTAGAAACAATAATACTTTATTTTGCTTCATCACTTCAAGAAGAAAATCGTTGAAATTAGTTTCAATTCCATCCACAAAAGAAGTTCCCAAATAATGTTTTTTAACCTCTTTGAATTGATAATTGATAATTTCTGCAATCTTATTGGCCCAGAAAATTTTACCACTTCCGGGAGGTCCATATAAAATCATTCCAGCAGGTTTATTTATTCCCCAATCTTTTATCTGTTGTGGATTTAAAAACGGCTCCAAAACACTAGAGATATAAAAGAAAAGATCTCTATATCCAATGAAATCTCTATGTTGAAGACTCGTTTTATGACCAAAATAATTATAAACAAATTGATAATTTCCGCCTAATTTATTATCAATTCCATAGCTTGAAATAGAAGACTTAAAAAATCCGTTATCAAAAATATTGGGAGTACTTTCTTTTATGGTTTTCTCCACTTTATCTTTAGGCTGATGGATGGTTTCTGCAATCTGTTCTAATGTTTTATTTTGATCGAGATCTTTCTCATATTTTTTCAAAAAATCTATATTTTCACGGGCAAATTTTTCAAAATCTTCTTTTATTTCAAAATTTGGGCTGATACAAACTCCCAATTCCAGATCAAAATCCTGGATAAACTGTTTTATTGCTTCTGCAGAAACATGGAGTTCTTCTGCCAATTCAATTAACTTCATAGTGATTGATTAGTGTTCTATCAAATTTAGCATTTAAAAGTGAATGAGCAATAGGTTAAACACCTTAAACAGGCATAATTTATCATCACAAAACCATCATTTACTGCATAAAATTAAAAAGAATCTGTAACATTTTGTCAATTTCGTACACTATTACTATGTAAAACAAATTACATGGAAAAAATATTATCAGTAAAGAATCTCACCAAAAAATTCAAAAGAGTTGTGGTAAACAATATTTCTTTTGATGTTGAGAAAGGCAATGTTTATGGTCTTCTCGGTCCTAACGGAAGTGGAAAGTCCACTACTTTTGGAATGCTCCTTTCAACCATTAATCCTACAAGTGGAGATTGGTTTTGGTTTGGAAAGAAAGGAACAGATTCTGATACGCTGAAAAAAATAGGAGCTATTATTGAACAGCCAAACTTTTATCCTTATTTAAGTGCAGAAACCAACCTGAAAATTGTTGCGGAAATCAAAGGAACGCCTTATGAAAGAATAGATGAAGTCTTGAAAACCGTGAACCTTTATGAAAGAAAAAAAGATACTTTTAAAACGTTCTCTTTAGGGATGAAACAACGTCTGGCCATAGCGTCAGCCATTTTAAACAATCCTGAAGTTCTTATTCTGGATGAGCCCACTAACGGACTGGATCCCGAAGGAATTATTCAAATCAGAGATATCATCAACAGTATTGCAAAACAGGGAATCACTATCATCATTGCAAGTCACCTTTTGGATGAGATTGAAAAAATATGCAGCCATGTTATTGTTTTAAAAGAAGGAAATGCCATCTATTCCGGAAGAGTGGATGAAATGACCAGCAATAAAGGATATTTTGAATTAAGAGCAGATAACAACACCCTACTTTTAAGTACATTAGAAGAACTTCAATGGTTTACCTCGGTGAGAATAGATGGCGAAATTATTAAAGCTCAAATTCGTGATGATGCTTCAATTTCTGCTTCCGCCTTAAATCAAAAACTGGCAGAAAAAGGGATTTTCTTATCGCATCTGAATAAGAAAAAACTGTCTCTTGAAACTCAATTCCTTGAACTTGTAAAAAACACGAATCATGCTTAAACTATTAAAACTCGAATATTACAAAAACTTGAATTATAGACCATTCAAGGTTTTCACCATCCTTTATTTTACTATTTTAGTAGCGCTTCTTTTTATCGGACTCGTAGATTTGGATGTTTTTGGAGCTACCATTAATTTAAAACAACAAGGAATTTATAATTTTCCGGAAATCTGGAACTTTACCACATGGATTGTTGCATTATTAAAAATATTTCTTGGATTGATCATTGTATTTTCAATCTCGCAGGAATTCAGCAACAGAATGTTTAAACAAAATACAATTGACGGACTGAGCAGAAAAGAATTTATTGCCTCAAAACTATTAACAATTTCAGTTTTCACCATTGTTTCTACCCTTCTTGTATTTATTATTACCTTATTTTTAGGTAACACTTATTCAAAGAACACAGATTCTGAAATGGTTTTCAAGGAGATATTCTTTATTGGAAACTACTTTGTAAAGCTGTTTACATTTTTCTGTTTCTTAATGTTCCTTTCTATATTGCTGAGAAAATCGATGTTTGTCTTCCTTGGATTTTTTGTTTATTGGATTTTTGAAGGCATATTAACAGCTGTAGAAGTATTTCAAAAAGTGCGTGGAACTCAGGAATTAGAAAGAATGAAGATCATGAAAGATGATTTTTTCTTTACTCACCTTCTCCCTTTAGAAAGCATGTCTAGCCTTATCCCTAATCCAATAATGAGATTGGATATGGCTAAAATGATCGGATTTAAATATGAATTCACCTACCCTACAGAAAGCTTAATTGCGTGTGTCATTTGGTGCGTAATTTTTATCTTTGGATCTTATTGGATCTTGAAAAAAAGAGATTGGTAAGCCTTATATATTAAAAGATTAAAGCTTTTAATAAGTCTGTTTAAACTAATTAAAAATTTAACCACAAATCGAAGATTCGACAGAGTCAAAAGGTACAAAAGCTATTATTGAATCATTTAAAGTTCGGATATTTTTAAAACAAAGCTTGCAAAAGATTAAAAATCAAAGATTTTTAAAAACTGATGTGTTCTTATTTCCAGTTTAATGATCAACTTAAAATATGAATGTATTAATCTTTTGACTCTTTTGTGGTTAAAATAAAAAGTTTAAACAAGTTTACTTATAAAAAATTAAAGTGGTTCATGTTTTGAATCACTTTTTTGTTTAATTTTAATTTTGTTTGAACCTCATGATGAAAAACTTATCCTTATTTTTTATAGCCACATTTTCAGTATTATCATTAATTATCTTTACTTCATGTAATCAAAAAGTGGAAAATATTGTTGAAAAATCAGTTTCAATGATAAAACCCAATCCGGTTACAAAACCAACACTTGACCTCAATAAAACCGATAAAAAAGGAGAAGAAGCGCTTAGTTTTTGTAAGAAAAATAAGTTCAATACCGATTTTTGTATCTTAATAGACATGAGTTTACATTCCGGAATCAACAGATTTTTCGTTTATGATCTTCAACAAAAGAAAATTACACAGAAGTATTTGGTGGGTCATGGATGCGGAAATAACATCTGGAGCTGGGATCAATCAAAAGAGAAGCCAGATTTCAGCAATGAAGACGGAAGCCACCTTTCAGCTTTAGGAAAATATAAAATCGGAGAAAGAGGAAGAAGCGAATGGGGAATTAATGTAAAGTATTTAATGCACGGCCTAGAAGCCACAAATACAAATGCATTAAAAAGAACCATCGTTTTTCACTCTTGGGATAAAATGAGCAATGATGAAGTTTTTCCAAAAGGTTCACCCGAAGGTTGGGGTTGCCCGACGGTTTCTAATGATGCATTGAAAAAGATCGATCCTATATTGCAGAATTCTGCCAAACCCGTTTTGATGTGGATTTATAATTAAAGATAGATTTCAAATCAATAGAAAAACATTCATATGAAAAAGATATATTATTTTCCGGGATTGATAAGTGCCATCATTATTCCTATTTTGTTTTGGTATTATGGAAATCAAAGAATTGAAGAAGCACGAACTTCTGTTATGGATATTTGGCTTCCCCCCAAATTATCAAAAGATAAAAGTAATCTTACTTCCACTTTTGAACCTTTAAGAAACTGGAATTATAAAAAAATAAAAGTAGACCCTAATAAAGAAAATTCCTCTTTTTATGTTTCAGAGATTAAAGCACTTCAAAAAAGAAACAAAAAAAATACAGGAATTGAATTTATTTTAGATAAAAAAAATACTTACGGAGATTTTGCCTCTCTCTTAAATGATATGGCAATTGCTCAACAAGACACATATGCTTATGACTTAGAAAAGACAGGACATTTATTTGCAATTATTAATTACATAGATCCAAATGCTAAAGAACAAAAATATGAATGCCTCCTATGTAATGATGTTATTTATGAAAATGAAGTTTACAAACTAAGTTTCCTTGATGAAGCTAAAAAGTTTATAACAAATCTTTCTAAAGAAGGATATTACATTATACTTGGATTTCTATTCTTATTAAGTGTTTCTATCTTTAGTCTAAGAGAAAGATTTCAATTAAGTTAAAAACAAAAAAGGTTGCCTTTCGACAACCTTCCTTTCATTTACTTTTTATCTAACAGAGAAAGATAGTCTCCATAACCTTTTTTCGCCATTTCTGCTTTTGGAACAAACTTCAGAGAAGCACTGTTGATACAGTAACGAAGTCCGCCTTTGTCTGCTGGTCCGTCATTGAAGACGTGTCCCAGATGGGCATCTCCGGTTTTACTTCTTACTTCTGTTCTATCCATTCCGGCTGATGTATCTAATTTTTCGTCAATTAATTTTTTAGAAATTGGTTTTGAAAAACTTGGCCATCCACAACCTGATTCAAATTTATCTGTTGAAATAAATAATGGTTCTCCTGTTGTGATATCAACATAAATACCTTCACGGCTTTCATCCCAGTATTCATTTTTGAAAGGCATTTCTGTACCATTTTCCTGAGTCACTTTATATTGTTCAGCCGTTAACTTTTCCTTTAAAACTTTTTTATCCTCTTTTTGATATTTTGCTTTTGCATCTTTCTTAGGAAGAGGATTTGCATTTTTTGCCATTTCAAAAAGTCCAGGTTCAATGTGGCAATATCCTCCCGGATTTTTATCCAAATAATCTTGATGATAATCTTCTGCTTTAAAGAAGTTTTTAAGAGCAATTGTTTCTACAACCAAAGGCTTGCTATAATTTTTAGCCAATTTTTGAACTTCTTCTTTTACAATAGCTTCCGTCTCTTTATCGGTAGAATAAATCCCTGTTCTGTACTGATCTCCTCTGTCATTTCCTTGTTTGTTAAGACTTGTAGGGTCAATTGTTTTGAAATAAAGATCAATTAATAACTTTAAATCAACTTGTTCAGGATCATATTTTACTTTTACGGTTTCAGCAAAACCAGTTGTATGACTTACCACTTCTTCATAGGTTGGATTCTGAGTTTTTCCGTTGGCATAACCAACTTCTGTTCCCACTACTCCACGAACTTGTTGAAAAAAATGCTCTGTTCCCCAAAAACATCCTCCTGCAAAATAAACTTCTTTAAGATTTTTATTGTTCATAACGGTCTCATTATCTTTTTTAGTTTCTATAGGTTTCTTTTTTAAAGAATCTCCGCAACTTGTTGCAAATACTGCGATGCCCAGCACCATTCCGAGCAATACTAATATGTTTTTCATTTTTATTTTTTTATTATTATTCATTTTTTGTCATTTTGAAGTATCATTAATGCAAATCCTAAAAACATAAGGTCTTTTAGAATAAAAAAGTCTGTCACGGGTATCCCGTCTACTACTTTCCAAATTCCGGGAGTTGTAAATAAATAGCTCAAGGTTGTAAGGAAAGTTACAATCATTCCTATTGCTGCATACTTTCGTAAGAATGCAAATTTCACACTAAATATAAGGAGTAAGGCAATGATAATTTCTATCGCTCCGATAGCATTTGATACTGCCTGAACGCTCATGATATTATATACGTAAAAAGTAAGAAAATGGTTTTCTACAAGGCTTTTTATTCCTGCTGCTTCTGTCGGGGTAAATTTGAAAATTCCTATCCAGATTAAAATAAGGGCTGTGCCAAAAAGGGAGATATAATACCCAATGGTAGATGCTGATACTTCTTTGTTGATTTTCTGTGTTGTTCCGTTCATTTTTTAAGATTTTGAATTAATACTTTGATATTTTCAAAAGTATAGTCGGAACAATTTCAAAATCCTGACAAAAATTTATTTAAAGATCAAACTTATTCATCATCTTATCTTTAAAATTCTGAATATCAGAATTATTAATTTCAGTTTTTTTATCCTGAAAAAGTTTTCTTTTTAAAATTCCATCTAATATTTTCAGCTTTTTCTCGTATGCTTTACACCATTTACATATTTTAAGGTGCATATAAAGCCTCCAATCCTCTTTCCGAGAAATGGAATTTGCATTTCTTTTTTCCAAGAGCAGTGTCGCTTCACTGCATGGTAAAAATAACAGGTGAATAAATTTTTTAACCATTTTTTATTCTTTATGATTGTGCAAACCAGTTAAAATCCAGACATTCTCTTAGCTGCATTCTACTTCTTTGCAAAATCTTCCATAGATTAGTCGTAGAAATATCCAATTCCTGACTCACTTCAGGCGCTTTTTTTTCTTGAAGATAATACATTTTCATAGGAATCTTCCATCGGGAAGGCAACTCTTCAATACAATCTTCTAATGTTTTATTAAAATCATCATTATCCAAAAGTTCGGTTTCTTTATTAGTGGCATCCCAATCCTGGAGTACATCATCATTTTTCCATGAACCTGTTTCATCAAAAAAATGATCCAATCTTATCTTCGGTTCAGATCTATATTTTTTTCTATAAAAATCCGCTACTTTATTTTTAAGAATCGTTTGCAACCAGGTTAGCGGTTTACTTTTTTCTTCAAAAGAATCATACGACGAAAAAGCAGCAATAAAAACTTCCTGAACAACATCTTCCGCCTCTATCCTATCTGAAAGTAAATAAACCGCTCTTTTCAGCAAAGATTCGGAGTATTGTTCTATCCAGCTTTTCAGTACTTCGTTTTTCGTCATATTAAAACTTTATCTTTTCAGATAGTAACGAAGATAATAAGTTAAACGGAAAAGTGCAAAGTTTTGTTTACCATATTATAAAAACGCTATGTTTGTCATCCTGAAAGGATCTCAACAATCCTCTATTAGAAAGCGAATTTAAGTCATTGCGAGGAGCAAAGCGACGAAGCAATCTCAAAAAAACAAAATTGAATTCTTCATTTTCGACCGTTGAGATCCTTCCAGGATGACAAAGTTGATGGATAATTAGTACTTCTAATTTTGATAATAATGGCTGAAACCCTAGCCCCGATTGAAGAAAAAATCCTTTTTTGAAAAAAAAGATTGCAACGGAAAGCGGGAAATAGCTCCTAAAAATGTTTCAAACTATTGAAACAATCTTTCCAAAAGTATTAAATATTTAAAACTAAATCAGCTAAAAATAGTAAATTTGCATTTATCGAAAATTTGTAAAAAGCAAAGCAATATATATCATTATGACATCACAAGAGATACGTCAAAAATTTTTAGATTATTTTAAAAGTAAAGGCCACCTTATTGTTCCTTCGGCTCCAATTGTGCTGAAAGACGACCCTACCCTAATGTTTTCCAACTCTGGAATGACGCAGTTCAAAGATTTTTTCTTAGGCTACAAAACGCCTACCGCCCCAAGAATTGCCGATACACAGAAATGTTTGAGAGTTTCGGGGAAACATAATGATTTGGATGATGTAGGTAGAGATACTTACCACCACACCATGTTTGAGATGTTAGGAAACTGGTCTTTTGGTGATTATTTCAAAAAAGATGCTATTGCTTTTGCCTGGGAATTATTAACGGAAGTGTACGGAATTCCGAAAGAAAACCTATATGTAACCATTTTTGAAGGAGACGCTTCTGAGAATCTTGACAGGGACCAAAACGCCTATGATTTCTGGAAATCTCATATTTCTGAAGATAGAATTATCAACGGAAATAAAAAAGATAACTTCTGGGAAATGGGAGCAAGCGGGCCTTGCGGACCTTGTTCTGAAATCCATGTAGATTTAAGAACTCCAGAAGAAAAAGCTAAAGTTTCAGGGCTTGAATTGGTGAACAATGATCATCCTCAAGTGGTGGAAGTTTGGAATCTGGTTTTTATGGAATTCAACAGAAAAGCAGATGGTTCGTTAGAAAAACTTCCTGCTCAACACGTAGATACAGGAATGGGCTTCGAGCGTCTTTGTATGGCGCTTCAAGGAAAATCTTCAAACTATGACACAGACGTTTTTACGCCTTTAATTGCTAAAGTTGAAGAAATTTCAGATAAAAAATATACAGGAATTCTAGAAGACGAAAAAGATATTGCCATCCGTGTTGTGGTAGACCATATCAGAGCGGTTTCTTTTGCAATTGCAGACGGACAATTGCCTTCAAACGGAGGTGCCGGTTACGTGATCAGAAGAATCTTAAGAAGAGGAATTTCTTATTCTTACAGATTTCTGGATATAAAAGAACCTTTCCTTTACAAATTGGTTGCTGTTCTTCAGGAACAGATGGGATCAGTATTTCCTGAATTAGAAAAACAAGGAAAATTAGTTACCGAAGTCATCAAAAGTGAAGAAGAATCTTTCTTAAGAACGATTGAGAGAGGTCTAATTCGATTAGATAGTATTATTAAAGAAACTCAAGAAAAAGGAGAAAAAACTCTTGCCGGAGATAAAATTTTCGAACTATATGACACGTATGGTTTCCCAGCTGACCTTTCAAGAATTATTGCTGAAGAAAAGCAATTAACAATTGATGAAGAAGGCTTTGAAAAGCAAATGGAAATAAGAGTAGAAGACAGTAGAAAAGATTCTGCTCAAAAAGTTTACGATTGGGTAAATTTAGAAGAAAGAGAAGAAAACTTCGTGGGTTACGACCAAATTGAGGCAGAAACTTATATTACAAGATACAGAAAAGTAGAAAACAAAGACGGTGAATTTTATCAGGTTGTGTTGAGCAACTCTCCTTTCTACCCAGAAGGTGGTGGACAGGTTGGTGATAAAGGTATCCTTGAAAATAATACTGAAAGTTTCGAAGTATTGGAAACTAAAAAGGAAAACGGATTGATTATTTCTTTAATCAATAAACTTCCTGAAAATGTTAGTGCTTCTTTTACTGCTAAAGTAGATGTAACCGACAGAAAAAACTCTCAGGCTAATCACTCAGTAACTCACCTTTTGCATGAAGCGTTGAGAGATGTTTTAGGAACTCACGTTGAGCAAAAAGGTTCTTATGTTGGTCCTGAATATCTTCGTTTTGACTTCTCGCACTTTAATAAAATGACGGAGGAGGAATTGGCTTTGGTTGAAGAAAAAGTGAATGCAAAAATCAAAGAAAGTATTGCGTTACAAGAATTCAGAAATATACCAATCCAAGAAGCAATTGACAAAGGTGCCATGGCTTTGTTTGGTGAAAAATATGGTGATAGCGTAAGAATGATCCAATTTGGAAGTTCAAAAGAACTTTGCGGTGGAACTCACGTTAAGAACACAAGTGAAATCGGTCATTTCAAATTAACTTCCGAAAGTTCTGCAGCAGCAGGAATCAGAAGAATTGAAGCGATCTCAGGTGATAAATCTGAAGAATATTTCAAAGGGTTGGAAAAACAGATTACTGAGCTTTCTCAGTTGTTGAAATCTAAAGATGTTGTACGTTCTATCGAAAAATTAATTGAAGAAAACGCTGCATTAAAAGCAGAAGTTGAAGCATTCAAAAAAGAAAAAGCAAAAGGCGAAATCGGTGACTGGAAAGGTGCTTATGAACAAAAAGGCGATAAATTAATTTTAGTGAAAAGAACTTCTTTGGATGCAGGTTCTGTAAAAGACATCGTATTCCAATTGAAGAAAGAAATCCCAACTTCTATAACGATTATCCTTTCTGACGCAGACGGAAAACCAATGATTACCGTTGGTGTTTCTGATGATTTAGCAGGAATTTATCAGGCTGGAGCACTTATTAAAGACTTGGCAAAAGAAATCCAAGGCGGTGGCGGTGGAAACCCAGGTTTCGCAACAGCTGGAGGTAAAAACCTTGATGGCTTAGAAAATGCTTATCAGAAGGCGTTGAATATTTAATTATAAAAGCCTTAAAAAATCTTAAAGAAAATTCATTTTTCATTCTAATGCAACTTGAATCGATCATAAAACCGATTGTATCTCTATGAAATACAATCGGTTTTATTTTTAACAAAAGATTATATTTTTCTTCGCACTTTTGTAACCTTCTTATCAATAGTTTTGTCTTATCTATAAAAAACTAATGACAAAACTTTTATCTCCACTCTTTTTATTCTTTACGGTGCTATTTTTCGGTCAGACGCAACTGAAGGTATTCAACAAAAACAACAAGCAGCCTATCCAAAATGTAGCCGTTTATTGTGATGACAATCTGCTGGGAAAAACCAATCATGAAGGTATATTATCTTTTAAAACAAAATGTAAAAAGGTTGAAATTTTGGCCAGTAATTTTGAAGATGCTTTGGCTGAGGTAAAAAAATCAATGGAAGTTTCAATGAAACCGCTATCCGAAAAACTGGATAATATCGACAGAGTTGTAATTACTGATAAAAGCGATGCTAGAGCATTAAAAATTTTGGATGAGGTGAATAAAAGGGCTAAAGAAAACTCTCCGAAATCTTTAGATACTTATAATTTTAAATCTTATACTAAATTTTCCATTGATGTAGATAAAGATTCGATTGACACGTTTAAAAATTTCTTGGCGATAAGAAAAGATTCACTTTCTAAAGTAGATCATAAAGCTTTTAAACAAAAAGAAAAGGATAAAAAAGATTCATTAACTACCGAAGATTTCCTCACTGCTACAGAAGAAAGCCAGATGTTTCTTTGGGAAAAAGCAACTGAATACAAATATTCAAAAAGTTTTGGCGAAAAAACCAATATTATTGACAACAAAATGTCTGGGTTTAAGAACCCTATTTATGAAGCGTTGGCCATTAATATCTCCAATTTAGACAGAACTCCAAGACAACTAAGACCTGAAAACAGAAAACTGTTTAATTTTTATCTTTCTGATACTTTACAGCTTGACGGTAGAAAAACCTATGTCATTAAATTCAAAGAAATTACAGATAAAAAGAAACAAAATCCGAGAAAATTCAACGGGAAAATCTTTATTGATTCTCAGACCTATGCCTTGAAAAAATTTGAAAGTATCAACAAAAAACAAAACGAAGGAAATATTGTTTCTGTCTGGAAACCTATTGATGGAAAATGGTTTTTAGATTATGAAGACATTAAATTAAAAATGGGAAACCAAAGTTTTAATACTTCAAAAAAAGACAGCCTAAAGCCTGGAGAAAAAACCAAATACAATAAAAAGAAGTTCGGAAATTATCTCTATGTTAAAAACCGATTTTTTGATTTTGAATTGAATCAACAGCAAAAAGCATCGGAATTCAAAGGCTATTCTCTGGAAATGAAAAATTCTGACGGAAGCCTTTTAAATCAATACAGAACCGACAGTCTGACGGCAAGAGAAAGCTTAACCTATACAAAAATTGACAGCTTTGTACAAAAGCATGATTTTGAGAAAAAATTAAATACTTTAACCCAATTGATGAGGGGAAATATCCGCTATAAAATGATTGATTTTGATATTACCAAACTCTTCAGTTACGATAAATATCAAGGTTTACGTTTAGGAGCCGGTTTGAAATTAAATGAAAAATTCAATAAAACATTTTCTCCTGATGGCTATTTCGGATACGGATTTAAAGATCATACATGGAAATACGGTTTGGGTCTGGATGTGAAATTGTCTGATAAGAGAACTTCAATTTTCAGGATTGATTATGTAGACGATGTATTTGCTGCGGGAAGATTCAGCAATAACATGTGGGATATGATAATGAAAATTACGGATATGAATCTGGATCTTCATAATGGAACTTTCTACAAAAATCAGAAATGGGGAGCTTCATTTCTTTACGATGTTTCCAATTCATTGAGCATGAAAATTGCGGTGAATAAAGAAAAACAACAGGCTCTTTTCAATTATCAGTATAAAAACTTAGGAAGTCACTTCGACAATACAAGTGCAACATTATCTTTAAAATATTCTCCGAATGATAAAAATATCATGACGCCAAGCGGGAAATTTACGTATGAAAAAAGCTACCCTCAAATATTCATGAATTATGAAAAAGGGTTTGAGACGTTAGGTGGAGAATTAGATTATCACCGATTAGATGCATTAATTATTCATCAGTTCAGATCAAAATTAGGCTATACCAACATCAAGCTTTTCGGTGGAATCTCTTCAGGAAATGCTCCGATCTGGAAAAACTTTGAAATTGCAGGACAAAATGATACCAACGTCGACAAATGGTATTCGAACATCAGTACCCCTTCCAATATGGGGTTTGCAACAATGCCTTCCGGAACTTTCTTTGTTGATAAATTTGTGGCATTTAAAGTTTCGCAATCTCTTCCTTTTAGGTTTAAAACTCTTGGGAAAAAATATTCTACGATCGAAATTGAATATCAATCTGCCATCGGAAATTTAAAAAACAGGGAAGATCATCAGTTCCAATTCCAGGTTTTGGATCATTATTATCAAGAAGTCGGGTTTATGTGGAACAGATTTTTGGGCAGAAGTTTAGATGTTGGCCTTTCTTACAGGTTAGGATACTACCAGACTTCTCAGTTTAAAGATAATGTCGGAATAAAGTTTAGATTAAATGTCTTGTAAAAAATTAAACATACATCAGAGCACTCCCGGAATATTTTTCGGGAGTTTTGCTTTAAAAGATAATTCCGATGATACAACCACATTAATATCAATTAACAAAACTTTTGAGTAACGATAAATATCACTAATTTTGGGAGTAGTTTTTTGCATGAAAAGGGTCTTATTATTTTTATTTTTTTTCACATACATTTTTGGTTTCTCACAATCAAAAGTTACGGATATTGAAGCTGTTGTCATCGAGGACAAAAGCGACCCCAGAGCATTAGAGATTCTTAAAAAAGTGAATCAGAATTTCACAAAAAACTCTCCTAAAAGTTTAGAATCTTACGCCTATAAATCTTACGAAAAAATTTCATTGGATATTGATGAAGACAGTATTTCACAGTATAACCGGTTCTTTGAAGATAACAATTTATTCAAGAAAAAAAGAGAGAAAGATTCCTTAAACAACATTTCTGCGAGACAGATATTTGCCAAAAGTAAATTATTCCTTTGGGAAAGGGCTCAGGAGTTTTTATATTCAACAAAATATGGAGAAAAGATCAATATTCTGGACAACAGAATTTCGGGTCTTAAGCAACCTATTTATGAAATGATTGCTCTGCAACAAAGCAACAGAGAGAAAATCCCGACCCAGCTAAAACAGGAAAACAGAGGCTTGTACAGATTCTTTTTAACGGATACTCTTGAGATGGATGGCCGAAAAAATTTCGTTATCCGTTTTCGTGAAGTAAATTATAAAAAGCCTGATAAAAAAAGGAAATACAATGGTGCTATTTATATTGATACAGAAACCTACGGAATCAAAAAAATAGAAAATTTCAGTAAAAATAAAAACGACGGAATTATTACCAGCACATGGATTTTCTATAATGATAAATGGTTTCTGGCTCACGAAACTGTAAAATTAAGAATGAACAGGATGGCAATGCAGGAAGATGATAAAGACCATCCTGAGGAAAAGCCTACAAAAAAAAATAAACAAAGTTTCGGGACATATGCTTTTCTATCGTCGAGATATTTCGACTTCAAAACACCCATTCCTGAAGATAAAAAAGATTTTAAAGGCTATACCTTCTCCGTAAAAAATGCTGATGGAAAAAGCCTGGACCGATACCGAACTGATCCTTTAACGGAAAGAGAAAGAAACACCTACAAAACAATCGACAGTCTGGGAAAAAAATACAATATAGATAACAAAGCCCAAGTTTTATCGGGTTTGTTGAATGGACAAATCAGAGTTAAAAGTTTGGATTTTGCAATTGATGAGGTTGTAAATTATAACTCATATGAAGGATTTAGAGTGGGATTAAAAGCTAAGCTTAATGAAAATTTCAATCCATATTTTTCACCTGACTATTACTTTGCATACGGTTTTAAAGATGATAAATGGAAATATGGAATCGGGCTTGATATGAAAACAACATTGGAAAAAAATTCTTATTTCAGAGTTGAATATTACAATGACGTTACCGCTTCCGGAGAGTTTTACAGAAAACTTTGGAGCTTTAAAATGCGAACTATGAATTATGGAAACAATATCAACAATGACAGATATTTCCACTTCAGAGGAGCATCCGTATCCTATAACAATGACATCACCAATGCACTTACTTTAGTTTTTGCAACCAGAAGAAACCTTGAAGAAGCGATGTTTGATTACTCATTCAGAGGCAGAGGATCGTCTTTTGATAACGTTAGTACTTTGGTTACTTTAAAATATTCTCCGAATTCTACCAATATTATGACCCCGCAAGGAAAATCATTACTTGACCAGAAATTTCCGGAAATCTATCTGAATTACGAGCAGAGTTACAAAACGTTAGGAGGAGATTTCAATTATTCCCGTTTTGACTTACTGTTTCTTCATAATTTTAAAACAATGTTCGGAACCACTGGTTTCAGGTTGTATGGAGGAATGGTGTTAGGTGATGCCCCGATTTGGAAAAACTTTACGATGAATGGTTTAGCATCCACTAGAAAAGATTTTAATTTTAACTTAACCTCTTTTCTAGGATTTGCAACACTGGAAGGCGGAAAATATTACAATGATAAATTTGTCGCGTATTATTTCACTCATAAAATTCCTTGGTATTTTAAAAGTTTCGGACAGAACATTTCAAGCTTCGACTTTGTATTAAGAGGAACTATCGGAGATATGAAGCATCCTGAATATCACCAGTTCAAATTTAGAAAACTAGATCACCTGTATCAGGAAGTAGGTTTGGAATGGACAAATTTTCTTTCAAGCTATTTCAATTTAGGCGTATTCTATAGAGTGGGTTACTATACAACCCCCAATTTTAAACAAAACTTTGCCATACAGTTTAAATTAAAATTACTAGAATTTTAATGGCAAATAATAGATAATGAGCAATTAGTAATAAAAAAATAAAATGAAGACAATACAAATAAAAGCAGAGCAGTTTTTTGAATTATTAAGATTAAAAGACACGCCAATGTGGGAGATTTTTGCTCAAATGATTGATGGAGAAGAAAAGGAAATCGTTTTTTTAGATAACGAAGATAAAGTACTTTTCAATTATATTTTACCTTCCAATAAAGAAAAATTAGAAGAAGACCGAAAAGAATTCTCAAAGGAGTTTTCAGAAAAACTGAGTACTTTAAACTAAATAAAATCACCATGAAAAAAGGATACCTGTTATCAATTGTAGCCGCATTTATTTTTAGTTTGGGAAACGCTCAAAACTATAAAAAACCGTTGGTTTCTGCCATCAAAGAAACAGATCTTAAAAAAGATATGTATGAATTGGCTGCCGATCAGTTTTGGGGGCGTGAAGCCGGAACATTAGATGAATTAAAAGTATCGATGTGGTTGGCCGACAAAGCTAAAGAAGCAGGAATGAAACCTGCAGGAGATAACGGAACTTTCTTTCAGTTTTTTGATATGTACAGGCATCAGGTGATTCCGCAAAGCAGCTTGAAAATTGGAGATAACACTTTAAAATTATGGAAAGACTTTTTAGTAGCAGAACCTGTTAATACCAATATTGATACTGAAATTGTTTATGCAGGAACTACCGAACCTGAAGATCTATCTAAATTAAATCTAAAAGGAAAAATTCTTGCCATCAACGCGTCTGATAAAAATATCGACAAAGAGATGACTCTTTTCGTAAGAAGATATCCCGGATTTGTAAGAACAAAATACTACAACAAAGCCTATGAATTAGGCGCAAAAGGAATCATCTTTATCACAGATGATATTTCTGAAAAAAGTTGGGTTGAAGTGTTACCGCAAATGACGAGAGGTTCTTACGGAGTTGAAGGATTAAGAGAAAAGGTAACCAATAATATTCCTGTTCTTTGGATCAAAAAAGAAAATGCCAATTGGGTAAAAAGCAATCCAAAAATTTCTTTAAACCTCATCACAGAAACCTATAAATATCCTTCGGTGAACATCATCGGAAAAATAGACGGAACTGATCCTAAATTAAAAGAGGAATATGTATTGCTAAGCGGACATCAGGATCATGACGGAATAAGACATCCTGTAAAAAACGATACGATCTACAACGGGGCGGACGATAATGCGAGTACTTGCGTTGCCATGTTAGCTATGGCAAGAGCTTATAAAAAGCAACCGGGAAAAAGAAGTATTTTATTTGTTTTTCACGGAGCCGAAGAAAGAGGATTGTTAGGTTCAAGGTGGCATGCAGCCCATCCTGTTGTTCCTAAAGAAAAAATAGTTGCCGTTCTGAATGGTGATATGATCGGGAGAAATGATAATAATGAAGCAGCTTTATTAGGTGGAAATGCTCCTCATAAAAACTCTGAAGAATTGGTAAAAATGGCTGAAGATGCCAATAATGAAAGTACAAAATTCAAGTATCTGAAAGATTGGGATTCTCCAAACCATGCCGAATATTTCTATTTTAGAAGTGATCATCTTCCGTATGCTAAAGTGGGAATTCCTGCAATATTTTTCACGAGCGTTTTGCACGATCAATACCATACGCCACAAGATGAATCTGAAAATATTAATTTTAAGAAGCTCTATAAAATGACGGAATGGATGTACAGAACTTCTTGGAAAGTTGCCAATGAGGCGGAGCGTCCCAAAGTGATTCCTAATTTTACGTTGGAGAGATAAAAAAACTGTCCTTTTCTTTGATATTGAAGATCAGACATAGTTAATCACAGTTATATAATACAGAAAGCTTCACAAATTGTGAAGCTTTCTTTTCATCATTGATTTTTAGAACGGTCTGTTTATTTAAATAAGAAGAGTCATTAAGGAAGGATCATTGTTAAGATAGTTGACGAAAAAATCATATTTTTTCATATTAAATAATAAAGGTTCAAAATCTTCATTATTCTTTAATACAATCCCAACTACCGCTATCCCTTTCTCTTTTGAATTTTTCTTGGTGTATTCAAAGGTTGTAATGTCATCGTTAGGTCCCAAAACATCCATCACAAAAGATTTTAAAGCACCCGGACGCTGAGGAAATCTCACCAAAAAGTAATGTTTTAACCCAGCATATAGCAATGCCTTTTCTTTTATCTCTTCCATTCGGGTAATGTCATTATTGCTTCCACTGATAATGCATACTACATTTTTCCCTTTTATTTCTTCTTTGTATTTCTCTAAAGCAGCCACCGATAAAGCTCCTGCAGGTTCTACCACCACCGCATCTTTGTTATATAGCGAAAGTATGGTTTCACAGATCATTCCTTCCTCAATCGTAACGACATCATGCAATGCATTCTGACAGATATTGAAATTCAGATCTCCTACTTTTTGCACTGCTGCTCCATCTACAAAACGACTTATTTTTTCTAAATGAAAAGGCTTCCCTTGTTCCATTGCTTTGGTCATGCTGGCGGCTCCGGAAGGTTCTGTTCCTATAATTTTAGTTTTCGGCGAGAGGCTTTGAAAGACACTGCAAACGCCAGCTGCTAATCCGCCACCGCCAATCGGTAGAAAAAGGTAATCGATAAGTCCATCTGCTTGTTCCAAGATTTCCAATGCTACCGTAGCTTGTCCTTCAATAATAGCAGGATCGTCAAATGGATGGATAAATACGCCTTCATTCTTTTCGCAAAACTCTAAGGCCGCATCTTTAGCTTCATCAAAAGTATCTCCATAGAGAACTACATCTACATAATTACCACCAAACATTTTTACCTGTTCTAATTTCTGACCGGGTGTTGGCAAAGGCATAAATATGGTTCCTTTTGTCTTCATCGCACTGCATGCAAAAGCAACTCCTTGCGCATGATTTCCTGCGCTGGCACACACCACTCCTTTCGAAAGAATTTCTTTAGAAAGCGTTACCATTTTATTATAAGCCCCACGTATTTTATAAGATCTTACCCGTTGTAGGTCTTCTCTTTTAAAATTAATGTTGGCCTGATAAACTGTTGATAAATTATTATTGACTGACAATGGAGTTCGGACACTGACTTCTTTGAGTCTCTCAGCCGCTTTTCGGATATTCTCCAACGTAACAGCCTGCCGATTTTTCTCTTTCATCATAATCAATTATTTTCCGGTCTCAGACTACGGACGGTTTTCCCCGCCTGCCACATTTCGCTTTCGCGAAGTTCTGCTAATTCGGCATCCAGTTTTTCTCTATAATCGGGTTTGCTGTTGCTGTCAATAGATAATTGCGCTTCATTTCCAGAAGCTACATTGTTGTATAATTCTTCAAATATGGGAGAAGTAGCATCCTTAAAACGCTTCCACCAATCTAGAGCTCCTCTTTGGGCCGTTGTGCTGCAGTTGGCATACATCCAATCCATTCCGTTTTCTGCAACCAATGGCATTAATGATTGCGTAAGCTCTTCTACAGTTTCATTAAAAGCTTCTGAAGGACTGTGCCCATTTTTTCTCAACACTTCATATTGAGCAGCAAAAATTCCCTGAACGGCCCCCATTAATGTTCCTCTTTCTCCTGTAAGATCACTATATACTTCTTTTTTGAAATCAGTTTCAAACAAATAACCGCTTCCTACGGCAATTCCTAATGCAATTACTCGATCTCGAGCTTTACCTGTTACATCCTGGTAAACGGCAAAACTACTATTCAACCCTCTATTCTGAAGGAACATTCTTCTTAGTGATGTTCCCGAACCTTTTGGAGCTACAAGAAAAACATCTACATCGGCTGGTGGTACAATTCCTGTACGTTCGTTAAACGTAATTCCAAAACCGTGCGAAAAATATAATGCTTTACCGGGCGTTAAATGTTCTTTTACTTTTGGCCAATATTCTATCTGAGCAGCGTCACTTAAAAGATAACAGATAATGGTTCCCTTTTTAAGCGCTTCTTCAATTTCAAATAACGTTTCTCCGGGAACGAATCCGTCTGCAATGGCTTTATCCCAAGATTTTGAGTTTTTTCTTTGGCCTACGATTACATTGATACCATTATCTCTTTGATTAAGTGCTTGCCCGGGACCTTGAACTCCATATCCGATAACTGCTACCACTTCATTTTTTAATACTTCCTGAGCTTTTTCTAATGGAAACTCTTGTCTTGTTACTACATTTTCTTCTACTCCTCCAAAATTTAATTTTGCCATTTTATTGATAATTTTTTAATGATTAATTTTAATAATTAGTTGATATGTACTATTGTTTCCAGACAAGGCACTTGGTGATAATGTACCTCTAAAACATCTACTTGCTTTTCTATTTGCTGAGCCAGCTTTTGTATCACCTCATCAGATTCTTTCACCACCACTACCAGTTTCTTACAATCTGTTTTTTCTGATGGACCCACATGAAGGCTGACGATATTAATCCTCCTTCTGGAAAAAATATTATTGATCCGGTTGATAAAGCCTGTATAACCTTCCATATGAGTGGTGATCATATATTCTTTTTTTTCTTCATTCATTTTCTTTCTTTTTAAACTTTATTATGTGTTAATACAATCTCTGCTACACTTTTACCTTGAGGAACCATTGGGAAAACATTGTATTCTTTTTCTACCATGATCTCCAAAAGATAAGCTCCTTCATTATCCAGCATTTCCCGAATTGATTCTTTTAAATGATCCCTATGCAATACTTTCTCACCAGGTATTCCGTATCCTTTAGCCACCTGTACAAAATCAGGACTTTGGATATCTACAAACGAATATCTTTCTTCATGAAATAATTCCTGCCACTGCCTTACCATACCGAGAAAGCAATTATTAAGAATCATAATTTTGATATTGGGATGATATTGCATAACCGTTCCCAATTCCTGTATATTCATTTGAGCACCTCCATCTCCCATCACCGCAATAATTTGACGATCTGTTGCGTATGACGCCCCGATTGCTGCGGGAAGGCAAAACCCCATTGTTCCAAGTCCACCGCTGGTAATATTACTTTTAGACTGATTAAATTCAGCATATCGACACGTTACCATTTGATGCTGCCCAACATCGGTTACAATTACTGCATCTCCTTGGGTTAATTCATTCAAACATTTAATAACTTCTCCCATCGTAATATCTCCTTCTGAAGGGTTCAGCTCGTTACTGATTAAATTAATATGTTCTATTTCGTGGCAGTCTTTAAATCTTGTATGCCAATCCACATATTCTTTAGGATTAATTAATGAAGTAAGCAATGGCAACGTTTCTTTACAATTACCAATTACGGGTACAGCAACTTTTACGTTTTTATTGATTTCAGCTTTATCAATATCAAGATGAATGATTTCTGCTTGCTTTGCGTATTCATCCAATTTCCCGGTTACACGGTCATCAAAGCGCATTCCTATCGCAATAAGAACATCACATTCATTGGTGAGTAAATTCGGACCGTAGTTTCCATGCATTCCTACCATTCCAACCGCTTGCGGATGATCTGTAGGTATCGCACTCATTCCCATAATCGTCCATGCCGTGGGAATTCCGGACTTTTCAATAAACTGTAAAAATTCTTCTTCAGCCTTGCCCAAAATAACACCTTGCCCTACAATGATAAAGGGATTTTTTGCATTGTTGATAAGCTCTGCCGCTTTGGCAATAAATTCAGAATTGGGTTCAGGATTGGGTTGATAACTTCTAAGAGAATCACAAACTTTATAGCCTTGATATACCGTTTTCTGCAGCTGCGCATTTTTCGTTATATCGATAAGAACAGGTCCGGGTCTGCCAGATCTGGCAATATAAAACGCTTTAGCTAACACTTCGGCAAGTTCTTCGGCATCAGTTACCTGATAGTTCCATTTGGTAACAGGCGTCGTAACATTAATAACATCTATTTCCTGAAAAGCATCTGTTCCCAAAAGATGTGCATACACCTGTCCTGTAATACATACAAGTGGAGTACTATCTAACATAGCATCAGCTAAACCTGTCACAAGATTTGTCGCTCCCGGACCACTGGTTGCCAATACCACACCCACTTCACCAGACGCTCTTGCAAAACCCTGAGCTGCATGCACCGCTCCCTGCTCATGGCGTACAAGTATGTGTTCTAAACTGTCTTTGTAATCATAAAGAGCGTCATAGATAGGAATGATAGCACCTCCCGGATAACCAAACATTGTTTTTACCCCTTCTTTCAAAAATGTTTCAAGAATAATTTGGCTTCCACTAAGTTCTATTCCTCTCAATAGGTTCTCTTTATCATATGTTAAATATGGATTTTTCATTGTATGTTATTTTATATTTCATCCGTTACGCAACCTTCTGCCGCTGAAGAAACTGTTAATGCATATTTATACAGCAGTCCTTTTGTAACTTTCAAAGCCGGCTTTATCCAACCTTGTTTTCTAATTTCAATTTCTGCATCAGAAACATTCAGCTGTATGGTATTGTTTACCGCATCTATTTCGATGAGGTCATCATCTTCTACAAAAGCAATCAAGCCTCCTTCCTGAGCTTCAGGAGTAATATGTCCCACTACAAAACCATGCGTTCCGCCACTGAACCTTCCATCGGTAATTAAGGCTACGCTATTTCCAAAACCCGCACCGATCAAAGCACTTGTAGGCTTTAACATTTCTGGCATTCCGGGAGCACCTTTTGGTCCTTCATTACGAATTACAATCACATCTCCGTGCTGCACTTTTCCGTTTCTGATGCCTTCAATTAAATTTTTCTCTCCGTCAAATACTCTTGCTTTCCCTAAAAACTTCTCGCCTTCTTTTCCTGTTATTTTAGCAACACTTCCCTTCTCTGCAAGGTTTCCATATAATATTCTTATATGTCCTGTGGCTTTTATAGGATCCGAAATTGGTCTTATTACTTTTTGTTTTGTGAAATCAAGGCTTGGTATATCTTCTAAATTTTCCGCAAGCGTCTTTCCTGTCACCGTAAGACAATCTCCATGAAGCAATCCTTCATTCAAAAGGTATTTCATCACTGCTGGTATTCCTCCATGTTCATGAAGATCCTGCATTAGATATTTTCCACTAGGTTTTAAATCGGCGAGCATTGGAGTAACGTCGCTCATTTTTTGAAAATCATCCTGCGTTACCACAACATCTACACTTTTGGCCATTGCAATAAAATGCAGAACGGCATTGGTACTTCCTCCCAAAACGATGATGATACGAAGTGCATTTTCAAATGCTTTACGAGTCATGATATCAGAAGGTTTAATATCTTTTTCTAATAACTTTTTCAAATAACCTCCCGCCTCTAAACATTCGTTTTGTTTTTCCGGACTTGTTGCAGGGTTTGATGATGAATATGGAAGACTCATTCCTAGTGCTTCAATGGCAGATGCCATGGTATTAGCGGTGTACATTCCTCCACAAGCTCCTGCTCCTGGACAAGAATTTTTAATCACTCCATTAAAATCTTCTTCAGAGATCTCTCCTGCTATCTTTTGTCCTAATGCTTCAAAAGCAGAAACAATATTCAGTTGATTTCCTTTGTAGCATCCTGGGGCAATTGTTCCGCCGTATACCATGATCGAAGGTCTGTTTAATCTTCCCATTGCCATGATGGTTCCCGGCATATTTTTATCACAACCCGGCAAAGCGATTAATCCGTCATAATACTGCGCTCCACATATTGCCTCAATACTATCTGCAATAACATCACGGCTTACTAACGAATAGCGCATACCATCTGTTCCGTTGCTCATACCGTCACTTACTCCGATAGTATTGAATACTAAACCAGCCAGCCCTTGCTCCCAAGTTCCTTTTTTAACGATTTGCGCTAAATCATTAAGGTGCATGTTACAGGTATTACCGTCGTATCCCATACTTGCAATTCCGACCTGAGCCTTTTGCATATCTTCATCTGTAAATCCTATCCCGTACAACATGGCTTTTGCTGCAGGCTGTTCAGTATTTTGTGTGAAGGTTTTTGAATATTTATTTAACATATTATCCTACATTTTTTGTTCTTATCATTTCTCAGTATGGTATCAGAAATTTCATTTTCTGTAAACCATAAATGATTTTTTTTACTTAATTTTCATCCAAAACTACAGTTTGTAATATTTTTCTTATTTTCAATTTTATAAAAAATACAATATCCAAACGTTTTAAAAACAGACACATTTATTTAATTATCAATCATTTACATTACAAAAATTTACAATGACCGAACTCTTACCACTTTCTGATAAGCGTCTTGTATCACCTTGCTTTTCGTATCATCCCAATTTTTAGTAAACGGAATATCGTCCAGAGAATCTAAGCCTACAATTTCAGCAGCTGTTCCACAAAAGAAAGCGGCATCGGCTCCTCTCATTTCTTCAGGTTTAAAGAAGGTTTCTTTAACGGGAATATTGAGTTCATTACATATTTCAAAAACAGTCTGTCGTGTGATACCTGGCAGTATACTTCCTTTGGCCGGGGTAAAAAGAACACCACCTTTTTCGTAGAAGACATTGGCTCCCGAACTTTCTGCAACATTTTCTTTTTCATCCAATACTAAAGCTTCATCATATCCTTTATCTTTCGCTTCCTGACTGGCTAAAATTGAATTCACATAATGCCCTCCTACTTTTGCCTCCATTAAAAAAGCCTGAGGATTGGGTCTCTGAAAACTTGAAGTCATAACTCTGACTCTACCCGATAAATATCCATTGTTCCACTCCCATGCTAATATGGTGAGGTAAGATTCTTTTCCTTTGGTTAAACCCATATTAGGAGAGCAAAAAACCAGCGGACGAATATATGCGTCATCCAACCGGTTACGCTCTAAAAGTTCATATGTAAGATCTGTAAGTTCCTGAGTGGTATAAGAAAATGGAATATGCATCAACTCTGCAGAACGGCGCAAACGGTCATAATGTTCTTCTGCTTTAAAGATCTTTGTTCCAAGATCCGTTTTATAAGATTTTATTCCTTCAAAAACAGAATATCCATAGTGAAGTGATTGGCCATAAAGATCAGTCTGCGCATCTTTTGCTTTTACAAATTTTCCGTTAAAATAAATGAGGGTTTCGTTGTTGTAATACATTTTTACTATTCAGTTTAAAGTTTGTTGAAATAAAAAAGCCCTCTCACAATGTGAGAGGGCTTAAAATATATAGACAATATTTTTCCTTCTCACGTTAGTAAGGGAATAATAATGACAATAATAATTGCTGTTAATTGATACATAATTTTTGGAATAAAAAAAGCCGCTTCAATATGAAGCGGCTCTATATAATTTAAAATAATTTTACTGTTATATCTACCGCTCTTTACTATTAAATGACAATAGTATTAATAATAGAAATGACAATAATATTTTTCTGATTCGTAAAATTCATGGTGTAAAGGTATTATTTTTTTAATATTCCACACTATTTTTTAGCTTTTTTTAACTTTTATTTTTTTTAGCGTTAAATTCTAATAGTGTTTTTTGAGCTTCCAAAACATCATGAACTCTCAAAATTCTAGCACCTTGATCTAATACTTTCATGTGAAGTTTTTGTGTTTCTTCATTAATATCCAACGCCGTTTTTCCGAGTGGTTTATAGATAAATGATTTTCGGGAAATCCCAATCAATAATGGCCATCTTCCAAAACCTAAATATTCTGTTTCATTAATCATTTTCACTTGGTGTTCAACCGTTTTACCAAAACCAAAACCGGGATCTAAAATAATATCTTTAACTCCTTTTTCAAGAAGCTGCCTTGTTTTTTCAGAAAAATACCGATTAATTTCCAACGTAATATCTTCAAATTGTATTTTATCATGCATGGTTTCATAAGAAGGATTCACATGCATTAAGATATAAGGAAGTTTTGTTTCTGCAGCAGTATCAAACATGGCGCCATCATATTGCCCGCCTGAAATATCATTAATAATATCCATTCCTTCATTGAAGCCAAACTTAACAGTTTCAGCATAAAAAGTATCCAACGAAATCAAAGCTTCAGGAAATTCTTTTTTGATTTGAGAAATTAACGTTCCTATTCTTCGAATCTCTTCTTCACTGCTTAAAAATTCTGCATTAGGACGTGTAGATTGCGGACCAATATCAATAATCTCAGCGCCCTCTTTCAATAGTTTCTCAGCATGGAGTAAAGCCAATTTCTCATTATTAAATTTCCCGCCATCTGAAAAAGAATCCGGAGTGAGATTTAAAATCCCCATGATTTTCGGACTGGTTAAATCAACAAGTCTTCCATTACAATTGATAGAATATGAGGACGTATGAGTTTGAGTATTTGAGTGCATGAGAGTTTGAGAGTTTGAGAGTTTGAGAGTTAAGAAAAATACAATTTATAAATACTAAGTAATTATTGTTGGTCTTTAGCAATACAAATTTAAGGACTAAGAACGATATCCTGCAACTTTAAATAGCTTTTAACGATAAGTCAATTCCAACTCTCAAACACTCCCTTTCTCCTAATCTCAAACCATAAAAAACTCCTTTTTGAATCCTGCTAGATAAAAGCTAATTCGTATATTTGAAAGTTTAAGAGAATTTATGCTAAAAACTTCAATACAGTTCGAGAAAGTTATCAATGAGTGCCGTGATTTATTTTCAAAAAAATTACAGGATTATGGTGCAGCTTGGAGGGTTTTAAGACCCAGCTCCATTACGGATCAAATTTACATTAAAGTCAACAGAATCCGTACGTTACAGATGACTGATGTAAAAATGATAGATGAAAGTGAAGAAAGTGAATTTATCGCAATTGTAAACTACTCTATCATCGGGCTAATTCAGCTTGAAAAAGGGCTATCTAATGATTTTAACGAAGACAAAGAGGAGATCCTAAATCTGTATGATAAATATTCCAAAGAAGCTCAGGCTTTAATGGAAAGAAAAAATCATGATTATGGTGAAGCGTGGAGAGATATGAGAATTTCTTCGATTACGGATCTTATTTATCAAAAGGTTTTAAGAACAAAACAAATTGAAGATAACCAAGGTGTTACCATCGTTTCTGAAGGGTTAGATGCCAACTATTTCGACATGCTGAACTATGCCGTTTTCTGTCTGATAAAATTCTCTGAAAAACAAGATAACTTCCAATCTAAAACTATTTAATCATGATCAAAGGTCTATTACGTTTCATTATTGCTATTATTTTCATCCTTTCAGGCTTTGTAAAAGCGGTGGATTTGGTAGGTTTTTCTTTTAAAATGGAAGAGTACTTTGCTCCTTCTGTTTTCAACATGCCATTTTTAGAAAAATTTGCCTTATTATTTTCGATAATTGTAGTTGTTTTAGAGCTTTTCCTTGGATTTATGCTTTTATTAAAGTTAAAACTGAAGTTCACGCTCTCAGCGCTTATCGCGCTTTGTATCTTCTTTGGATTCCTTACTTTTTACTCAGCTTATTTCAATGTGGTAACAGATTGCGGATGTTTTGGTGATGCCATCAAATTCACCCCTTGGCAGAGTTTCATTAAAGACATTGTACTTTTGGTTGGGTTAATCATTGTATTTATTCTTTACAGAAAAGAGTTTAAGAAAAAGGATGATTATACTTTCAGTTCTAAAAAAGAACCTTCAAATACATTTAAATATGTTCTTTTAGGACTGTTTTCTTTGGGAATGATTTACATTATGGCTCAAGGAATTATGCATGAACCTTTAATTGATTTCCGTGATTATAAAATAGGAACCGATATTAAAGGTGAAAAAGAAAAAATCAATAAAAACCCGTCTGAATACAAAACTTTTTACTCTCTTAAAAATCAAAAAACGGGAGAAATTTTAAAAATAAATCAGGACGATTATATTAAAGAAACAAAATATTGGGCAGAGGGTTCTCCTTGGAAAATCGAGGAAGGAAAAAACGAATCTGTTTTAGTAAAAGAAGGATATAAATCTGAAATCGCTAAGTTTAAGATTGAAGATGTTACGGGACAAGAAATTAATGACGAGATCATTAATGCACCAAAAGCAATCTTAGTTTTCTCTTATCATCCGAAAGAAGTTTCAGCAGACTTACTTCAAAAATTAGAGGCTAAAGTTAATGCTCAAAAAGGAGCGGTTATCTATGGTGTTTCAACCGATCATAATACTTTTAAAACGATTAAAAATGCAATGATGGACGGAACTGCCATTAAAACAATTGCAAGAAGTAATCCTTTTGTATTGATCTTAGAAAAAGGAAAAATTGTAGACAAACAACCTGCAAAAGACTATATTAAATAATACATGTAAATGATGAATGGCCAATTGTAATTATTATAAAAGCTATTCATTATCAATTAATTTTAAACACTAAACATACAATGCATAAATCAAATAAACCCATCGCCGGTTACCACTTATTAATGATCCTTTCTTCTGTAGACGGAGAATTTGCTCCCGAAGAAGGAATACTTGTTCACCAGTATTTAGCTGACGAATTTCCGTTCAAGATGAACTTAGATGATGAGTTGGAAACTATTGCATTATTGCAACCCGAAGAATGGAAAAATCATTTTGAGTTCCATGCCGGATGTTTCTATGATGATTCTACAGAAACAGAGCGTAAGAAATTTGCTCAGTTTGCCAAAACATTGATAAAAGCAGATAATAAAGTAACTGACGAAGAACATACATATTATAAGCACCTGAAGAATATCTGGAAATTAGAGTAATATATACTATTGACAAGCACACAACCGATAGAAAAAATATTTAATACATTTTAAATAATTAAAATATGAGAAGAAAAATAGTTGCAGGAAACTGGAAAATGAACAAAAACATAATTGAAGCTCAACAATTGATGGTTCAGTTATTAAGTTATAAAAACAACCACAAAACCAACTGTGAAGTTTGGATCGCTCCTCCATCTTTATACTTAATGATGGCAAAAGATATCTTCGAAAAAAATGAGATCGGTGTATTTTCTCAGGATATGAGCGAGCATGTAAGTGGCGCTTATACAGGAGAAATCTCTGCTGACATGTTGGAATCAATTAATGCAACAGGTTCTTTAATCGGACACTCTGAAAGAAGACAATATCACGGAGAAACAGATTCTCACTGTAACGTAAAAGTAAAATTAGCTTTAGATAAAGGTTTAATTCCTGTTTACTGTAACGGAGAAACTTTAGAGCAAAGAAAAGCTGGTCAACATTTTGAAGTGGTAAAAAACCAAACTGAAGTTGCTCTTTTCACGCTTTCTGCAGAAGAAATTAAAAAAGTAGTAATTGCTTACGAACCAGTTTGGGCAATCGGAACCGGAGAAACGGCAAGCCCTGAACAAGCTCAGGAAATCCACGCTCACATCAGAAGCATCATCGCTGCAAAATACGGACAGGAAGTTGCTGACGAAGTTTCTATCCTTTACGGTGGTTCTGTAAAACCAGACAATGCCAAAGAGATTTTCTCTCAACCTGATATTGACGGTGGTTTGATTGGTGGAGCTGCTTTGAAATTAGAAGATTTTTCTAAGATTATTGAAGGATTTAATTCATAATAATAGAAATAAAAAAATATTGAAAACCACCAAATTTGGTGGTTTTTTTTGGATATGGTTAGAATATTTTAACGTTAAAAATAAAATAATGAACTTCGTAATTAACCGCTTTTCCAGATAAAAAATAAACGCAAAGCTCTTTTTTGAAAATCCCGAAAAAAGATTTAAAAAGTGGGTAAATAATCTTTTCTTCTTCAGTATAATCCGGAATTGTAATTCCATAAAATTGTTCAATCTCAATCTCAATAAGATGTAAGAAATCATTTTTGGATGATGACATAGTCAGCCTGTTATTTAGTATTAAAAAACTATATACGAAGAATCTGTATTTTCAGATTTGAAAACTATAAATTCTATGTAAAACTTATCCTCAACTCATTTTATACACTAACAAATATAGCTATTATAAAGAACAAAAAGCTTCCAAAAACACAGAGACTTTTTCGTGTTGTTAAATTAAAACCGTTATGCCTCTATAGTACATTACGATTTTTTATGAACTAATTTTCAGATATTTACCTCCCAAAAAAAAACTTCGGATATACAAACCCTTTATTCAAAAGGATAAAAACACTTATGTAGATTATTTCATATTTTCGTTTTAAAATATTCACAACTAATTGATTTACATATTAATATTTTTTTTATTTTTAAATAACCAATAACCATAAAACAAAATACTATGAAAACATCAATTTCAAACGAAGAATTCTATGCTGGTTTGCAGCAACTCCCAAAACCTAAATATCCTTTTCCCGATTCTATGCACCCTGATTTTCAACAACAGCGGGAAGAGTATTATGACTGGATTGACAGAGAGTATATTTTCCACAGCAAAGAAGCACGTGAAAAGCACAAAAAACATAACTTGACTGATATTGCATCCCGAGGTTGCCCTTCTTTAAAAACATTTGCAGAATTGCGCCCTTTGGCCAGTTACGCAGCTAATGGAGCTATGATGGATGATTATTGGGATACTTGTACCCACAGTGAAATGATGGAAATAAGTAAACGTATTATGTTATTACTTACAGGAGAAGATACTAACGAACCTACTGACAATGGTATATTCCATCAATTCTGGGTACTAAGACAAGACTGTCTTACCTGTGAAATGCCTGAAAGACTCTACAAGAAATTTATAAAATCATTGAATGAGGTTCTGATTGGGTATGCAGATGAAAGGGTATATTATAGAACCAATACCATTCCTCCGTTAGCTGTTTATTTACTTATTCGTGAGGCTACAAGTGGGGCCCAACCATTCTGTAAATATGTCGCAATGCAAAAAGAATATCGCCAGCTTCCTGATGACGTATTAGAGCATTCTCACATACAACGTCTTCATACACTCTGTGCTATGATGATAGGAATACATAATGATATTATTTCCTTACCTAAGGAACTTCATCGGGAAGGTGACACTATGAATCTTGTAAAAGTATTACAGCAGGAACATAAAACCTCCATAAATGAAGCTTATATGATGGCACTTGAACTTCATGATAATTACTTAAAGGAGTTTCTATTATTGCAGGAAAATTTACCATCATTTGATAAATGGCAAAACATGGTGTATGATTATGTACAGGATCTTGGCATTATGGTAGCCGGCGTTTATGCTTGGCATACGAATGATACAACCCGTTATGTAAATGGAGGATATGTAGATGCTGAATTTATCACTCAGGGAGAATAGGCAAATATCTTTTACAATGACAATACCGCTTTGAAACCCATTTATTTGGTATGGAAAGAATCAATAAAATTCACACATTTAGATAAAAAAGCGCATCAGTTGATGCGCTTTTCTTTTAAAATCTAATTATTGAATATCGACTACATACATTGTTCCTTTGTCTACTTTCCCTGTTTTAGGGAGAATCTTAGCCTTGGGGTTTCCATTTCCGTCATCTGTAACACCGAAATCATCATCATTGAAAATAGCCAGTTTGTTATTTCCTAAATAAACAATTCCTTCAAATTTATCATGCTCGTAACCTATTTTGGCTACCAAGTCAACGGCCAACGTTTTGGAAACAGGTTTCAATCCTGCCGTGTTTATCTCATCCCACGTAGATTGCTCAAGCGTTTTATTATTAATTTTTAACCCATCAACTGCTGTAAGATCCGCTCCGCTTACATCTGAAGCACCCGTTAAGTTTATTCTGTATACTTTTTTAGTTCCGCCTTGCGAACCGAAGTTACCATCTCTTTCAATCACTAAAAATTCGGTGTTGCTGATTGCTGTAATATCACAAACAGAATCTGAACCACCACCATTTTGCTTATATAGATATTGTTTTGTTTGCCCTGTTGCAAGATCAAAAGTTACAATCCTTGTTAATGTTGTATTCGTTGCTAATGCTTTATTAGGAACATACATTGTAGATTGCATGGTGCCTACTAACATTTTTCCGTCTGGCGTCATACACATTCCTTCCATTCCTCTGTTCGGTCTTCTTTTGGCTAAAACTGCCGGTAATTTTCTTGGTCCGGTATTGACTCCGATTGGGCTTATTCTTTCCAACTCTACTCCATCTGCATTATAATGAACGATGTGTGGACCGTATTCATCCGAAACCCAAAATGTACCATCTGCAGCTGCCACAATACTTTCACTATCTAATCCATAATTATCCGTTGGTAATACATTTCCCGCAACATCATACGCTGTCTCTCCTGTACTTCCCATTCCAACAGGGTTTGGACGACCTGAAATAGGCTGTCCTGAAGGATTTTTAAGTTTGATGTATTTAATTACTTCAATATTACCTTGCTCATTGATCTTAAAATGCATAATAGTTGGCGTAAAATTAGGAACCAAAAATTTTACTCCACTTAAATAAGCTGTATTCGGGCCTCGGTCTGTAATCACATAAAACTCTCCTTTTCTTGTAGGATGTGCTGTTGCTCCAGATCCAAAACCTCCATTAATCACATCTATTCCATTTACCGTTGCCAGAGTAGTGAACGGAAACTCCTGTGGAAGTTTAGAATAGTTGATATCCTGATTGTTTACATTATCATCGTTATTATTGTTACAAGCCGTTAAAGCCATAAAGGCAAGAACTGGTAATAGGATTTTTTTCATAGTTACTTTTATGGCAGCGAAAGTAAGTACTGAATGTAAACTGATCTTGAATGGAATGATAAATCTGTTTTAATTTTTGTCTATTATTTTTTTTAGGAGCTATTTCCCGCTTTCCGTTGCAATCTTTTTTTTTCAAAAAAAGAATTTTCTCTGCAATCGGGGCTATGGTTATAGGAATGGTGGCTTCGCGAACCTCAGCCACCAAGAATTTTTGCCGTTCTTTCTAAGTATAATTTCACTATTAAATATGTATATTTTTTGTCATTCTGGAAGAATCTCCACAAGGATTTTTCACAATCCGATCTCTATAAAATGAGTTTAGATTCCTCCGGAATGATCTGTGTTAAAAAGCAACTTATTTAACAAAAATCTTCTCTATATATTTCTTTTTTCTTTCCAATTGCAAATGCTTGTTTTAAGAGTTTATTGGCAAGAGCTATCTTTGCCACTCTTTCAGCTTTTCCATTTGTGATAAGTCTTTCATACATTTCTTTACATTTTTTATTCCAACGTTTGGCTGACCAGCTGCATAGATACAATAGCTTTCTGATCTGAGATTTACCCATCTTACAAATACTTGATCTTCCTCGCACACTGCTTCCACTTTCATAAATCCGAGGACTGAATCCTACAAAAGCAATGAGTTGTTTGTAATGTTCGAACTTCTTAAAGTTATCCGTAATTACAACCAGCATAATGGCCGTTTTCATACCAATTCCAGGAATACTGGTAAGACATTTTATTGTTACTCCAAATTCCTCCAAAGCCAGCTTTTCTATCTCAGATTCCAGCATTTTCTTTCCTATTTGAAGCTGTTCTAGTGACTCTTGTATTTCTTTTTCTAGCTTTTCATCCAGAAAACCGCTGCTTAAAAATGCCTCTAGCTGATTATAAGTTTGACTTATCTGCTTCTGAATCATTTCGATTCTTGTATGCATTTGACGAATTCTGATACATACTTTACTTTCAGGGCTCCACAAACTCAAATCATCTAGATTCTTTTTTCCATATTCAGCGATAACCTTAGAATCTGCTTTATCCGTTTTGGCACGTTTTAGTCTTGATTGAGCATAACGTTTTATCGAGAGTGGATTTGCTACCACTACATTAATCTCTTGTGAATAGAGATACTCTGCTAGTGGAAGATAATAAGTACCGGAAGCTTCCATCACTACAAAATCTTCTTTTTCAACGAAGGATATCAATTTTTCAAAACCTGATAAATTGTTTTTTAAAACCTGATGCTTCCAAAGGTTCTCTTCCAAAAAACTTACATCAAAAACTTGTTTACTAATGTCAATTCCTATAATTTTACTCATAACTATACTTTTACAGGAAAAGAGAAATACTACACTTGTCTATCTATCCTAAATACAGGCTTTTTGCCTAATGATCTGTTCAGACTCGGTAGTAAAAAGAGTAAAGGGATTAACATTCCGGAAGGTCTTGAAGACTAATGACAATTTATAACCTTATTCTTCACTCTCTTTTCCTTTTGTTTAATAAAATTAATATTTTACAAACATAGGATGACAAATTTTATGGGTAATGAGAATATGCTATTAAAAGGATTTTGAGATTGCTTCGTCGCTTCACTTCTCGCAATGACTGAATTTTGTAATGGCGACAAATACCCTAGCCCAGATAGAAACGGCTACCCCACAGCAAGCCTTGGGAAAGAAATGGCGCGAGGAGTAATAGTGGATAGCTGGACTAGCTTCTAAAAAATATAAATGATATTTAGATTCTTCCTTCGTCAGAATAACAACTAACCGTAAAGTTGATCTTTGTAAAAAAGAAAAAACGCGCCAAAATTGACGCGTTTCTCGTAATTATCTTTCAAAGAAAATTATTTCTTTTCTTTTGTTGCTCTCTGTAAAACCTCATCTACCATTCCGAAGTCTTTTGCTTCAGTAGAAGTCATCCAGTAATCTCTGTCTGACGCTTTTTCTACCCATTCGTATGATTGACCTGAATGTTCAGAAATAATGTCATATAATTCTTTTTTCAATTTCAACATTTCTCTTAAGTTGATCTCCATATCAGAAGCCACACCCTGTGCACCTCCTGAAGGCTGGTGAATCATTACTCTTGAATGCTTAAGCGCAGAACGCTTTCCTTTTTCTCCTGCAACAAGCAATACCGCTCCCATTGAAGCTGCAATACCTGTACAGATTGTTGCTACATCAGGCTTAATGATCTGCATCGTGTCATAAATTCCTAATCCTGCATATACACTTCCTCCAGGAGAATTGATGTAAATCTGAATGTCTTTTGAAGGATCTGAACTCTCCAAGAACAAAAGCTGTGCAGTTACGATATTAGCAACCTGATCATCAATTCCTGTTCCCAGGAAGATAATCCTGTCCATCATCAAACGAGAAAAAACGTCCATTTGAGCTACGTTCATTCTTCTTTCTTCCATGATGTACGGTGTAAGATTGGTTGGACCATACATTCCCATATACTGATCGGTAGCAAGACCGCTGTTTCCTAAATGCTTTACAGAGAAATCTCTGAATTCTTTTTTAATGTCCATATTTCTATTCGTATTATTTAAAATTTATTTGAGATGTAAATTACAACTATTATTCCTAAAATTTTATAGGACTTTTTGTCACAGGCGACCAGCCTATTTTTTCAATAATCTGTTTAGAGAAGTCGTTTAGCATCATAATTTTCTTGATTGCATCAAAATACTTTTCCGAATTGGTGTCACGATATTCTTCAAGATCTGCTGTCGTTTGCTTGATCATTACGTGAATATAATAATATTTGTGAATTAAGATGTTATTTTCCACTTCTTCAGCAATGTGATCTCCCATATTGGGTGGAAATATATTTCGGGTAGCCCAGTCACTCAATTCATTAGGATGCATTAAAGCGTCTGCTACTTTTAAAGTAATATCCGCATCCATCAACGTGATAAAAAAACTTCCTGATCTTAATTCATCATGCTCAATACCTTCTTTGATATTATTGATGATTTTTTGATTGGTTTCTATCTGGAATTCATATTGTTCTTCTTCAAAATGATTAAGAATTTCCTCAATTACCGTTACTTCATATTCTTCATTCTTGTCATTTTCTCTGTGAAGAACTACGTCACCAAACATGAGCATCGTATCTATCAACTTATTTTCTTGATGAAGAATATTAAACTGTACAGAATCTATCTCATTCTCTGGCTTGGGTACAATTTCTAATTTCGCAGGCTTCTGTTCTTTCTGCTGCTGAACATGTTGCGTCTGATTTTGTGTAACCTGTCTTTGAACATCCAGCTCATTAAACAAACTCTGCTCAGACAACCCAAATTTATTGGAAACTTCTTTTAGATAAACCTCTCTTTTAAGCGCGTTCTGTACAAAAGAAACCGATTTTACGATATTCCTGATGGCGTCTGCTTTCTTTATCGGATCACTTCCCGCATCTTTTAAAAGGATCTCTGCTTTAAAATCAATAAAATCCATCGCTTCATTTTCGATGAATTTTTCAACATAATCTTGTGGATGTTTTCTCGCAAAAGAATCGGGGTCATCACCTTCCGGGAATAAAAGAACACGAATGTTCATCCCTTCTGTAAGTAACATATCAATGCTTCGGAAACTCGCTTTAATCCCAGCATTATCTCCATCAAAAAGAATCGTTACGTTTTCCGTCAATCTCTTGATAAGCTTAATTTGCTCCGTGGTTAAAGAAGTTCCTGAACTTGCCACAACATTTTCAATACCCGACATATGAAGTGAAATTACATCCATATATCCTTCTACCAAAAGACAAATATTTTTTCTTGAAATCGCCTGTTTTCCTTGGTTTAAGCCATACAAAACATTAGACTTATGATAAATCTCCGTTTCAGGCGAGTTGAGATATTTTGCTGTTTTAACGTTATTTCTAAGAATTCTGGCTCCAAAACCAAGCACCCTGCCCGAAAAACTATGAATTGGGAAAATTACCCTTTCACGAAAACGGTCGATTCCTGCAGGAGAATTTTCAGGAAAAATAGAAAGCCCGGATTTCTCTAAAATTTCTTTTGCATATCCTTTCTCTAAAGCAAAAGCGGTAAAAGCATTTTTCTTTTCAGGAGAATATCCCAATTGGAATTTTTTAATGATATCATCCTTTAGTTCACGCTCTTTAAAATAGGCTAAACCAATAGATCTTCCTTCGTCAACTTCCCAAAGAAAATTTTGATAATAATCATTGGCTATTTCATGAATTTTATAGAGTAAATCTCTTTCAGACTGAGCGTTTTTTGCTTCTTCTGAATATTCACGCTGATCTTCTTCAATTTCAATCCCGTATTTTTTTGCTGCGTGGCGCAGTGCTTCAGGATAGGTGAAGTTTTCGATTTCCATTAAAAAAGAGATCGCTGTCCCTCCTTGCCCACTGGAAAAATCTTTCCATATCTGCTTACTCGCAGAAACTACAAAACTGGGTGTTTTTTCTTCATGGAACGGACTGAGTCCTTTATAATTAGACCCTGCCCTCTTCAACTGCACATATTCGCCCACAATCTCTTCTACTCTGATCGTGGAGAATATTTTATCTATGGTCTGTTTAGAAATCATGGTGTAAAAATAAGGAATTAGTTTTTCAATGGTAAATTTAAATTCTTAAAAAGGACACAATTTCCTGCTAAAACCTTATTTTTGAAAATTATTTTGAGACTAAAATCTTATCATTTTTGATGGCAAATGATCATAAATTTTTCACTATTTATAAACCTGCAAAAGGCTTTGTTTGGACAAGAGAAAGAATACTTTATACTTTGCTCTTTGTCCCGTTTTTAGCCATTACATTTGTTCTTTATATTCTAAGAATACCGGATAAAGAAATCCCAAAGTGGTTTTCATTAATGATTAATATTCCCATTATTATTGGAGTTATAGGAGCTTTTATTAATGTTTGGTTTCATGAACAATTAAAAGGTAAATTAGATGGAAAATTAATTTTCGAAAAAGAAAAAATCACAATTGAGAATGAAGTTTTTTGGACGAAAGACTTACAATATGTTGAAATCACACAAAACAACTATAAAGGAAAATATATTCCGAGAAATGGAGCTGACGGAATGTTTTCACAGGGTTGTAACAATACACTTAAAATCAGACTTTCAAATCATCAGGAAAAGCGTATTTTATTTCAAATAAAAGAACCGAGAGAACTTCTACAAATATCGAATCAGCTTAATTGCTATATAGAGCAGGGATTAATGACAAAGGAAGCAAGAAACAGTACATTAAACTATAATTATAATGGAATTTAAAATCAATAAACTTGAAGACTGGCAGGAAATAGTAGACCACATTATTCCTGAAATAAAATATAATATTCTTTTACTAAAAGGAAATTTAGGCGCTGGAAAAACAACGTTCACACAGGTTTTGCTTAAAAACCTAGGAAGTACAGACGAGGTAAACTCTCCTACTTATTCTATTGTTAATGAATACAATACACCCAAAGGAAAAATTTTTCATTTTGATTTGTATCGCCTAAAAAGTATTGAAGAAGTGTATGATATTGGTATTGAAGAATATCTGGATAATGCTTTTTTATGCATTATAGAATGGCCTGAAGTGTATGAAGATGAGCTTTACGGACTTAAGTATCATACAATGAGTATTGTTAACACGGGAGAAGAAAGAGAAATCACATTCGACTAAATATTATGTATCTTTGTAGAATAAATTCAATCATCAAATAATTATCTGTAAGACATAATTTAGTTTACAAAAATGAGTACTACAAATATTTTTACTCCATTTACTGAAGAAGAATTAATGCCGCAAGAGGAAAAGTTGGAGGTTATCAGAAAAGGAAGACAATTCAGTATTGGTATTCCTAAAGAAACCTGTCTTCACGAAAGAAGAACATGTATCACTCCAGATGCCGTACAGGTATTGGTAGAGCACGGCCATGAGATCATTATTGAATCTGGGGCCGGACAAGGTTCATTTTTTACAGATTTACAGTATTCTGAATCCGGAGCAAAAATAACGAATGATCCCAAAGAAGCTTTCACACAAGATCTTATTCTAAAAATAAACCCTCCTACAGAAGACGAAATTGATTTTATGAAACCGAATACCTATTTGGTATCGGCGCTGCAAATTAATTTAAGAGAGAAAGGATATTTCTTAAAACTCGCAGAGAAAAAAATTAATGCTATCGCTTTTGAATTTATCGTTGATGAATACAAGCAACTGGCATTAGTACGATTGGTAGGCGAAATTGCAGGAACCGTTTCTATTCTATACGCTTCTGAATTATTAGCATTATCCAACGGATTAATGTTAGGCGGGATTACAGGAGTTCGTCCTTCTGAAGTTCTTATTCTGGGCGCAGGAATCGTAGGTGAATTTGCAACTAAAGCTGCCATCGGTCTTGGAGCAAGTGTAAGAGTTTTTGATAACTCATTATCAAAATTAAGAAGACTTCACAGTATTGTTGACAGCCGAGTTCCTACTTCGATTATTGATCCGAAGGAACTAAGCAAAGCATTACGACGTGCAGATGTTGTTATTGGTGCTCTTCCAAGATTAAATATGCAGCCTATCGTTACCGAAGATATGGTAATGAAAATGAAAAAAGGCAGTGTAATTATCGATATCACTATCGATAACGGGAAAGTAATTGAAACATCTGAGCTTACCACCATGGAAAATCCTTACATTATCAAACATGGTGTAATCCATTGCGGACTTCCGAACTTAACATCAAAAATGCCAAGAACAACCACAAAAGCGATCTCAAACTTTTTCCTTTCTTATATTTTAAATTACGACGAAGAAGGCGGTTTTGAAAACATGCTAACCCGCAAAAATGAAATGAAGCAGAGTTTATATATGTACAAAGGAAGGCATACTAAAAAAGTAATCTGCGACCGTTTCGGACTTACTTATCACGATATCAATCTTTTAATTTTCTAATGAAGAAGCTTAAGTTTTATATGATTGGTCTTATTCCAGGACTAGTTATCGTATTTTTTATATTAAACAAAAAAGGGGCAAGCTGCAGTGGCTATTTACCCAACAGCCGTGTAATTGCAGAAACTCTTTCTAAAGATTTTAAGTATTCAGATAGTTTTAAAAACGAAATGAATACCTACAAAATCAACGAAAAATTCTTAAAAGACGAAATCATCACCAATGGTACTATAGATTTTGACAGAAGTCATGCTCAACAAAAACCATGTCCTGATTATTTGTTATTTTACCCAAAAGAAAACCCAACATACGAGGTTACATTTGAAAAATGTGAGGAAATTGTAACGCTGAATTCTTTAAAAAAGTTGAAGTAGATTTTCGTAAAACAAATTATAATCGAAAAGAACTTTGTAACCTTTGCGTTAAAATTCAATGTAGGGATGCTTCGGCTCCGCTCAGCATGACATCGCTAATACTAGACGTTAAAAAAATAACCAAAATACATTACAACTAATGGACGGCAATTACTACATGATTCATGATTACCTGATATTCATTGGAGTATTTGCTATTTTTGTTTTTCTAACGATGAGTATTTATCTGTTCAGTCAGAATCAAAAATTCAAACAAAGAAATACAAAACTTCTCGAAACAAATAAACTAATTGAACAAAGATTAAACGAAGTTCAGTTAGAACATATTGGTACAAAACTGAACCCACATTTATTTAAAAACATCTTAAATTCTGTTCAGTCCCACGCCTATCAAACCTATATGTCGTTGGATAAACTGGCGAATGTTCTGGATTATATTTTATACGAAAGCAACAATAAATTTGTAAGTCCAAAAGAAGAACTAACTTTCGCTTTAAGCTTAATTGAGATTAATAAAATAAAAATCAATCCGCTTTTTGACTTTAGAATTAAATCTAAAATTAATAAATCAGATGAAATTTTTGAAGAAAAGGTTTTTGCTCCTTTAATTACTGTTGATCTTATTGAAAATGCTTTTAAACATACCGATTTCTTAGCGCAAGACTCATTTATTTCTATTCAATTAGAATTGGAAGACCGGATTTTCACAATGAAAGTAAGCAATAAAGCTTCCCTAAAGAATGTATTGGAAAAAGAGAAAAGCGGATTTGGAAGTCAGTCTTTAGATCAAAGGTTAAAAATGATCTACAACAATTATTATCAGCTTACTAAAAGTTCAAAAAATGGTATCTTCACAGCCGAATTGGTAATTAATTTAGGTGAATTCTATGATAAAATGCGTTATTCTTGATGATGAATTACTGGCAATCAGCTATTTAAAACTTCTATGCGAACAAATTGAGAATGTAGAAGTTGTAAAAGCATTCAACGATCCTAAAATTTTTCTGAACGAAATTGGTAACCTTGACTGTAATCTCTGCATCTTAGACATCGAAATGCCGGGCATGACTGGTCTTCAGGTAGCAGAGCTTATCTCAGATTCAAAAAAAATCATCTTTACAACCGCTTATAAAGAATATGCTGCCGAAGCATTTGATTTAAATGTGGTGGATTATGTGAGAAAACCAATCAAAAAAGAACGGTTGATTCAGGCATTTGAGAAAGCCAAAGAATTAGTTTCTGCACCGCAAAAGAAGGATTTTATAGAATGGAATACCAATATTGGGAAAACCATCATCTTCACAGAACAGATCGCTTATATTAAAACTTCAGAAATCGACAGCCGTGATAAAGAAATCATGCTGAATGATGGAACAACAATTGTTCTGAAAAATCTCAGTTTTAAATCTCTTCTGGAAATGCTTCCATCAAAAGATTTTGCACAGGTTAATAAAAAAGAAATCATTGCATTATCTTCCATCAAAGTATTTTCTACCAATGAAATCATCACCTCAATCTCCGTAGACGGAGAAAATTTCATTAAACTCCAAATTGGAGATACCTATAAAAATTCATTATTGGAGATGTTCGGAAAGTAGACTTTTCATACGTTTTCTATTTCATTACAGATTTAATCCGTTTCATTACATCCCTCCTATTTAAAATATTTAGTCAGCGTACTTTTGCATTGATTAAATAATTTGACAGTGAAAAAACTTTTTTATGTTTGTGGAATTCTCATATCCGGATGGTGCTTCTCTCAGGAATCAACTCCTAAAATAAAAGCTGCATTTTTTGACGGAGTTGCAGTGGCCGGATATGTAGATCATGGGGCTTTTATTAATTTTACAGGACCTAATATAAGCGTAACGCACAAAGACGTTAAATTCATCCTCGGAATGCTTCCGTCACTGAGAATTAAAGAAGACAAATCTTCCGGTACCAAAAACAGTATGATTACTCCTAATCTGGGCGTAGGCCTTACTGCGGTTTACAAAAAAATTGCTCTTCAGATTCCGGTGTACTACAACTCTAAAACCGCTGCAGAAAACGGCGCATGGAAAGTGGGTATCGGATTGGGCTATTCTTTCAAATAACTTTTCGTTACATTATTGAGGACATTTATTACATTTTAAAAAGAATATTATTTAACATAACTATATTCTTATCAACTTTGCATTTAAATATTGGAATTATGAATTTGGGGAAATATAGAAATCTAATTTTTTACGTTGTTACCATTGCCGTTTTTTCCGGTCTTATGTATTACTTCATTGTAGAAGGACAATCATTAGAAGTGGGAGAAAATATTATTGTAAAAACAAGTACAGGCTCTACTTGGGAGAACTTTGTAGAATCTTTTAAAGCCAATCTGCATCATCCGCTCGCTTTGTTATTAGCACAAATCGTTACTATTATTCTAGTTGCGAGACTGTTCGGATGGTTTTGTATGAAAATAAAACAACCCACGGTAATTGGAGAAATGATCGCAGGTATTGTTCTAGGACCATCCCTTTTAGGAATGTATTTCCCAGAATTCTCAACCTTCCTTTTCCCAAAAGAATCGTTAGGTAATCTACAGTTTCTGAGTCAGATAGGATTAATTCTTTTCATGTATATCGTAGGAATGGAACTTGATTTGAGTGTTTTGAGAAAAAAAGCTCATGATGCTGTAGTCATAAGCCATGCAAGTATAATTATACCATTTGCGTTAGGAATTGGGCTATCCTATTTCATCTATAAAGAATTTGCTCCTGACGGAATTCAATTCACCTCCTTTGCTTTATTTATAGCCATCGCTATGAGTATTACCGCTTTTCCGGTATTGGCAAGAATTGTTCAGGAGAGAAATCTCCAAAAAACAAAACTAGGGACCGTTGTTATTACCTGTGCAGCAGCCGATGATATTACCGCTTGGTGTATTTTGGCAGCCGTTATTGCTATTGTAAAAGCAGGTTCTTTTGCAAGTTCAATCTACGTGATTATCATGGCGATTGGATATGTATTTTTAATGATCAAAATTATAAGACCATTCCTTAAAAGAATTGGCGACTTGCAAGCAGGTAAAAATACCATCAACAAACCGATGGTTGCTATTTTCTTTCTTACATTAATACTTTCTTCATATGTAACAGAAGTTATCGGAATCCATGCTTTATTTGGAGCTTTTATGGCGGGAGCAATCATGCCTGAAAATGCGAAATTCCGTACTATGTTCATTGATAAAGTAGAAGATGTTGCATTGGTTCTTTTACTTCCATTATTCTTTGTATTTACAGGGCTTCGTACGCAAATAGGACTACTAAATGACGGCCATTTATGGATGATCGCCGGTTTCATTATTCTAACAGCCGTAATAGGAAAGTTTGTAGGAAGTGCATTGGCCGCAAAATTCCTCGGAATCAATTGGAAAGAAAGCTTAACCATTGGAGCCTTAATGAACACCAGAGGTTTAATGGAGTTAATTGTTCTGAACATTGGATATGATTTAGGCGTTCTAAGTCCTGAGATCTTTGCAATGATGGTTATTATGGCATTATTCACTACTTTTATGACCGGGCCTGCTCTAGATTTCATCAATTATATTTTCAAATCTAAAAAAGATGAAGATGAACCCCAAGATGACAATGATCCTAAATACCGTGTTCTCCTATCGTTTGATAACCCGGAATCCGGAAGTACTTTATTAAAATTGGCACACGATTTCACCAATAAGATGAACGGAAATAAGAGCATCACCGCAATGAATATTGCTCCTGTAGACGAAATGCACGCTTATGAGATTGATGAATATGAAAATGAACAGTTTAAAAATGTTATTGAAACCTCACATGATCTTCAATTAGAGGTAACAACCCTTTTCAAAGCTTCAACAGATATTGAAAATGAGCTGACTCATATTACCAATAAAGGAAATTATGATTTACTCCTGATCATGCTTGGAAAATCAATGTATGAAGGAAGTTTACTCGGCAGATTATTAGGTTTTACCACCAAAATCATTAACCCCGAAAAGCTTTTAAATACAGTAAAAGGAAAAGGTAATATTTTCAACAACTCCCCTTTTGACGATTTTACTTTGCAGATCTTGGATAAAACAAATATTCCGGTTGGCGTTTTGGTTGAGAAAGACTTTAAATCGGCTGAAAGAGTATTTGTACCCATCTTTAATTTAAGTGATTTTTATTTGCTAGAATATGCGAAAAGACTAATCAACAATAACAATTCTCAGGTCATTATTCTGGATGCCGGAGGACAGATTAGAAGCAATGTTGAGGTTAAAGAATTAATCAGAAGTATAGAACAAGTTGCCCCTAATCACATCACCCTATATAATGAGAAGAAAATCGAGAAAGAATTTCTAGATTCTCAAGATTTAATGCTAATCAGCAGCAAAAGCTGGAAAAGCTTAATTGACACAAAAAGTCTTTGGTTATCGGATATTCCATCAACGTTAATCATTTCAAATCCATAAATTGATTTAGATTTTCATTATAAGAAAACCAACTTTACGAGTTGGTTTTTTTGTTATACTTCTATTAATCAAACTCCAAAACCATACTTTTATCCAATCGTAGTTCTACTACAATTTCTCAAATTTAACATCAAAACTAAGGTGTAAGAAATCTTTTTTTATTAATTTTATCATATAACACACTTGATGGAA
>NZ_FRAV01000086.1 GCF_900142445.1 Chryseobacterium polytrichastri | reverse complement strand
TTGACGTTTTTTGTTTTGCAACTCTAAAATGACAATTTTTATCAAACTTTTAGCCCTTACTCTTTTTTTATTAACAATTTTTAAACAGGCTCTAAGTATGAAAAACTTTTTGGATAGCTGTGCTTCATGGTCATTGATCTCCAATTTCGCCCACTTGTTAAAAATACCTTCTAACTGTGTACTGAACTTATTAGCCCATTTCATTACTTCATGAGCATCATCAGGGTGCTGTTTTGATCCAGAAGTATTACGGGTGTACAACATTAGTCATTTGACAATAATTCGAAGCAGAATATTATATACTTATCTCGCATTCTATTTTTAAAATATCGAAAGGAAATATATTGTATATTAACTATTTAAATATAGACTAATTCGACTTTAATAATAACATTGAGTATACAATTATCAATAAAAAAAGATGCGCCCTTGCGCTTCCAGAAAGACCTTTCGGACTTGCTGGCTACAGAAATTGAAGAGTTTTATGGAGTATCACTTAACCTAGAGATTGAAAGTAAAGAAATAGTTTACATGCTATATAAGTCACATTTTGGAATTTTGGTAAAAAGAATTCATATCTCTTTACTTTCAGGAATGGTAATTAATTATAATATAGCTACATCATTTTTAGGAATTCGTATTATTTAAAGTATTGATATTTTAAATAGAGTATTGAAAATCTCTTCACTGTGTTATAGAATATATTCATAATTGGAATATTCAACTTAATGTGGTACTTGTAGGTTTCATAGGAAATTAGAATTTCTATATGAAAGGTTGTTATATCTTTTTTAAGGTTATAAAAACTAGAAAACGATTATCAATATTGTTTGCAAACTATATTAAAGGTAGGATTTCAATGAATCTTTTACTGCTTAGCAGCTTATTCAGTGGTATTCTCTTTTATTTATATATGAAAAATAAAACTATAACTCCTTTGTTTATAAAAAGTAGTTATGCAAAAGAACTGATAGATTTTATCCTTGGGCTTTTGGTAAACAGTCAGAGACAGATAGAAAAACAGACATCAGATAATTAATGAGTAACTAATTCCCAAGTCAACTCTTTCAAAATAGATAAGTAAATATAAAATATGGAAAAAAATATTCCAGATTATAAAAAAAATTTTGCTGATATCATTGAAATGAAATATCCGCATAAAAAAGAAGAGTGCTTCCATATATTGGATAAAGAAGATATTTCATTATTAGATGTCTTGACGCTGAACTCTATAAGATTTGATATAGATGCTAGTAAAATATCGATTGTAAATCAGTAAGTTAAGGCGTATGATGAAGATTCTATAATGTATATGTTAGACTACCAGAATAAAAATGGACTGACGAGTTCTGAGACTGTAATTCATTTCAAGCTCAGCAGGAATAACTCTAACTAAGTGGAAAAAATTATTCAGAAAGAAAATCGGAAATGTAGATGCAAAACTATAATAGATATCTTTTGTTTACTGAATCTTGCTCTCTCAGGTAACATTATTAACATTATTATTTAATACCTCAAGATGTATTAACAGAAAGTTATGATACTTAGAACCTATAAAAGAAAAAACAGTAGAGATCTGAAAATCTCTACTGTTTGATAATATGTTTTTATTTGTTTAATCCGGTATCGTTTTTTAAGGACAGGACGTTATAATCAGTTTGTAAATGAGGGTTTAATAACGACCAAATAATTTTATTTTGTAACAGTTGTTACCGTCGGAGTATATATGCCGAATGTTACTGCAGCAATTAATCCATTGACAAAAGTTTGTTTGGTTTCAACAGTGTAATTTTCTGTAGTACCAGCCATTGCTCTAGAATTAGAAATATTTCCAGGAGCTAAACCCTCAATGAAATAATGATTCCATTTTTTAACCTTTTGAGTGCCTAGAGCACCTTTTCCGACAACACTTGTATAGGAATAACAAGATGTTAGTAAAATTGAAGCTGTAAAAGCAACAGTCATCATTCTAAGTGTTTTTTTCATTTTTATAATTTAAATTATTTATAATTAATAGCCTATTTAAATTTCTTAATTTAATTTTTTAAGTAGGGCGTATTAGACTAGTTCAAAGTATATATTAAAAATAGAAGTAATTGATAGTCAATCATGGGTATAGAAATACTTGAAATAAAACTTAAATAGACTCTAAGGTTCCATATGGTTGACCTTAGTATGAACGATATCGTAATATACGTTTGGATTAGCTGCATTAGGAACCACTCTATAAGTAAATGTTGTATCATTTAGCGTAAGAATTTGTGTAACTCGGGTCCATGCTACAGTTCCATCTGGGTTTTTAGCAACCAATGTTCTTGTTTTTCCATCTGCAGAAATAGACCAGTCTCCTTGGCTTC
>NZ_FRAV01000084.1 GCF_900142445.1 Chryseobacterium polytrichastri | reverse complement strand
AATTCTTTTTACTTCTTCGTCCAAAACAGGGCGATTGCTTCTTCCTATTATGCTAAAATACAAAATTCTCTAATCTATTTTAGAGGGAATACTTAATGATTATTATCTGTATCTGAGTTTCTTTTAATTTAATGTCAAGATAACTTAAATCAAAGAAGTACTTCTGCTAAAGAAAAAATCAGCTTTATAAATATTTATTAATGTTCTGAGCTTAGTAGACATCCTGTAAATAGCATAGTTTTTTTTCCACAGCATCTTTATCTGATGACCGTCATATATAATAGGAGTCATAACACCATCGGCCACATTCATTTAAAAATTTTTATATAGAGTAACTTCAACTCTACAACCAATAACCAAATCTCCCATCCTAAGACTCATGACATGCTTTATAAACAGATCACAAACAAATATAAATTTATCTTGCGCAGTACATAAAAAAATCTGAATTTTGTATATACACAGATTAATTAAAAAATTTATACAAATGAAGAACACAATTACTCCTTGCTTCAAATATTTATTTTTACTTATTTGCTTAGGCTTTCTATATACCCCAACAAAAGCACAAATTTATACGAGTACCTACAATAACATTAACTATTCTTCCAGTAGACCATATAATTTGAATGTAATCTATTTTGTTCCCAATGACATTCCGCTGGATAATACTTATAAAACAAGACTAAGTGCCCTATTATTGTGGGGACAGGATTTCTATAAACAAAACATGATTAACAACGGATACGGTTCCAAAACCTTTGGTCTTTTTACAGAAACAACCAACTCTAACAATGTAAAATTAATTTTGATCCAAGGTTTATATCCACACACAAGCTACACTTATAACAATCCCAGTCAGATGAATGCAGAGATTGACACTTACTTTACAAGCAATCCGACGCAAAAAACAAGTGATCATAACCTCATTATCTCGGCTGTCACCAACCCCGACACTTCAGATGTTCCTTTTTATGGCCTAGGCAAAAATTGTTATGCACTTGATTATCCTCAGTTTGACATTCAATATCTGGGAAGTAATTCTTACTCGTTTATAGCTTGGTTTGGTGGAATGATACATGAATTAGGTCATGGTATTAATCTTCCACACAGCCATCAAACAAATACAGAAAATATCAATCCTAACAAAGGAATGAATCTCATGTTTGCAGGTAATAGCACATTAGGAATTTCCCCAACTTTCATAAACCGGGCCGGCACTGCTATACTTAATAACAGTCAGGTATTTGCAGATATAGCGGATACTCGTTACAATGGGCATACAGCAAGCTTTAACAGCATTCATACTTCACACAATAGTGGAAGTTTAACCGTTTCAGGAACGTTTCAATCTAATATAACAGTAAAAGATGTAAATATTTATCAAGATCCCTATGCGACTCCCAGTCCTGGTTATTATAGAGTAGCATGGTCTGTAGCACCTGTTGGAAATACCTATTCTATAACTATGCCAATAAGTGAACTGGCCTCCAGTAACGGCCCTTACAATTTACAAATAGAACTTGTACTAGAAAACGGTGAAACCGAATTCGCATATTTTCCCTTCTCTTATATAAGCGGAGCTCCAGATGTCAATATCAATTTTGATGGTGTGTCTACTTGCGCAGGGGGCTCGCTTCAATTTACAACGAATAATACGGGAACATCTTACAAATGGCAATATCTTGCTGCAGGTGGATGGAATGATTATTCGGAAGGAAATGTATCCGGATATGCCACATTTTCCGGCACCCAAACCTCAACAATGACAATATCTAATATTTCATCCATATATATAACAAATCCGAATACTATAAGAGTTGCTATAACACAATCTGATGGATCAATAAAATATTCCAGCGTACAAACTTGGAAAGCAAACACCTGTTCTTTAGCAACATCTGAAACAAAGAAAATTAAAAATCTAAGCGCCTACCCTAATCCGGTAAAAGATGAATTAACAGTGGATCTAGGAACGGCAAAAGATAACTACAATCTAGAAATCACTAATACTTTAGGAGAAATTTTATACAAAATAACAACCTCAGAAAAGACAATTAAAATACCATTCTCCAATATGCCATCTGGTATTTACTTTGTGAATATAAACAGCTCTTCAAATAAAACCAATACCTCCTTTAAAGTCATAAAAGAATAAAAAAAAGAAGCTTTTATACAATTTTCAAGTATTAAAGCTTTTTTTAACTTATTGACACACCAATTAATTTAATACCAAAGCACCTCCATAAACTCACATGTATTGTGTAAAATCTTAAAAAGGCAATATTCGCTACTAAATAGATTATTTTTATGATAAACCTGTTTTAAACTTATTTAAATAAAAAAAGTTCCGAGAAAAAAAGGAAATTAGTGTCGCTAAACAAAAACCTAAGATTCTGGAACTATCAAACAAAGATAAAATAGAAAAGTGGATAATCCAGCACCTGAGTAGAGGAAAAAGAGGATTTCCCAGCCGATTAAATGTATTAAGTATATTTCTATTGATCATAAAACGTTTAAAAACAGGTTGTCAATGAGAGAATTAAGCCTTAAAGAATATTTTTTCAACGAGAAAGTAAGCTGGCAAAGTATCTACTATTATTTCAATAAATGGAGCAAGGATGGTAGTT
>NZ_FRAV01000083.1 GCF_900142445.1 Chryseobacterium polytrichastri | reverse complement strand
TTTATTGCAGTGAAATTTCTGGAAGAAAAAGATCTTCGGGATTTTTATGGAGAAGAATATAAAGATTATCAAAAAAAAGTACCTATGTTGGTTCCGTTTATTGGGAAGAAAAGTATATAGGCTGTTGACAAAAATAAAGGAAGGAGAAGTCTATGAGATTAAAACTTCTCAAAAAGTAAAAAACAGTTTTTATAATAAAGAACGTCTTTACTGAACAAGTGTAACACCGTTAAAAGATACCACTGAAAACCTGTTTTGAGTTAGCATAAGATGCAGTTAATGATCTCAAATATAGTAACTTTGGATTTGAATCCTCTTTTTCTAGTAGAATATAAGGAACGATTTCCAATTCTATTGCATCTTTGCTCAGTACTTTGTACTATTGATGAGATTTTTTTGGTTTAGCGACACTAATTTTCTAATCCCTTTTTTTATTTCAAATACTTAATGCTTTTTTAATGAAAAGTAAAGATGACTTCATAGACTAATTTGACCTTAATAATAAATAACATTGAGTATGCCATTATCAATAAAAAAAGATGCACCATTGCGCTTCCAGAAAGACCTTCCGGACTTGCTGGCTACAGAAATTGAAGAGTTTTATGGAGTGTCTCTTAACTTAGAGATTGAAAATAAAGAAATAGTTTACATACTATATAAGTCACATTTTGGAATTTTGGTAAAAAGAATTCATATCTCTTTACTTTCAGGAATGGTAATTAATTATAGCATAGCTACATCATTTTTAGGAATTCGTATTATTTAAAGTACTGATATTTTAAATAGAGTATTGAAAGTCTCTTCACTGTGTCATATAATATATTTAACTTAATGTGGGATCATAGGAAATTAGAATTTCTATATGAAAGGTTGCTGTATCTTTTTTAAGGTTATAAAAACTAGAAAACGATTATCAATATTGTTTGCAAACTATATCAAAGGTAAGATTTGAATGAATCTTTTACTGCTTAGCAGCTTATTCAGTGGTATTCTCCTTTATTTAGAAAAAGTAGTTATGCAAAAGAACTGATAGATTTTATCCTTGAGTTTTTGGAAAGAGTCAGAGACAGACAGAAAAACAGACATCAGATAATTAATGAGTACCTAATTCTCAAGTCAACTCTTTCAAAATGGATAAGTAAATATAAAATATGAAAAAAAATAATATTCCAGATTATAAAAAAATTTATGCTGATATCATTGAAATGGAATATCCGCATAAAAAAGAAGAGTGCTTCCATATATTGGATAAAGAAAATATTTCATTATTAGATGTATTGAGGCTTAATTGTATAATATTTGATATATATGATAGCGAAATATCAATTTTAAATCAGCAACTTAAGGCGTATGATGAAGATTCTATAATGTATATATTAGACTACCAGAATAAAAATAGACTGACCAATTCCGAGATTGCAATTCATTTCAAGCTCAGCATGAATACTCTAACTAAGTGGAAAAAGTTATTCAGTAAGAAAATCGGAAATGTAGATAAAAAACTATAATAGGCATCTTTTGTCTAGTACAAAATTCAGTAGCATTGACAACCCATTTTCGGATTGAATTGATCACTAATCTAGCATCAATCGACACATGAAAAAAAACATATCATTAAGAAAAAGATGGTCAATGCCACTGAATTTTGCACATTGGTTTTGATAATAATGTAACCCTTCCATAATATCGGACTGTAAAAAAGAAGAAAGTCATAACTTTCTATCTTTGATTCTGCATTATATGGTTTAAAATCGAGACTTCAACCAATTATCATGACTTCCTTAGCATATATTGCCGGAATGACACTGTTAATGTTTGAAGTATTCCCTATTTGTTGTACAGCTATGGGTCAAACTTAAGAATATTTAAGATACTTTTTTACTGTTCTGATAAAACATCTCATTTGGAGTAAGATCGCCGTTTGCCCGATGTCTTCGCTCGTTGTTATAAAATTCGACATACCGTTTTACACCTTGGAATAATTCCATACCACTATTGGGCGGATTCAGGTAAATATACTCCTGTTTTAGTGACCTCCAGAAGCGTTCAATGAAAACATTGTCAAATGCTCTTCCTTTGCCATCCACGGAAGTGCTTATCTTGATTCCCTTCAGTATCTTAGTGGAAATGGAACTAGTGAATTGTGATCCCTGATCGGTGTTGAATATCTCGGGTTTGACATGCTCTTCTATGGTTTCCAGCAGGACATCCCTGCACCATTCTACCGTCATGGTATTTGAAATACTCCAGCCAACAATCTTGCGGCTATATACATCAATAATGACAAATATGTACATGAATCCCCGGAACATGGGGATATAAGTAATATCTGCCTGCCAAACCTGTCCTACACGGTCAATTTTTAACCCTTTGAGTAGATACAGGTATTTGTAATGTCCAGCATTTGCTTTGCTCAGGTTTTTCTTAGGATAGATCGTGCGAAGGTTCATTATCCGATATAAACGCCGTATACGCTTGGAATTTACATGATAACCCAAGTCTTTGTTTAGATACGCAGTCATTCGTTCCACCCCATAAAATGAGCAGTCCAGAAACTTACGGTCAATGACATTCATGATCGATTGATTGAACTGGGATTCGCCTTTGGATCTGAAATAATACTGGCTACGCTGGAGAGCCAACAGCTTACATTGACCAGAAATACTCATCGTATTATCTTCTGGGGAAATCAGGTTACGCCTTTCAATAATGCTTATTTCCCCAATACTTTTTTTAAGAAATCAACCTGGATCTGAAGTTTTCCAATTTTAGAGTATAATTCCTTTTCCTTGGATTTCTCCTTTTCAACGGTCTTCTCTGAGCTAAAAACTGTATCCACTTTTCCATAAACTCCCGTTTCCAGGCGGTAATCTGGGTCGGATGAAGACTATACTTCCTGGCAAGCTCTTGTAATGTGCTGGCCTCTTTGATCGATTCAAGCATCACCTTGGTCTTGAATACAGGACTGAATTTTATTCGTCCTTTTTTCATTTTTTAACTGTCCAATATTTGGGGATTATTATACGTTTTTAAATTCCCACTACCAGGACAAATTCAAACACCTCAAATAAGGATTCTCTCTGTAAATTTATATCTCTTACATGATACAGAATACAGATCCTTAAGAGATATAAATTTACAGAGAGAATCAATGGTATTTTAA
>NZ_FRAV01000088.1 GCF_900142445.1 Chryseobacterium polytrichastri | reverse complement strand
GGTCAACATGAAAGATAAAGGGATTCAGAGTATAGGTTATAATTATTTGAATTTAGCGGATTCTTATTCTATTACCCAAAAAGATCCATGGGGCATCAATACAAGTTTTGGATTAAATTATTTATATCGTGCAGATGGAGCTAAGGTTCGTAAAACCTATTCATCAGGTGGAGGAAGAGGTCAGTCTATTACCAATAAATATACCGATTATTTAGATGGTTTTCAATATAACTTTAGTGAGACCGTTGCTCCTTGCCCTTGGTGCAGAACAAGTGTAGCGTATGAAGCAGAGGCTTTTAGAGATCCTGGTCTTTTTGATCCAATTCCCGGTACTCTGGATTGGCAATTAGATTTTGTTCCTACCTCAGAAGGATTTTACAGCTTTACGGAAAATCGCTATATTTACCAGTATAGAGATCACTTAGGAAATGCAAGGGTTAATTTTGCAAAAAATGCCGCAGGAGCTCTGGAAGTTACTGATACAAATAATTATTATGCCTTTGGAATGAATCATATTGGCGGTATGAAAAGCTTATTGGGAGGATATCAGAATTATAAATATAATGGTAAGGAATTGCAGGAATCCGGAATGTATGATTATGGTGCAAGGATGTATATGCCGGACTTAGGTAGATGGGGTGTCGTTGATAATAAGGCCGAAAAATATTTTTCAATGTCTTCTTACACATATGCTGGAAACAATCCGATTGCTTTTATGGATCCTGATGGAAATGAATTAATTCTTTCATTTGCGACCGACACAGCTCGGCAATCTTATGAAAATTTAGTAAATTCTTCACTTGGAGGTAAATATACAACTACTTATACTAGAGTAGAAGGTACAGATACCTATAAAGTTTCTATTAATATGATTAACAAAGACGCTTTGCTGAGCAAAGAACAACAGGCATTCTATAATAGTTATAATACTGTAGTTGGAGCAAAAGAAATTGTTAATCAAAGCATAGTGGAGAATGACAAGGATGTAATTGTAGGTAGTTTTCAGACAGCTCAGATAGATATAAACGATGTTTTGGAATTTGATAAAGCAGGTAAAGGAGGAACAAGTAGTGCTGGAGCTTTGACGCATGAACATTCAGAACAATTGGAAAAAGCGAAAATGGGACTTAAAAATGGAGAATTAGGTAAAGTTGAAACAGACGCTGCAGGAAACACTACTTATACTGATTTTAATAAAGCCCATGGAAAAGCATTTAAGCCAGAAGGCAAAGTAAATGGAAATGAAAGATTAGAAACAGAAGGTCCAATGAGTATCAATGTATTCCAAGAGAAGGATAAAACGAAAACCAGTCAAGCTATTTGGAAAAACGATACTACGGGAGGCATAACAGTACAAAAAACAAAATTGCCATAATATGAAAAATATATTTTTTATTATAATATTGTTACTATTGATTAATTGTGTTAATACCGTAGAAAAAAACAATAATATATTTGTCCATGGGGACTGTATTGAAAATTTGGATTTCAAAGAAGAGTATTTTTCTAATATCAAGGTTATTGATAGTTTAATAAACAGAAGCGAAGGTAGTCAATTTAATAAATCTCTAGTATTTATTTCAAAGTATTCTCATGTTTCTTTTGAAAGCAGGCTCAATTATGCTGGTCTATATCCATCTGGAATTTATGAGAAAGATAGGAAAGGTTGGATTGATTGGTATGAAAAAAATAAGTGCAAGAACATTCAGTTTAAGAAAAAATAGGTAATATTCCAAAGTTAATGATGAGTGTTTTAAAAGATAAACTCATTAAACTTTAATAATAATTGGAAATATAAGCCCCCATGCTGGAGCGAGCGTCTCGCCATAAGTGTTCGAAACCTCAAAATTATTATATTTGAGTCTAAAACAGATTTATGAAATTAGAAGAAGTTTTAGGCTATATTCCAAAAGAAGAA
>NZ_FRAV01000079.1 GCF_900142445.1 Chryseobacterium polytrichastri | reverse complement strand
CATATTGAGAACTCTGGTTTTCAGTTTTTCATCAGCCAATTCCTTCTCTAATCTTTTGATTTTTTCGGCGGGTGTTTCTTTCGATTGTGACATAGCATGAATAATGGGTTTACTCCAATCTAAAATACCATAAATGTTTCTGTGCCTGTTTGTACGTAAATTCGCCCTTTTCTATGCGACTGACGATACCTAATTTAAAGACATCGTAGAATCTCGTTTTGTACGCTTTTCTCTATTCCTATCTCGTTTTTCCATAATAAGTCTATTTTATGTAAACTTATTTTATTTTGATCATAGTTATACTGTAACTAAAGCCCTTTACATTTTTTATGTATTTGTAGACCCAAAAGTTTTATCGTATATTAAAAAAACTGGCTGATAAGAGATTAAATCTATATACCAGATCTCCCTTCTACACATCATCTATTTTCTAAATATTTATAATTAAAATGGCACGTTTGTTGCAATTTATTTAAAACAAAACACATATTTCATTATGATTAAAAACACCTTCTTAGTAGGAATTTTTGCATTAATCCTTCTTTCGTCTTGCCGTCAAGTCAGAAAAGACACACATACAACCTCCAATGCTGAAAAAATTTATAATTATATTAAGGTTGATAATAAAACTGACTCTACAGTGGTACAGTTAACCATAAAAGGAAAGAAAGTAAAAGGCAATATGCTGTGGTTACCATTTGAAAAAGATAGTAAAGTGGGAATTTTAAATGGCACTAAAAATAAAAATGGAGATTTAAACTTAATATTTGATCATTATCAAGAGGGACAAAGGAGTTCAGATTCTTTAATTGTCCAACTTACTGAAAAGAGTATTATTATTAAAGATGTTTGGATGACGGATTACAAAACAGGTTTGAAAACAGAAAACGTGCCCTATTTTAGAGGTACATTAATAAAAACTAATCAAAATACAATATCTAATTTTTGGATAAAACATTTAACAAAATTAGATTTTTCAAACCATTAACAGCATAGTTATTCTATTACCAATTGGGAAGTAAAATCCTCTAAATATTAAAAAATAAGGTAGTTATTTCAGAATTTGCATATACATAAGTAAACAAAAAAAGACTCCATTTCTGGAGGGCACTGAAAAAGTCCTAAAAATTTCTGCTTTTTTTATGTATTTTGAATCAGCATAAAAGATATATTAAATGTTAGCTTTACAACCAAAAATTCAATTCAGTGCGTACTTGGAATTATATAAATCATACCCAAAGACAATCTTCTTCGTAAGATTAATGAGCTGATAGACTTTAGTTTCATCTACGATGAACTGCTGGACAAGTATTGTTCTAATAATGGACGTATAACAGAATGTTTTATAAAAATGTTCAAATATCTGTTATTGAAAACAATTTATACCATTTCAGATGTTGATGTGATTGAACGTTCTCTGTATGACATGTCCTTCAAGTATTTTCTTGAGATATCTCCCGGAGCAAGCTGTTATTGATCCCAGTTCCTTGACCAAATTCCGAAAGCTTCGCTTAAAAGATACCGATTTATTGAACCTTTTGATAAACAAAACCATGGCTATCGCTATTGAAAAAGGTATATTTTTAAACAGCTTCTAAATTCCATTTCTATTAAAATAATTTTTATAACTAGAATATTCTGCAATGTATTTTTCTGACATAAGTGGAGATGTAATAATAAAATCGGCAGTTGATGTATCGCATGCAATGAGTATATTCCAAACTACACCTAGGCGAAGTAAAGCTTTCACATCATTATCATGAGGTTGAATTTCCATAGGATCCCAGAAAAAAATCATAATGTCTATTTTTCCTTGAGAAATCATGGCCCCTAGTTGTTGATCTCCTCCTAAAGGTCCACTCATTACTTTTTTAACTTTCATATTAATATTTTTCTCAATTAGTTTTCCAGTTGTTTCCGTTGCAATCAAACGATGCTGTGAAAGTTGGGTTTTGTGCAGATTAGCCCAATTAATTAACTCTTTCTTTTTATTATCATGGGCAACAAGGGCAATAGACTTTGCGATACCAAGAATTTTGTGTGTTTTCATATTTTTTATTTTTTTATTAAAATTAAATAAAAAAACACACCCTTTTTAATAAAACACTATATGTTGAATAAATAATTCGATTTTTAGTTTTAAAGCCTGTTTAAATTGGTATTGCTAATCAAATATAGATAATGTTTTATTGCGGTGATGCATCAACAAAAGTATCGAAAATTTAAACATTTCTATTTTTTTAGAATAGCATTTCAGGGCAACCGCATCAAAATGTCAAAATATCTTTCATATACTTTGGATCTAGAGCAGCTTTATATTGTCTTTTTTTAAGACTTAGTTTGTCGTTCATGCCTGATATTAGCTGTAACGCAATTTTTCTCATTATGGATAGGTTTTCAGAGGCATTTCCTTTGCGTGCTCTACACATATCTTCTTTGAAGGTAACATCTAAATGCCAATGTAGTTTGTTTTCGATACTCCAATGTCCTCTCGCCAATGCATTATAATAGGAAGCATTGCTTATTTCTTCATTTCTGATATAATATCGGGTCTCTCTTGTTTTGCCTCCCTTACTCTCTCTAGTTGATTCTATTTTAACAAGCGTGGAAAGATCTTTCCATATCGAAAGGTTTTCCTGTAATAAGAAACCTTTTGCAGGCAAGATACTGCATTTACGGGTTTCGAAACGTCCGTGACCATAATCCCAATCCTCAATGCAATGAGACCCGTGATGAACTTTAAAAGAACTTTCGATATCTTCAAATAATTCCTGTTGGTTACCTTTAACAGAAAGGATATAATGGCCTTTTTATCTCGGATATGTTCAACAATTTTGGTCTGAGTACCTATGGCATCAATGCTCACAACAGCATCTTCAATATCCAAATAGTCAATATTTTAGGGATAGCAGTAATTTCATTAGATTTATCTTCTACTTTTTGCTGACCAATACAAATATTGTTTTCACTTACCCAAGCATTGAGGATGTACAATCCGCTATTTCCTTTGCTTGTTGGAGAAACTCCTTTGAGCTTTTTACCGTCTAATACAATCTGCTTTTCTGCAAGGCAGGACAAAATATCTTTTCCATAAGTGACTAAACATTCTTGTAGCGAAGATACATTCAGCTTCTTAAAAACCCGTTCAAAGGTATCACTCGAAGGAGCACCATGGGGAAGTGTCAAGAATCCTCTAAGCTGACTCCCGCGTTCTTTACCAAACATATGCATATCCTGATAATCAGAGCCGCCAGTCACATAAGTGCAAATAGCAATTAATAAAAATATCGGATAATAAATTGGAGCAACGCCCAATAATCCGAGGGTCTTCTACACTGGAGAAATAATCAATCATCGATAGCATATTCAAAGATAATGCTAATTAGGAAAAATAATTTGATGCGGTTGCCCTAATAGCATTTAGACTTTCTTCTCACTCTTGCTAAAAAGTGTCTGAATAAGCTATCCTTCTACCGTAAATGTTTCTGATTTTGTTTGAAGATATTTCTTCTTGGGAATGATACTTTCGTAGCCTTTCCAGTGATCACTTGCTATCTTCTTCATTTCGTGTTGTTTTATTGTTTCCCAAAATTCTTTTGCTGTTTCATTACTTCTGTCGCCAATAACGAAATTGATGAATCTTTTTCCATATCTATCAACAGCAATCCATATCCAACAGTAGTTTTTTTATTCCCTATATAGCTATGCATTTCGTCTAACTCTACCATTTTTATTTTCTGAGAGTCACACTGTAAGGATTGTACTTCCTCGCCAAAACAACGGATCCAGTTCAATATAGTCACATTGCTAACTTCTAAAATTCTACCAATTGACCGAAAGCCCAAACCTTCAAGATAGAGTTGAATAGCTTTTTTTCTTATTGGTTTTGGATATTCATTTGATCTTTTATATACAGTAAAATTAAATCCGCAATTTTTACATTTGTATCTTTGTAAATCTCGGACAATGCCATTTTTTACTTTTTCAGACTTATCACATTTTGGACAATTCATTGTTTTTTTTATGTGAAAATAACAAATCTATCATAATTTAGCAATGCCAAAAATAAAACATTCAATAAGTGAAATTGCCAAACATTACATAAAAATATTTCTATATTTATAGAGTTATTTGAGAAGACTATAGCCACCCTAAATATTTTTAAAAATGAAAAATAAATTAATCTTTTCCTCTTTAGAATTTAAGATTAATTCAATGGGAAGTCTATATGCTGATATAGTAAAACAACGAATGAAATATTGAGAGAAAGATGGATATTTCGCCTTTTCTGACCTCTTCATTCTCCGCCCTTAAAACACAGTAAACTCCCAATAAATTATAAAACAACCAATTACAATACATCTGTTAATTAATTTTAATAACTTAATTAACAGATGTATTAAATATTTTTTACTCAAAAACTTAAATATTATAAAAAAACAATTATTTTCTTAGTGGCTACATCATTAAGCTGTTCTGCTTTCGCTCAAGT
>NZ_FRAV01000004.1 GCF_900142445.1 Chryseobacterium polytrichastri | reverse complement strand
TTCAGATTACAACTTAGAGGCGTGCGAGATAAATCGTTTTTCCTTTTTAGATTATCTAAACTTTTTGCGTAGTCCCCAAGTTTTGGAACTGATCCTAAAAAAGCCTGCTGAGAAATCAACAGGCTGTAATAAATGCACATTTGCAGAGAGGAAGGGATTCGAACCCTCGATACAGTTACCCGCATACTACCTTTCCAGGGTAGCTCCTTCAACCACTCGGACACCTCTCTATTTGAGATTGCAAAAATAGACTAATTTATTGAATTAACAAATTCTTAATACGATTTTACACAGTAATTTCTCCACAAAGACTTTTTGCAAAGTTATCTGCAAAACTGCCTGTGTAACTAGGGTTGTCAATTAAATGCATCGCTTTCGTGATAGCACTTTCAGCAGTAATATCTTTTCCACTGATGGCGCCTATCTTTGAGAAAATGTTACTGTTTTCATATTTCCCAAATGATATTCCTCCTGATATACATTGACTTACCACTACGATCTCTGTTCCGTTATTTCTGATGCCTTGCAATATTTCTTGCGTATTTTCACTGCTGAAAATGGTTCCTGATCCGAAAACCTGAAGAATTAAAACCTTCATTTTTGAGATCTCTTTGAAGTGGTTGAGCTTCATTCCGGGGAAGATTCTCCAAAATAAAATATCTTCAGAAATATGTTCATCAACATGAAATTCTATACTGGGGTCACAACGGTAAAGACTGTCTTTCACGATGTTTAAGTGAACACCTGATTGTCCAAGAATAGGGTAGTTTGGACTAGAATACGCATCAAAATACTCTGCTGAATATTTTAAGGTTCTGTTTCCTCTTAATAATTTATATTCAAAATAAATGGCAACTTCCTGAATAACAGCTTCGTCATTTTCATATAAACTGGCGTAATACAAACTGGTCAGGAGATTTTCTTTAGCATCCGTTCTCAGATCTCCGATAGGCAATTGAGATCCGGTTAATATCACCGGTTTTTTTAAACCTTTTAACATAAAACTTAGTGCTGAAGCCGTATAAGACATGGTATCTGTTCCGTGAAGGATTAAGAATCCATCATAATCCTCGTAACTTTTAAGGATATAATTGGCGATAATTTTCCATTCCTCAGGCCCCATATCCGATGAGTCGAGCGGTTTTGCGAAAGGATGAACGAAAACTTCACATTCCATCAGTTTCATTTCGGGCATTTTCTCAAAAATATTTCCAAAATCAAAGGCGCGGAGGCTTCCGGTTTCATAATCTTTCTCCATACCAATGGTTCCACCGGTGTATATAAGCAGGACTTTTCGTTTCATGTAGTACTTTTTAATAAGAATGTAAGCCTTGTTCAGGTTCGTAGTTCAAAATTACGTTAATTTGCAAAGATTTGAAAATGAATGGAAGATTTAGCGAAAACTTTTGAGTATTTACAACAATTTTTAACGGACGAAAGATTGAGAAAGATCAATCATTTTGCTCCTGAAAGTTCTGATTTTGTACTTCCTGTGATGGATGATGTGTATCAGTTTAGAAATGCGGCGGCGATTATAAGATCGGTGGAAGCTTGTGGCTTTCACAAAGTAGTGGCAATGGAGGAAGAGAATGTATTTGACCCGAATCTTACTGTAACAAAAGGGGCAGAGACATGGGTTGAGGTTGAAAAGATGCCGAAAAATATTGATTCTCTACAAAAAATTAAAGATCGAGGATATAAAATTTTAGCAGTATCACTGGAAAAAAATGCAGTAATGCTTCCTGATTATCAAATTACAGAGCCCATTGCTTTGGTGTTCGGAACTGAAATGGCAGGAGTTTCAGAAGAAGTGATTGATTTTGCAGATGAAACATTGGCGATTCCGATGTATGGCTTTACGAGAAGTTTTAATGTTTCGGTGGCTGCAGGAATTTGTATGTATGAATTAAAACAAAAATTGATTAGTTCTAACATCGATTATAAATTAAGCGAAGAGAAATTATTGAGAATGAAAATCTGTTGGGCAGTAAATTCAATGCAAAGCGGACAACAGATTTTTCAGAAGTATTTGAGAGATCAGAATATTGAAATGTAATTTTAAAATATCAATAGGAGCGGGCTTCAGCCCGCTTTGTCTTTTGTGTAAATAAATTGGCTTTAGCCAAAACCTATTGTAAGTTCAAATAATTCCAGGAAGCCACAAAAACACCAGCAGTTTCAGTTCTCAATCTCTGATTTCCCAGAGAAACCGCTTTAATTCCTTTTTCAGCCAGAAGGTTAATTTCTTTATCAGAAAAATCTCCTTCAGGACCAATTAAAAAGGTAATGTTTTCTATATGGGGAATGTTTTTTAATTCCATCCTTTCTAAATTTTCATTACAATGGGCAACGAAAGTAGTAGAAGGATTGATGCTTTTCAGAAAATCCGGAAGTTTAATGAGATCATTAAGAATTGGAAAATGAAATCTCAAACTCTGTTTTGAAGCAGCAATAGCCTGTTTTCTTAGCTTATCAATACTGATGTTTTTACGTTCTGTTTTTTCAGTTTGTAAAATGGTAATCTCGGAAATTCCCATTTCTACAGCTTTTTCTACAAAAAACTCGATTCTATCAATGTTTTTCGTTGGAGCAATAGCAATGTGAAGCTTTGGATTAAAATCTGAAGTATCCGATTTAATTTCAGAAACTTCAATGTTGGCTTTTTTACCTTCAATCAATAATTTTCCGGAAGCAAAGTTTCCCTTTCCGTCTGTTACGTGAATTTCTTCACCATCTTTCATACGAAGAACTTTTACAATGTGCTGTTGTTCTTCATCATTAATTATTGCTTTTCCGTTATTGATTTCGCCAAAAAAAAGTTTCATATATTGATATTTAAAATCTTCCTGAATTTTATTTATAGGTGATTATTAAAAGGTAATTTCATTATCGCTTAAAAATGCCACACCGGTTTTTATTGTGGTATAAATATCACCTTCACAATCTCTATATGAACATGAGTAAATTTCTTCAATCCACTTATTATTCATAAAAATTAAATTCAGATATTCGTTTTTTCTTAAATTATTTTTGATAGATAAAAAATCTCCTTCTTTGGGTTCGTAAGTAAAACTAAATACATTTTCTGAATTTATTTTCTCTACGATCTCTTCTTTTATATTTTGAACATATCCAATTTCTGAACTTATCATTAAATAATCTTCATCTTCAGATTTTTCTGTCACTTCATTTTTTCCAACAATGGTTTCTAAAACCCAGTAATATTTTGAGTTCTTTTTAGATTGTGTTCCAAGTATTTTTTCTTCTAATAATATTTTCATAAATCGTATTTTGCGGTTGCGGAAGTTCTCAGATCTGTAAATTCACCTCGCTCAAATTTTAATTGAGCAACCATCGCGATCATTGCCGCATTATCGGTTGTATATTCAAATTTTGGAATATAAATATTCCAGCCTAATTTCTCGTTATTGTCCTGCATTGCTTTTCTTAACGCAGAATTGGCAGAAACTCCACCAGCAATAGCAACTTCTTTTATTTCTAATTCTTTGGCTGCTTTCTCAAGCTTGGCCATCAAAATTTCAACAATTGATCTCTGAACAGAAGCACAAAGATCATTTAAGTTATCTTTAATAAAATCTGGATTCTTTTTAACTTCTTTTTGTATAAAATATAATACAGAAGTCTTGATTCCACTGAAAGAATAATCGTAATTCTCTAGTTTTGGTTTATTAAATTTAAACGCTTCAGGGTTTCCTTCTTTTGCTAATCGGTCAATGATTGGGCCAGCTGGATAATCCAGATCAAAGATCTTTCCTATCTTGTCAAATGCTTCTCCTGCGGCATCATCAATGGTTTTGCCAAGGATTTCCATATCGAAATAATCCTTCACCAAAACAATCATGGTATGTCCACCACTTACCGTAAGGCATAGGAACGGAAATTTTGGCGGCATAGGATTTGCATCCTCGATGAAATGTGCTAAAATGTGCGCCTGGAGATGGTTTACTTCAATCAAAGGAACGTCTAAACTCATTGCCAAAGATTTAGCAAATGAGGTTCCTACGAGAAGAGAACCCAAAAGTCCGGGTCCACGAGTAAATCCTATAGCAGAGATAGCATTTTGTTGTATATTTGCTTTAGTTAAAGATTTTTCAACTACGGGTATTATATTTTGCTGATGTGCGCGTGAAGCTAATTCAGGGACTACACCACCATATTCTTTATGGATTTCCTGATTCGCTGCGATGTTAGACAGAATAGAATTTCCCTTGATGATAGCTGCTGATGTGTCGTCGCAAGACGATTCAATACCTAAAATTATAGAGTCGCTCATAATAATGGCAAAGTTAGAGAATAATAACGAGAATGAGAACAAAAAATCAGTAGCTGGAAACTTAAGTGATCAGGTACAAAAAACTGTTGAGGATGTAGAAGGAGTAGTAAAGGAAACCGTTAAAGAAGCATCTGAACTGGCTTCAGATGCCATCCATCATCCTATTGAAACTGCCGAAGAATTTGGGAAACAAGCGGTAAAAGATGTTACCAGCTATACTTGGTGGGCAAAGCTTATTTTGATTTTATTCTGGTTGGTCTTGGGACTTATTACGTTGGTTGTTATTATCATTAATCTTCCTGCTACTAAACAATGGGCTGCCGATCAGGCTTTACAAATCGTTAATCAGGATTTTAAAGCAGATATGTCTAGCGAAAGCGTAAATGTTAATTTCTTTGGTAATGTAGAGATTAAAGGTTTAAAAGTAAAAGACTATAAAGGGCTTGAATTTATTAAAGTAAAAGAGTTTACAGCCAACTCAGACTGGTTTTCACTTATTACCAATATAGGCAAACACAATTCTTTAAGCTTTAATTCTTTAACGCTGAAAAATGCGGATATAAAAGTCATTACATATAAAGGAGACAGTATTTCAAATTTTATCCGATTTACCCAATTGTTTGACAATGGTAAAAAAAGAGATCCAAGCAAACCTCCTTTTCAACTGAATTCAAGATTGCAGATTATTGATTCTAAAGTTTCAATAATTAATCAAAATTCGCCTGGCGATCACGGAAAATGGTTGACTGCCACAAAGTTTAATCTAAAAGCTCCGAATGTTAAAGTAAATGGAGTTAATATTTCTGCTTTAATTAATAATATGTCCTTCATCACAACAAGATGGGGGAAATCTCATATTGTAGATACTTTCTCTACAGAGCTTTCTATGACAGAAGATTTTTTTTCGCTTAAAGATTTAACGTTAAATACAGATCATACTCTTTTACAAGGAAATATTAAGTTTCATCTTCATAAAGGGTCATGGTCAGACTTTACGAATAAAGTCCGTTGGGATATGAATCTTGAGCAGGGAAGCCAGTTGAGTGGATATGATATTAGCTATTTCGTTACCAATTGGGATAATTATAAACCATTCAATGTATCCGGAAAAATGACGGGACCTTTGAATAAATTTCACCTTGAAAATTTCCTGATCCGAAACCCTGATGTGAATATTGCGACTCAAACTATGAGAGTTGATAATCTCTTGAAAGGTAATTTTTTAATTGAAACCAATAATCTTTCAACAGACTTTACATATAAAGATTTAAAAGCAATGATGCCTTCATTTATTGCTACAAAAATGAAAAATTTTGCCGATGATTTCGGGAAATTAAAATATAACGGGGCTGCAAGGGTTACACCAGAGCAAGTATATGTAGCTGCCGGAAATTTAATGACAGGAATTGGGCAGGCAAAAATTACTAAATTTTCTCTTACAGGATATAGTACGCCTGTTCCAAAATATTCTGGTTATGCTGAAGTTAACGATTTAAATACTTCTGTCATTACGAAGAGCAAAACAGTTGGGTTAATTTCTGGAAAGTTTGATATTGATGGTCAGAGTTTTGATGTTAATACGATGCGTTTAACTACAAAATCTCAGATTTCTAAGATTGAGATCATGAATAAAGAAATTAACAATCTTTATTTGGATGGTCTGTTGGATCATAGAAAGTATAATGGGTTAATCACAATCAATGATGAGCAGGCAAAGGCAAGCATCAAAGGTTTAATAGATTTCAGTACTCCAAAAATATCCATGAATGTGGATGCTGACGTTGATCATCTAAACATGAACTATTTTACGGATAAACCGGGAAGTCAGATCGTGAGCGGAAAAGTAGTTGGTAAGATGGCGATGACCTCTATTAATGATCTTAATCTTGATGTGGAAGCAAATAATATTAATTTTGCTACAGCTACTCAGAAATATGTTGTTCCTAATGCTAAAATAAAAACGTTCTTGGAGGCTGGAGGTCGTGTCATTGATGTTGATGCACCGGGAGCGGTAAATGGAAAGATTTCCGGAAGATATAATTTGGCAGATCTGGTAGGAATGGTAGAAAACGGGATTGGAAGAATATTAGTAGGTCCACCACCGAGAAAATTATACAGAGGCCAGAACTTTACCATGAACTTTGATGTTCAGCAGGGATTGGTAAGCTATTTTCTGCCAGATCTCAAGCTTCCTAAAGGAGCGATAGTTGATGGGAAATATGATGGTGATTCAAATAATTTAATTTTAAATCTCGATACAGCTTCGTTGCAGTATATCATGATGAAGAAGGAGGAAATAACGGAAGCTGATAAAGCCTTAGCCGAAGCAAATCCTGACTATAAAATTAATGATAGAGATAATGTTACCAGAGACAGCGCGATGGTGGACAGTGTTATGGTAAGAATTAATACGGCTAATCTTGATGAGCAGATTTACGCTAAGATAAATAAGGTTGTATACAATAAAAATATTTTAAGGGATATTACTTTAAGTGGCAGAAATGAAAATAATACAACCCTTCATTTAGCAACCAAATTTAAACATGGAAGTCCGGAGGATGATTTGAATGATCAATTGAAAGAATATGCGATCAATGTAAATCAATCTACGAATGCTACAGGAGATTTTGTTTTTAAATTTGAACCAACAGAAGTTAAATTTGGGAACGTTACCTGGGCAATAGATACGAGTCCTGAGCTGGATCATTCTATTACCTATCGAAAGGCAACAGCTGATTTTGATATTAGAAATTTAAAGGTGTATTCTGATAAAAGCAGCTTGTTTATTAAGGAAGCCCAGTTTAAATCTGCTAAAGATTTTTATGTAGATGCAGATATTACCGACTTTTCTATTGAGAAGTTGTTGGAAATGCAGTCTGGTGGTAATTCCATGGATATTAAAGGTCTTGCTAATGGAAGTGTAAAGATCAAAATGGATAAAAGTACACTTCAGCCTTTGGTAGATCTTACAGTTGATAATATCATGATGAATGGTAATGATATGGGAGACCTTACGATTTCGGCAACGAATGGTTTTTCATTGAATGTATATGATGTAGATGTAAAAGTAACTTCAGCCGGAGTACTTGGTGGTAATAATTTGGATCTTACAGGAACTGTTAATAATAACACCTCGTCACCTACTATCGATTTAACGGCGCAAATGCGTGAATTTGATGTTTCTTTTGCTCAACAATTCGTACAGTCTGTTTTTGGAAACTTAAGAGGAAAAGCAACCGGAGATCTTAAAATCAACGGGAAGTTTAATAACCTTGATTATAGCGGTGATATTGCGATGAAAAGTTTTGGCTTAAAGCTTTTATTCACAGGGGTAGATTATTCATTTGATGATACGGTAATTCCTTTATCTAAAGGATTGGCTGTTCTTAACAATATAAGAGTTCATGACGGAAGATCCAATTCACAGGGAACAATTTCCGGAGCGATTCAGTTTGAAACGCTTTCTTCAATGGGGGTCAACCTTGTAATGAGAGCAGATAATCTGTTAATGCTGAATACCACGCAAAAAGATTATGATCTGTTTTGGGGAAGGATTTACGGACAAGGAGATTTATATGTTGACGGACCTGTTTCCGGATTAAGTATTTCAACGCCCAATATGAAAGCACTGAATGGAAGTACATTTACTTTCAACTCTAGTTCTACATCAAATGTTGAAGAGTTTAAAATGTTGAGATTCCTAAAAGAAGGAAAAGATGGATTAGTCACACTGGAAGAAAAGAAAAAAACAGGAGCCAATATGAATATTGATTTCGATCTGGATGTTGATAGAGGAACAACGGTGAATGTATTAATCGGGGATGATGTAGGAAATATTACTGTAAAAGGAATTGCTGATAATTTGAGGTTCCAGATGAGCAGACAGGGAAGTATTGGGATGAGTGGTACTTATAAAGTTGATAACGGAACTTTTGTTTCTAAAGCAATCCTTAATAAAACCTTCCAGATAGACAAAGGAAGTAGTATTCGTTGGGATGGTGATGCCATGAAACCTGCGCTGGATATTAAAGCCAATTATGTAAGAATGGTTTCCAATGCAGGAGAGTATTTGAGTATGGGAACTCTCCAGCCAATCAGTATTTTACTTCAGGCAAATATCACACAATCTCTTACAGATCCTAAAATTGATCTTAATGTTTCGGCTTTGGACGTTTCAAGTCAGGTGAAGGAAACTTTAGCTGCAAAGATGAGTCAGGAGGGAGAAAAAGTATTACAGTTTGGTTCTGTTCTTTTGTTAAACAGTTTCAACGTTTCCAATACGGGTGGAGTAGATGTGGATGTTGCCGGGGTTGCAGAATCTTCCGGATATAACTTACTTTTAAAACAATTGGGTTCAGTTCTTAATACAATGAGTAACGAATTTCAGATTGACCTTAATTATGTGAAGGGAGATCAGAACTCTAATACAGGAGACCGAGCCAATGCAGGGGTAAGCTTTGCGCTTTCACCTAGAATCAATGTGAAAACAGGGCTTGGAATTCCTTTAACAAAAACGGAAAGTACTGAGGCTAACTATCTTTCGGGGGAAGGATCAATAGAATATGATGTATCTAAAAAGAATGACGGGAGCTTAATTTTAAGAGGATATTCTAAGCCGAGCAACATCGGAATGAGCCTAGGGGCAGGGACTAACGGTTCTGCTAATCAAGCCTATGGAGGGGGGATTGTATGGAGTAAAAGTTTTAATTCTTTGTTTAAAAAGAAGAGAAAAGACAAAAAACAGACAGAAGCCAAAACAGAAATAAAAACAGATTCTGTAAAAACAGGGGGTAAATAATCAGAATGTTTTAATGATTTTTATCATACGTGTTAATTATTGTTAATATTTGATATAATTTTCATGGTTAAATTATTTTTTCTAAATTTGCAAAGAATACATAGAATTTTTAAGGAAATTGTAATTTAACTAATATGAACTATCAACTGGACGAAATAGACAAGAAGATTCTTGACTTCTTAGTAGAAAACACAAGAATGCCCTTTACAGAAATTGCTAAGCAGATGGACGTTTCTGCGGGTACAATTCACGTAAGAGTGAAAAAAATGGAGGATGCAGGTATTATTTTGGGATCATCCCTTAATATCGATTATGGTAAGTTAGACTATCATTTTACAGCTTTTATCGGAATTCTTTTAACGAAATCAAACCGCACACAAGAGGTATTGAAAGAATTAACAAGTATTCCTAACGTAATCGAAGCTAGCGTTATTTCAGGAAAATACAACATTTTCTGTAAAGTAAGAGCTAAGAATACGGAAGATGCTAAAAGAATCATTTATCAGATTGATGACATCCAAGATGTTATGAGAACTGAAAGTATGATCTCTATGGAGGAATTCTTAAGTGATAAAAATAGATTGATCAACGCTATTTCTATTTAATCAAATTTTAAAACGAATTACTATAAAAGAACTTATGAAATCTCTCATAAGTTCTTTATTTTTGTACCTATGGAAGAATACAGTTACTTTGACGAGGATCCGAAGAAAGGATGGGGCTTTATTGCAGCATTTGCTTCTTTAATGTTGTTTACGATAATGGGATTGGGAATTGATGTAGATGAATACCTACAGCATGAGTTTCTTAATATCCCAAGGTGGTATTTTTACGTTATTTTCTCAATTGATGCATTAATGATAATCAGTTTAGTGTTAATGTTCTTTTATAAAAAGATAGGCATCTATATATTCCCTGTATTATTGGTTCTGCACTTCTTTATGCACAACTATTATTTATCAACATTCTTATATACAGATGTTACCAATTTATTCCTTTTTACAGGATTTGGAATGCTGGCAATTATCCCAAAATGGAAATTTTTTAAATTAATCTAGATTTCTAAAAAAATAACGTGCTTGTGGAGAATCTTCAACATTTAAATATTGAGTTAAAAAAATATCTGGAACAAATAAGTCCACAGCTTATTGTTGATTTAACAGATCTAATTAATGATAAGAACATAAATTATCTCAATAATAAATCGAAGAATAATTGTAAAGCATTGTATTTTGAATATCAATATGATTATTTAGACATCATATTTTGGTCGGTTGATCAAGCGGGGGAAAGGATTACTGAACTAATTAGGTTGCCTTCAAAGAAGATCGATAGAATAGATGAAGAGTGGAGTGCGTTAATTCCAAAACAGATTTGGGAAGCTGCTGCGGATTTTGAAGACACCTATGAAGATGATGATTTTGATGATATTCTGGACGAATATAATACGGAGAAATACGAATTGTTTGAAAGCTGGTTTTTAGAATGTTGGAAAAAAGCAACAGAACAAACTAAAGTGGAAGTCGACGCTTATTTTTCTATTCACGATACGTATTTTAAAACCGATTTACATTCCATGGAGACTATAAATACAGACGAAATTAACGAACGGTATCAATAGTTATAACTGATATAAGTCTTAAATAAAAAATGCCTCAAAATATTGAGGCATTTTTCTATATCAAAAAAGATGATCTTATTTCTCTAAAATTCTCTTCACAGCTTCTTTCACAGCTGTAGAATCTATTTTATATTTTTTCATTAATTCAGCAGGAGTTGCAGATTCTCCGAAAGAATCATTTACCGCTACGAATTCCTGTCTTGTAGGTCTTTTTCTAGCTAACATTCCAGCAATAGATTCACCTAAACCACCAATGTAGTTATGTTCTTCAGCCGTAACAATTTTTCCTGTTTTTTCAACAGATTTTAAGATGATCTCTTCGTCCAAAGGTTTAATGGTGTGGATATTGATTACCTCACAAGAGATACCTTCTTTTTCAAGCTCATCTGCAGCTACAAGAGATTCCCAAACCAAGTGACCTGTTGCAACAATCGTTACATCGGTACCTTCTTGTAAAAGAATTCCTTTCCCGATTTCGAAAGGCATATCTTCCGGAATGAAAACAGGAACTACAGGTCTTCCGAATCTTAGGTAAACCGGTCCTTCAAAATCAGCGATTGCTAAAGTTGCTGCTTTAGTTTGATTATAATCACAAGTATTGATTACAGTCATTCCCGGAAGCATTTTCATCATCCCGATATCTTCCAATACCTGGTGAGTAGCGCCATCTTCACCCAAAGTAAGACCTGCGTGAGAAGCACATATTTTTACATTTTTATCAGAATAAGCTACTGACTGACGGATCTGGTCATACACTCTTGAAGTAGAGAAGTTAGCGAAAGTTCCTGTGAAAGGAATTTTTCCTGTAATACTAAGACCTGCAGCAATACCTATCATGTTCGCTTCAGCAATACCTATCTGAAAGAATCTTTCTGGTGCTTTTTCAATGAATTTTTCCATTTTCAAAGAACCGATAAGGTCTGCACAAAGTGCTACTACATTAGGGTTTGTGTCAGCAAGTTCAGCTAATCCAGCTCCAAATCCTGAACGGGTATCTTTTTTTTCTGTATATGTATATTTCATTTTTATTTTTTTAATCAAGATTTTGTAAATAATTGTTTAATTTCTTTTGATCAGCCTGATCAAGTTTTCCCTGAATTTCATTGAAGTACAAAACTTCGTATCGTATCTGGTCCAACGTTTCTTTAACGTTTACACTACTATTTGGTGATCTTTTAAGATACATATCGCATACTTGCCCTACATAGTTTTTTAAGTGACCTTTCAATTCACTGTTTTTAAATTCAGGCAAATTCTTATCAATGTTTCTACAGTGGTTAGGAAGTCCTTTCCACATAAGCTCACTAGAAATATTGTTTATCGCTAAGTTTTCCTTATTAATTACTGATTTTTTATACTCAGATATATATTCGGGAACATAATAGTTATTGTAATATCCGTACATAGGTGCTTTTACAGAATCATTGGGCAGTTGTTTTTCTATATAGACTTCTTTTTGAGTACGTTTGATAGAATCCTGCTTTTTTTGTAGATCTGCAATAGCTTTTTTATGATCGAAAAAAACGACGTCTTTTGTATCTTGTATGGATGACAATACAAAATATTCTGTATCATACTTATTTTCCAGACCGGCTTTTAGGATAAAACCTTTTAGATTAGCATTTTTAATTTCTGCAATTCCAAGGTATCGTGCTAATAACCCGTTAAGAATATTAATATTATTATATGTTGATTTTTCATCAATACAAACTTTCAGGTTTTGAGTTGGTGTTTTATCATCAGCCATATAATTAATAAGATAATGAGTACACGGAATTCCTAAGATATTCTCTTTTGTAGTAAGTTTTTTAGCTGAAAAAGTATATCCGTTTTTATCAAAATCAGATAGATCAGAATCAGATGAGGCAAGATAATTTCTTGCGTCTAAATTTACAGAGCTTGTTCCCAGTATATCTGTGAAAAAATATGCAGGGCTAGAATTTACAATGATTTTAGATAGAAATTCATTGCTCTTACTTGCATAAATTTTTATTCCTTCTGAAACTGATTTTTTTTCAACTTGCTGATAATCGAATTCCTTTACAAAAGAAATTTTCTTTTGCTGAGCAAACCCCAAAATAAAGCTTGAAAAAAAACAGATTGAGACGAACTTTTTCATGAAAACTTGATAAAAAGTGATCAGTAAGATATTAATAGTCTGCCGGAGCTTCTAAGTATAATTCTTTCATTGCTGTAGCCAATTGCTCATCATTAGGAGCTTTTCCATGCCAAGCATGAGATCCCATCATGAAATCTACACCAGCACCCATCTCTGTATGAAGAAGAATAACAACTGGTTTTCCTTTTCCTGTCTCAGTTTTTGCTTTCTCAAGGATTGCAGTTACTGCTTCAAGGTCATTCCCGTTTTTCTCTTCCAAAACAATCCATCCGAAAGCCTCCAATTTTGCATGAAGATTTCCTAATGAAAGTACGTGTTCTGTACTTCCGTCAATTTGTTGTCCGTTATAATCAATGGTAGAAATAATGTTATCCACTTTTTTAGCAGAAGCATACATCAAAGCTTCCCAGTTTTGACCTTCCTGCAATTCTCCATCTCCATGTAAAGTATATACCAAAGAGCTATCGCCGTCTAGTTTTTTACCTTGAGCTACTCCTAAAGCTACAGAAAGTCCCTGACCAAGAGATCCGGAAGCGATACGAATTCCAGGAAGACCTTCATGAGTAGTTGGGTGTCCTTGTAATCTTGAATCTAATTTTCTGAAAGTACTCAGTTCTTCAACAGGGAAAAATCCGAATCTTGCCAAAGTAGAATAGAATACCGGTGAAATGTGCCCGTTTGAAAGATAAAAATGATCTTCATTTTTTCCTTCCATTGTGAAAGGAAGGTTATAGTTCATTACCTTACCGTAAAGCGCTGTGAAAAATTCTGTACAACCTAAACTTCCGCCTGGGTGACCTGAATTTACAGCATGAACCATTCTTAAAATGTCTCTTCTGATTTGTGTAGTAAGAGATTTCAACTCTTCGATACTTTTACTCATTATTTCTGATTTATTTGCACACAAATTTACAATTTTTTAATGGCTTACGGAAATGCAAAAATCCGGGTTTTTGGCCCGGATTTTAATTTTTTTATACAAACAGATGGATTTAACCGCCTGCACTAAAGGATACTGAAATCTCTGTCACCACATTATTTACAAATTTAAAAGATAAATTGGTTCCTGCAGTTTCATCATTCAGAACAAAATATCCGGTATCCTGAGGGCTTCTTTTACCATCTTCGTCCCAACTGGGGCTAACGCTGAAACTGGAATGATTTCTGAAAGCATTAATTAAATCATCTCTTGTACTTCCAACTCCGATTCCACTTTTTGTTTTAAATTTTTTGCTTGTTGTTGAGATTCCTAAAACGCTGACAATATCTTTTTTGGTGTCTATCATATAGGTTGAATAAAAATCTATTGATAAGATTTCTCCACCATATTTGATTGCATTTTTAGCGGTTCCATCAATGACCTTCATTTTTGTTCCTGACGTTTTTTCAACCTCTGCTTGTTCCATAGAAATTTTATAAGGTCCCATTCTTAAAGTGGAAACTTCAAAATCCTGAGCCGAGATAAAGCTACAAGCCAATACAAATAAGTATAGTTGAATAATTTTTTTCATGGTAAATAGTTTTTTGATAATGAATATTTAAATTTTTATTTTAACCACAAAAGAGGCAAAAGATTAACACTTGAGTTATTGAAGTTCATCATAAAATGCAAACAAGAACACACAAGTAAAAAAATCTTTGCATATTGAGCGGAGTCGAAATATTATTCTTTTGCAAGCTTTGTTTTCAAAAAAGCTAAACTTTAAATGATTCAATAATAGCTTTTGTACCTTTTGTGGTTAGTTTTTAAGTTACCTTAAACATGCTTAATAATAAATTTAAAGCTTATCGCTTTAAAAGATCAGGTTTCTTTCTAATCAACCAAAGTCCAAAGAACGTCAGTAATCCATTAATGATTAATAGCTCTAATCCGATTTTGAAATCTCCAAAAAGAGTAGCCTGATATTTATCGATAAAATAAGAGATAATAGGAGCTGCAATACAAACGTAAGGAACCAACTTATCTTCAACTTTATATTTTGTGAAAATTCCAAATGCAAAGAGTCCTAATAGTGGACCGTAAGTGAATCCGGCCAATTTAAGAATTAGGCCAATCATGGAATTATCATTAATAATTTTAAATATAACAACCATCACTAAGAAAGAAGCAGCAACGAGCAAGTGAACGTTTTTTCTGAATTTTTCTTTCTTTTTAGTATCCCAAGGCTTGTCTTTCATTCCAACAATATCGATGCATAATGATGAGGTAAGCGCAGTCATAGCACCATCAGCACTCGGGAATAAAGCTGAAATTAAGGCGATTATAAATATAATTGAAATAAAGCCCGGCATATGATTTAAAGCTACCTCAGGGAAAATTTTATCTCCGAAAATGTCTTTTCCGTTTAATAAAAATTCTTTTTTAGGAATTCCGTCTTTAATGATTTCTGTGATTTGACCACCTTCGCTTTGCCCGAAAAGGTATAAAAGTCCACCCATATAAAGGAATAGGGAAATTACGCCTAATAAGATAAAGCCAAGGGTTACCATATTCTTCTGGGAATCTTTCAGCTTCGTAACAGAAAGACTTTTCTGCATCATTTCCTGATCAATTCCTGTCATGGTAATGGTTATGAATGCTCCGGCAAGAATCTGTTTGAGGAAAAATCCTGGTGAATTGATATCGAATTCAAATACCTTAGTATAACCTTTATCGCTCATTGCGGTCAAACTCTGTCCTACACTTAGGTCTAAGTGATTCAACATATAAACCGTACAAATGATCAGTCCTAAAAGCATACAAGAAGTCTGTAAAGTATCAGTCCAGACAATGGTTTTTACCCCTCCTTCATAAGTATAAAGGATAATCATGATCAATATAATTAAGGTCGTTACAATAAAAGGAACTCCTAAACTATCTAAAATAGTAATCTGAAGAATATTAACAACCAGATATAATCTCGCGGTGGCTCCAACCAATCTTGATACAATGAAAATCCATGCTCCCGATTTATAAGAAAGTTGCCCCATCCTTTGTTGAAGATAGCCATAAATTGAGGTTAATTTTAACCGATAGTATAAAGGAAGTAAGACGTATGCAACCACAATATATCCGATAAGATATCCTAAAGTGATTTGTAAATAAGAAAAACTGTCTTTCCCAACAGCACCGGGAACGCTCACGAAGGTAACGCCAGAAAGCGATGTCCCAATCATCCCAAATGCAACGAGCATCCAATTACTTTTACGGTTTCCAATGAAGAAACTTTCATTATCACTTCCTTTTCCAGTTTTATAAGCTACCCAAAGTAGCAGTGCGAAATAGGCGATAATGATAACCAGTAATAGATACGGCGACATATTTGTAAATTTTTAAATTTCACAAATATAGTTTTTTTAAAGAAATTTTTTAAAAGCAATTTCGTTTTTGAAATTACAGAGTGCGAAAGGTCAAACTAATCTGCAGGGAAGTTCCAGATCTTCGTTAAGATGATAGCTTGCGCACATTCTGTGATACCCGTCTGCAATGATGAGTTTGTTATTGCCACGAACGAGTAAAATAGGGGAGAGCTTTATTTCTTTTTTTATTTTCTGTAGATCTTCCTGAACGTATTTGTTTTCGCGCGGCAATAAAGGAAGCTCGCTTGCCCGAAAGACATCCTTACATTTTTTATAAATGGTTGTGGCTTCTGTTAATTTTTTAATAATTCCGGCAGTTTTTTGTTCGTCATAGATGAGTTCTAAATAATCTTTTGCTGCAGGGTAATCGTGTTTGTCGGGATTCTTTTTAAAAATGCTGCTTGTTTTTTTCATTACTATTTGTTTAAGTTTTTATATAGTGAATAGATGTGTAGTGCTACAAATACAAAACCATAACTAATTTTGAAAGAGTAATTTAGCGATTTTATTGCAGATTACATTCATTATATTGATAAAAAAAACCTTTCAGAGTTGAGTTCTGAAAGGTTGATGTATTTTCTGTATTTAGTTGAACTTAATTAACTAAAACATCCTGAAGTTCTTCACTTTTTTGGAAACTTGCTTTTGCAAACGGACAAAGTGGAATAATCTTCTTTCCGTTTTTTCTGGCAAAGTCTACCGCTGCTAAAAGCATTTCTTTACCCACACCTTTTCCGTTGTGTTCTTCACCTACCTCGGTATGATCTATGATGAATCTTTCTTCACCTGCCCAAGTGTAGGTCATTTTTCCTGCTGAGATTCCGTCTATGAAAGCCTCAAAACTTCCGTGTTTTTCGTCGTTGTTTTGCTTTACTTCTATCATATTATGAATATTTGGTTTGAATTTCTATATCGTTTGTTAATAATTTATGTACGGGGCAAGCATCTGCAATGGTATGTAGCCTTTTTAGCTGTTCTTCATCAATAGTTCCTTCAAAACTGATGTTTCTCGTGAAGACCGCCCTTTTAGTTAATGGATAATTTTCTAGTTCTACTTCTACATGTATTTCTTCAACCGCCCATTCTTTTCTGTCGATGTACATTTTTAAAGTGGCTGCAGTACAACTTGCCAGTGATGTTGCCAGAATTTCAAAAGGATTGAAACCTTTATTCTGTCCACCTTTATCTACAGGTTCATCTGTAATCAGTTGATTTTCACCAGCCGTTACTTCAGTGTAATATTTTTCTTTTCCTAAAACTGCTTTTACGGTTACTCCCATTATTGTTGTGTCTTGAATTTATAACTTAATGCTCCGGATGGGCACAGGTCTATTTGATTTTTAAGTTCCTGAGGAGTTGCATTTTCAACTTTTATCCAGGGTCTTTCTTTTGGATTATAAACTTTTGGAAGAGTTTTCACGCAAACTGTTGAATGGATACATTTTTGAGGTTGCCAGATAACAGTGATTTCTCCATTGATGTATTCGTGTGTTTCCATACTAATCTTCTTTTAATGATTTTTCAATTCTTTTGTCGGGAATGAGCCATAATAAAGCAGAGGCGTAATAAAAACCTATTGCAATATAAGGATAAAAAAACGAAGTCACGATCCCTGAAATATAAAAAATAATCGACATATACTCTTTAAATTTAGAAGATATGGCTTCTTTTATCTTCGAGTTTTCGCCTTCATTTTTTATAATTAAATTTTCCAGAATGGTATACGCAATCCCGGACATTATCAATCCTATGCCATAAACTGTTACGGGATTTTTGGCAAAATGAGTTTCTCCGATCCACTCTGTTGCGACGGGCATTAATGAAAGCCAGAACAACAAATGAAGATTGGCCCAAAGAATACTTCCGTTCACTTTTTTTACAGCCTGAAACAAATGATGATGGTTGTTCCAATAAATTCCGATATACAGAAAACTGAAAATATAAGCCAAAAACTTTGGAATAAGAGGTTTCAAACTTTCCCAATTATTTCCTTCCGGTACTTTTAATTCAAGCACCATAATTGTAATAATAACGGCTAGAACACCGTCACTGAAAGCCTCTAATCTTCCTTTTGTCATTAGTTTTTAACCTGAATTTTAAAATTTTCTATTTTACCTTTTAATTCTTTTAGCATATCAGGATTGATGACCCCGCTTTCCATATCAAAGTTTTCGTAAAATTTAGACAGAGAAAAAGTGTCTTTTACATCTGCTGCAAATTGAGGAAAGAAGGTCTTGGCAGTGTTCATTACATTGCCGCCACCATATCCTCCGGGAGAAGTGCTCATCAAGAGCATCGGCTTGTTTTGAAAAACTTTAACGTTAATCCTTGAAGCCCAGTCGAAAACATTTTTAAAAGCAGCACTATAAGATCTGTTATGCTCTGCAAGAGAACAAATGATTACATCACATTCTTCTATTTGTTTTAAAAAATTGTGCGCTTCATCCGGAAAACCTTTCTTTTCGAGATCGATAGAGAAGGTAGGCATCGTGAAATCATTAAGGTCAATTAAATTAATTTCTTCATCCTGAAAATCTTTCAAAACAAATTTTACCAATTCTCTATTAATTGAAGTGGAAGAGGTGCTTCCTGCAAATGCTAATATTTTCATCGTATATTTTTTATTGTTTTTCCTAAGGTTTTCTATTTAAAATAGCTTTAGGAAGTGGAACGTATTCGTCTTCGTCACCAGGAACTAAAGGAAAAGCATCATGGTTTTGGTCGTTCCAATTTACTTTTGCTTCATCAATGACTTCCTTGTTTGAATTTACGAAATTCCAGAATATAAAGCGCTCTTCATCAAAAGGCTCACCTCCGAAAAGATAAACGGTTCCGTTTTCGCTCATTTCAAATTCGCAAAGATTGGTATTTTTTGCGATCATTAATTGCTTCGAGCCGTAAGAATTTCCGTCTGTAGTTACCGTTCCATCCAAAACATACATGGCTGCTTCACCATAAAGATCTTTTCCGATGCTTATTTTTTGAGCAGTTTTCGTTTTAATTTCAATAAAAAACAGTTTACTGTGAACAGGAACCGGAGATGTTTTTCCAAAAGCTTCTCCTGCAATAAGTTTATATTGAATATCACCTTCTTCCCAAAGAGGAAGTTGATCTGCTTCAATATGATGAAACGTAGGTTCACTTTGCTCTAAATGCTTTGGAAGGCCTACCCAGATCTGAAATCCGTGAAGCTTTTTATCGGTATGTCTTAAATATTCAGGGGTTCTTTCTGAATGTACAACGCCTTTTCCGGCAGTCATCCAATTTACAGCGCCTGGTTTTATTTCAAGAGCGCTTCCGATACTGTCTCTGTGGAAAATTGATCCTTCTAAGAGATAAGTTAATGTTGAAAGTCCGATATGAGGATGAGGTGGAACATCAAGATTTTGATAATCTTTTAATTCAGAAGGTCCCATATGGTCAATAAAAACAAAGGGTCCAACTGCTCTTTTTTCACGGAAAGGCAAGAGTCTTCCCACTAAAAAATTTCCTATATCTGCTGATTTTTCTTCAATTATAAGTCCAATGTTTGACATGGCTAAAGTATTTTTTTCAATTTTGTTTACGCTAATGTAATTAATATTTTCAACGCTTATGATACTTTAATGAAAATTAAAGTTGATTGAATTTTTATGTTTTAATTGTTGGATAAACGCAAAGGCGCAAAGAATTTTTTATTATTTTGTTTTAAGGCGCAAGAAAATTATAGATTTTTCATTTCTTTACTTTCCATCAAACTTTCCATTCCGGAGGAATCTCGATGCTGCTTTATTTGCGAGATTAAGATTCTTACGAAATGATAAATAGATGGTACTTTTATACCTAATCAATTTTATCGAAGATAAAATCTTTGTGTCTTAAAATAATGAGTTTTCAATTAACATTGCGTCTTCGCGTTTGCCCAACGACTCAATAGTAAAGTTACGAAATAATTAAAAATTAATCTGCCAAATACCCAAATCTTCCCAAGTTATAATCCTCAAAAGCCTGCATAATTTCTTCTTTTGAATTCATTACAAAAGGTCCGTGTGGATAAATAGGTTCGTCTAAAGGCATTCCGCTGATGATTAATAGAATTGAATCTTCAGATGCTTCTATCGTAAAAGTTTCTCCTTCGTTTTGGAATAAGACCAAATGATCTGATGGTGCTTTTTGTTCACCGTTTATGATAATACTTCCTTCCACAACCAGCGCTGCGGTATTGAAGTTAGCGGGGAAATTGAAATCTGCTTTTCCTCCTGACTTTAATTTTGCATTCATCATATGAACCGGACTGTACGTAAAGGCAGGACCTTTATGACCGTTGTATTCTCCGGCAATGATTTCAATAAATCCGTTATCCCCAAGGTCTACTTTTTCCATATCGGAATTTTTGATCGCCTGGTATTTTGGGCAGCTCATTTTATATACTGAAGGAAGATTTACCCAAAGCTGAACCATTTGGAAAATACCACCGGTTTTTGCCCATTCAGTTTCATGATATTCTTTGTGAAGAACTCCTTTTGCAGCAGTCATCCATTGTACATCGCCTTCACCAATAATTCCTCCTCCTCCTGCGCTGTCGTGATGTTCAACTCTACCTTGATAGGCTATCGTTACGGTTTCAAAACCTCTGTGAGGATGTACGCCAACTCCTCTAGGAGTTTCCGTTCCATTAAAATGAAATTTTGAGTTATAGTCGAGTAAAATGAAAGGATCCATTCTTTTCATATCCAATCCTTGTACACCCGGAATAAAATTATGCACCCTAAAACCGTCACCCACGAAATGTGCAGGTTTTGGAGATATTACTATTTCTACTTTTTTAGTTGCCATAATATTGTTGATTTTATATAGGCAAAATTATTAAAGTTAAAAATCAAATGCATTGACCTGTGATAAGTAGTGCATTTGTTGTGGTGAAAAAAGTAAAAATGAGAGGTTGAAAAATATTTTTTTAGTGCTTCGCCAAACCTAACAGGTTTTCAAAACCTGTTAGGTTTATTGTGTGGAAAGATTCGAGTCTAGATTTCTGCGGGATGACAAACTTTGTGCTTACCCGAAATAGCTTCAAATAATAAAAAAGAGTAAAGCTAGTTCTACGTTGTGAAACGGTTCCAAAAAATATAAACTATAATTGATGCAATCTAAAATTTTATTCCTCCTTCGATTTCATGTTTTTTCCATCAGAAATATGCAGTCTTCTGAAAACAAATCCTGATATGATGGTTAAAATTCCCACGGTAAGAAATGTATATCGGAATGCATTATGAATTTCTCCTTCAATGAGATCTGTATTTTCATATAATTTTAAAACAATTAAACCAAATGCGATCCCAAATCCAATGGCAAGTTGTTGATTAACGGATACTAGAGAGTTTCCGCTGCTTGTCTGGAAGTTTCGAAGATCTGCAATAGAAATGGTATTCATTGAGGTGAATTGTATTGAATTAAAGAATCCCAACACCGCAATAATCGGGACAAACCAGTATAATGAAGTGTGAATGTTTGGAATGGCTAATAGGCAAATCAAAGTTCCAATGATGAAGGTGTTGACCATCAGTGTTTTTCGATAGCCAAAGGTATCTAGAATTTTAATAACATATGATTTTCCAAACATGGCGGTTACTGCCATTGGAGCGATGATCCACCCAGAAGTTACGGCTGATTGTTTGTACGCAATCTGAATCATTAAAGGGAGTAATAATGGAATAGCACTGATTCCTAATCGTGTTGCCAGATTTCCTACAACGCCTACCCGAAATGTTCTTACCTGGAAAAGGTCTAGTGGGAAAATTGGATTCCCGCTTTTTTTTGCATGTTTGTAGTAATAATATAAGAAAAGAAAGCCTAAAATAAATACCACTAAAACGGGGGTTGTATTTTGAAGATCCCCAAAAAGCTCTAATGAAATTGAAAGTAGAAGAGAGGCTGCTGCAAAGATCATGAAGCCTTTTAAGTCGAAATCTACATCCTCAGATTTATAATTAGGCATATATTTTACGCCTAAAACAATTCCTATGATTCCAAAGGGAATATTAATTAAAAAAATCCAGTGCCATGAAAGATAATCTACCATATAGCCTCCAACCAAAGGACCTAAAACAGGGCCGATTAATGCAGGAATAATGGCGAAGTTCATCGCTTTTAATAATTCGTTTTTGTCGAAAGTTTTAATTAAAGCTAATTTACCTACAGGTGTCATCAAGCTTCCTCCAACGCCTTGTAATACTCTTGAGATTACCAGTTGCGTAAGGTTTTGTGAAATAGCGCAAAAAAATGAACCCAGACTGAAAAGTATCAGTGAAACAATAAAAACCTTTTTTGTTCCAAAACGATCTGCTAAAAAACCACTTGCCGGCATGAAGACCGCTAATGTGAGAACATAACTAATAATAGCGTTCTGCATGTTGAGAGGAGACTCCTCCAAGTCTTTTGCTATGGAAGGCAAAGAGGTATTTAAGATTGTAGAATCCAACATCTGCATGAAAATCGCAGTGGCAAGAATCAGTGGTAAGACTTTTTTTACTTGTGTTTGTGACGAACTTATTTCAGACATTTGTGGGGCTAGAATTTTAATTTTCTAGTGGATTTGGGGTTAAAAAGAATACTGCAATATCTGCAGCCTTTTCTTTAGATAAAGAAATCCATATAAAATTAAAAAAGTCTTGCGATATTTCACAAGACTTTTTAATTTATTTTCTAGGCTTTTCTACTCCTTTCCATTCTTCACCAGCTTTTCGGTATTGGCTAAGCTCATAAGTTTTGAAATCCGTTGTTTTGTATTCAATATTATCAGTATTCTGTTCAAAAGGCATGATATAGTAATAATCTACATCTGTTTTGTCTGTTTTAGTTCCTTTTTTAACTGAAGGTACATATTTAGAGAATTTGTAACTAGGTAGATATTGTTTCAATCTTGCATAGAAAGCTTTGTTTTCTTTTTCTACAGGAATGATGTCTACAATGTTGAAATCATCTTTTTTCTTGTTGATCCAAAGATAATAAGTCTTCTCTTCCTGAGTTTTCTTGTTTAAAGAGTTGAATGCAAATAATTCTTTTGGTACCAATTCTTTAATTTTTTCAGGATCTACTTTGGTGAAGTATTCCCCTTGAGAAGGATCACAATAAGTCTCCAGGTTTAACATTAAGACATTGTTATTCTCGAAATTTTTATTTTTAAAATATTGATTTAAAGATAATTCAGCTGTTGCTCTTAATTCTTTACCTCTTTCATCTAGTTTTTTAGTTGGATTCTGAGGGTTTACTTTTTTCACAAACTCATACAGAACCTTAGGTTTTACATCTTTAAGGTGAGGGTATGTTTTTAATTGTTCAGCTTTTGCCAACCAGTAAAATTGTTGATAATAGTCATCCTTTTCATTATCCTTTACGGTTTTGTACGTTAAAGCAAGTTTTTTTGAGTTAAGATATTTACCAAATTTACCTTGTCCGAAGGTAAAAGTTATAGATAATAAAGCAAAAAAGATAGTAAGGGTTCTTCTCATTTTTATAAAATTGATTTTTCGTTTTCCAAATATAATTATTTATTAGATAATATTTTTGATTGTCAGTTAATTTATATCAATTTATTATTGGTTATTCAAAAGAAAATCCTGTATTGCTACAGGATTGATAAATTTTATTGTTAGGTAATAGGATTTAGGGCTTAGGAATAAGTTTTTTAGCTTACAGTTTTAAACTTTATTTTCCCTAAACTCTAAACCCTTTTATTCATAAGAAGTTTCATGAACCTTAATAGATCTTCCACTTGGATCATTCATTTTTTTGAAAGCCTCATCCCATTCCAACGCAATTGGAGTAGAACATGCAACAGATGGTACAGACGGAACGGTGGCAGCAGCTGTTTCACTTGGGAAATGCTCTTCAAAAATTGTTCTGTAACGGTATTCTTCTTTGTTTTGAGGAGTGTTTAATGGGAATCTGAATTTTGCATTCGTCATCATTTCGTCAGACACTTCTTTTTCGGCCACTTCTTTTAAGGTGTCGATCCATGAATAACCTACTCCGTCTGAAAACTGTTCTTTCTGTCTCCATGCAATAGATTCAGGAAGTAAATCTTCGAAAGCTTTTCTTAATACCCATTTTTCAATCTTTCCTTCGGAAACGTTAATCATTTTATCTTTCGGATTAACGGCCATGGCAATATCCATAAATTCTTTATCTAAGAAAGGAACACGGCCTTCAATTCCCCAGCTCATTAATGCTTTGTTGGCTCTCAAGCAATCGTAAAGGTGAAGTTTTCCTAATTTTCTAACTGTTTCATCATGGAATTCTTTTGCGTTCGGTGCTTTATGGAAATATAAATATCCACCGAATAATTCATCAGAACCTTCACCGGAAAGTACCATTTTTATCCCCATAGATTTGATGACTCTTGCTAAAAGATACATTGGGGTAGACGCGCGAATTGTCGTTACATCATAAGTTTCCAAATGATAGATTACATCACGAATAGCATCTAGGCCCTCTTGAACGGTAAAATTAACCTCATGGTGAATAGACCCAATATGTTCTGCTGCTTTTTTTGCTGCAATCAAATCTGGCGAACCTACCAAACCTACCGCGAAACTGTGTAATCTTGGATACCAAGCTTCCTGTGTATCGCCGCTTTCAATTCTTTGTCGGGCAAATTTTGCCGTAATAGCAGAAATTACAGATGAATCTAAACCTCCTGATAAAAGTACTCCATAAGGAACATCACTCATCAATTGTCTGTGAACAGCGTCTTCAAGTCCTTTTCTTATTTTTGAAATATCCGTTTCATTATCTTTAACATTGTCAAAGCTTTCCCAGTCTCTCTTGTACCATTGTTGAAGCTCGCTTCCTTGTTTACTGAAAACAAAATGTCCCGGTAAAAAAGTTTCAATGGTTTTACAAATACCTTCCAATGCTTTTAATTCTGAAGCTACATAATAGTTGCCGTTTTTATCCCATCCTTGATATAGCGGACAAATTCCCATATGGTCGCGGGCAATCAGATACACATCATTTTCAATGTCGTAAAGTGAAAAAGCAAAAATTCCGTTTAGTTTTTCTATAAAACTCTCTCCGTATTTTCTGTAAAGCGCTAGAATGACTTCACAATCAGATTCAGTCTGAAATTCATAATCAGGAAACTCCTTTTTTAATTCTCTATGGTTATAGATCTCTCCGTTTACTGCTAACACAACGTTTCCGTCTTTTGTAAATAAAGGTTGCTTTCCTGAAGTAGGATCTACAATGGCAAGTCTTTCGTGAGAGAAAATTATTTTTTCATTTTGAAATACGCCACTCCAATCCGGACCTCTATGACGGATTTTTTTTGACATTTCTAATACCTGAGGTCTTAATACCTCAGTTTTTTGTTTTGCATCAAACAAACATACGATTCCACACATTTTTTATCATTTATTTAAAGCAAAAATAGAATTGTAATTTAAAAATAACAACAAAAAATATTTAAATATGAATATTTTTAACTTAATTTATTATTTTAAAGAAAAATTTAAACTTATTCAAGTTGTAAGTATGGTTTTTGTTTATATTTTTCACTTTGAATTATAAATGATATTTTGTATACGAAATAAAAATAACATATTTATTAATATATGTTAATTTATTCTACGAATTTTTGACCTTACTTTGTGGTTCGAAATAATTTTTTTTCATCATTTGTGTTTTTACCTTCTTACAATCCCATTGTAAGAAGGTTTTGTTTTTATTGGACCCCTATTAAAGTACCCGAAACATTCCATGAACTGAAACTTGTTCCTTCCGTTGGCCCTTGAGGGATCTTAATCTGCATGGTATGTTTTCCAGCTTTTAAATCTCCAAGCGAAATAAAATTAGGATTGGTAATTGTTCCGGGACACCAATTTGATCTGCTTAAGTCTGATGATGAAAGTCCATCCGGAAAATTTCCCGAAGCTGGATTGTATAAACGATAAGAACCACAGTCTGTTCTCCAAGGTGTAAAAGTAAATGCCATTTTATTATCTAAGAAAATTGAATTAGGTTTAGGAATGAATTCATCTCCGTTTTCCCAACCACCATGGCCAGTTGTTGTATATCTTAGCTGAGCATTTTTCAAATCTTTTTGTAAGGTAAATTCTACAAAAAGTCCTTTGTCGGTATTAAACATGGTAGAATAATCCTGTCCGGCCATTTCCATAATATTCAATGTATTAAATAAAGGAATCACCGTATTGTTTTTATTCACGTTTTGATCACTTTTATGAATTGTAATTTCTAAACTCACTTTGTGGCCGCCTTTGTCATAGTTGCCGATAAATGTACCAATCCACAGTTCTTTTTCCGATAAAGAAGGTTTCAGTTCAGTAATGTCCTGACGGTAAGGTGTGATAGTTTGCCAGGTTTTTCCTTTTAATTCAATATGATTAAATTTTTGAGTCCCGAAAGCAGTGAAAAATCTCATCATTTCAATTGCTGGATTATAATTTTCGGTTGAAGCTATCCCGTAATATTGTTTTCCGTTTCCGTTGTCATAAAGCGGAAGTGTCTTTGCTCCCTTTTCTAATCCGTCAAAAAAAGATTGTGATTTATCTTGCGGAATAAAGAAAACAGTTCCGGTTCTGTCGTAGGCGTCGCCGTTAGATTGTTGCTTTAATTCAGCGAAAATAAGTTCACCTTCTGAAATTTTTGGAAATTTTATTTTTTTAAGGATAATAGTTCCGTTGGCAAATCTTTTTATTTGTTCATCTGATTTTGATTCACCTGAAAAATTGATAGTCTCATTCTCAAATACTTTTAAGGTAGTAAATCTACTTTTCCAAAGTAGATCTTTATATCCTAATAGATCAGTAGAATTTATTGAACCTTTTAATAAGGCTTCAATTTCAGTTTTCTTCACTTTTTTTATTGAGCTGGCTGTGATCAATGAATTTTTGTTACGCTCAACCTCTAGTACTAAACCTAAGTTTTGTCCTAACGTAGAGGGGCCGCCTTTTATTTTTAAATCGTTTGTATACCAAACCTCAATGGTATTGGAATTGATTTTTGTTATAGCTTTTTTGCAATTGTATCCCAGTATTTTTTTTGTTTCATTGGTGAATTCAAAAGTTTGTTTTCCTATGGATTCTGCATCGGAAGTTGAAATGATTTCGTTTGATTTTAAAAATCCATAAGATATAATAGTGTTCGATGGTTTTTCAACTTTCGTGATTTCAAATGGATAATCACTTTTCTGTTCCCTTATTTTGTTATTTAAGATAAAGCTTTCCTTCTCATTGGCCCAAACTAGAGTGGGAGTTTGATCTGTCAATACTTTTCCATTGTACGAACTGATGTATTGAATTTCGTAAGTCTGAGCAAACGTCAAACAAAATAGATAGAAAGTAAAAAAGCTTAAGATTTTTTTGAACATAATTAATAAAGTTGATTTTTCACAAAGATAAAATTTAGTTGACATACTATCAACTTTGTGATTTTTAGAAATAGTTTTTGAACAATTGGTATGAAATAGTATTGTGAAAGTTACACCTTAGTAAAGAATATTAATTTTTCAGACAATTTCTATTTTTCAATATCAGATAACAAAAAACTACTCTAAAAAATAGAGTAGTTCATGTATTTTGATAATGTAATGTTAAGCTAATGTATTAAGCAAGTCTTTCGATCAAAGCCATGTAGAATCCATCATACCCTTCGCTAGGCATTACTTTTTCTTCTTTAACCATTTTGAAATCCGGATTGTTTTTCAAGAATTCTTCAACCTGCAAATTGTTTTCAGAAGGTAGGATAGAACATGTTGCATATACCATTTTTCCTCCTTTTTTAAGGATTTTAGAATAATCCTGAAGAATTTGCTGTTGCTCTTTTTTAATTCTATCGATAAAATCTTGGTCGATTTTCCACTTACTGTCAGGGTTTCTTTTCAAAACTCCCAGACCTGAACATGGCGCATCAATCAACAATCTGTCAGCTTTCTCATGAAGACGTTTGATTACTTTATTGTCAGCAATCATACGGGTTTCAATGTTGTGAGCTCCAGCTCTTTTTGCACGACGTTTTAGCTCAGCCAACTTCCATTCATAAATATCTAAGGCAATAATTTGTCCTTTATTCCCCATCAAAGCAGCTAAGTGAAGTGTTTTTCCACCTGCACCTGCGCAAGCATCCACAACTCTTTGACCCTCTTTTACATCAAGGAAATATCCGATTTTTTGTGAAGTAGCATCCTGAACTTCAAATAATCCATCCTTAAAAGCAGTTGTAAGAAAAACATTCTTTTTCTCTTCCAATTGTACTGCATCTGGATAATTTTTCACAGTATAAGAAACAATATTATCAGATTCTAGGTCAGAAATAAGTTCTCTTGGTGTAGTTTTTAATGCATTCGCTCTTAAAACGGTAGGAGCGCGCTCGTTCAGAGCTTTCATTTCTTTTTCCCAGATCGGACCTAATTCTCTTTCCAACGTTTCAACCAACCATTCAGGAATAGAATATTCTATTGCCTTGGTAGGAACAGTTCCTTTTTTAAGCTTAGTGGTGATATCAGCGATTTTTATTCCTTCAAATTCTTCAAATCTTTTATAATTTGTTTTGCTCCAAAGTAAATATGCGATGATAAGTTTGTAAATATTATCTGGTTTTACACCTTCTCCCATATAATATTCCAAACGTTTTTTCCAACGGATGATATTATAGAAAATCTCAGAAACAACAGCTCTGTCCTGGCTTCCCCATTTTCTGTGAGCTTTTAAAAGTCTTTCGATTACTTTATCGGCGTATTTATTTTTCTCGAAAAATGTTTCTTGTAAAGCATCGTGAATTCCGATCGCTAAGTTTCTGTGAATAAGTTCCATAAATTGCTTCTCCTGTTTTGAATCTGCAAAAATACGAATTATAGTTGAGAGATACGAGTTTCCTTTTTTGAGTTTCTAAATTTACCTTAAATAGGGGGCTATAGCTCCTTTATTCAAAATTTATCGACTTATTTTAAAATCATACCTTTGCAAAAAATAAAAAATATGAGTGATACTGTACTTTGTCCGAAATGTGGTTCCGAATTTACTTATCCAAGCGATAATATGACGGTTTGTTCCCAATGTTTTTACGAATGGAATCCTGAGGAAGCAGCTTCTGAAGCGGCAAACGAAGGTAAAATCCTTGATGCTAACGGAAATGAATTACAAGATGGAGATTCTGTAGTAGTGGTGAAAGACCTTCCAGTAAAAGGAGCTCCAAAACCGGTGAAAGCTGGGACTAAAGTAAAAAATATCCGTCTAAGACCAGACAGTGATCATAATATTGATTGTAAAATTGATGGTTTTGGCTCAATGGCTTTAAAATCTGAATTTGTAAAGAAAGCGTAAGTTTATAACCTTACATAGATATAATAAGAATGCGTCTTTAGGCGCATTTTTTTATGAATTAAGACACAAAAAAAGGAAAGAATTGGACAGTGTTATCTTTCGAAGACTTGATTGCGGAGTTTGCTAATGTTCGTCTAATGGATGAAAGAGAATTAACCAAAAATTTCCTTATGCTGTGGTACTACAAATCTAAGAAAAAGATTGATATATTATAATCTTTTTTATCCACAAATTAATAATAACTGTTAGTAAATGTGGTGATTATGTTTTTTTTAAAGAAGCTATTTCCAGCTATCCACTCATACTCCTCGTGCCAGCGCACACCAACTCCTAAACCCTCCGACGCTCCGAAACTTACTGCGGGGTAACCGTTTATATCTGGGCTAGGGTAGTAGTCGTTTTTACAAGATTTGTCATTGCGAGGAGCGAAGTGACGAAGCAATCTCTTAATAATCTTAACCTCTTAACAAAAACCTTAATGGTTAAATTTTAAAATGATCGGTATATTTAATCAAAAGAAATTTTAACCCAATTTTCTAGCTTTCCATCAGTATAAACAACAAGTTCTTTATCTTCCATTTTTAACTTATTCCAATAATGATTTCCTGCAAATCGGCTTTCTAAAACCTCTGCTTCAAAACCATTTTCAGAAATTGTAATTTCTTTCGGATAATAAGAAAACTTAGAGAGTCCAAACGTTGAAATTTCATTTTCATTGAAAATATTCACTTCTCCAAAAAGCTTTGCTACATAAGTGTTGTAAGGATTTTTATATGTTTCTTCCGGGCTTTCATTCTGAATTAATCTTCCCTCCTGAAGAATAACGATCTGGTCAAGCCAAGGCATAATGTCCTGTAATTCGTGAGTTGATATAATTAAAGAAATATGATGTTCTTTTACATATCTGAACAATTTTTCACGAAGTTCAATCTTTCTTGGGAAATCCAGATTACTGAACGGTTCGTCTAAAATCAATAATTTCGGAAGTACAGAAAGAGCTCTTGCAATAGCAACTCTCTGCTGCTGTCCACCACTTAGATATTTAGGTAGAATATCAGCGAATTCTTCCAATCCAACAACTTCAAGAAGTTCAGTTACGGTTTCCTTCTTCTTTTTTAAATCAATATTAGAGATAAATTTCCCCACATTTTCAGCCACAGTAGAGTAAGGCATCAGATCAAAATTCTGTGCTACAAATTTCATTTCAGCTTCTCCGGGAACAAGATTTCCTTTTGGACCGTAGAGTTGCGTACCGTTAAAGATAATTTCACCACTTTCCCAGTCTAATAATCCGTAAATCAAATTGAGTAAAGTAGATTTTCCGCATCCGCTTTCCCCTGCCAGCGCAATGATTTTACCCTCTTCAAATTTGATGTTGAGGTTGTTAAACAATGGTTTGTCTTTGGTATGTGAGAAGTGTAAATTGTTTATTTCTAAAAGCATGATACAAATGTACTATTTTTAGGAAAAAATATTTTTTTTTATTATATTAGCAGTTACAATAAAAATATATCAAAAATGAGAAAAAAACTGTTTTCATTCGCTATTCCTGCTCTTTTTACTGCAGTTGTAGTGGTTTCTTGTAATAAAGACAAACCGCTGACAAGTGAAGGTAATGAAGTTGCTACAACGAAAGAAGGTAGCCAATATACGCTGGATACATTGAACAGTAAGGTGGAGTGGAAAGGATATAAAGTTTTTAAATCTGAAAATACAAGCCATTTTGGAACTATAAAATTTGAAAGTGGAGATGTTACCATAAAAGATGGAAAATTAGAAAGTGGAAAATTCGTTGCTGATATGAATTCCTTAACATCAGTAGATTTAAAAGATAATGCAGATCAGTTAGGAAAATTAAATGGCCATTTAAAAAGTGGAGATTTCTTCGAAGTAGAAAAATTTCCGACAGCTTCTTATGAAATTACAAAAGTTACTCCCGCTGCAGAAGGTGATTACAATACACTTTTGGAGGGTAATTTAACAATTAAAGGGATTACAAAACCTGTTCAGTTTAAGGCAAATGTTTCCGTGAAAAACGGAGAAGTAAGTGTAGCAACTGAACCTAAGGATATTAAAAGAGAAGAATTTGGTGTGAAGTTTCAGGCTCCTGCTGAAAATGGGGTTATTAAAGATGATGTAACGCTTCAGATCAACGTTAAAGCATTAGAAAAAAAATAATTTTTTTATTTAAGTGAAATAAGTGATTGAAGTCTGCCTCCGAAAAGAGGCAGATTTTTTTATTTGAAATAAATTATTAAACTTAAAAACCGTATTTTTGCAAAACATTTTTGAAAGTGTAGAATAATGATAGAAAAGATAGAAGAACTACTTGTTGAAGTAAATGGCTTTAATGCTACATCTAGAGAGGAGATAGAGAACTTCCGAATTAAGTACAATGGTAAAAAAGGTGTTCTGAATGATTTTTTTGAAAAATTTAAAGAAGTTCCGAACGACCAGAAGAAAGAATTTGGACAGAAGATCAATACTCTAAAGCAAGCTGTTGCTGTAAAATTGGAAGATTTGAAAACATCGTCTGAATCTTCTATTATCTTAGAAAAAGAAGATCTTACGAGACCTGCTTTTCCATTAGATTTGGGCTCAAGACATCCAATCAATGTGGTGAAGAACAGAATTATTGAGATTTTTAAATCTATCGGATTTGCAGTTGCAGACGGACCAGAGATTGAAGATGACTGGCATAACTTTACAGCCCTAAATCTTCCTGAATACCATCCGGCAAGAGATATGCAGGATACTTTCTTTATTGAGCAAAATCCTGATCTTTTGTTGAGAACGCATACTTCTTCTGTACAAATTCGTTACATGGAAGAAAACCAACCGCCGATTAGAATTTTATCTCCGGGAAGAGTATTTAGAAATGAAGCTATTTCTTCACGTTCACACTGTATTTTCCACCAGATTGAAGGATTGTATATTGACGAGAATGTAAGCTTTGCGGATATGAAGCAAACGATCCAATTCTTTACAACTGAACTTTTCGGTAAGTCTAAAATCAGAATGAGACCTTCTTATTTCCCTTTTACTGAGCCAAGTGCTGAGATTGACGTATATTGGGGATTAAACTCAGAAACTGATTACAGAATTACTAAAGGAACTGGTTGGTTAGAAATTATGGGTTGTGGAATGGTAGATCCTGCCGTTCTTAAAAATGTGAATATTGATTCTGAGAAATATTCAGGATATGCTTTCGGAATGGGTATTGAAAGAATTACAATGCTTCTTTACCAAATGAGCGATATCAGAATGTTCTTCGAAAATGATATCCGAACGTTAGAACAGTTTAAAACTTTATAATAAAAAATAAACCTCCGAAATATTTCGGAGGTTTTGTTTTTTAATTACTGACCTTAGAAACAAAACGTAATTAAAAAACTAACTGTATAAATATAACAATTGATAGATTGAAAGTATTACATATAAAACAAAAATGCCTGTAAAAAATATTACAGACATTTTCAAAATTAAAAAACTAACTATATTTTTATTTCGTGAATTTCAAAGGATATTTCACATTTTTAAAATCATCAATACTGGCTTTTAAAGAACCTACGGCTAATTCAGCTTTTAAAAGCATCGGAACATGGTTCGCATCATTGGAAACCCACATCGTTACTCCTTCTTTCTCTTTAAAAACTCTTCCACTTTTTACAGACGGAATAATTTTTAAGCAGTTAATTGTTCCAAACTTGGTTTTTAAATCTTCTGTTCCTGTTACTTTTAACTGAAATGGGAACATTTCATCATCAATCCAAACATTCATGTTGATTATAGTTCCAACCTTCAATTCAGCTGGGCTTTTACTTCTTAAATAATAAAAACATGAAAGCATATCCTGAACTCCTTTTACCGATTTTATTACTTTAGAACCGTTTGCTGGTTTTTCCTTATCAGTTAAAATTAAAGTCTGATTATCGTGATTAAAAACCGTTTCAAAATGTTGTGTATAACTTCCTTCCTTTACATTTCTTACATAAAAACTGGGAAGTCCGGTTTGTATGTTAATAAAGCTCTCATATAAATCTTCTACTTTAAAGAACGCCTTTACAGCGCCCGTTGTTTGACCTGTTCCCTTCACATATAAATGTGGAGTACCTTGATATGTTGTTATTTTAGTTGTTAAATTGGCAGTTCCGGCATTTAGAAAACCATAGTGAATTCTTAAGGTTAAAGACTCGCCGTTGGCAATATTATCTATTTGAGCGGTACCCAAACAGAAAATGAAAAAAGTTAAAATAATAAATATTTTCTTCATAGTAAAAGCATTAACAAAAAGGCTGCCAAATTTAACATTTCCAGCTTTTTAATGATATTTGATAAATCTCAGCTTTTTATTTAGACTGAATTAAAGAAGCTTCGCGTTAAAATTAGTAAATTTGCAGCTATACATCTAATTAAATTATCTTTTACTATGATAACTACAGACATATTGATTATAGGAGCAGGACCGACAGGACTTTTTGCAGTATTTGAAGCGGGTTTGCTTAAAATGAAATGCCATATCATTGATGCACTTCCTCAACCGGGAGGACAATTGACAGAGCTTTATCCTAAAAAACCTATTTTCGATATTCCTGGATATCCTTCAGTAAATGCAGGGGAATTAATTGATAATTTAATGGAACAGATCAAGCAGTTTCAACCTGGTTTTACATTGGGAGAAACGGCTGTTTCTTATTCTAAAGTAGATGATGAGTGGTTTGAGGTTATTACCAACAAAGGAACCGTACACAGAGCAAAAGCAATTGCGATTGCAGGTGGTTTGGGAACGTTTGAACCAAGAAAACCAACTTTTGAAAATGTAGCTGATTACGAAGAAAAAGGGCTTGAATATTTCGTTAAAGAACCTGAACATTTCAGAAATAAAAAAGTGGTGATTGCCGGAGGTGGTGATTCTGCGTTGGATTGGAGTATTTTCTTGTCAAATGTTGCAAGTGAAGTTACTTTAATTCACAGAAGAAATGAGTTCAGAGGAGCTTTGGATTCTGTTGAAAAAGTACAGGATCTTAAAAATCAAGGAAAGATCAAATTAATCACGCCTGCTGAAGTTACAGGAATTAAAGGAGATGGAAAAGTAGAATCAATCACTGTTGTGAAAGATGGTGAAGAAGCTTATGATCTTGAAACTGATTATTTCATTCCTTTATTCGGATTGACTCCAAAATTGGGAGATATTTCTAAGTGGGGCTTGAATATCGAGAAAAATGCAATTGTTGTTAATAATGCATTAGACTATCAAACAAACATCGATGGAATCTACGCAATCGGAGACATCAACACTTATCCGGGTAAATTGAAGTTGATTCTTTGTGGTTTCCATGAGGCAACATTGATGTGTCAAAGTGTTTACAACAGACTAAATCCAGGTAAAAAATACGTCTTAAAATATACAACGGTAAGTGGAGTAGACGGGTTCGACGGAAGTCGTAAAGAAGCTGAGAAAGCGGTTGTGAAAAAAATTGACTAATTTTGCAAAATTATGTCAGATATTAATATAAAAATCACCGACAGAGACGGTGTAACTCACGATATTGTTGCTCCTACGGATATGTCCATGAATTTAATGGAAATCATCCGTTCGTATGAATTAGCAGAAGAAGGAACAATCGGAGTTTGTGGAGGAATGGCGATGTGCGCTTCATGTCAGGTATACGTGATCAGTGATCCGGGACTTGTACAAATGGGCGATGAAGAAGATGCAATGCTTGCAGAGGCTTACCATGTGAAAGAGAATAGCAGATTGGGTTGCCAGTTGCATATTGTTCAAGAAATGGAAGGTCTTGAAGTGGAGATTGCTCCTTATCCTTAGAAAATTTTAATTTTAAAAATATAAACTCCCGAAGAAAAATCTTCGGGAGTTTTTGGTTTTTATAGATGAATTTAATTTTATCGTTATTTTGCTGGCTGAAATTTTGGATGTCCTACTTGCCATAAAGCAAACGCATAAATATCAGAATATTCATGGAAAACAACATCTTTATCACTTGTAAAATGTCCGTTTTCATAATTTACATATAATAGAACAGGTTTTCCTGAACCTGAATTTTTTTGTAAAATTGCAGCAAATTTACCAGGTTCCCAAGGCGTAATCCTTGAATCGTTCATTCCGGTACGGATGATTACAGCGGGATATTTTACTCCTTTTTTTACTTTACTCTGAGCGTCCATTTCCATTAAATTTTTTGTATCCTCTTCATTTTTTAGGGTTCCCACTTCAGGAATTTGGTTCGGACCATTGGCGGTAGTTTCTGAACGAAGTGCATTCGTCATACCAACTTCGGCAATCGCAACAGCGAAAAGATCCGGTCTTTCAGTTATTGCCCTTCCGATAAGAACTCCACCCATACTTACTCCGTTTCCAATAAGTTTTGAAGGAGAAGTGTATTTTTGAGCAATTAGATATTCTGAACAGGCTATGAAGTCTTTCCAAGTATTAGGTTTATTCGCTTTCATACCTGTTTTATGCCAGTTTTCACCTTTTTCACCTCCACCTCTTACATGAGCAATAGCTAATACAACTCCTTGTTCTAATAATGCGGTCAATCTTTGGGAAAATCTTGGTTCATAAGAGATTCCATAGCCACCATATCCAGTGATATAAGCAGGAGAAGAGCCATCCATTTTCATGTTTTTAGGATAAATAATAGAAAGCGGAACCATTACACCATCGTGACTTTTTACTTCAATTTCTTTTACTGTATATAACTTGTTGTAGTCTGGATAGTTTTCGTCAGAACTAAGATATTTGCTCTTTACCGGGTCGCCTTTTTCGGGGTTATAATCATAAATTGTTAATGGAGTAAGCCAATTCACATTCTCACAATAAATATTGTCATTTTCATGCGGATTTAATGATAATGAAGAATTTACACCAGAAGGCAATGGAACCTTTTTAGTATTTAAAGTATTTATATTTACTTGATATTTATCTCTTGTAATACCATTACCTAATGAATAATATAAATAGTTTTTAGAAGTGTGAATTGCAATAATCACTGCATCTTTACTTTCTGGGACAACTATTTTTGCATTAGCAAAATCTGGTTTTGTTAAGCTTGTAAGTATAATTTTATAATTGGGAGCGTCTTTATGGGTAAGTAAGAAAAGTTTATCATTAGAAATATAAACATCCGTAATATCATCAGAAGGTTTTACGATCTGTTTCCAGTTGATTGTTTTATTTTTTAAATCTGAATATGGTGCAACAAAGATTGGGCTTTCAGATTTTACAGAGCTTAGTCTCAGAATAATATATTTATAATCGTCACTAAATGTTATACTTGTAAATTGCTCAGTCAAAGCATTTAATTCGGGATAATCTACTCTTGAAGCTAATATTTTATCATTTTTCACATCAGTACCAATCTCGTGAAGCATAGCTTTCATATCTTTTAAAAGCATATTACTATTGGGATCTCCAGTACTCATTTTGGTATAAATGATAGACTTGCCATCTTGTGTAAATTCAAAATTAAATTCACTCCAGATAGGATCAATTATATCGTTCAATAATTTTTTTGTATTAAGATCTAATATTCTAAGCTCACAAATCTCACCTCCGGATTTTGATAGTAATAAAGCAATTTTTTGAGCCTTTAGATCAACGGTGAAATTGGTTATTTGAGTTCCTTTTTTGATTGTTTCAGGATCAAATATCAAAACTTCTTTTCCTGTAGAAATATCTTTTGAATATAGTTTTGAAAGATTTTCTCCTTTTTTTGTTTTTGAATAAAAATATGAATTTTGCCTTTGCATGATAACACCAAAAGAATCTCCGCTCATGTTTTGAATATCTTTCATTTGTTTGAAAAGATCTTCACGATGAGCAATTTTGTCGATAATAGTATTGCTAAAGTCAGACTCAGCTTTAAACCAAGATTGCACAGAGGAACTTTTAAGATCTTCAAGCCATCGGTAATTATCTATAATTTTAGTTCCGAAATAATCATCTACAACAGGATGTTCCGGCGTTGCTGGATAGTTATATTGAGCGGAAAAGAATTGGCAACAGATTAAGCCAGTAAATAAGAATTTTAATTTCATATAATTGTATTTTTTAATATTTCTTACAACGGGGATAAAATAATAATTATTGCAAATGTATTAAACTTCGGATTTATAAGTGATATGATTACAAATAAAAATATCCAAAATCAAACGACTTTGGATATTCAATATAGCAATTACATTATTTTATTTCTGAGGAATATTCGCTAAAATATCTTTTAGGAAACTCCAGAATTTCTGTGTAGAAGGAATGTTGGCTTTTTCATCAGGAGAGTGAGCCCCTCTGATCGTTGGTCCGAAACTTACCATTTCCATTTTAGGATAGTTGGCTCCGATAATTCCACATTCTAAACCTGCATGACAAGCTACAACGTGTGGTTTTTCGTTAAATTTATCGGTGTAGATTTTCTCCATCAACTGAACGATCTCAGAACCTGGTTTTGGTTTCCATCCTGGATAAGAACCACTGAACTCAGTATTCATTCCGGCTAATTCTGCCACAGATTTTAACTGTTCTGAAACAGAATCTTTAGAAGAATCAACCGATGATCTTGAAAGGTTTAATATTTTTAATCCTCCTTCTTTTAATTCAACTCTTGCCACGTTATTTGAAGACTCTACCAAATCTTTAACATCCGGACTCATTCTGTAAACACCGTTGTGAAGCGCTTTTAAAGTTAAAATGATTTTCTTTGAATCTTCTTCTGAGATAGCTTTATCAGAACTTGTTGCGTTTTCAATATTGATATGAAGTGCTGGTTCAACCGTTGCAAATTCTTCTAAGATTTCATTTTTAAGACCTGTGGTTACTGCTTCTATAAATTCCTGAGCATTTCTCACAGATACGATAGCAGAAGCTTCTCTTGGAATTGCATTTCTCAATCCACCTCCGTCAACAGAGATTAATTGAATGTTTTCTTTTGTTAAACCGCTATAAAGTAGTCTTCCTAAGATAACATTTGCATTTCCGAAGCCTTTATGGATATCCATTCCGGAGTGACCGCCTTGTAAACCTTTAACTTCAATTCTTACAACTTGTCCGTTTGAAGCTTGTGTTTGATAATTTTGAGAAATCGTAACATCAATTCCACCAGCGCAGCCGATGTCAATTTCATCATCTTCTTCTGTATCAAGATTTAATAAGATTTCTCCTTGTAATTGTCCGGGCTTCAAGCCAATTGCTCCCGTCATTCCTGTTTCTTCATCAATAGTGAAAAGCGCTTCCAACGCTGGATGAGGAATATCTGAACTTTCTAGGATAGACATAATAGTAGCCACTCCTAAACCGTTATCAGCTCCTAAAGTTGTTCCTTTTGCTTTTACCCAATCTCCATCAATCTCCATTTTGATTCCTTCGGTTTCGAAATCAAAACTTACATCATTATTTTTTTGACAAACCATATCTAAATGCGATTGTAGCACGATAGATTTGCGGTTTTCCATTCCTGCAGTGGCCGGTTTTTTAATAATTACATTTCCTACTTCATCAACCGTAGTTTCCAATCCTAGATCTTCACCAAATCCTTTAATGAAAGCAATTACTTTTTCTTCTTTTTTTGAAGGTCTTGGAACAGCATTAAGTTTGGAAAAATTTTTCCACACTATTTGTGGTTCTATATTAGATAATTCCATGAAATTTTATTTTTATCAAAATTACGAAATAAAAAATGCTTCCGTAAATCTGGAAGCATTTTTTTTGCTGAAAGCTAGAAGTTGTTTAACATCCACATTCACCATAAATAGGCAATGTTTCTACAGTGCCATCTGGTTTTTCAATGGTTAATGTACCTTGGAATAATAAAGCTTCTTCCCCTTTTATTTTTTTACCTTTTACAGAGATTTTGTAATCGTCAATTTCGATTTCTTTACTCAATTCTTCATCGGCTTCCATGTCGCTTGACGAGATAAGATTCATTGCTAATCTTTTACCATCCAACTTCATGTAGGCTGTTTTTCCTGCATCATCCGCATAAATGTATTTCTCTGCTTCAAAATCTGCTTTGTTTCTGGCAAAATAACATGAACATTCTTTAATCTCTTTTGGAAAAGGAAAGTTCTCAACTAATATTTTTTCTGAAGAAGCATTTGTATTTGCAGAATCCTGAACTATATTCAGTGAATCTTTAGCTTCTGAATTTGAAATTGTTTCTTTGTCTTTTTTACAAGCGACCAATAAGAACGCTGAAAAGAAAATAATTAGGTATTTCATTGTTTGTGGTTTGTTTTATTTATCCTCGGGCTCTTTCAAGAAGAACCATCATTAATAATGAAAGAACAACTAAACTTTCGTCTTCGTCATCAATATCAATCATTCTGTCAAGCTGAAATCTTCTTCCAAAAAACGATGGCATTTTTTTAAGTTTAAAATATTCCTTTCCGTCAACATCTTTTACCGTGTAAGCCGGATTAAGGAAATATCCTGTAAACATACCAATAATTGGGATCTCACTTACCATTCCGTCGAAAAATTTTGTCCATGCATTATCTTCTGTTACCGTAAATTTTGGTTGATCATTCGCATCCAAAATGTTGTAAGTAGATTTCCAGATAGAACGCATTCCTTTTCTAGCCAATCTTCCGTAGTTTTTCTTATCGATAAGATCATTTAGTGAATAAGAAGAGTTAAAATCAATCCATTTATTCGCTTGAATTCTGAAAAGTTCTTTTGATTTGCTTTCATCATTGAAAACGAGAACATCCTCTTTCAATTTAAACATTTTTTGGCGAACATAGGCTACATAGTTTCCGTTTTTGTCCGTAATATTGAAGTCACTGGCTAATGTGGTGATTTTAAATTTAAAATCCAGTGGATAATTTAGGTTATTAAGTGCCATTCAGTTTATATTTTTCTCAAATTAATAGTAAGTTCCAAAGATAAATGTTTTATTGGAACTATCTTGGGATTTAGCCCCCGTAAAACTACGGAAAATCATCTTTTTGTATTATTTTTGTAGGTATGGATTACCCGAGTAAAGTTTTGGCAAAAGCAGTGGATGAAATCTCCGGATTACCAGGGATTGGAAGGAAAACAGCTTTACGTTTAGCATTGCATTTATTGAAGCAGCCCAATTCTAGAGCGGTAACTTTAGGAAATTCTCTAATTAACCTGGTTAACGAAATAAAATACTGTAAAGAATGTCATAATTTTTCTGATTTTGAAATTTGTGAAATTTGTAGTAATCATAAACGAAATGACGAAGTTATTTGTATTGTAGAAGATGTTCGTGATGTTATTGCCATTGAAAATACAGGGAAATATACAGGAAAATATTTAATCTTAGGTGGGAAAATTTCTCCAATGGAAGGAATTGGACCCAACCAGTTGAATATTTCGAGTATTGAAAAAAAGCTTAACGGTGGACAAGTGAAAGAATTCATTTTTGCATTAAGTGCAACAATGGAAGGTGATACAACGGCGTATTATATCTATAAGAAATTCAAAAACTTTGATGTGAATTTTTCAAGCATTGCAAGAGGAATTTCAGTAGGAGACGAGTTGGAATATGCCGATGAAATTTCTTTGGGAAGATCAATTATCAATAGGTTACCTTATAATGAAGGAAGTTAATAATTATTTCTAAATTAATTTTAAATGATCTCCGTAATAATCCCAATGTATAATGCAGAAAAAACAGTTCTTAAAGCGTTGGATTCTGTTAAATTCCAAACATATGATTTGGAGGCGTTTGAGATTATTGTGATTAATGATGGATCTACTGATCAAAGTGAAATTTTAGTTGAAAATTATATAAAAGCTAATACTGAAATTAATATTCAATTGATTAATCAGCCCAACGGAGGAGTTTCTAAAGCTAGAAATGTAGGATTAAAAGTTGCAAAAGGAAATTATATTGCCTTATTGGATTCAGATGATGAATGGTTGCCAAATAAAACAGAAAAGCAACTATTTTTCTTACAAAATGAAAAAGTTGATTTTATTACTGCTTTAAGGAACGGTGAAAAGATTTGGTTTCCTTATAAAACAGGAGAGAATAATTTAGCCAAAATGAGTTTACGAAGACTCCTTTTAAGAGTGGATGGACAAACTTCTACTGTAATATTTAAGAGTAAAGTTATTGAGAATACAGGTTTTTTTGATGAAAATCAACGATATTCTGAAGATGCTAATTATTGGATGAAAATTTCCAAGAATAACAGGATGTATATTTTAGCTGAAGAATTAGTTTTTACAGGTGGTGGAAAGAAATCGTTTGGAGTTTCAGGTTTGTCTGCCAATCTTCCTGAAATGGAAAAAGGGATACAGAAAAATTTACGTGAAATGTATGAAAACAAAAGAATAAATTTTATTGAATATATTTCTTTTTTCTGCTTTTCTAAAATTAAATTTTTTGTTAGGATTTTAAAAACAAAAATATGATCTATAAGATTTTTTGGGCATTAAGAGCTGTATTGTATGCTCCATTTTTCGGAAAGTTTGGTTTTCCGGGATATTTGGGTAGACCTTTGTTTTTAATGGGTATCAAAAAAGTTTTTATAGGTAAGAAAGTAAGAATTTTTCCTCATTTAAGGCTAGAAGTTCATCGTTCAGGAACAGTTTGTATTCAGGATGATGTTGTTATTTCGCAAAACGTACATATTACTTCTGCCGGAAATTTGGTTATTGGTAAAAGTTCATTAATATTAGCCAATGTGTTTATTACCAATATTGATCATGATTATGAAGAGATTGGTAAGCATGTGGTAAAACAAGAGTATCTTGTGAAAGATACCATAATAGGCGACAATTGTTATATTGGAATGGGGTCTGCAATTTTGGCGGGAACTATTTTAGGAAAACAATGTGTTGTAGGGGCAAACTCAGTAGTGAGAGGTGAGTTTCCTGATTATTGTGTTATCGTTGGGGCTCCGGCTCGAATCGTTAAAAAATATAATCTCGAAAGTCAGAAATGGGAAAAAGTCAATTAATCATATGATGAAGATTTTAATCACAGGTGGAGCTGGTTTTATAGGAAGTAAGCTATCATTAGAGCTTACAAAAAAAGGATATGAGGTAACGGTGTTGGATAATCTTTCATCGCAGATTCATGGAGAAGATCCAACGGTAGATTCGCCTTTGTATAAGAGTATTTTGAATAAGATCAACTTTATTAAAGGAGATGTTACCAATCGTGAAGACTGGGAAAATGCGATTGAAGATCAGGAAGTAATTGTCCATTTGGCAGCTGAAACGGGTACCGGACAATCAATGTACCAGATTGAGAAATATACAGAAGTAAATGTTTCGGGAACAGCAAAAATGCTGGATATTTTGGTTAATAAAACCCATCATGTTAAGAAAGTCATTATCGCTTCTTCCAGAGCTATTTATGGCGAAGGAAAATATCTTCATCCAAAGCTAGGATTGGTGTATCCTAAACCAAGGAAAGTGGAAGAAATGAAGAGCGGAGATTTTGAAGTGAAATATTCTGACGGACAAGTTTTGGAAGCTCTTCCGACAGATGAAGAATCAAAAATTCATCCTACATCTATTTACGGAATCACAAAACAGAATCAAGAGCAAATGGTAATGACAACGTGCGCTGCTATCGGGATTGAACCTGTTTCATTAAGATTTCAGAATGTATATGGTGAAGGTCAATCTTTGTTGAATCCTTATACTGGAATTTTATCCATTTTTTCATCACAAATTCTTAATGGAAATGATATTAATATTTTTGAAGACGGTAAAGAATCAAGAGATTTTATACATGTAGATGATGCGGTGAAAGCAACGATAAAATGCATTGAGAGTGATGAAGCTAATGGCGAAATTTTTAATGTGGGAACTGGAGTTTCTACTGCTGTAACTGCGGTTGCTGAAAACCTACGAAAATTTTACAATAAAGATTTTGATATTAATGTTTCGGGGCAATTCCGTTTGGGAGACATCAGGCATAACTTTGCGGATATCAGTAAAATTAAATCAAAACTAAATTTCCAACCAAAGATATCTTTCGAAGAAGGAATGTCGAGGTTTACAACTTGGGTATTGCAACAGAATATTCAGGATATAAAATTCAAAGAGTCGTTGGAAGAAATGAAGGTTAAAGGACTTTTAAAATGATCGGTTTAAAAGACAAAAAAATACTTTTTTTATCGGTTAGCTTTTTCAAATATGAGAGAGCTATTGCAAAAAGATTGACAGAGATAGGTGCTGAGGTTGATTTTTATGATGAAAGACCTTCAAATTCTAATTTCTCAAAAGGTATTATTCGATTAAATAAAAAACTGTATCAATCTCAGATTACAAAATATTACAATGACATTGTAAGTGAGATTCAACATAAAAAATACGATTATTTTCTATTAATAAAAGGCGAGGCTATTCCTGTTTTTTTTCTTGAAAAAATTAGAGAATTGAATCCTGATATAGAAATGATCTACTATAATTTCGATCCATTAAAGGAGTATCCAAATCTGATCTCCAATCTTAAATATTTTGACAAGAAGATTACATTTGAATATGATGATTCGGTTACCTATGGATTGAATTTCAGGCCGCTGTTTTATTTGGATGAATATAAAAGTTTACATCAAAACGCTAAGGCTACTGAATATGATATTGTATTTATCGGAAGTGCCCATACAGATCGTTACATTGTAGGAGAGCAGGTAAAAGCTAAGGCAGAAAGTCTTCAGTTAAAAACTTTCTTTTACTATTATGCAATGGGAAAGATCGCGTTTAGAATTAAAAAGCTAATTGATAAAAATCTAAAGAAGTTTGATAATAATAAATTAAGTTTCGAAAAACTGAGTCATCAGCAAATCATCGATTATTATCAAAAATCAAAGTCTGTTCTGGATATTAATAAACCTTTTCAATATGGTTTAACTATCAGAACTTTTGAGGTATTGGCTTCAGGTAGAAAGCTGATAACAACGAATACTGATATTAAAAATTATCCTTTTTATAATCCTAAAAATATTTTGGTTCTTGATCGTGATAATATTCAGCTAGACTCAGATTTTTTTAAAACTGATTTTGAACATTTGGATGAAAAAACTTTATACATGATGTCTCTGGATTCTTTTATAGAATGCTTATTTATTCAGAACCAGGATGAATATTGGAATACCTATAGATAAGAATAAGTAGTTACAATATAAATAAAAAAATAGCTCTCGATTTGAGAGCTATTTCTATATGTAAAAATATTATTTGCTTATTTAGCCGGTGCTGCAGGAGCGTTAGCCGGAGTAGCTGTTTTAGAAGCCGGAGCAGATTGTGCAGGCGTTTCTTTCTTAATTGACTGTTGAGCGGGAGCCGCTTGTGTAGGCTTTCCTGTAATTACAACGCTGATAAGAATAAGAGCGATAATAATTGCTCCTAAGCTCCATGTTGCTTTTTCCATGAAGTCATTGGTTCTTTGTACTCCGAACTGTGCAGAAGATGCACCTCCGAATGTACTTGAAAGACCTCCACCTTTTGGGTTCTGAGCCATAACAACGATTACTAATAAAACACTAGCAATCATAGTGAGAACCATCAATAAAATAAATATAGTATCCATGAATTTGATATCTTTTTGAATGGGCAAATTTAATCTTTTTTTACTGAATGGCAAAAAAAAGATGTTAGTAAATGGTAATAAAAATAAAAACGGCAACAATTGTTGCCGTTTTTTATATGAAATAGGTTGTTCTTATTTAAAATCAGAATCTTTAGCCTGATTAATTTGGTAAGATTGTACCGCTAAATTAATATCCATCCCACCCATATTTTGAATGATTGTGAAAGGGAATTTTACACCTGAAACCTCTTTGTAATCTGAATAGCTTGTTGGGATAGAACCTCCTTCACCAGCTTTTACCTCACCCGTTTTCAAGCCCGTTTTTACACTGTAGTAATACGTGTCTTTTGGACCTTTTACGACATAAGAATCTTCGTTGTTGTATTTTTCAATTCCTGCTAGTTTGTGATCAGCAGACTTTGCAAAAATAAGTTCCGGGAAAAGTTCGGTGTCTTTTGCCATATCCACTTTTTGCTTGTCGCTAAGTGGAGCTTTCTTTCCTTGAGCTTCCATGTAACCATCTTTACCGTCAAAAACAATCTTCTGAATGGTGTTACCCATCATTTTCATGTCCATTGCCATTTTTCCGCCCTTTCCTTGAATCATTTTCATGCTCATATCCATTCCCTGAACTTTGGTAGTGGCATCGGTACTGATGTAATTTACTTTTTGTACAGCCGCTAAACCACCGATAGCATTGATATATTTATCAGCAACAGATCCTATTGTTACGCTGGCGTCAACTTTCTGAGCAGCTGGTTTTGCAACAGGATTAGCATCTTTGTCAAAATATTTAACCGGGTAACCTAGTTTTTCCAATCCTTCAGAAATATCAGAAGCCTTACCGGCAATGAAAATTCTGCTTTGGTTTGGTAAGATGGTAGCTTTTACAGCATTGGTAATATCTGCAGAAGTTACTTTATCAATTGACTTTAAATAGTTCGTATAAAAATCAGAAGGTAAATCCTGTACTTTTTGGTTCAAAGCAAATCTTGCAATCGTTTCAGGCTTCTCTAAAGACATAATGAAAGAACCTTTCAATTTAGCTTTAGCATTTTCTAATTCTTCTGGTTTTACAGTTGAGATTGCGTTAAGTTCATTCATGAATTCTTTAACCGCTTTATCTGTAACCTCGTTTCTTACACTTGATTCTGCAGAAAACTCAGGAGAGTATTTGCTTGCCGTCATGCTTGAATACGCTCCGTATGTAAATCCGTTTTTCTCACGAAGATTCATGAAAAGTCTTGCTTCACCACCGCCACCTAAGATGTAGTTAGCCATCGTTGCTGGGAAGTAGTTTGCGTCTTTCATTTTTAAATTGTTCAGGTTACTTACCGAAACAACAGATTGTACAGCAGAAGGAACATCAACCACATTGATTTCTGTTTTTGCCACATTAGAAGCTGGTTCTAAAGGAGCAAAAGTAGTATTCGCTTTTTTCCAGTTGTTGAACGCTTTTTCAATCAACGGTTTTACCTGATCAAATTTTACATCTCCAACAATAACCAAGTAAGCGTTGTCTGGAGTGTAATATTTTTTGTAAACATTCTGTACGTCGGCTAATTGAATTTTATTGATTGATTCAACAGTTTCAAATTCACCTCTTGCTGTATTTTTTCCATACATCAAAGCGTTAGAAACTCTGTTTGCGATAGAAGAAGCATTTTTCTCATCAGATTTCAAGCCTTCAATAGCTCTTTCTTTAGAGTTTTGAATTTCTTCAGCAGAGAATTTAGGGTTGATAATAGCATCAGCCATTAAACCCAATACTTCAGGGAAATATTTTGAAAGAGAATTAGCAAAAGCTCCATTTGAAGAGAAGCTAAGGTTTGCTCCTAAGAAATCAACTTTTTTGTTGAACTCATCTTTGCTAAAGTTAGTCGTTCCGTTTTCGAACTGTTCTGCCATGATCCCGCTTACTCCGGTTACATTTCCTTCGTAATAAGGAGGTCTGTCCATAGAAAGGTTAGCGTTTACTCTTGGTAGTTTGTTGTTTTCAACTACCATTACTGTAAGTCCGTTGCTTAACTGGAAAGTTTTTGGCTTAGCAATGTTGATCGCAGGAGTAGGTCCTGGTTTCGGCATTGCATTAATATCTATTTTTTGGGCAGAAAGCATTCCTGTGAATAAAAATGCTACTGCTATATATGTTAATTGCTTTTTCATTTGTAAAAATTTAATTTTTAATAATTCTTCTTTTAAACAATTGATATTATTTCTTGGGTCTGACAAATTGATTCATCTGATATCTAGAATCTAATATCTTATGTCTATTTAAAAATTATTTTTTTTCAGGAACGTAATTAATAACTACTCTTTGGTTAGGGTTAAGATACTTTTTAGCAGCATTCTGCAGATCCTCTCTTGTGATACCTCTGTAGATGTCTATTTCTTTGTTGATTAAGTTGGTATCTCCCATCAAAACGTGGTTTGTTGCCAATGAAGCAGCAATTCCCTGAATGCTCGAATTTTGATTTACAAACTGATTCTCAAATTGGTTTTGAAGTTTTTGATAATCTTCCTGAGAAATTAGAGTTGTTTGAAGCTTTTTGATCTCAGCATCGATATCTGTCTGTAATGTTTGCTTAGTTGTTTGTCCCATTGGGATCGCGAAAAATGCAAAAATTCCATAATCTTCAAGACCTTGGTTGAAAGCCTGCACCTGAAGTGCTTTTTTGTCCTGATCTACTAATTTTTTGTATAACACTGAAGATTTTCCGCTGCTTAAATAAGAAGAAAGCATATCTAAGATATAAGCATCTTTTTCTTTGTTAGCTGGAGTTCTGTAAGCAAAAATATAGGCAGGAAGCTGGATGTTAGGATCTGTAGCCGTAACTTCTTTTTCCTGAGTGATAGGAGCGTCTTTTGGATAGTTTTTCGGATAAATAGTTCCTTTAGGAATTGCTCCGTAATATTCCTGGATCCATTTTTTAGTCTGTTCCGGTTTAATGTCTCCTGCAACTACCAAAGTAGCGTTGTTTGGAACATAATATTTTTTATAGAATGCCTGGAATTCTTCTAGTTTAGCAGAATTCAGATCTTCCATAGAACCAATCGTTGGCCAGTTATATGGGTGATTAGTAAATAGATTTTTCTGTACTGTTGAGAATAGATTTCCATAAGGTTGGTTATCCATTCTTAATCTTTTTTCTTCTTTTACAACCTCTCTCTGAGTATCTACCCCAACTTGGTTAATCACAGCATGACGCAATCTTTCAGACTCCATCCAAAGACCTAATTGTTCGTTGTTTGAAGGGAAAGTTTCGTAATAATATGTTCTGTCGTTGGTTGTGTTGGCATTGTTTTGACCTCCGTTTGAAGAAACTATTTTAAACCATTCACCTCTTTTGATATTGGGTGTTCCTTCAAATAAAAGATGCTCAAAAAAGTGAGCAAAACCTGTTCTTCCTTTCACTTCATCTTTTGCACCTACGTGATACATTACCCCCGTTGTAACTACCGGTGCCGAATTATCCTGATGAAGAATTACATGAAGGCCATTTGGTAGGTCATACTCTTCGAATTTAATTTGTTGTGCATTTAAAGCCATTCCGAAGAAAGCCACTGCAGCAACAGAAAGAAGTCGTTTTTTCATAAAATAGAAATTGTTTTGATAATTAGTGGTGAAAATACTTGAATTGTTACAAATAAAGCATGATTTTTTTTATAGAGATATTGATTTTATTTCATAGATACTGATGATTAACCAAAAATTTGAATTCTCCATATAATACACTAATTTTGTGTTCCCAAAATTTTTTGCAGTATGGATTATCTGAAAGGACTCAATGAATCACAATATGAAGCCGTTACCACCTTACAAGGACCTCTGATGGTGCTTGCGGGAGCGGGTTCCGGAAAAACACGTGTACTGACGATGCGTATTGCCCATTTGATTACGAATGGGGTAGACCCTTTCAATATTCTGGCGCTTACCTTTACCAATAAGGCGGCAAAAGAAATGAAGGAGCGTATTGCAAAAGTGGTTGGACAAAGCAATGCAAGAAGTCTTTGGATGGGAACTTTTCACTCGGTTTTTGCGAGGATTTTGAGAAGCGAGGGGCATTATTTAGGGTACCCTTCCAACTTTACCATTTATGATCAGCAAGATGCTTTGAATGTGATCAGAAAAGTGATCAAAGACATGAATGTAGATGCTGATTTATATAAACCTAAAAAAGTTCAGTCAAGGATCTCTACTTATAAAAATAACCTGATTACGGTAAAAGCATATTTCAATAATCCTGAATTAATTGAGGCTGATGAAAAAGCCAACATGAGATTTATTGGACAAATCTATCAAAAATATGTAGAGCAGTGCTTCAAAAATGGGGCAATGGATTTTGATGATTTATTATTGAAAACTAATGAATTATTAACCCGTTTTCCGGAAGTTTTAGCCAAATATCAAGATAGATTCAGATATATTTTGGTGGATGAGTACCAGGATACGAACCACTCTCAATACCTTATTGTAAAAGCATTAGCTTCGAAATTTGAAAATATTTGTGTGGTGGGAGATGACGCTCAGTCTATTTACTCTTTCCGTGGTGCGAATATTTACAATATCTTAAATTTTAAAAAAGATTATACAGATGCAATAACGGTTTCTTTGGAACAAAATTATCGTTCTACACAGACCATTGTGAATGCTGCAAATGTTGTGATTGCTAAAAACTTACAACAGTTTAAGAAAAATGTTTTCAGTGAAAATGAACAAGGAGATAAAATTAAAGTTTATCGCTCACTTTCTGATGCCGATGAAGCAAATTTTGTGGCTGGAAATATTTGGGAACTAAGAAACAGAGATCAGAGAAAATACAGTGATTTTGCTATTTTATATAGAACAAACTCTCAAACGCGTGCTTTTGAAGATGCGTTGAGACGTAAAAATATTCCGTACAAAGTATATGGAGGCTTATCTTTCTACCAAAGAAAGGAGGTTAAAGATTTGATTGGTTATCTTCGATTATTGGTTAATGAAAATGATTCTGAAGCGTTAATGAGAATCATCAATTACCCAACAAGAGGAATCGGAGAAACGACTCAGAATAAGCTGATTGTTTTTGCAGATAATCAGAATGTTCCTGTGTCTAATGTTTTAGATAATTTACCGGCGTACGCTCCACAATTGGGCTTTAACAATGGAGTTTTAACAAAGTTAAATGACTTCTGGTCAATGATCAAAGCATTTAAAGTATTGTTAAAAACGGAAACAGCTTACAATGTAGCAATGGAAGTTGCGAAGCGTAGTGGTTTGATTAAGTTTTTAAAAGACGATCAGACTCCGGAAGGAATTTCCCGTGTAGAAAACGTTCAGGAATTAATGAACTCTATGCAGGGTTTCATTGAAGAGCAGATGCAGTTGGAAGATGGAGACCCAAGCTTACCTAATTTCCTTGAAAATATTGCCCTTTCGGCGGATACTCAAAAGAAAGATGATGAGGAAGATATGGTTTCTTTAATGACCATTCACCTTTCAAAAGGACTGGAATTTCCGGTGGTTCATTTGGTTGGTTTGGAAGAGAATCTTTTCCCTAGTTTTATGAGTTCAGCAACCAGAGAAGATCTGGAAGAAGAAAGACGTCTATTTTATGTTGCCCTAACAAGAGCTGAAAAACAGGTGTTTTTCTCATATGCGGTTTCACGTTTTCAGTGGGGGAAAATTACTGATGCTGAACCTTCAAGATTCTTAAGTGAGATTGATGAAGAATTTATAGAATTCGTGAATCCTGTTATGGAAAAACGTTTTATTAATAATGCAGGTGTAAAATCAAATATTTTTGACGAGCATCCTTCTGAAATGAAAGGTTTCAAAAGGGTTGAAAAGAAAACCATTGAAAAAGCAGAAGGCTCAAAGCCAATTGTTGAACCGAGAAAATTAAAACCTGTAAGTACTGCTAAAATTATTAATCCAAGCGGAGCTTCTTCTCAGGATATTGAAGTTGGAGACAGTGTAAGACACGATCGTTTCGGAATCGGACAAGTAACTTTCTTAGATGGTACAGATCCGCAGAATATCAAAGCAAAAGTGATCTTCATGCATGAAGGGGAGAAAAACTTAATCTTAAAATATGCAAAACTAACAAAGATCTAACTTGTTTTAATACATTTAATAAAATAGCGATTAAGCTATCACAACATTATAATTAACCTGTTTTCAATTTTGAAAACAGGTTTTTGTTTTTTATGATGAAGTAAAGCGATGATTGCTTAATAGATAGAATTAATAATTATTTTTCAGAAACATTACTCTACTTATTTTGTAGACTAATAAATATGTTTTACATTTGCTCCTCTAAAAAACATGAATCATTAATCAATTATTTCAAAAAGTGTATGAAAAATAAAACGACAATCTTTTCAGCTTCGGTTCTATTTTTTTTAGGAACCTATACATACGCGCAACAAAAAGATACAGTGAAGACAGCGGAGGTAGAAGAAGTGGTAATTTTAGGATCAAGAAGCGGGGCAAGGTCTAAAGTAGACAGTCCGGTTCCTGTAGATGTATTTAATATCAAAGAATCTTCTGTTATTCTTCCGCAAACCAATATATCACAGATTTTAAATGCAGTGGCACCATCTTTCACCTCAACGATTCAAACAAATGCAGATGGTACAGACCATTTGGATCCTGCTCAGTTAAGAGGTCTTGGTCCGGATCAGGTCTTGGTTTTGGTGAATGGGAAAAGAAGACATACTTCAGCATTGGTAAATGTTAATGGATCACCAGGAAGAGGAAGTGTAGGAACAGATTTAAACTCAATTCCATCGTTTGCTTTAACCAGGATTGAAGTGTTGCGTGACGGAGCTTCCGCTCAATATGGTTCGGATGCGATTGCGGGGGTAATCAATTTAGAATTGAAAAGAGATACGGGAAAATTAACCGGACAGGTAAGTTATGGAGGAAATCTTACACCAACAGCTAATGATCATACCGGAGATTTTGACGGACAGAATATTCAGGTTGATCTTAACTACGGAAATAAAATTGGTAAAAAAGGTGGTTTTTATAACATTACATGGACTTCACAATTCAGGAATCCAACTTACAGAGCGGGAACAGAAAGTGGAACAATTTACAACGCTTATAACGCGATAGAACAACGCGCATTGAATAATGGTGTGAATCTTTCTTCTCTTTTTACGAATATTGGAAGTACACCCAACTCTCAACAGATTATTAATTCTATTCATCAATATGCTCAGGGTGTAAATTATTTTTCAGCTGATTTTCAAAATCAAATACAATCTGCCAATACTATAGGTGCTTTACAGGGACTTTTAAATACAAATGTTACGGATCAGGAATTAGCCTATAGAGGGCAGGATAGAAAAGATTTCAACATGCAGGTAGGGCAATCTAAACTGACTAACAATCAGCTTTTTGCTAATATAGAAATTCCTATCAATGATAATTGGAAAGTGTATACTTTTGGAGGATACAGCTATAGACATGGTACTTCAGGAGGTTTTTACAGAAGACCCAATCAAAGCAGAACTTTTACCGGACTATATCCCAACGGATATTTACCACAAATCGGGACCAATATTCAGGATCTTTCATTGGCTGCAGGAATTAAAGGAAACTGGGAAGGCTGGAATATAGATTTTAGCAATACTTTTGGACAAAACTCATTTGATTATACCATTCAGAATACAGGAAATACATCGTTGAGATTTGCGTCTCCTAGTGAATTTAGCGCAGGTGGGTTAAGGTTTTCTCAGAATACCATTAATTTAGATTTCTCTAAAAAGTATGATGTCTGGAGCGGAATAAATATTGCTTTCGGAGCAGAGCATCGATATGAAAACTTCAAGATTACGGCGGGAGAAGAAGCTTCTTATGCCACGTATGATGTGAATGGAAATGTTTGGAATAATACCACTCAAAGACCAACAGATTTCTTCGGTAATGTTTTAGCGGGAGGTTCGCAGGTTTTTGGAGGTTTCAGACCTGAAAATGCGGTGGATAAAAACCGACAGTCAGTTGCGGGATATGCAGATGTTGAATTCAACTTTACAGATTGGTTGTTAGTAGATGCTGCGGCGAGATATGAAAACTATTCTGATTTTGGTTCTACTTTTAATTATAAATTAGCTTCCAGAGTAAAATTAGATAAAAACTTTAACTTGAGATTTGCAGGATCTACAGGCTTTAGAGCGCCTTCAATTCATCAGATTTATTATAATGTAACGTCTACTTTATATACAAACGGACAACTTATGGAAGTGGGAACTTTCAGCAATGATTCTGAAATTGCGGAACGTTTTGGAATTCCAAAATTGAAACAGGAGACTTCTAAGTCCGGAAGTGTAGGGTTTACCTATAAAGTTCCTGCCGCTAATCTAACATTTACAGCAGATGGATATTTCACAAGAATTGATAATAGAATTGTATTAACAGATCAATTCACAGGGCCGTTGGTAAACGCTTTAGGCGTAAACGGTGCTCAGTTTTTTGCGAATTCTATTGATACAGAGACGAAAGGTTTGGATGTGGTAATAACGCATAAAGCTAAATTTTCTGATTTCAAATTAGACAATAACTTTGCGATGAATTTAAATGAAACGCGTAAAGTGGGAAGTACTCATACTTCACCAAAATTGGAAAGTTTAGGATTAGAAAACACTTTCTTTTCAGAAAAATCAAGAGTGTATTTAGAAGAATCGGTTCCTCGTGTGAAAGCGAGTTTGTCGCACAATCTATCTTGGAAAAATGCTACTTTTTACTTACGAAATACGTACTTCGGAAAAGTAACCGGAGCAGATATTGTAGATGCTAATGGAGACGGAATTGTGGGTCCGAATGAACACCAGCAAATTACCGCCAAGATTATTACAGATGTTTCTGTGGTGTATCAGTTCACAAAAAATGTGGGACTTACGGTAGGGGTAAACAATTTATTTGATATTTATCCAACGAAAAACCTTGCGGTTTCTTCTAACAACGAACAATTTATCTATTCACGTTCTACGTCACAGTTTGGGCAAAATGGAAGATACTTATTCTCAAGACTTAATTTCAATTTTTAAATATTTCTTTAACTGTCTATTATTATTTGAACGGGTTCCTTTATCGGAATCCGTTTTTTTATTGAGTAAAAAAGATTTCATTTTAAAGGGCTAAAATATTGAAAGTTGAACTATTTTTGCTGACCAATAAAAACAACACAACAAATAATGAAAAATCTAAATTTTTACTAAAGATGGGAACTTTTTATAACAATGCGGTATGTGATATCTACATGGGGAAAGGGGCTGGTGCAAAGCTCATGCAGGATATTAGGAATGCTAAGAAAAACGTGAAAATTGTATCTCCCTATCTTTCTCCTTTTTTAATTAAAGAATTGATTGCTCTTCACTCCAAAGGAATTAACATTAAGCTTATTACAAGTGATGAAATTGAAGATTTTTATGGATATGAAAAGAATATTCATAAGCTCATCATTCAAAATAAACACATTGACGAAGAAGCAAAAGAAAAAAGAGATAATTTGGAGAGTTTATCAGGAACTCTACTTTTTGCAATGATCGGATTGGCGATTGTCTTATTCCCGTTAATATATCTTCTAAAAGATTTGAAATACGCATTGGGTTTTATCGTTGTCATTTTAATGTTTTTTGTGAGAGATCAGGTGGTCAAAAAAATTAAAAATACCAAAGTGTATCACTACACGTATAAGCAGTTATTTCCTTTTAAGGTTTTTGTTTCGCCTAATAATGGGAATTCTTTCAACAAAACTTTTATCCATAGTAAAATCTACGTTATCGATGATGAAATTGCGTATTTAGGTTCCCTTAATTTTACAGGAAGTGGAGTAAAGGAAAATCATGAAACAAGAATAAGAACCACAGATATCAATGCGGTTCATAAAATTATAGAGGAAGTCAAGGAATTATTTTTTAATTCAAATTTAGCCGAAAGAGATATTCAGTTTTGGGGAAGCCAGTTGTATGAAGAGTTAGAAAATTAATTAGCTTTCTTTTGCGAAACAATAAAATCCACCATTTCATCATCTATTTGGTGGATGTATGTTTTATCAGTTGTTCCAAACCCATGGATTCCATCTTTTACGATAATCAAAGAATTCTGAACGTTGGCTTTTTTCAGCTTTCTGCTGAGTTTTTTAGATTGTTGTAATGGGACTACTTTATCCTTATCACCATGTACAATTAAAGTAGGAACGGCAGTGTCAACGTAACTTACAGGAGATAGGGTTTTGAAATTTTGTATTATTTTTCTTTTGTCTTTTTTAATATCATATCCGGAAATTCCATCAATCAGATTTTCTCTTAAAGTCACGATTTTATCTGAAAATATCAATCCAATAAAATATACAGGAACTTTACCGATGCGGGTATGCAGAAGAGTGTTAAGATCAGCGGGGCCATAATTATCAACAACATAGTTTACTTTTGCTGAATAATTTGAAAGCTCAGGACTTCCGATGAATTCATTATCTCGAGTATAAGCAGCCAACATAGAAAGATGAGCACCTGATGAAGTTCCAAAAAATCCAATATTATTGGTGTCGAAATTATACTTTTCTGCATTTTTTCTTACCCATCTTACGGCATCTTTGGTATCCTGAAGAGGAAGTGGGAAGTGAATATCTTTGTCGAGTAATGTATAATTAATAGCAATGACGGCATATTTCTTTTCAACCAGCTTTAGAAACATATCTTCAATATAGGTTTCAGAGCGTATGGTTTTATCTCCTTTTACCCAACCACCTCCGTAGACATAGATAACGACAGGAAGTTTCTCTGTTGAGGTGTCTTTTGGAGTATAGATATCCAATGCCATGGAATTTCCCTTTTCATTGGTTTTGTAGATGATGTTTTCTAAAATGGTAGTCTTTTCAGACAACAAAGTACTTTTCCCGGTTTTGGGTTCAAATACAAACTGAGAAAACCCTAACGTAGGCACACTTAAAAATAAAATAAAAAACAGGTTTATTGAAAACCTGTAGATTGATATGCTGTTCGATGATGATTTCATAGAATATTTTTTTTGAGAGTTGGCTATTTTACTAACTCCTCAAAAAGTTTACCAAAAGTCTTTTCTAAGTCTTTAGATTTTCCCGGATGAGGTCTTGATGTTTGTACAACAGAACTTCTCACGGCTGTTAACCAACGGAAACGTTCAGGAATTTCTAACTGAGCAATCGGTCCGCCATCTTTATCACCGTGTGCTATTTTTTTGAAACTTTCCAGATTTTGAATGAGATCTTCATAATCCAGTTTGCTGTGCATCAGTTTAAATTTATCCGGACATAGATAATATTCCATTCGGATAAACTTCTCTTTTTTTGAAAATAAAGCAAGTCCGATGTTGAAAAACTCTTCTCTTTCAACCTTTGGCACCAAGCGTATTACGGCGTATTCGTATATTTTATCCTCTTGCATTTTTCGCTTCGTTTATAAAGATTTGAGAATTTTCTAATCGTGTTTTCAAAAAGTTGAAATAGATCTCACGAATTTCTTCCGGTGTTTCATCAGCATCATTCCAATGCAGCCAGTCTTCAGGAATCAAGTTAACGATTTCTCTGAAAACAGTATCATTTAAAACTTCCTTAGCAAAAGTATCAGCTTCATCAAGCATTTTCGCCTGTGGAAGCAATACGTGGTCTTTCACATATTTGAAAGGTGTTTTTGCAGCAGTATCAAAATTCTGCCATGAATGGTGAAAATAGAAAGAAGCCCCGTTATCAATAACCCATAATTCTTTATGCCACATCAAAAGATTGGTATTTCTGAAAGTACGGTCGATATTGGTGATAAAAGCATCCAGCCAAACTATTTTTGAAGCCAAAAGAGGATCAACCTTTACGCTAGGATCATAAGCAATGGATTCGGAAAGGTAATGTAATCCTAAATTTAATCCTTCTGAAAACTTCAACAGATCCTGAATTTCTTCATCCGCTTCCGTTCGTCCAAAATCAACATCAAGATTCACAAAAACCAATTCAGGGATTTGCAGCCCTAAAGCTTCGGTAATCTTCCCTCCCAAGAGTTCTGAGATCAACATCTTTACCCCATGACCTGCGCCACGGAATTTCAGGACATATTTAAAATTATCATCAGCTTCTGCCAAAGCCGGAAGAGAACCTCCTTCGCGAAGTGGCAGAATATAACGCATTACAGTTACTGTTCTTAAATCCAACATGTCGCAAAAATAAGGTTATTTTTTGATAATCTTTTTAGTAAATTCTTTTTGTTCGATGCTATATTTTAGCAGGTAAACACCATGCGTAAGATGGCGTAAAGAGATTATGTAACCAGATGAAGTTGTTTCAAGATGATAATCAATTAACCTTCCGCTTGCATCCGTAAACGATAGAATAGATGTTTTTTTGGGAGTGGTAATTGTAATAAGATCTTCTGTAGGATTGGGATAGATTTTTACAGGACTAACTGAATTTTCTTCTGTGCTTAAATTATTAAAATTGATTGTTTTCGTTTTTGTGGAATTCACTCCACACGCATTCGTGGTAAGACTTACCTGATAAGAGCCTGCTGCAGCATACGTATGCGTTGGATGCTCTAATGTAGATGTGTTTCCATCACCGAAACTCCATAAGAAAGTAGTTGCATTCTGTGTCTGATTTGTAAATTGAAACGAATTTGTATTATTATTCTGATAGCTGAATCTACTGGCAACATCATTAGCAGGGATATACCAAGTATCTAATTGATTGAAAACAATATTTTTCACGGTGCTTTTCAGGGTTTGTGATTCTGCAGGCGTAAGCGTTCCGTTGAAAGAAGCCAAGGTGGGATCTTTTTTAAACAGTATGGTATAGAATGTATAAGCTGCAGCCATTGAACCTAAATAGCTAGGATGCGAGCCATCACTCGAATACATTTCCATAGTCGGATTTTGCTGTATAATTGTTCGCCATACTTTTCCAACTGGTGAGGTCAGGCTTTCGTTAGCTTGAGCCATATTCATATAGCGGGTATAGATTAAATCATCCATTCCCTGATAGGTGCAGTTTGGAGAGCTTCCTTGGCAATTTCCTGTATCTCCATTTTTATACCCCCATGTCATAAAAAATATAGGATTTCCACACGCATTAGAATTTTTCACGCGAGTTGCGAGTTGAGCAGCGTAGGGAAGCATTTCACTTTGAATGTAGGTGTTTGGAAAAGAAGGAATCTGACTTTGCTCCTGAAGTACAACATAATCCCAGTTTCCCTGATCAATGGTTGAGAGCACGGTTGGATTTGCAGAGTGTTGTTTAAGAGTGGAGCCGCCAGGGGTATAACTTTGATGATTAAATGTGTCTCCTGTTGAAGCTGCGATCATTTTTATTAATTCCGGTAAATTATTGGTGTACGTATAGCTGTTTCCTACAAAAAAAACATTTTTTGTGATTTGGCCGAACGTAAAAGAAAAGAGAATTAAAGATAAAAAAAGTAGTTGTTTTTTCATATATTTCGTTTAGAATATGGAATACGAATATAACTCATTATTGAGTTGGTTTTAAATAAAATGATATTATTTTATGAAATTGATAAAAAATAGTAACGTAAAGATTGTAAATCAGGAAAATAAAAACTTTCTTGCTGATGCCTATTATCCAGAGACTAAGGAGAAATTACCATTGGTTATTTTCGTTCATGGCTACAAAGGTTACAAAGATTGGGGAGCTTGGAGTTTGATGGCTGAAAAGTTTGCAGAAGCCGGATTTTTCTTTGTTACATTTAATTTTTCTCACAACGGAACAACGGTTGAAGATCCTCATAACTTTGCAGACCTTGAAGCTTTCGGAAATAATAATTATTCTAAAGAACTTTCTGATTTGGGCGTGGTGATCGATCATTTTGTTAAGCATCCGAATGTGGATGATCAGAAAATAATATTGATTGGCCACAGCAGAGGAGGAGGGATCTCTATTATTAAGACTTTTGAAGATGAAAGAATTAACGGATTGATCACGTTGGCGAGTGTAGATACATTGGAGCGTTTCCCGAAAGATGAAGCATTAGAAAACTGGAAAACGAAAGGTGTTTATTATGTATTGAACGGACGAACAAAGCAAGAGATGCCTCATTACTATCAATTTTATGAAGATTTTCAAAAAGACGAACATCGTTTTGATGTAGAAAGAGCTACAGAAATGGCGAAGGCTCATGTCTTAGTTATTCACGGAACAAATGATGAAAGCGTAAGCGTGAAGAATGCGGAACACCTCCATATTTTAAACCCGAATTCTGAATTGTTTTTAATTGAAAACGCCAATCACACGTTTGGATCCAAAGAACCTTGGGAAGAAAATAATTTACCAAAAGAGTTGAATACGGTCATTGAAAAATGTATTCAATTTATCAATGATAAGATTGTAAATGAATAAATAAAGGAGTGAAATATTTTCACTCCTTTTATATTGTATTGAACCATTAAGCTCTTAATTTTAGTTTTTTACGGCATTCTTCTTTATAGATTTCAGTAATTGTCTGAAATTTTTCATCGTCATCATCTCACTGGTGGGAGTGAAAATAGTTGACTTTTCTCCTTTCTCAATAGAAAACTCAGAAGATGCTTTAAAAGAATATATTTTCTTCATAGTCCGAATGTCGTAAACATCCATGATCGCAAAAGTTTCATTCTTTTTATATTCTGTCTGTTGACCAAGTTCGGTATCTAGGTCTTTTCGAACTTTAATGGTTGAAATGTTAACCAAAAAATTAAAATCTGTGCTGCTTTTTAGTGTTTCAAGATCTTCAATTTCAGGCTCAAAAGGAATTCTGTTTAATATGATATTTTCGGATTTAGCCATATTGAGCGTATAGGCTTTAGAATCGCTCATTGTATTGAAAAATTTTAAAACATCTTGTTCCATCATTTCTCTATGATGAGAATCTACATCTGTATAAATTCTATTGATCAACCATTTTTGATCTTTGGAAAAGACCAGCGACTTACTATAAATTCCGTAATCTTTTTTTACAGGATAATAAGCACATGATTGTAAGGTGAAAATAGCAAAAAATAAAAGAATAGAGTTTTTCATATAATGTTGCTTAAACGACTAATATTTTCCAGGCTGCTTCAATGTTATTTTCCAGTAATAATTTCTGAGCTTCTTGATGAATGTTTTCGTCTGCATGACAGTTTTCAGAAGGTAAAACCTCAACGTTGGCAAGCATTCCCAGGTCGTTTCCTGTGAATATTTTGCTGTGTTTGATGGCATCAGGGAGAATATCAAAGCCAATTCCTTTTGTGACCAACGGTTTTGGTACTTCAAAAAGATTATTTTCATTATTTCTCGAATACCAGTTACCGCCCAGACGAGCCACCATATCAAGTTTTTTCTGGTCTAAATTTCCTTCTTCATTCAGGTATTCTTCTCTGATATGGATTTTTTGAACCTCACAAATAACGAGATTTCCTGCGCCACCCTGATCTCCCAAAGATTTTATTTCTAAAACTTTACATTCAAAATTAACAGGACATTCTTCAATTAATTTCGGTCGAACAAAATCCGCGTCTTTCATGGTTAAGCCAGATTTGATAAATTCATTTACTCCATCACGATATTCTGTAGAAGCTAAAGAAATTTGCTGTACAATCGGGAAATTTACGGTCCCAATTACCACTTCCGGAACTTCCAGAACGTTTTCCAACGTGTGTTTTGTAGTATTGTCACGAACTCTTCTCGATGGTGAAAAAATCAATATCGGAGGAACCGTACTGAACATATTAAAAAAACTGAATGGAGATAAATTATGATTACCGTCTTTATCCACCGTTGAAGCCAATGCAATTGGTCGTGGCGAAACGGCTGTCTGCATAATGGTTTGTAGTTGTACGGAAGATAATTCGGATGGGATTACTGTTTTCATATTTTTTGTTTTGACCAAGAAAAGGGCAGAAGTTTATTTTTTAAGAAAATATTTTAAGTTTGAAAGCTTATGTATTGATGAGATTTTGAACCACAAAAGACACAAAAGATAATTAGTCTAAGATGAAGAGCCTTAATTCTTTTAAGATCAAAAAAGCATATCGTAATATTTATTTACAAAAGTTTCTTGCCCGTCATTGTATAAATTTTTCACATTAAAATTTACTAAAATTCCTTTAGGCTTTTTCATCAAATTAATATAATTTAGAAGTTGTGCTCGATGAATTTCATTTAATATAGAAACTGCTTTCAATTCAACAACAATTAAATCTTCAACCAAAAAATCACAAAAGAAATCACAATTAATTTCTTTTCCTTTATAAACTATAGGAATTTTAAATTCAGATTTAAAATTGATATTTCTCAATCTAAATTCTTCTTCCAAACATTTATGATAAACACTTTCTAATAAGCCTGCGCCAAGAATTTTGTGAACTTCTATGCAGGCGCCATTTATCTTATATGTTAAATCTGTCAGATAAGATTGTGTAATCATAAAATCTTTTGTGACTTTTGTGGTTAAATATTATTTTTATTATTTAGTAGGAATAATTTTTCCACTTACTTCACCGAAACCAACTCTTATGCCGTCTTTTTCAGACCAGGCTTTCATAGTTACAGTGTCGTTATCATCGATGAATTTTCTTTCCTGTCCGTTGCTTAATTTGATTGGATTTTGCCCTCTCCATGTCAACTCAAGCATAGAACCGAAAGATTTTGGATCGCTTCCTGAGATGGTTCCGCTTGCATATAAGTCACCCACTTCCAGGTTACAACCATTTACGGTGTGATGAGCCAATTGCTGCGTCATGTTCCAATACATGAATTTATAATTGCTTTCAGAGATCAGGTTTTCTTCACCGTTTTCAGGCTGTAAATAAACCTCTAAATTGATGTCGTAATTTTTATCTCCTTCAAATTTTAAATAGTCTAAAACTTCAGGATCCTGAGTAGGAGACGCTGTTCTGAAAGGCTCTAAAGCTTCCAAAGTAATAACCCATGGAGAAGCTGATGAACCAAAGTTTTTAGCTAAGAATGGTCCTAGTGGAACATATTCCCAAGCTTGAATGTCTCTCGCAGACCAGTCGTTGAAAATAATCATCCCAAAAATAGCGTCTTCCGCTTCATTTGTGGAGATACTTTCGCCCATGTCTGTATTTTTATTGATGATGAAAGCGATTTCTAATTCAAAATCTAATTGTTTTGAAGGTCCGAAAACTGGCTTTTCTGCATCTGCAGGTTTTGTCTGACCTTTAGGACGGTTGATATCCGTTCCTGAAACTACAATTGATGAAGCTCTCCCATGGTATCCTACAGGTAAATGTTTCCAGTTAGGCAATAATGCATTGGCAGGATCACGGAACATTTTTCCAACGTTAGTTGCATGTTCAATGCTGCTGTAAAAATCGGTGTAGTTCGGAATGTGAACCGGCATCATCATTTTTACTTTATCCAAATCATAGAAAGCGTCTTCAATGGTTTTCTGATCTTTAGACAAGATAGAACCTTCCTGTAATAATTCCTGAAGTTTAATACGAACTGCATTGGTTACAGGTTTTCCTAATTCAATAAATTCGTTTAAGGTATATGCTTCAAAAACATTGTCTTCTAATCCGTCAATGTCTTCAAAATAACTAAGGTCATACAGCGTCGCAAGATCAACTACCTGATCTCCGATTCTTGTACAACATCCGATATACTCTTTGTTAAAAACTGCTACTCCGAACGGAATATTGTGTATTGAAAAGTCCGAATTGGAGGAATACTCTACAAATGATTTCATAAGAATTTAATTTAGATGATTAAAAAGATTGCTTTACTTCGACAGGCTAAGCATAAACGTATTATACTTTTTGCAATGACGAGAGTGTTCTTCCAAGATTAATATTATTTTTTTGAATACGATGCTTCATCGATCCATCTGTCTTTAGTGTTGACATCAATAAGATATAAAGTATCTTTTTGTTTTGTAAGCAATAAAGTTTTGGTTACCGGAATGGGAACTTTTTTATTTTCAAGCATATTGGCTCGTAAAGAAATAATGTTCTTTTTTCTGATAATATCTCCGGTGAAAACATTTGAACTGGTTTCTCCGGTAGCTTTATCATCGAAAACCTCTACGTAGGTAGCATTATTTCCTTTAATAATAATAAAATCCCTTTCTGTATGGTCTTCCGCGTCTTTAATGAAAACAAATTTTTTATTGTCTACACTTTCATTTTCCAGATGCTGATTAATGCCTTTTTTTTCTTCAAGGATGGTAAGAATTTCATTCATTGATCCGTATTGAGCTTTCAAACCCAATGCACCCAAAAATAAAACCCCGATAAATAATTTTTTCATAATATGTGTTTATAAAAAAGTTTTGCCAAGATTTTGAATCCTGACAAAACTTGTAATTATATTTTTAAATTAAAGATTACCTCTTTTCTCTTGCTCTCTCTCTAGTGCTTCGAACAATGCTTTGAAGTTACCTGCACCAAAACTCTGTGCACCGTGTCTTTCAATAATTTCGAAGAAAAGAGTAGGGCGGTCTTCTACAGGCTTTGTAAAGATCTGTAAAAGATATCCTTCTTCATCATGATCAATAAGTATACCTAAGTCCTGTAATTTCTTTAGATCTTCATCAATATGGCCCACTCTTTCAGGAACCATGTCATAGTATGCTTCTGGTGGAGCAGAAAGGAACTCTACACCACGTTTTTTAAGTTCAGTTACTGTATGAATAATGTCTTTTGTAGCTACCGCGATGTGTTGTACGCCTTCTCCTTCGTAGAAATCAAGATATTCTTCTACCTGAGATTTCTTTTTACCTTCTGCAGGCTCATTGATAGGGAATTTTGCAAATCCGTTTCCGTTAGACATTACTTTAGACATCAATGCAGAATACTCTGTATTAATTTGTTTATCGTCAAAAGAAAGAATGTTTACAAATCCCATTACTTTTTCATACCATTCTACAGTAGGAATCATTCTGTCCCAACCCACATTTCCAACGCAGTGGTCTACATATAATAAACCTGCGTCCTCAGGTTGATAAGCGCTTTCCCATTTTTGGTAACCAGGCATGAAAGGACCTGTGTAATTTGTTCTTTCTACAAACATGTGAACAGTTTCTCCGTAAGTGTATACTCCGGACATTTTTACCTCACCATGCTCATCTGTTAACGTTACAGGCTCTAAATATGGTTTTCCACCTCTTTTTGTAGTTTCTTCGAAAGCTTTATAAGCATCATCTACCCAAAGTGCCAATACTTTTACTCCATCACCATGTTTTTTTACGTGTTCGTTGATAGGTGAGTCAGACTTAAGACCAGTCGTTAAGATCAGTCTAATTTTTCCTTGTTGAAGAACATAAGATGCACGGTCTCTTACTCCTGTTTCAGGACCAGCGTATGCTACAGACTGAAAACCGAAAGCGGTTTTATAATAATGAGCAGCCTGTTTAGCATTTCCTACATAAAACTCAATGTAATCTGTACCATTAATTGGTAAAAAATTCTCTGCTTGAGCAATTTTTTCGGCAAATGTAAGTGTTGACATATTTTCTCTTTTACTTTTATTTTATAGGTATGCAAAATACAAAAATCCTTGAAACCCTAAAAATAATAATACCGAATCGTTACAGATACTTAACATAATGGTAAAGAAGAGTTCATTTAAGTATATTTAAGTTTCTTATGTTATATTAAGGTTGGTTATATTTGTGTACACAAATCAAATGAAAGAAAAGTATTTCGAAAATATGAAAGCCGTAGATTTCTACGGCTTTCATTGATTTTATTATTCAGATTTTTTATTTAATCTTCCTGCATCAGGATTATAATTGTCCCAAATTTTCCAACTGTTGTCTATTTTTTTAATGAAATAGATTTGTGTATTAAGTTGATTTACAAAATGTTCTTCGCCTGATTCACCTACCTTGAATAAAAGATTCCAAAATTCCTGAGATTCTAATATTTTTTTTTCAGGTTCATCCGTCACAATATGAATATCAAAAACTTCAAAGTTGGATCGGTTGTTTTTGGTAACCAGCTGAAAATCTCTTTCACATAATTCTTTGCTAAATTGTGACACTCTTTCCAAAAATGGAGAATCATCAAATACCAATGGTTTGAATAATTCCGTTTTATGATTAGGAAATTTTTTATAAAATTCAAAAACGGTAGCACAATAGTCAAAAACCATTTGTTTTAAAAATGCTTGATCATCAGCTTCATTTTCCTGTTTCTTCTCTTTTACAAACTGGATATAAGAATTAAGGTCTTTGTAGCCTAAAAAAATACATATTTTATCTAACGTTTTTAAAAATCTTAAATCATTATGGGTTTTATCCTGATAATCATTTTCGAAAAACCGCTGTAGCGTAACGTGAGAAATAGTATTTCCTATTTCGAATTTTTTGCCGCCTTTCATCTCTTCAGATTCAGAGAGCTCGTCTTTGATGATCTCAGAAAGAATAATATAATGGCTTCTCTTCCATTCGTCTACATTCCCTAACACGGAGTTATTTACTTTAGAATGCTTTACAACTTCCTCTCTTATTGAATTATATATAGTCTTCAAGTTCTAGATTTTAAAAGTGATTTTATCAAAAATACTGCCAAAACTTTAAGGCTTTTTTTATGATTTTTTTAATGCTAAGTTAAAATACGCTTTTTTTATATCAATTAAATTTAAATCAAAGAATAATTTCCAATATTAACATTTGAACCTTTCAAAAGCTGCTCTTTCCAACATTTCTCTGTCATCCGGATGAGCAATACTGATCAGTTCCTGAGCTCTTTGACGTAAGTTTTTACCATATAAATAAGCGGTTCCGTATTCAGTAACCACCCAATGAATATGGCCTCTTGTGGTAACAACACCCGCACCTTGTTTAAGAAAAGGAACAATTCTTGAAATCCCTTTTTTAGTTCTTGAAGTGATAGCGATGATGGGTTTTCCTTCTTCACTTAAAGCAGCACCTCTCATAAAGTCCATTTGACCACCAATTCCACTATATTGCATCGTTCCGATAGAATCTGCACAGACTTGTCCTGTAAGATCAATTTCAATAGCCGAATTAATTGCAACCATTTTGTTGTTCCTCATGATATTGATAGGGAAATTAACATCACTTACATCTTTGAAATCAAACACGGTATTATCATCTACGTAATCGTACAGTTTTCTGGTTCCGAAACAGAAACTGGTAATGGTTTTGTTGTCGTGATAGCCTTTATATTTGTTGTTGATAACATCGCTTTGAATTAAATCAATAACTCCGTCACTCAACATTTCGGTGTGAACTCCAAGGTCTTTATGATTTCCCAAACATTTTAAAACTGCATCTGGAATTGTTCCGATACCCATTTGTAAGGTTGATCTGTCATCAATAAGTTCAGCCACATTTTTCCCGACAAGCATTTCATCAGGACCTACTTTCGAACCATAATCTACTGTTTGAAGTTCTTCTTCATGCCAAACCAATTTGTGAATTCTGCTAATGTGGATCATACCGTCGCCGTGGGTTCTCGGCATTAGAGGATTCACAATGGCTACCACCAACTTAGCGGTGTCTACAGCAGCTCTTGCAACATCTACCGAAGTTCCCAATGTGCAAAATCCGTGTTTGTCTGGTGGAGAAACTGTAATTAAAGCAACATCCAGTGGTAAAATATTTTTTCTGAAAAGAATAGGGATTTCACTTAAAAAAATGGGAACATAATCTCCATTTTCAGAATTGACCGCATTTCTTACGGGAGTGGAAACAAATAACGAGTTAACGAAAAAACTGTCTTTATACTGAGGTTTGGCAATTTCTACATTTCCTTGTTGGGTAATAGAAACCATTTCTACATTTTGTAATCTGTGAGATTGCCTTGCCAATTCATCAATCAAATAATTCGGAGTACATGCACTTCCATGGAAGAATACACGGTTTCCACTTTTTACAGTATACACGGCCTCTTCTGCACTTATATAATTGTACATAGTAAAGTTTTAATAATTATTATTTTACGATTTTAATTACTTTAAAGATAGTTCATATTGCGTTTATCTGCTTTAAAAAAAGCGGTGTTTTTTTCAAACATTTGTCATATTCTAAAAAAAATAAGAACTAAATATACATCTAGTTCTTATTTTATATTTGAAACCTGTTAGGTTTAGTATTTTGAATATTATTCTTCTAACCAAGAAGTTTTGTATGAAGGATCTTCCACTTTCATAGCTTCTTCTGTAATTTTCAACGGACGGAAAGGGTCTACCATCACGGCATATTCTTCTGTGAATTTTTTACCGATACTTCTTTCCATTGCCCCTGGGTGAGGTCCGTGAACGATTCCTCCCGGGTGAAGCGTGAAATCCATTAAGTCGATATGATTACGGCTCATGAAATCTCCTTCTGTATAGAATAAAACCTCATCAGAATCTATATTAGAATGATTGTAAGGTGCAGGAATTGCCATCGGATGATAATCATACATTCTTGCACAGAACGAACACACTACAAAATTGTGTGCCTCAAAAGTCTGGTGTACCGGTGGCGGTTGGTGGATTCTTCCTGTAATAGGCTCGAAGTTTTTAATATTAAACTTATAAGGATAGAAATAGCCATCCCAACCTACAACATCAAATGGATGCGTTGCATAGATGAAATCGGTGATTTGATTTTCTTTTTTTACTTTAATTAAAAATTCTCCTTTTTCGTCTTTAGGTTCAACAAAAGTGGGTGCAATAATATCTCTTTCGCAGAATGGGGAATGCTCCAAAAGCTGTCCGAATTCGTTTCTGTATCTTTTTGGAGTGTAAATCGGAGAGTGACTTTCTACAACAAAGAAAACTGTGTCATCTGAATGTAATTCAACCTGATAAATTGTTCCTCTCGGAATAATTAGATAATCACCAACAGAAAAATCAAGATTTCCTACAAAAGTTTTCAACACTCCGCTTCCGTTATGAACATATAAAAGTTCGTCACATTCTGCATTTTTATAGAAATAATCCATCGACTTTCTTGGTTTTGCCAATCCCATTTTAAGGTCGTTGTTCACCAAAAGGATCTTGCGGCTGTCCATAAAATCATCTTCAGGAGTTACATTCATTCCCTTAAACATTCTTGGGGTAACGTTTTTATCAACAGCAATTTTAGGAGTTACATCTTTGGGTTCACCAATAGATTTTATTTGAGTCGGGCGGTGAATATGGTACAGCAAAGAAGAGATTCCATGAAAACCTTCCGTTCCGAAAAGCTGTTCATAGTAAAATTTATCTTCCGGAGACTTAAAAATAGTATGTCTTTTTGGTGGGATGTTTCCCGAATGGTTATATCGCATTTTACCTTTATATGTAGTTTCTCAAATTTAATAATTTTTCATGAATTGTTTTTAACAATATTTTTTCAATGAGTTTTTCTGTTCTAAAAATAATTGTTAGATTTGTCTAACAATTTTAATTCATGAAACGAATATTATTCTCTATTGTCTTTTTATCCAACTATTGTTTTTCGCAGGAAACGGATAGTTTGAATGTAAGTCAACCCAAAAAAATGGATTCTGTGAAAATTCCTTCAAGAGAAGAGAAGACCAAACTGATTGATGATGTTGTGATCACCGGAACCATAAAACCAATCAGCAGATCGAAAAGTCCGGTAGCAGTGGAAATCTACAGTCAGAAGTTTTTTCAGAAAAACCCGACTCCCAATATTTTCGAAGCCATTGCGATGGTAAACGGTGTGAAACCTCAATTGAATTGTTCGGTTTGTAACACAGGCGATATTCATATCAACGGTTTGGAAGGACCTTACACAATGATTTTAATTGATGGAATGCCCATTGTAAGTTCGCTTTCTACCGTGTATGGTTTAAGCGGAATTCCCAATAGTTTGATTGATAGGATTGAGGTGGTGAAAGGTCCTGCATCTTCTCTTTATGGTTCGGAAGCGATGGGTGGTGTAATTAATATTATCACTAAAAATGCACTGACTGCTCCAAAATTGAGTGTCGATTTTATGACAACGAGCTGGAGTGAAAACAATCTGGATCTGTCCACTAAATTTAATGTTGGTAAAAATGCTGCTTCATTATTGAGTTTAAATTATTTCAGCTTTAATGAAAGAATAGATCAGAATAAAGACAATTTCACAGATTCTGCTTTACAGAACAGAATTTCAGTTTTCAACAAATGGAATTTCCAAAGAAAGGAAAACAGGATGGCAAGTTTTGCATTGAGGTATTTGTATGAAGACCGTTTCGGCGGTGAAATGCAATGGAATAAATCTTACAGAGGAAGCGATGAGGTGTATGGAGAAAGTATTTATACGAATCGAGTAGAAGCCTTCGGGATGTATCAATGGCCAATGAAAGAGCAGATCATTACCCAGTTTTCCTATAATTATCATGATCAGAATTCATATTATGGAACTAATCCTTTTATAGCACTTCAAAAAGTTGCTTTCGTTCAGACGTATTGGGATAAAAAATTGGGAAATCACGATTTAATTGCAGGGGTTACTTACAAAAGAACTTTTTATGATGATAATACTCCCGGAACTTTATCAGGAGACGGAGTAACGAATGAGCCGATGAAATCTCCAATTTTTGGGGCATTTGTCCAAGATCAATGGGAAATCAATGATAAAAATACCTTGTTGTTGGGCTATAGATTTGACTATGATAAAATCCATCATTCTGTACATTCACCAAGGTTTGCATGGAAATATTCTCCCAATCCGTATCATACGTTGCGATTGAATTTTGGGACAGGTTTCCGAGTGGTTAATTTATTTACAGAAGACCATGCGGCTTTAACAGGATCTCGTGAAGTGGTGATTAAAGCCAACTTAAAACCTGAAAGATCCATTAATGGAAATTTAAATTATGTCTGGAAAATTCCTGTTGGAGGTAAGTTAATTAATTTGGATGCTTCTGCATTTTATACCTATTTCAGTAATAAAATTGTAGGAGATTTTGATACTGATCCTCAAAAAATTATTTATGATAATCTCCATGGTTATGGCATTTCAAGAGGCGCTTCAATGAATGTAGATTTCAGTTTTAGCTTTCCTTTGAGTGTTAATTTGGGAGTTACTTATCTTAATGTATATCAGAAATTTGATGGAGCAGAAGAAAAAGTTCAGCAACTGCATGCTCCAAAATGGAGCGGAACCTATAGTTTGACCTATACTTTCCCAAGTAATCTGGTGATTGATTTTACCGGACAGTTTTATGGGCCGATGCGATTGCCTGTGTTACCGAATGATTATCGACCTGAATATTCTCCGTTTTATTCATTGGCAAATATTCAGGTTTCAAGAAGTTTCAAATCAGGATTTGAAGTGTATTGCGGGGTAAAAAACCTCTTCAATTTTACTCCGAATGATCCTTTGATGAGACCATTTGATCCATTTGATAAGCATGTTGACGATCCGATCAATAATCCTAATCATTATACTTTTGATACCACTTACGGATATGCTCCAATGCAAAGAATCAGAGGGTTTCTAGGTGTGAAATATACTTTAAAGTAGTAATAATGTTAGTATGTAATAAAATATGGAATGTTTTACCACAAAAGAAATAAAAGAAATGATTGGAAAAAAGTATGATAAAAGTTTACAAAATGTAAAGTTCTAAAGCTTCAGGCTTTTGTAGATTTTTAAGTATCTCAAAACGGAGTGAAAATCTTTTGTCTCTTTTGTGGTAAAAAAAAATTGAAGTAATGAAACTTTTAACGATATTTTTATTTTTAATGTTTGTGCCTTGTTTTTGTCTCTCGCAGATAAAGACGGGCACTTTTTATGACTTAGAAATTTTACAGAAAGAAACTCCAAAACCTACAATTATCCATCTTTATACAGATTGGTGTTCCGTGTGTAAGATCGAATCTTTTCAATTAAATAAAGACAAAGATTTGGTTGCCCTAATCAATAAAAATTTTTATTTTATCAATTTCGAGGCTGAAAAAACGAAAGACACCATCCATTTTCAAGGAAAAGAATTCAGTTATCTGCCGAACGGAAATTCGGGGATTCATGAGCTGGCGTTGGCTTTATCTAAAAATAAAAAACAGCCTGTGTATCCGTTATGGATTATTTTAGATTCAAACCAAAAATTGATTTATTATCATGAAGGAGAATTTAAACCTGAAAAAATGAAGCAAAAACTTGAAGAGATTTTAAAACTATAATTTGTCTCTCGCAGATTTTGCAGATGATCGTGTTTAAAGTTTATAAAAAAAATCTGCGTTATCTGCAAAATCAGCGAGAGAAACTATTCAGCATCAATCAGAACAGCTAATTAATGCATGGCTCATCAGAACGATTGCTCTAGGCATGATTCGTCCCTCTTTGAGTAACAATAACTTCTTTATAATCTTTTGTTGGAGAATCGCAAAGGCGCAATTTTTTAATTTAAGGTTGTTGTAAGGCGCAAGGATTTTATCTGTGATAAAATTTAGGAACGCGAATTATTCCAGAGCTAATATAACACAACGTTTACTGAAAATCTTTGATTTTCTTGCGCCTTAAAATAGTACATCATTTAAATTCTTTGCGCCTTAGCGTTTACCAACTTATATTTCTTACTGATTTAGCAGATGATTGTTTCTAAAGCTTTAAAAAAATCTGCGTTATCTGCAGAATCTGCGAGAGAAACTATTCAGCATCAATCAGAACAGCTAATTGAATACAAGCTTGATCAGAGCGATTACTCCAAGCATGATTTGTTCCTCTTTGAATAACAATATCTCCAGGTTTTAAAAGCGTTTCCCCTTTCTCCATAATTAAATATAATTCTCCGGAAAGGATGATAATATAATCTAAAGTTTCTGTCTGATGCATCATCGGATGAGGTTCTCCAGCTTTAAATTCTACACCTAGATCTTTATCAGGCGGAATTGAAACATATCTGAAATAGGTTCCGTTTTTTGGAGTCTGTGGAAATCCTGTGTTGGGAATTTGAGTTTCAAGATCTAAGCTTGCCGGTATTTTTTGCGTGTTCCAAATATCTGAAATAACCAGACCCGGAAGATGCTCAACAGCATTTTCTACCTGTTGGTCTTCTATGATAGTTGATTTTCCGTTTTCGATTCCTGTGACGATTCTTCTTGGTACTTTATTCATGAGTCATTATTAATTTATTTCCTTGAGTTTGATTGTTTTTTAGGATGGAATGTGCTTTCAAAACAGTTTCTAGTGAAAGTGATCCGACAATTTTATAATGAGGTGGAGTGATGATTTGGTTCTCAATCAGTCTTGAAATTTCATTTAAACTGTCTTTATAATATGGATAGTTTTTGGTCATGCCATGCGCATAGTTGGAAATATTCATTATCAAATTTCCTTTATTAAAAAGAGCTTCACGTGATTCTTGGGTTGTTAAAGCGGTGACATCAACATATATTCCATTGATTTTTAAAACTTCTGCAGTGATTTCTGACATGTAATTTCCCACAAGATCAACTCCAAGATCAAAGAATTGACTGTTATTGGCACTAAGAATATTTTCAACCAAATTTTCATTTTTATAATTAATTATTTGATGACCTTTCAAGCCTATTTTTAAGAGAAGATTTCTGTTTTCTTCGGTTCCAACGGTTGCCGTTATATTGGTGAAATCATTGGCCAGTAAAAGTTTAATTAAAAAAGAACCAACACCGCCAGTTGCTCCCGTAATCAATACTGAATCATTTTGTTTGAGTTCTAAACGATTAAAAATCTGTAAAGCAGTCATTCCCACAGAAGGAATGGCAGCTGCCTGTTCAAAAGAGATGTTTCTAGGTTTTAGGGCGACGATTGTTTCCGGAACGGCAATGAATTCAGTATAAGTTCCGTTACTTCCCATAGAACCACTTCCACAAAAAACTTCATCTCCAATATGGAATTGAGTAACATCGTTTCCTTTATCGACAATAATTCCTGAAAGTTCACGTCCTAAAATTGGGGAGTTTATGAGTTTTCTTTCCAACTCGTTTTCCAGCATCTGGTAATCGATCGGATTAAAACCACTGGCTTTGATCTGTATTAAAACTTCGTTCCTTTTAGGTTGAGGTTTTTTGGTAAAACCATTTTCCAATTGAAAATTTTTATTTAAAATAACTGCTTTCATAATTGTAATTTGAGCTACAAATCTAAAAAGAGATTAGTTTATATTTGCTACTAGTTAACTATTGGTAACTAGTAACGTTAAAGTAACTATCGATGGCAAAAATTATAGAAAACGGAGTAGAACGGGAAGCAAACTGCACAGAAGAATTATTCGCCATGCGCGACAGTCTGGACGTTTTAGGCGGAAAATGGAAACTGATGATTTTGCGGTATTTAACAAATCGGACCAACCAAAGTATTCATTTTAAAAAATTAGAAAGAGGAATTGAAGGGATTTCTGCCAAGATGTTGAGCAAAGAATTAAAAGAATTAGAAATTAATTTACTCATTACCCGAACGATTCAGGATACCAAACCAATTACTGTAGTTTATGCTGTGACTGAATATGGTAAATCTGTATTTCCGGTGACGGAAACATTGGTGAATTGGGGATTACTTCATCGTGAGAAAATTAAAGAATCGATGAGTTCTTCTGAATCATAGGTTTATCAATAAAAATCCTCAGACTCGGCGAAGAGTTGAGGATTTTAATGACACCAAATTATATTAATTTTTATCCAGCCATAATTTCACAAGCTCAGAATGATCTTCCACCCATTTCTTAGCCGTGGCTTCTTTGTCTTTACTGTCTTCCATTTTAGTTAAAAGATCAGCCATATTTTCATCATCAAAATGTACTTTAGAAAAGAATTTTGCCAATTCGGGATGATCTTTAGCAAAGCTTTTTCTGCTGTATGTTTTAATCTGTTCTGCATCACCAAAGGTCTTCTTGGGATCTTGAAGAAACTTAAGTTTCATTTTACCAAACATCCAGTGAGGTTGCCATCCTGCTACAACAATCCATTGTTTACGTTGCATGGCATTCTGCAATTCGGTGATCATGGCAATGGTAGAGGAGTTGATTTGTTTGTAATCTAGTTGGTAATCAATAATGGCTTTATCTGTTCCAGAAGTCAATCCGGCTCCTTTTTCAATTCCAATGATTCTGTGATTGAATTGATCCTTATGCTGATTTAATTCTTCTATCGAATTAATCGGGACGTATTCGGGAACCACCAATCCTATACGGCCGTTGTCATAATTGGTTCCAAGGTTAATTAATCCAGGAAATTTAGCTACTTTTTTAGCATGTGTATAAGGTAACCAAACTCCCATAAAAAGGTCTGTATCTTCATTATTCATCGAAGCTAGAATCATATCCGTAGATGCTTTCTGAATAATGACATGATATCCTTGCTCATCCAAAATGGCTTTGGCAACGTGCGTCATGGCAACATCTTCTGCCCAGCCGTCAACCATTCCGATGGTTATATATTTAGAATTTTTTATATTTTCACATGAATTCAACACACCGAATATGGCGATTAAAACTGGAAAAAATAAGTATTTTAATTTCTTCATCTTATTGTTTTTTCTTTACAAATCCCTGAGTAATTCGGTCAAGAATAATGGCTAAAATAACCACCGATAATCCACTTTCAAATCCTAATCCGATATCCAGATTATTAATTCCTTCCAATACTTTTTCACCTAAACCACCTGCAGCAATCATTCCGGCAATCACCACCATGGATAATGATAATAGTATCGTTTGATTGATCCCAGCTAAAATAGTTTTCATGGCTAAAGGAAGTTCTACTTTAAATAGAATCTGACGGTTGGTAGCACCAAAAGCTCGGGCTGCTTCTACAATATCTTTCGGAACAGCTTCAATTCCCAATGTTGTTAATCGTACGGCTGGCGGCATTGCAAAAATAATGGTTGCAAAGGCTCCCGGTACTTTACCAATACTGAAAAATAATACAGCAGGAATTAGGTAAACGAATGCAGGCATTGTTTGCATTAAATCCAGCATCGGGCGGATGATTTTTGCAGCCAATTTGCTTTTTGCAGCCCAGATCCCCAAAGGAACAGAGATGATTAACGCGGTAATGGTTGCTACAAAAATAAGGGCCAGGGTCTCCATGGTTTCTCTCCATAATCCCATTAGAAATATTAAAGTAAGTCCGGCTACGGTCATGATAGCGATACCTTTTCCGGCTTTCCACCATGCCAATAGTGTAAAAAGGAGAATGATAATATAAAACGGAGTGTTTACCAAAGCCCACTCAATTCCCATGATAGAGGAGTTTCCTACATGTTTTATGACATCAAATACTGGTTTCCCGTTTTGTGTGAGCCAATTGATTGCAGTTTCTACATATTGACCTATATCTATAATTTTATTCATCTTATTGGTTGTTTGCGATTTCTTTTAATTCAATAATTTCTTCTTCGTTAAATTTTGTTGCTTCTATCACAAGAGATAATTGACTAACAAGTCCTAAAAATTTATTGTTTTCGTCTACAACAGCGATGGCAGATTTACTTCCGGAAATCAACGGTAACATTTCTTCAACAGTAGCCTCTTGAAATACCGAGGGAACATTACTGTTGATCACAGATTCGACGGTAGGTTCTTTTCTTCGTGCAATCATCATAATATCACTTAGTGTCACAAACCCTAGAAATTTATTTTGAAAATCAACTACAGGTAAGGTTTCTAAACCAGTTGTTCTCATTTTTCTTAGAGCACCTTCTGGTCCGTCTTTTCTGAAACGTACCACGGTAGCTTTATCGAACATCAAAGATTTGGCGGTGATAATTGTTTTACGGTCTACTTTTTCCACAAAAGCTTTTACATAGTCACTTGCAGGATTGGTTAAAATATCCTCAGCTGTTCCTATTTGTTCTATTACCCCGTCTTTCATAATGACGATACGGTCTCCAATTTTAATGGCTTCGTCTAAGTCATGGGTAATGAATACAATGGTTTTTTGTAATGTATCCTGCAATTCAAGCATCTGATCCTGCATTTCAGATTTGATCAAAGGATCGAGGGCGGAGAAGGCTTCATCCATAAGCAATACTTCAGGATCATTAGCCAATGCTCTTGCTAATCCTACTCGCTGTTGCATACCTCCTGAAAGTTGTGAAGGAAACTGATTTTCAAAACCATTTAATCCTACAATATCCAATGCTTTCTGTGCTTTTTCATCACGGGAAGCTTTATTTTCTCCTCTAATTTCCAGTCCGAAACCGGCATTGTCTAGAATGTTGTGATGAGGCAGCAGTCCAAATTTTTGAAATACCATACTCATCTCTGTTCTTCTTACTTCCAGAAGTTCTTTGTTATTTTTATCGGTAATATTATCGTCATTAATATATACTTTTCCTGAAGTAGGCTCATTCAGTCGGTTAAGGCAACGCAGCAAAGTAGATTTTCCACTTCCTGATAATCCCATAATTACAAAGAATTCACCTTCGTAGATTTCAAAACTTGCTTTGTTGATTCCCACGGTGCAACCGGTTTTTTCAAGAATTTCCTTTTTGGAAAAACCTTTGTCTAAAAGTTCCTGTGCTTTTTCTTTGTTTTTGCCAAAAATAATCGTCAGATCTTCAACTTTAAGTTTTACTTTTCTACCGTTTTCAATTTTTTCCATATTCAGAATTTTTCGATTAATAAATGATCTAAGAAATTGTACATCAATTGATGATTATACGTTTAATCTTGGTTGTTCTGTTAATAACGATAGTACAAAATACGCTGTAATAGCTTTTAATGATAAAAACTTTTTACAATAAAATAGGAGCATAAAAACCTGTGGCCTTATGTCTATATTTTAAACATTTCAATAGATTATACTCTAGAAGAAGAGTGTATCATGTAAAAAAGAAGTTAATCTTTTAAATAGATTCTACAATTAAATTACGGATGATGTAATTACAGATATGTGTACTGAACAACTTGAATTCCTACATGTCATCAAAATGTAGGCCAGCATAAAAAAGCTGTGTATCAATTTCTTATGATGGTGCAAATTTACGACTTTTATATTAAATGGATTTTTTGAGCCTTAAGAAGCTGGTCCTAAGCCTGATTGGAGAACAGAATATTTAGAGTCATTTTGCTCTGTCTGCCGAGATAAAAAATATGATTTTGAGAATAAATCTTACACTGATTAGCACAATGTGTGCATGAAATTAAAGAAAGCACTCAGAACCACAGCAATTATTGCCAAAATAGCCGGCAGCGCCTGAACAAAAAATATTTTCTTCGTTGCGGAAATTGCCCCATAAATTCCGGCAATAGCAACACAACTCAAGAAAAATAGGGATACATTGGTTTGCCATTTCGGATCTTCAATGAATAAAGACCAAATTAATCCTGCAGCCAGAAAACCATTATAAAGTCCTTGATTGGCGGCCAATCCTTTAGTAGGTTTGAACATTTCTGCGGGTAAAGCAGCTTTGAAAACTTTTTTTCCTTTTGTTTCCCAGGCAAACATTTCCATCCAAAGAATGTAGATGTGTTCTATTGCGACTAGAGTGATCAAAATTTTTGCAATGATATCCATAATTTAATGTTTTTTGGAATTGTAAAACTAAAAAAATAAAGTTAAGTTTGATTACTAAATTTTACAATGGAAACTTTCAAAGCACATTTAGATAAATTCATTACGATCACTGACGAAGAATTTGCTTCTATCATTTCTTTTTTTCAAATTCTGAAAGTGAAAAAGAAAGAAAATCTGATGCTTGAAGGCGATGTATGTAAATTTAAATATTTCGTGTTGGAAGGGTGTTTAAGGAAATTTTTCATCAATGAAAAAGGAGTAGAGCAAACCACGGAATTTGCCATAGAAAAATGGTGGATGTCTGATACTTTTGCTTTTGAAAAACAAATGAAAACCAACTTTAATATTCAGTCTGTAGAAAATTCCAGAATTTTGGCTATCGATTTTCAATCTCAGGAATTGTTATTGGAAAAGCATCCGATTATGGAACGTTATTTCAGAATGGTATATCAAACTGCTTATGCAGCAGCAGAAAAAAGGATTCGTTATATTTATGAGATGACGAAAGAAGAATATTATGTGCATTTCAGTACGCTATATCCTTGGTTCATTCAAAGAATTCCACAATATTTGATTGCTTCTTTTTTAGGTTTTACGCCAGAATACCTAAGTGAAATCAGAGCCAAATTACGTTCTTAAACCAGTTTAAGATTTTCAAAGATTATTAATCGCAACTTTGCCTTGTTAATAAAACAACGATAATGACAGGCAAAAAAGATTTTCAATTCCCGCAACTATTTTTAAGGTTAGCCATCTCTGTGACAATGCTTTCCGCAGTTGCTGACCGATTCGGATTTTGGGGTAAAAATTCAGCTTGGGGAAACTGGGCAAATTTTGAGAAGTACACCCAACAACTGACTTCTTTTCTTCCTGAAAGTCTAAGTGTTTTTTCAGCCTATTTCGCGACTTTTTTAGAAATTCTATTTCCATTATTATTACTTATTGGCTTTAAAACGAAAATCGCAGCTTACGGTGCAGGCTTTTTATTGCTCATTTTCGCTTTATCAATGACAATGGCTTTAGGAGTTAAAGCTCCTCTGGATTATTCTGTCTGGGTAGGAAGTGCAGGCGCTTTTTTATTGGCAAGTCAACATCAATTTTCATTAAGTATCGACGAATTAATCAAGAATAAATAATCAAATAAATATAAATAATATGAGCACAAGAGTTAATATTGCAACAACAGAATCAGCAGCGTACAAAGCCATGATGGGATTAGAAGGATATCTTCAGACGATTTCTTTAAACCATATTCAGAAAGAATTAATTAAGATCAGAGCTTCACAGATCAACGGATGTGCTTTCTGTTTGGATATGCATACAAAAGATGCCATCAAATATGGTGAAACTCCACAAAGAATCTATCTTCTAAATGCGTGGAGAGAAGCATTGGAGCTTTATACAGAAGAAGAGCAAGTATTGTTGGCCATGACAGAAGAAATTACTTTGATTAGCCAAAAAGGGTTGACGGAAGAAACATATTACAAAGCAAACCAATTGTTTGATGAAGCACAAATTGCCCAAATTATTATGGCGATTGTAACCATCAATGGTTGGAACAGAATTGCAATCAGTACACACATGCCAATTGCGAAATAAATTTTCAGAAATAAGTTATTTACCAAAAGCGCTTCTCAACATTGAGAAGCGCTTTTTTTTATGATAAATGGAGTTAATAAATTGCGACAGGATTGATGTTAACCTGAGTAGATCCCACATACAAGGGTTGTCCTAAAACAAACATGAATTCCCATACTTTTTCTTTTACTAAAGGTCGGGTATCAATTAATTCCAGATTATAGATTCCTTTTTTAGCCAACATAAATTGATTGATCGGAAACTCTTCCATATTTTTCGGATTAGGATAAACTTCGGATGCCCAGGCGTCACCACCAAAAGCAACAATTCCCTGATCAGCCAACCATATTGCTGCTTCCATACCGATTCCCGGTTCTACTTCCAGAAATTGTTTGTTATCTTTCCCAATCAGCTCAAGCCAACCTGTATTGAAGAGAACGACATCTCCTTTTCGAAGGGTAATTCCTTGTTTTTTCAAGACCGATTTAATATCAGCAACCGTGAATTCTGTTCCTCCAGAAACGATTGCTTTTCCATAATGTGCAGTCATATCCAGAACAACACCTCTTGTAACAAACGGCGGTACTTTTTCAATACCTAATTTTTTAACGCCTTCAACGGTCACAAAATCTGTTGCTTTATTTCCGTTGTAATACACGTTATCAATTCCGATATGTCCAATGCCGTTAAGCTGCGTTCCAACGCCTGTCCAGCCATTCACCAATTCATCATTGAATGTAAATTTGTTGGGACCTAAACTTTTTCCACCTTGTTCTCCAGGCTGAATATTGTATAAATTAAAACTTCTATGACGAAAGGCAGGTAAATTTTTATCAATAGGAACTGCCAAAGGCAATGTTTTTCCTTGTTTTACCAATGCAATAGATTGTTTTACGATTTCGGGAGTTAGTAAATTAGCGGCTCCTATTTCATCTTTAGTCCCATAAATAGACGGATACCAAGATTTATCGTCAGGATTAACAGACTGGTTTTGTGCCTTTACAACTTGGTTGCTCATAGACAAAAGAATAGCTAACCCGAACGTTTTGATCAGATTTTTTTTCATTGTTGAAAATTTTATGATGTTGAAAAAAAGAGAGTAGGCGATATAAGCATGATCCTTTGGTAGGAAAAATGTTTATAAAGATTTAAATTTCGCTTAATGCAGAATTGATAAAGCTCAATTCATCCTGAGAAAGATCGAAAGATATGGCTTTTGCATTTTCAATAGCTTGTTGAGCATTTCTTGCTCCTGCCAAAACAACGGTGATTGCAGGTTGTAAAGTCGTCCAACGCAAAACTAATTGTGAAAGAGTAGCTCCTTTTTCCTGAGCAATCGGTTCTATTTTTTCTAAGAATGTTTTTACGTTATTTAAATCAAACTGAGAAAAATATCCGTTTCTGTGGTCGTTGTCTTTTAGTTTGTCTTCTTTGAAATATTTTCCTGTCAAAAGACCTCTTTCCATCGGGCTGTACACAATAATCCCTGAATTATTTTCCAAAGAATAAGGAACCAAATCGTTTTCAATCGTGCGGTTCAACATGCTGTATGAAACCTGATTGCTTGCTAAATTCAACGTTCTGTTCGCTTCCTGCATTTGTTCAATATTATAATTGCTAACTCCTGCGGCAAGAACTTTACCTTGTTGAATCAATAATTCCATCGCTTCCATAGTTTCGCAGATACAAGTTGTGTTGTCTGGCCAGTGAAGCTGTAGCAGGTCGATATAATCTGTTCCCAGTCTTTTCAAACTTTCTTCTACTTCTTTGATGATATTTTCTTTTGAAGCTAGTTTATACACAGGAAGTATTTTTCCGTCATCATTCGCATCGAAGAAGAATTCTCCTTTTCCATTGTTGCTTCCATCCCAAACCAAACCGAATTTGGTTAATAACTGGATCTTTGAACGGTCTTTTCCTTTGATGGCTTCCCCGATCATTTCTTCACTCAGTCCAAAACCGTAGAACGGCGCGGTATCAATAGAGGTAACCCCGTGATCCAAAGAGGCGTGAATAGAATCGATAGAGTCTTTTTTCTCATTTCCACCCCACATATTTCCACCAATCGCAAATGCTCCGTGGGTAATTACTGAAAGTTCTAAATCAGTATTTCCTAATTTTCTATATTCCATTTTTTGTTTTAATTTTTAAGTTGATTTAACCACAAAAGATGTTTTTAACACTTAAGTTATTTTTAAGTTAAAAGGATTCTGTTGAGAAGGCAACTTAAGTTTTCTGAAAATCTTTGATTTTCTTCTTATGTGAGCTTTTTATTTTCAAAGTATTTAAAAGCTAAAGTGTTCTAAAGTTCTTAAATAAAGCTTTTGTGCCTTTTGTGGTTAAAATATTTTCCAATTATTTATTTTAAATAATTTCAGTTAAATAAAGTTGAGGTTTTTCCTGTAATTTTTCATCAACCAAAGCTCCGAAGGCCTGAATGTAAGGTTGCTGATTATGTAGCGTTAAACCTTCCTGATCTTTCCAGATTTCATAGAAAATAAACTGGTTTTTATCTTCAATTCCTTGATGTAGCGTGTACAACTCGTTGGCTTCTTCTTTTCTGGTTTCTGTCACCATATTTTGAAGAGCTTCTAACACCTCTGCTCTGTGTTCTTCTTTTGCTTTAATAACTGCGGTAAGATATATTTTCATTAGGCTAATTGTGGTTTTAATTCTTGTTCAAAAATGTTCGTAAGGTGTTCTTTGTAGGTTTTCATATCACGTTCGATATTGGCATTTTTTTCTACATCATGGAAGTGAAAACCTTCCATCTTTTCTAGAGAAACAAAGGCGTTCATTTTGTGGAAACCGAATAATGGTCCGTTATCCACACTTGTTTCATTGAAAAATTCTCCAGGAAGTGTAAAAGCAGTTTCCGGTGCATTCCAACTTGTAGTTACCATATATTTTCTTCCGCCAAGCATTCCTCCTGTTCCGTAATTGATCTTTGGATTGTCTGAAGTTCTACCGTCACTCATATAAATTCCTTTCGCATGACCTGCCGTGAAAACTTCATCAATGTATTTTTTGAATCCGTTCGGTAATTGGAACCACCAGATTGGGGTGTGATAAATAATAACATCTGCCCAAACAAATTTTTGAACTTCCTCGTCTTTGTTATACCCTTCGTCTATTGTTGTGGTCTTAACTTCTACATTTTCAAATTTTTGTAGAACTTCCAACGTGCTGTCTGCAATTGTTTTATTATATTTTCCTCCAGAATGTCCGAAGTTTTGTCCACCGTTGATGATTAATACTTTTTTCATTGTTGTATGATTGTTTAAATTTTACTCTGCAAAGTTACCTTCGGATTTTGTATAATAAAAATAGTATGAATTATAGTGAAGTATCAGAATTATGATGATTATTTGAGTTTTGTTTTATAATTATCAGTCTTAATAATTGACAATTCACTTGCGAAGCACAATTGACAATTCACATTTTTGCTATTTATAAATTCACATTTCATGTTTAAATATCATATTGATTTTGAATCTGTTTCTAAAATTTCTCCTGTAACTTTGTTTGAATAATTTGAATGAAATAGCATGCAGATAGCAATTTTTAGCGATGTACACGGTAACCTTCCTGCGTTGGAAGTCGTCTTACATGATATAGAACAAAGAGGAATTCATCAGAAATTCTGTTTAGGAGATTTGGTAGATTTTGCCCCTTGGGGAAATGAAGTGATTGAAAAAATCAAGCAGTTAAATATTCCTTGTTTAATGGGAAATCATGATGAAAGAATAGCTTTTGATATTCCTGTAATTCCTTTGTCAAAGCATTCTGAAGAAGAAACTGCTGCAAGATTTTTAGCGATTGATCATTCTAAAAAATACATTACAGAAGAAAATAAAAAGTATCTGGCAGAATTACCTTTTCACATCAAGCTCAATTATAAAGTAGGAAATAAACATTGGAATATTCAGTTGGTGCATTCGAGTTTAGAAAGCAATGATACCTATTTGTATGAATCTGAAAATGATGAAATTTTCACCGATTTATTAAATGATTCTCAGGCAGATGTTGTTATTATGGGGCATACGCATTTATCTTTTAAAAAATATTTTGATGGTCAATGGGCGATTAATACGGGTTCCGTTGGGCGGTCAAAAGAAGAAAACCGATTGGCATCTTATGTTATTTTAACGTTAGATGAAGAGCGTATTACTCCTGAAATTATTCAGCTAGAATATCCGCTTGAAGAAGTTTGTCAGCAAATAGAAAAAAGTGAGATCCCAAATTATTATGCTTCGTTTTTAAGAAATGAAGACGTATCAGTATTCTGATTATTTTGTAACTTTGTATCATGAAAGTAATAAATGAATTGTAAATGGTCAATTCGCTTTGCTTGTCAATTTTTTTTAGCTGAAGAATTTCATAATTCACTGCGAAGCAAATTGACGATTCACTAAATTAATACAATTATGGTAAATTTAGAATGGTACAGAACTTTTAAAGCAATCTACAAAACCGGAACATTAACGGGAGCAGCAGAAGCTTTATTTATATCACAACCCGGAGTAAGCCTGCATTTAAGCTCTTTGGAGGCATATGTTGGATATAAATTATTCGACAGAACTGGAAGGAAAATGCATCCTACGGAAAGAGGGAAGGTATTATTCAATGCTGTTTCCGAACCGTTGACAAAACTGGAGGATGTTGAAAAAAACTTCCAAAAATCTACAGAAAAAACAACCCCGACGATAAGTGTGGGAATGTGTTTTGAAACTTTTCAAACCACTTTGGAGCAATATGTTTCTACATTACCTTTTAATTTAATTATCAGTTTTGGAGAATATCCGGAAATGCTTGATCAGTTGGATAAAGGGATTTTAGATTTAATTATTACGCCTAAAAAAGGTATTTCTCCTAATATTTTGCATGAAGCTTTTTCATCTGAACAAATCATTTTGGTAGGTGGAAAAGATGTGGATACAGACAGTTTTAAAAAAGTAATAAAAACCAAAGATAAAGAGCAAATTGAAAATTGGTTAAAAGAAGAAAAGTGGTACGGAACAACAGGAGATATGGAGCATCTTTTCCAGTTCTGGACCTTGAACTTTGGGCATAAACCAGATTTTCGTCCCAATTATATTGTTCCGAATTTAAATTCTATCATTCGTTGTTTGAAAGGTGGAAAAGGGTTGGCCGTAGTTCCCGATTTCTTATGTAAAAATGAAATTGAAAGCGGTGAGGTAAAATTAATCTGGGAAGGTGAAAAAAAATTAGAAAACACGCTGTATTTCGGGTGTCGTAAGAAAACAAGTTATCAATCTGAGATTGCTCATATTAAAGGATTATTCAGACAGGTCATGAGCAAGGATGAGCATGTCGTGCATTTGTAAGCCGTTTTCATAGATAGGGAATGGGTAGTTTGTAATAAAAAAATCTTTACGTATTCCCTTTTTTATGAAGCCGTTCTTTTCATAAAATTTTATTTGCTGAAATCCTGTGTCAGAAGTTCCTACTATCAAAGAAGTATAATGATTTTCCTTTGCGATTTCTTTAGCTTGATTAATGAGCATATTTCCTATTCCTTTACTTCGGTATGCTTCAATAACAGCCATATTCTTTATTTCTAATTCTGTCTCGTTATTTTTATATAAAGCTATTACCGCAATATCCTGAGAACCATTATTAAGAATATAAATATTGCATTCAAAAATATATTTGTCAATAGCTTCCTTCGTTTCATCAGCTAATAATAGTAACTCATAAGGAATTTCTGAAGCAGCATCAATATTATAAAAGGTCATATTTTCCATTTATAAACTCATATGTATAATAGGATAGTCTTTTCCAGAACCGTCTTTTTCTGATCTTCCAATTTGCTTAAATCCCATCTTTTCATAGAACCTGATAGCCTGAGGATTTTGTTCGTTGACATCCACTTTTGTTAATCCTGTTTTATCTATCATAAATTGAAACAAAGTTTTACCAAGACCTTTACCGCGTGCTTCATCATGAATAAAAAGCATTTCTAAATTTCCTTCTGCAACAGATGCAAAACCTTTCGCATCTTCATTTTCAGTAATTAAATAGACTTCAAGATTCGGTAAATAATCTCTCGGAATAACTTCTTTGAAATGATTAAAATCTTCTTCAGCAAGAAAATCATGAGTTGCTTTTACGGCAGATTCCCAAATTTTCATGATTTTGGGATAATCTTTTGGCTGAGCTAGTATAATTTTTTGTGACATGAGATAATTTCTTACAAAAATAAGAATTTGAAGGTGAAAATTCCTTTCCTCTAAAAGATGGATTTTGGTAAAGAAAAAAATAGCTAGTATAATGATTTGGCTTTTAAATTAAAGTTTTCAGTAAAATTGGTAAGTCGTAATTTCAATTTTTTATCGGAAATTTGTTAGACATCATATTAATAAAATTAAAAAAAGATTTATGAGTCAAAAAACATATGCAGGACAACCTGTTATAAGATTAAATAACGGAATTGATATTCCGGCTTTAGGATTTGGAGTTTGGCAGATTGAAGACCAGAAAGTATGTGAAGATACGGTGGTTAAAGCAATCCAAACTGGATATAGAATGATTGATACTGCTGCAATCTATCAAAATGAAATAGGCGTTGGAAAGGCAATTCAAAACAGTGGAGTAAGCAGAGAAGAATTATTCATTACTTCAAAACTTTGGGTTCAGGATTTTGGATATGAGAAAGCAAAAGCTGCATTCCAAAAAACATTAGACAGATTACAGTTAGATTATCTGGATATGTATCTTATTCACTGGCCTTGCGGAGACTTCTTAGGATCTTGGAAGGCAATGGAAGAGTTGTATCATGAAGGAAAAATAAAAGCCATTGGTGTTTGTAATTTCACGGTGGAGAAAATGGAAGAATTAAAAGCTAATTTAGAGATTGTTCCTGTGGTAAACCAAATTGAATTACACCCAATTTTCCAACAAAAAGAATTGCAGGTGTATAACAAGGAAAACAATATTGTTACTCAGCCTTGGAGCCCGCTTGGAAACGGTAATGCTGAATTGTTGAATAACAAATCTTTAAAAGTGATTGCTGAAAAACACAACAAAACTGTTCCACAAGTTATTTTAAGATGGCATTTGCAGGAAGGATTCTGTGTGATTCCAAAATCTGTGACGCCTTCCAGAATTGAAGAAAATTTCAATGTTTTTGATTTTGAATTATCAGGAGAAGAAATGGATATTGTTCGTTCTCTGGACACCAATGAAAGAATATTCTTTGATCCAAAAGATCCTGAATGGGAGCAAAAAATGTTGAATGTTGTTGTGGATATTTAAAGATTAAATTTTCTTATAGATTAGGTATAATTCAGATATGATTATCAACTCAATCTATGAAATTTAAAAGCTATAAAAAAGGCCGTCTTCACGAGTTGTGAGACGGCCTTTTATATTGTATGAATAATCTTATTTCGTTAAATCTAAACCTCCAAAATTCCCCGAACTCATCATGAGGAAAACACCATTGGTTTTATCCAACGTTTCCCAATAGGCATGAAGTTCTTCAGCATTGGTAAATACTTTTAGATTTTCATTTTTAAATTTTTCTTTGATCAAGTCTGGTGAAATAGGATCCATCCTTTTGATTTTTAAGGCGTCTTCAGAATAGAATACAATTGCTTCTTCTAATCCGTCCATGGCGTGATCATATTGCTCTAAGAACACAGGATTTAAACTTGAATAGGTATGAAGCTCCAGAAAACCGTATTTTTTCTCTTTTTTAAATTGCTCACAGAAAGCTTTTACAGCTGCTTTTACTTTACTTGGCGCGTGTGCAAAGTCTTTGTAAAGCGTTCCTTTATCTTCTCTTTCTACTTTTTCTAGACGTTTTGAAGCGCCTTTGAAACTCATGATTGCATCATAGAAATCTTCATCCATAATTCCCAACGTGTGGCAAATATGTCTTGCTCCTTCTAAATTCAATAAGTTATGCGCCCCAAAAACAGAAAGTGGAATATCTCCCATTTCGGTTTTTAAATATACTTGTCCGTTATTGATTTCGTATTCCGGCGTTTTGTAAGGGATTTTTCTGAAATAATTTTCAGCTGCTGCCACCACTTTTACCACCTCAGCATCTTCTTCGTTATACACTAAAACCCCACCTGGAGTAATGCTTGCAACGAATCTTCTGAACTGCTCAATATAATCATCAAACGTTTTGAAAACATTAATATGGTCCCAAGCAATTCCGCTCATTAAAGCGATATTGGGTTGATAGAGTAAGAATTTTGAACGTAAATCGATAGGAGAGGAAAGGTATTCATCACCTTCCAACACCATAAAATCATTATCCTGAGTGAGTTTTACCATACAGTCGAAACCTTCAAGCTGAGCACCCACCATATAATCAACATCTTTCTGATGAAAATTCAGAACATGCAGAATCATTGACGTAATTGTGGTTTTCCCATGAGAACCGGCAATGACAACACGGGTTTTGGTTTTAGACTGTTCGTAAAGAAACTCCGGATAAGAGTATATTTTTAAACCCAGTTCTTTCGCTCTTGCTAATTCAGGATTGTCCTGATGAGCATGCATTCCAAGAATAATAGCATCAATATCAGAAGTTATTTTTTCCGGAAACCATCCCATTTCCTGAGGAAGAATTCCTTTCTTCTCAAGTCTTGATTTTGAAGGTTCAAAAATAGCGTCATCTGAACCTGTCACCTGATATCCTTTGTCTTTTAGTGCAATAGCAAGATTATGCATGGCACTTCCGCCAATAGCAATGAAATGGGTCTTCAACTTATTTACTGTTTTTTAACGTTGTTATTAATGATCTCCTGGAAAGCATTCAAAATGTTATTCCAGTTGGTTTTATAATTGGGCATCACTAAACTCGCATCTGTTTTGCTGCCTTCATTAGGACCTTTTTTTATATTAATAGTAGTCGTTACATTATCGTATAATTTTTTACGATCTTCCTGTATTCTTCTAAAATTATTTTGGGAAAGGACATTATCCAATTTTTTTAAATCTTCATTCGTAAGTTTAAAATCTTGTTTAAATTTTTTTCCTTGTCCCTCAAAAGAGTAATGCGCATTATTGGCTTTGATAAGCAAGTTCTCATAAATAGGAGAAGGACCTCCGTTTTTAGAATAACTTATATCAAAATCCGAATATACTTTTTGGCTGTTACATGATACTAATACTATGATAGCGAATAAGATCCCTATTATTCTTTTCATATCTAAATCTACTTTAATTATCTGAATCTTTTTGTTCTAATTTTTTAGCTTTAAGTTCTTCATCATAATTGTGTAGTACATTGAAATCTTCAGTCTGCTCAATGGCAGTCATTATTTTCAATAAAATCTCTGGTGCTTTTTCATTGTCATAATCAATATCCAGAGGTGCTTTAAACTCCATAGTCGGTTTTACGCCTGTTACCTTTACACGGAGACCTTTTTTATCAAACGCTCTTCGGAACCCGTTAATTTTAATCGGGATTACGATAGGACGTTGATTTTTAACCAGTTTTGCAGTACCTCTTCTTCCTTGTGCAAAAGCGGATGTAGTACCTTGAGGGAAAGTAGCTACCCAGCCATTGTCTAAGGCTTTCATAATGTTATCAACCTCTGTAAGATCTACCATTCTGTTGACATTCTGACCTTCAGCTCTCCAAGTTCTTTTTACGGTTACGGCGCCTGCAATTTTAAAAATTTTTGGAAGAATACCTTTATTCATGGTTTCTTCGGCTGCCACATAGTAAAAATCAATCTTTGGATTAAGCAGGTAAATCGGGTTTTTTATGGTGTCTAAATAGCCGTTGTTTACCGCGCAGAAAGCGTGATACATAGCTGCCACGTCTGCGAAATACGTTTGATGGTTACATACAAAAAGCACATTGGAATCCGGAAGATCCACAAGGTGTTCTGTCCCTGTTATTTTTAGTTTATTAAAGCCATTGAATCTTCTGTAAGAGACAATTCCTAAAATAAAAATGATTAACCTTTTTAAAAAATAAGGAGTTCCGAATGCATCGGTGAAAATATTTTTCTTTGCCATCTATCAATTAAACACAATTGTGCAAAGTTACATTTTTTTCAACAATTGGCTGAATTCACTTAATATCATTGCGGTAGCTCCCCAGATGATATATCCGTTGAAATTAATGACCGGAACTTCATGCCCTCCAGCACTTGGTAAAGCCATTATTTCGGGCTTATCAGGAAGGTTTAGGAAAGACGTAATAGGGAACTCTATAGTTTCTACTACTTCTGTATGTTGTAGTATAAAAGTAGGGTCTTTTTTGGTATATGAGATGTACGGATAAACATAAAAATTACTTGGCGGAATGTAGATAGGAGACATTTCTCTTATGATTCTTACATAATGTTTTTCAATACCTATTTCTTCCGAAGTCTCACGAACTGCGGTTTCTGCGAAATCTTTGTCCATTTCCTCACGTTTTCCGCCAGGTAAAGAGATCTGTCCGCTATGTCTGTCCCTTTCGTTTTCTGTTCTTAATATTAATGGGAAATACCACTCATCGTCTTTAATATATAAAACAATATTTACAGCAGCGAATTTTGGATTTTTTGCTAATACTTCGTCATATGTAAAAACAGGACGGGAAGGAGGCGAAAAAAGACCGTGAGCATGTTCTCCGGGCAATTCAACGCTTTTAATTTTTCGTAATAAATCTTTTCCAAAATTTTCCATAGCTCAAATTTAGCAATATATCCTGAAGAAAAGAATAGGCTTAACATTAATTAACCAAGAAAGAGAAAATGGGGATTTCCCCATATAAAGCCCCGTATTTTCACCTAACTGGCAAAAGGGACTTCCTGAAACCTGCAAACGATGACATTACCTATCAAAACCAGTGATTTTTAAAATCTACACCTTTACAGTGTTTCGTGCCTTTGCTGTAGCTTCTACCTTTGTCAGACTACTAACCAATTAATTTTACTAAGATGAAAAATTTAATAACAGGTGTATTTACACTAATGGCTATGGGTTTTACTTTTGCACAAGCAAATATTGATGTAACCACCCAAACAGGAAACTGGAATGTTGCTACGGTAACTCAGACAGGTCTGATGAATTCTAATACTTTAACACAAGATGGAAATCGTAATACAGCCGATATAAGTCAAGTGGGATCCTTTAATACAAATACAGCAGAAAGTATAGGAAATAGAAACTCTATAGAAGTAGATCAAACAGGCGATGGAAACTCTAATGACGTAAGCCAAACAGGAAACCGAAACGTTGCTACAACTTTGCAGGTAGGGGTAACGAATACTACTCAGCAAACACAAACGGGCAATAGAAATGAAGCTTCTTCAACACAGTTGGGTACTGATAATTTTGCGTACCAACTTCAGAGTGGAAGAAGAAATGAAGCTACTTTAATTCAGACTGGAGATGATAATATAGGACTTCAGATAGAATTGGGAAGAAGAAATCAAGCTACAGGAGTGCAAATAGGTGATGGTAATATTTTTATACAATATCAAAGTGGAAATGATAACGTTGCATTGCATGGCCAAGTAGGAGATAACAATATTCAGACTTCTATTCAGGAAGGAAATGATAATATTGCAATGGGTCTACAATGGGGTAATAATAACCAATTGTATCAACAACAGGATGGAAATGGCAATATTGCTTTAGATCTTCAATTGGGTAATAATAACTTTACTCAACTAAGTCAGAGTGGAGATGCTAACATCCATTTAGGAGCTCAGATAGGAAATAATAATACCATCATGGTTACTCAATCAAACTAAGAGAAAGTTGTTTACAAATTTTATAGAAATGGGGGAGAGGCTGAAGCTTCTCCTTTTTTATAAAGGTTTTTTGGAGTGTTTAAAAGCGTAACTGTAAACCGTGATTTTTCTATCATACCTGATAATCATGTTTTATCCGGTATCGTAATCAAGTAACTTTAACCAAAATTAGTACCATGTTTAAATTGGGATGGAGTGTATGTACACTTTTCATTTTCTTGTCTGTGAAATCACAGCAGATTGATTGGGATCATATAAACAGCAATACAGTTCTTAATGTGATTGCGAACCAAAATTCTGATCAGGGAATTTCTTATTCCAACATTATTCAGGTTGGTGAGACCAATAATGCTGAACTTTCTCTTAATGCTAAGACAAATATTTCGGTAAGACAATTGGGAGATTACAACAGCCTTTATTTTAATAATGCGTTCAGTGATGCACCAGCTAAAACGGCTATTACAACTCAGGGGAATAATAATATCATAGATGTTACGGGAAGTAACAGTATTTCAGATGGCCTTCAAATACAGGTGAAAGGGGATAATAGGACCATTTTTATGAGAAACTATTAAAAATCAGATGATGAAAAAAAATTATTCTTTGATGTTGTGTTCCTTTTTTATTTTCTTTTCTGCTTTGATGAGCGGGCAGGAAGATAAAAAAGTCAATGCTAAAATTCAGAGTAAAATCATGGAGGGGCAAATCAATTTAAAAGCAGCAGTTACAAACAATACCGCGATTTATAAGGAACTTAATTATCTATTGATTTCCATTAAAAAAGGAAGCGATGGTAATCTTTCAAACAATCAGCAAAGTGGAAAATTTTCGGTTAACCCGAATGAAACAAAAGTTTTATCTGAAATTAATGTTAACCTCGAAAAAAAAGATGCGTTGAAAGCATTTCTATACATTAAAGATGAAGAAACAAAGCCGCTGGTAGCAAAAGATAGCCTTGAGATTAATAATGATTCGTTTAAAAAGAAAGTAGGTAAAATAGAAGACGATGTCGTTTTTGAACTAAGGGGTTTAACTATTGACGAAACCAAAAGTAAAGTAGGAAAAGACTTCTATGATCTTTTCTACCTTCAATATAGCCAGCTTCCTGATAAAAGTAATTCTGCGGTCACAATTTCTGAACTTCCAGGCCGTGGAACCAACGGGCAGATCAATATTGAAATGGATGATAAAGTGGTTTACAGTTTTATGACCAATCCTAATGAAGATTATCTTAAAGAACAATTAGTAAGTAGTTTAAAATATATCAAAGAATTTAATGCAAAGAAAAATCTTATAAAAAATGAATTCATATACTAAAAACGTCCGCCATGAAAACTTTAATACTTATTTTGACCTTTATTGCAGGGATATTCCTCGGGAAATCTCAGCAACTCGTCTACAAGCCAATAAATCCTGCATTTGGAGGAGATACATTTAATTATCAATGGCTTTTAAGTTCAGCAAATGCCCAAAATCAATTTGATGATAAAAGCAACAACAGCTTGCTAAAGAATGTAAATTCCGTTGACAGTTTCGGACAAAGCCTTAACCGGCAAGTCTTGAGTGAATTGTCTAGGAAATTATTTCAAGATCAGTTCGGAGAGGGAAGTGTTAAACCTGGAAATTATCTTTTCGGGTCCCTGTATTTACAGGTTACAACCACCGCTCAAGGGCTTCTAATAAATATTTTGGATACCAGCAATGGCGATCAGTCCGAGATCGTAATTCCAAAATAAAAAAAGTAACTAAAAAACCAAACTTACCATGAGAGCTTACACTTACACCAGAATTTTTTTCTGTGCGGTCCTGTTGTTTGTCATACAGGCTTGCAGCTCGTTATTCGGATTGCCGTCCAATCCCGAAAAGTCTACGATGGGAGAGAATACCTCCTATACCGCAGAATTGAAAAATTTACCTTTACCTAAAGAAAAAATCGTTATCGGTGTTTATAAATTCAGGGATCAGACAGGGCAATATAAGCCTTCTGAAACTGGAAATAATTGGAGCACCGCTGTTCCGCAGGGAACCACAACTATTCTGATCAAAGCTTTGGAAGATAGCAAGTGGTTTGTCCCGATTGAACGAGAAAACATTGCGAACCTTTTGAACGAACGACAGATCATCAGATCCACAAGGCAGGAATATCTAAAAGATGCCGATAAAAACAGTCAGGCTTTACCACCACTTTTGTACGCCGGAATTCTTCTGGAAGGCGGGGTAATTTCCTATGATAGCAATATTATGACAGGAGGATTGGGAGCCAGATACTTCGGAATCGGAGCTTCAACGCAATACCGACAAGATAGAATTACCATTTATCTTCGTGCGGTTTCTACATTGAATGGTGAAATTCTAAAAACGGTCTATACCTCCAAAACCATTCTTTCCACAAGTGTTAACGGAAGTTTTTTCAGATATATTGATACCGAAAGGATTCTGGAAGCTGAAGTTGGTTTAACTCAAAACGAACCGGTTCAGCTTGCCGTATCTGAAGCTATTGAAAAAGCTGTGAAATCTTTAATTGTTGAAGGAATAAGAGATAAAATATGGGGAAAGGCTGTAGATAGTACGGTAGATTACCAGGCTTTGATAGATAATTATAACAGAGAACAAGAGCAAAACCAAAGCAGAGCTATTGGAAATAGATTTCCTGATAACGACAGAAAGAAATTTTCTGTATTTGCACAGGCTGAAGGGCAAAAAATAAAAGACGATTACGTTAACCCTAAAATGAATATTGGCGGGAAAGTAGGCTTTAAATATTTTATAAGTCCAAATTTCAATGTAGAGGTTAGTGGGAACTATTTCACACTAGAAAACGAAAATATTATTAAACGGAATTATTATGTTCCTGAGGTTAATATTGAATATTTAATCTTCCCCAAATATAAATTTACCCCCTACATTTATGGTGGTTTGGGAGCGATGTATTCTGAATTTAAGCCTAATTATAAAGGGCAAATAGGAGGTGGATTAGAATATTTAATTGATAAAAATGTTGCAATAAGAGCATCATCACAATATGATATGGGATTTAAGGATGATTGGGATGGTTTGGTGAGTGGTAAAAGAAAAGATCAAGCCATACGGTTTGCGTTAGGAATCAACTTTTACATTGGTAACAAATAAAAATAGACACTATGAAAACGTTAATACAATTAATCAGCATATTCATCCTTTCTGTTTGTTTATTTTCCTGTAATGAAGAGCTTGTAGATCAGGCTCAGACAGGAATTTTAAAAGGGAAAGTAGTGAAAAAAGGAACGAATGAGCCTATTCCCAATGTGAAAATTTTTACGGCTCCCAGCACGCAAACCGTCTTTAGCGGAACAGATGGTTCTTTTGAAATTGCCAGTATGCCCGTAGGTAATTATTCTGTGAAAGCAGAGTTATCTGGTTATCTTACCAATTTTCAGGCGGTTAATGTGCAAAATCAAAATCAGGTTGTTACCGTAGTTTTTGAAATGAGTGATGATACTTCATTGAACTCTCCACCCACAACACCATTGTTGCTAAGTCCGGTAGACAACGCGGTGAATCAACCTTTGAATGTTGAGCTGACGTGGAGTGCCACCGACCCTGATACGGCGGATGTTTTGAAATATAGTTTGACTATTAAAAATAACCTTGACACGAATGTGATTCAGGTTAATGATTTGTTGGCGAAGCATTATTCGCTTTCAAATTTGAAGTTTGGTGTTAGTTACTTCTGGCAGGTGTCTGTTTCGGACGGCATTCACCAGCCAGTTTTAAGTAGTATCAGTAAATTTACAACAAACACTGTTCCAGCCAATCGTTACCATTATGTTCAGAAACAAAACGGAAATTTAGTAATTGTTTCAAGTGATGGGTCGGGAAATAACTTTCAATTTACCAATTCGTCCTACAATAGCTGGCGACCGAGGAAAAATAACAATGCAGGCTTGATTGCTTTTATGAGAACAGAAGGAGGGAATGCTCACCTTTATACAGCAAATCCTGATGGATCCAATCCGTTTAAAGTGACGACAGTTCCTGTGGCCGGTTTTAATAATTTTGAAATGGATTTCTCGTGGAGTACGAATGGGCAAGAGCTTATTTATTCAAACTTTAATAAATTATACAGAATTAATAAAGATGGAAGTGGGTTGAGTTTAATTTACACAACGCCCGATGGGAGCATGATATCCGAATGTGACTGGAGTTATGACAATAGTAAAATAGCTGTAAAGACCAATGATTTCAACGGTTATAATGCAAAAATCTATATTGTGGATATGATGGGGAATGTTGTTAAGACTATTTTCACAGGTGTAGTTGGAGCTGCGGGAGGATTAAACTTTTCTGTGGATGGGCAGCTATTGCTCTATACAAAGGATATTTCTGCATATCAGGATGGAAGCGGAAATTACCGACAGCTTGATTCTCATATTTTTATTTATAACCTAACAACGAATACGAACTATGATATTTCTGCTGCAAGTCAGAAACCTTTAGGCACAAATGATTTGGATCCAAGGTTTTCACCGAATAATGCACAGGTTATTTTTATGAATACTTCCAATGATAACATTTCTCAGAAAAATGTGATGACTGTTAATTTGAGCAGTTCTATGACAGATCTGGTAAGGGCAACTCTTTTTAGCAATGCAGAAATGCCGGACTATGAATAAACTAAATAGTGTGAATAGTTAATTTTTAAATTGAGCATTCACTTGCGAAGTAAAATTAGCTATTCACAATGATTAACCTATGAAGATAAATTACCTTTTTCATCCTTAGATTTTTTTTTATGTATTAAAAAATTCCAAACCTTACGAGGTTTGGAATTTCTGGTTAATTAGTTTTGGTTGTAATTAGTCAATTATATGGTTTTCTAATGCGTATTTTACGACTCCTACAGAATTTTTTACGTTTAATTTAAGAAGGATTCTTTTGCGGTGGGTTTCTACGGTGTTAATACTTATAAAAAGTTTTTCGCAGATATCTTTACTACTAAGGCCGTTGCAGATGAGCCTTAAGATTTCCATTTCACGTCTTGTAAGAGGATCTTTAATACGGAGATTTTTTTGAGCTTGCTCACTACTCATAAAATTGATCATTTTTTCTTTGGCATGATCACAGATGTAAATTTCATTGAGCAGAAGAGCATGTATTGATTTTATAAACTCATCATATCTACTGTTTTTATCGAGATAACTTTTAATTCCTTTATTGAAAAGTTTTCTGATATCTATAATATCATAGCTGTTGCCAATGATGATGATTTTTATATTTTTATTTTCAGAAGTAATACTTTCTATAGAAGTATAAAGTTCAGTAAGCATAAGCATATTTGAACTTATCATGAGAAACTCAGGAGGTTCTTTTTTTAACTGTTGGGAGAGTGCTTCATAAGAGTTACATACGTCAATTGTGTTAAAAATCTTACTCTGGGTAAGTAGTTTTGATAAACCTTCGGTATATAACACGGGCTCATCAAAGATGGTTAATCTGGGTTTCATCATGCTTAGTTTTTGTTTATATAAAAATATAAAAAAATAATTACATTTTAAACAAAAAAATACATAAAATCGCTATTTTTTTTGATAATAGTTATGGTGAAATTTGATTTTATTGATTATTATTTAAATAACTCTCTTTGTGTGGAGTTTTTAATAAATATTTTAGAGTTATTATGTGTTTATTCTAATTATGATGGGCTTTTTAAAGTATTTGAAAATAATATTAAATTGATTTAATTAACATGATAGGGATATGTTTTACAGGAAAGTTTACGGAGTTGGCGATAAAACAAAATTCATTTGCCTTGAAATGAAGGTCTTTTGCTGTTTCAATCATTGATTCTTCTGTAATTATGACTGTGGGATTGAGTGTGACCTCCCTGAAATGTCCGCTTCCGTTAGCTGTTTCTTCCATAATTCCGGTTGCATGATCAATGTAATCTACAACAATGATTCCGGCCTCGGAACAAAAATGAAGATACCACAACATATGGCAAGAAGATAAAGAGGATAAAAATAAATCTTCAGGGTTATGTTTTGTCTTGTCTCCACGAAAAGCAGGGTCAGAAGAAGCTTCAATAACGGCTTTATTTTCTACGGAAATTGTATGGCTTCTTTCGTAGCTGCGATAATTGCTGGTTCCGGTTCCTTTATTGCCGGTCCATTGGATGGTAGTTTTGTAGTGGTGGTCTTTGCTCATTTTTAATATATTAATAATTATAATTGATCTAGTATTACTGCTTTTAAAGACTTTATGAATGTAATATAACAAAAAAACCTCTAGAGAAACTAGAGGTTTTAAAATTTTGTATTAATTAGAATATCCTATCAATTCTTCTTTTTTCGAATTGTAAATCTTGTATTCTAAATATTTAAAAGAATCCCTTGGGATGATGGTTACCCATTTTTTATACTTGATAAACCATTTCATTTGAATGCTTTTGATTCCTTTTGTAAGGTAAGCTTCCACGAAAGGGTGTACATGCAGGTAAAGTTTTCCTTTATCCTTCTGTATAATATTTCTAATGGTTTCTTCCATTCTTTCCACAATAACGATTGGAGCTACAATTTCTCCATCTTTATTAGGGTTATCTTCTTTTGTTTCGATCTGTTTTTCCTGACGATTTCTCTGTCTTGTAATCTGTATCAATCCAAATTTACTTGGAGGCAAGATCTTGTGGCGAGCTTTATCGCGCATCATTTCTGCTTTCAGATGTTCAAACAAATCTCTTCTGTGATCGGGGTTTGGCATGTCTATAAAATCGATAACGATGATACCACCCATATCACGAAGACGCAATTGTCTTGCGATTTCTGTTGCTGCCATTTTGTTCACGTTCAGAGCGTGTTCTTTATTGGCTGCATTTCCGGTTGTGATGTTGTTTCCGGAGTTTACGTCAACTACGTGTAGTGCTTCTGTGTGTTCTATAACAAGGTAAGCACCTTTTGAACTAGGAATATTTACGTGTTTTCCAAAGCTTTGTTTAAGCTGTTTTTCTACGTTATAATATTCGAGGAGAGGAATGTGTGAGTCGTAAAACTGAACAATATTTTTTCTTTCCGGAGCAATTACTTCTACGTAATTTTTCATTTCCTCCACCATTTGCTCGTCATCACAGATGATGCTTACAAAATCTTGGTTGAAATTATCTCTCAGAATAGCTGAAGCTTTATCTTCTTCACTTAATACTTTAGACGGAACCTTGTTTTTCTGGATGTTTTTAAAAGTACCTTCCCATTTCTGAATCAGTTGATTCATATCATTATGGAGGTCAGCCACTTTTTTTCCTTCTGCAACGGTTCTTATGATTACGCCAAAACCTTCAGGTTTGATGCTTTCAATAAGAGTTCTTAGTCGTTCTTTCTCCTCATAGCTTTTGATCTTTTTGGAAATAGAAACTTTATTGTCAAATGGTATTAATACCAAAAAACGTCCTGTTAAAGAGATCTGAGTTGAAATTCTCGGTCCTTTTGTAGAAATAGGTTCTTTGGTTATTTGAAGCAGAACAAGATCATCTTTGTTGATTACTTTTTCTACAGTTCCGTTTTTGTCGATTTCGGGTTGTATCTCGAAATTCTTTAAACTTGAAGTGTTTTGTTTTTTGGAAATCGTATCTTTTAGAAACTTTTTGTAAGTAAGATACTGTGGTCCCAAGTCCTGATAATGCAAGAATGCGTCTTTATCGTAACCAATATTTACGAATGCTGCATTAAGGTTTGGAGCCAGCTTTTTTACTTTTCCGATAAACAAATCTCCAACTATAAAATCACTTTTGTCCTCTTCCTCATGAAGTTCACATAGTCTTCCGTCTTCTAGCAGTGCGATCTTCGTAAAGTCGCCTTCATGCGAAACTATTAGTTCTTTCTTCATTTTGTTGTAAGGTAAATTGTTAAGATGAGGTAAAATAGAAATGGTTTTTGTGAAAATGTTTACGCTTTAAATGTAAGAATTAAATTAAAACCATGATGCTTTATTAAAAAAATAAAGGCAAACCTTTCTGATTTTTACACAACATCTTATAGTTGTTGCAAAACAAAAATATAGTCGGTGAACTTTAAAAAAAATAAAACCACCAACTATATTGTTATATTATAGATCTCGAAAAAAGAGATTATTTTTTCTTATGTCTGTTCGCTCTTCTTCTTTTCTTTCTCTTGTGAGTTGCAACCTTGTGTCTTTTTCTTTTCTTTCCGCTTGGCATAATTTTAATTTTTTAGTAACTAGTTAATATTCAGTTAATTTTTCTTATTTTACTGTAACTTTCGTTTTTACTTTCTCAACAAAAGATTTTGATGGTTTGAAAGCAGGAATGTTGTGAGCAGGGATCTCAATTGCAGTGTTCTTAGAAATGTTTCTTCCAGTTTTAGCCGCTCTTGTTTTAATGATAAAAGAACCAAAACCTCTTAGATAAACATTGTCTCCATTATACATAGAAGTCCTGATCTCCTGCATAAAAGCTTCTACAACTTTCTGTGTTTCATTCTTTTCTGTTCCCAACTTATTTGAGATGGTGTTTACCAATTCTGCCTTTGTCATTTCCTTTTTAAATTTTAAATTTTAGGTGTGCAAATTTAGTTAAAAAAATTGAATACTAGCAAATTAGTGGCGATTTATTTTTAGGTAAAAGGTTGAGATTTTAATGTTTACTCTATATTAAGATTATATAAAGGTATTGTTACATGCTAGAATTGTAATATCCGCTTTCCACGCAGAAGCGTATGAGATGGAGTTTTGTTTTCAATCCAAGCTTCTCTGTAAGCCTATTTATATAGGTGTCAATTGTTCTTGTACTGAGGTTTAATTTTTCTCCGATTTCCTTGTTACTGAAGCCTTCATAACAAAATTTCATCAGTTGTATCTCTATAGGTGAGAGGTCTTCTTCCTGGCTTTTTTTCTGTCTGTCCATATATTCCTGAACAGCCAATGGCTGCTGTTCCCATTCTTTAGAATAGGCATCATAATCGAATGTGTCGGAGGTAATGGTACCTTTAATAATATCTTTTATTACACTGCTTTTTTTCTCGCAGTAAAATATATTGGGGATTTTTGAAAGAATTTCAGCCATATCTTCCTGATAAGTCCCGGAATAAGTAATGATAGGAGTTTCAGGATTGCTTTTTCTGATGTATTTTATGGCTTCAATACCACTTAATACAGGCATAAAAAGTTCAATAATGTAAACATCTTCTTGTCTTCTGTAGATCCGGTTTACGAGTTCATGGCCATTGTTACAATCATTAAGAAGAATGTAAAACGGACTTTCCATAAGTGTTTTGATCATTATTTTCTTAAAATAAAAATCACTGTCGGCTATAGAGAATCGTACCGTATTTATTAATAATTTACTCACTTTAATACTTTAATATCGATTTGGTATAAGATATTCAAAATTTAGAAGCCTAATGTATGAAAAACTTATTAAATTGGAAATTAATATTAAGTTAATCAGGGTTTTCACGAAAACGCCTTGGGGAAATTACGTATTGCGCATAATTTTTTTTTTTTATATTTTCACAAGCCAAACAAATCACAAAAATATGTCTTCGAACAAGGAGAAAAAATTAAACAAGTCAGACGTAAGAATAGGCATTTGGAAATTTGTTCTGTCTTTTGTCGTTTTATCTGCTGTTTCTTTCATTAGTGTATTTTTCTTTTTTAAAAGTTATGATATACAAAGGGAAGGAATCAAAAAGCAGGCAGATGATTACCGAGAATTACTTACCCGCAGCGATCTGCTGAGGACCCATGTAGATAGTATTTTTTACAGAATGGAGCAGCTTGATATTAACAAGGTGGATAATGATATCTTCCTTAGGAATTATATTATGGACAATGTAAGAGATGCTAAAAACATCATGGGAAAAGACAGCGCCAATAACTTTAAGCATTATTCTATTCTGATGAAGCAGATAGAGCCTATGTTGGCTTTAAAGACTCAAATTGTGAGTGTTTCTTACAAAGAACAGACAGCGCTTAGAGATCTAAGCGAGTGTAGAGGAAAAGTGGGTGCAGCAAATAATGAACTAAGACAGGATCCTACAAGGAAATTTACCGGAAGTAGAAGAAGAAAATAAACACAGAAACTATGCAAGGACAAATCACATTATCTAAAAAAGAAAGGCATTATCAGTTTCTTTATTTAATACTCATGCTTTTCGCAGCTATTGTTTTTTTAGGAATTATCTTTTTAAAAGGTTTTGAATCTCCATTTTCTGATGAAGATATTATTTCTGTGCAAAATTTGGAACAGAAAGCAAAATTTGATCAGCAACAAAAAGCTACCCAAAGAGTATTAGATAGTACATTTATGCAGATAAACAGGCTTACGAATGAAGTTCCTCAGCCTTTTGAGGAGAATAATATTATGAATGGAATCAATGATGTAGCTAATTCTTTTGAAAATGCGAATATATTTGATATCAGAAAAGAAGCTTATCCTCAGATTGCAAAATTTTATAAGATGTACTTCAACGATAAAAAAATTATTTCAAGTAAAACAGAAAATATAAAGAGTTTTGTAAAACAGTTTGACGAATGCTCAATCGGTTTTAAAGAAAAGAAAAGCCAGCTTTTTCAACGTGAAAATGCTTTAAAGGCGAGGAATCAATAATAAAGATTCAGATAAACTAAAAAAATAAACACCACAGAATCATTAACTATGAATTATTTTCAAAAAAACAAAAAAAACATCATCATTGGTGTTATTGCAAGCTTGCTCATCGCGGCTTTGGTTGCATTGTGGCTGCAGAAGAAAGTCATACACTCCGCCGATGATATTGTGGGAGTGGTATATCCATCTTCTCTGAAGGTCGGAGATACGCTTTTATTTGAAGATAAAACCCAGTTTGCAAAAACAAAAAGGTGGAACTTTGGTGACGGTACAACGTCTGATAAAAGCACGGGTTTTCATTTCTATAATAAACCGGGATATTACTCGGTAACACTTATTGTAGACAATAAATATTCTAAATCTTTTCCTGTAATGGTTTCTGCAAGAGGAATTCCGAAAGTAAAAGATACCACCAAGGTTAAGGCTTTGATTGATGCACAATCACAGGCAATGCAGTTTGAAAATGTACAGTTTCGTGCAGTTTCTGATGGGAAGCAGTTTACATGGAAGTTCGGAGAAACAGGAAATATAGATTCTAAAGATAAGCAGGCAATCTATTCTTACAAAAAACCGGGTGATTATGTGGTTACCTTATACACAGACGAAAGTGCAGAACCTGTTTTGCATCAAATAAAAGTTCTTCCGGCTTATGATGCTTTGGAAGATGAGGTGAGTGTAGAAGATGCTTATGCTAAGATTGATAACGATTTTAAATATCATTTGCAACAGATTGCGAATGGAAGTAATTTCAATTCACATTACAATTATCTATTGAAAACCTATCTGTGTAACAACGAAAATACAGTGGTAAAGGTAAGTGATAGTAAGGCCAATAATTTTTATATGTATTGTGCAGGACTTCAGTTTGATAAAAACAATGTAATCCAGACGGTAAAAGTAAATTTTGATGATGCACAGAATTGTGTTACCAAAGTGGATATAAACCAAAGTAAATAATCGTCCTCTCGGGCATACCAATCATAAAAGATAAAATAGGATGAGAAATAAACTACCTTTAGCAGCATATTACATAGGAGTTTCATTAGTATTGACGGGATGTCAGGTAAAACTGCCGTCAAAAAAAACTCCTGAGCCTTCGCAATACGGACAGGTTGATAATTCACCTGTTGTCAATGGTTTTCCTAAAAAGTCAGCACCATGGATTGCTATTTCAGATAGATCTAGAAATACAGCCTATCTTGATAAAAATGATGAAAAATCATATAAAGAAGTTAAGTTTTTAGAGCCTCTAATGGTTATAAAACATAAAGACGGAATGGTAAAAGTGGCAGAATATGTTCCTGATGCTTTAATGAAAAAGATTTCGTCAAAATCTATTAAAACATACGGATGGATTCCGGAATCGGATCTTCTTCTTTGGACCAATTCTTTAAAAAGCGAAAAATCAGGATTTCCTGTAAGAGTAGCAGTATTACCAAGTAACAGTGATGTTATAAGAAGTTCAGAGAGGTATTATAAGAATGATTCTATCATGGTATTTAATTCACCGAGTTTGATAGAACAGGCCAATGTTAAAATCCCGAACGGACAAATAGTATACGTTTATAAACAAGCTGAAAATAACAAAAGATTTTTGGTGGGTAAGAGACCAACGGTGGATATTGATAGCATCAGTACAAGCTTGTACGGTTGGGTAAGCTCAAATGTAGTTTCTGCATGGGGAGAACGTTCTGCTGTAAAAATGAAAAATACAACAGGAATTAAAGAAACTGCTCTAGGTCTGCATGAAGGTTCTCCGGGAGGAAATGATGTGGAAAACAGAACGGCGGTACTTTTAACTGATGTTGATAAAAGGACACCTCTAGAAAATATTTATCCTGTTAATTTAGCATTAAAGGAAACGCCAACGTTGGATTCAAAAACAAAGTATTTCACCAATGTTTTGGATTATAGCAAGAACTATGTGTTCAATGTACTGGGAGAGCCTATTTACTTTGATCGTTATAGAGAAATTACAGAGAAAAATAAAAAAATAAATATTGTTTTTGCTTTAGATATTAGTGCTCCTAATGGACCGTATGCACCAATTGTAAAATCATTATTACAGGATCTTCAGCTTAGATTTGAAAAGCCGTCTTATTTCAATAATGTGAAATACGGGGTTGTTTTATTTAAAAATAATTCTTGTGGAGATAATGTAGCAGTTTCAAATTTAAATAGTGATTATAGTAAGATCACCACATTCATCGACCAAAAAACGAATGAAATGAACTGCCCAAGCAACAGCAGCTATCAACCTGTAAATGAAGGTTTGATGGCAGCAGGAAATCTTCTTTCCAATGTTCCTGATGAGACCAATATTGTGATTACTGTAGGAACTTCTGCTAATCAGGGAGGAAATATGTATGGGGTAATCAATTCACTTACTCAGGCTCAGGCTAGGTTAATTATGTTCCAAACCAGTGCAAGATCATCGGATACTTATAATGATTTTGTATTGCTTTCTGAAAATGTAGTTACCAATACAGCTAAAAATATAGCAGAGCTTAAAAAGCAGAAGATCATCAACCAGAATGATGTTTTAACTAAAAATAATTTCAGCCTGGTAGAAGGAGATGAAGGTTTTTTCTCATTAAATTATCCAAAGCAGAGTATGTCTCAAGGTTTTGTTATTTTCCCGAAAAAAGGGGATATCGCAACACCTGGATATCTTAAAAAATCTGTTGATAGTTTGATTACTCAGGTTACCTTGGATAATGAAACGTTAGATAAATCGTTGAATGATTATTTCCATTCTTCAGTAGGGGCGGGAAGAACTGATGTAGAATTAAAATATAAATATTTATATCCAGGTCTTACGAACCCGGTTCCTGCGGGAATCGCTGCCCAGCTAATTAATTACGGAAGTCCGTTTTTAGTAAAAGGATATATTCCTAAAGAATTGAAAGAGTTTAAACCGGGGCTTGAAAAAGGTATTTTGCTTTCAGAAACAGAATATGATAATTTAAAAGCTTTCTATACCGAAGTTTATCAGAAAACAGAAGCTGAGAGAGCAGATTTTAGCCAATCAAGAGCAGTGAATGAATACATTAAGCTTTTGAAAAAGTATAATCCGACAATAAAATTCCTGGATAAAAGTGATTTATATGAGCAGCCAATGTCTTATGCGGTTGGATTAAGTACAGGTTTTGATAATTCTGAAGAAGAGTTGATGTCAAAATATAAATTGAAGGGTTGGAAAAAGTCTAGTATCATTACCAATGAAACGGCAAGAACTTATTTCCGTCACTATAAAGATTTGGCAGACAGAATGCTTACGCACAGAAATAATCGTGCAGTAAAAATACAACAGAACGGACAAACATTTTATTGGTTGAATGAGTATTTCATGCCAACCATGATGCCGGTTGAAGAGCCTGAATATACTAAACATTAATTACCAAGTTAATTATATCAAAAAGCAGAACAATAGTTTCTGCTTTTTTTATTTACTATGGGATCAGGTTTCAGATTGCTGATGTTTTTAGGAGGATTTTTACTTTATAAGATTATTTACTAAAGTGCTGTTATGTTGCTATTTGTGATTTGTTTGGTAAGTGGTGTAAAGCCAAAAGTCGTAGAACTACGATACAAAATCGTAGAATTACTACAATTTTTCAGATTTGTATTCAAATATTTTCTGGAAAGAATTAAGCGTTTTATATTTGCTAAACAATCACTGAATCACAAAATATTAACGATTAAAATTTACAGTAATGGCAGCAAATTCAAGAGGAATCTTAAAATTCAACGGAGGCGAAGGACAGAAACTATTAAAGCTTAAATATAGTGTGGCAAGATCTACAGATGTATCTGGTAGAGTAGCTTCAGACCCATCCAACGCAATTATCAAACTTACAGTAGAAGCAACAGAGAAATCTGATATTCTGGAAAGCTTACTTAATGGTAAATATAAGCCTACAAGTGGCGAAATCACATTCAACAAATCTCACGAAGAAGGTACATTAATTACATTGAACTGGGAAAATGGATATGTGATTCAGCATACAGTAGACTTCGATGCAGTAGACGAAAACAGTATGTTGATTAGCTTCATCATTAGTGCTGAAAAAATTAACTATGGTAATTCTGCTTATGAAGGTTTATGGCCATCTAGCTAGAATTTAGGCACGTAATATTCATACAAAATACATAAAGACTGTCTCATTAAGGCGGTCTTTTTTATCATTATAAAACACTCGGTCTTAGAAATCTAATGCTTTTAAAAGACATAATTGAGATTATTAAAAAAAAACTAATATCTTAGTGTACAATAAAATATGTAATGATTGCTAGATTATTATTTATTTACAATGTAATAAAAATACAATCACCAAACACACACCATAATCAGTTATATTAATTTTTGAGAAAAATAGTAAAATGGGAGTACTAGTAACTAACGAAACAGTAAAACAGCTTTTTCATATTGCACAATCAATAGCAAAGGAAAATTATAATGCCACGTATGGCGGTCCACATATTCTGCAGGCTTTGATGCATAAGGATATCGGACTTAATGAATTTTTAAAAAACATAGATAAAGACCCAGGATATTTCTACGAATGGGCAGATGTTCGCATCGAAGATTATCCTAAAACCACTCATCTTCCGGATGAGGTTGGTCAGGATGAATCTGTGGATACTATTGTAGAGGAAGCAGATGATATTCGTTTAAAGTTGGGTTTGGATGAAATTACACCTATTTGTTTATTGACCGCGATTGTAAAACCTCAGGTTGCTTTTACCTTGCAACAGTTGAAATCGTTACCGCTTAGAGAACACGAAATATTCAATTTATACAGGAAAGATATGCCATTTGGAGCTTCTGAAGATGACGCAGTTTCTTCTTTATTTTCAAATGGATCCGAATATTCAGATAATTCTTTTCCATCCATTAAAGCCTATTGTGTAGACAGAACAGCGCAAGCCAGAAAAGGGGATTTAGAAAACATCATCGGAAGAGATAAAGAACTGAGAATGTTGGTTGAAATTCTTTGCCGAAGAACAAAGCCTAATGTAATTATAATCGGAGAACCGGGAGTTGGTAAAACAGCTTTAGTGGAAGGTTTCGCAACTGAAATTATTAAAGGAAATGTTCCCGAAATGCTTAAAAATGGGACGCTGCTAGAGCTTGATACAGGAGCTTTATTAGCAGGAACTTCTTATAAAGGAGAGATTGAAGACCGTCTTAAAAAAATAATTAATGAATGTAAGAAAATTGAAAAAGCAATTCTTTTCATTGATGAAATTCACACGCTTTTAGATCCTAAAGGAAGCATCGGAAATGTTGCTAATTTGTTGAAACCTGAATTGGCAAGAGGTGAAATTACAGTAATTGGTGCAACAACTCAGGAAGAATATAGAAAGATTATCGAGCCAGAACAAGCTTTTAACCGTCGTTTTGAAGTTTTAACGGTCAATGAACCGGACGAAAAAACATGCGTTAAAATGATTGATGTTTTGTTGGAAGGATATAAAAAACACCACGGAATTGAAGTGGAAAAAACAGCCCTTCCCGAATGTGTACGTTTAGCAAAACGCTATGCAAAAGGTAAAAAGCTACCTGATGCTGCTATTGATTTGTTAGATCGAACGATGGCTGCTATCAAAATGCTTGATGAACTTTCAGAAAAAGAGTTGCAAAGCTGGAAAGACATCTATGAAACAATTCTTACAGAAGAATATCTGGATGATAAGGACAAAGCAGATGAATTGATCTGGAATTATAATTTATTGAGAGATAAGATCAGTCCGATTTTGTGGGGTTCTTTAAGTGAGCAACCACAAATAGACAATTCAATGCCTGTTGAAGATATTCAAAAAATAATTGAAGATACTTATGCAGAGCTTTTGCAACACGCTTCAAAGAAAAGAGAAAAAGTAGATCGTTTGGAGTTGGCTGCTGTCATGGCTGCTAAAACAAATATTCCAATTGGGAAAATTCAGGCTCAGGAGAAAGAAAAATTGCTGAATATGGAAGGTCTTTTAATGAACAGAGTCGTGGGTCAGGATCATGCTTTGAAAATTCTTTCTGATGCCATTGTTGAAAACCGAAGCGGATTAAATAAGCCAGGACAGCCTATCGGTTCGTTCTTTCTTCTGGGACCTACAGGAACAGGAAAAACAGAGTTGGCGAAATCTATGGCAGAATTGCTTTTCAATGATGAAAAAGCAATGGTTCGTTTTGATATGTCAGAGTTTAAAGAAGAACATTCGGCGGCTCTTTTATATGGAGCGCCTCCGGGATATGTTGGTTATGAGGAAGGCGGAATGTTGGTTAATAAAATTCGTCAACAGCCTTACACGGTGGTTTTATTTGATGAAATTGAAAAAGCGCACCATTCTGTATTTGATGTCTTCTTACAGATCATGGATGAAGGAAAAGTGCATGATAAGCTTGGAAAGGAAGGAGATTTCAGCAATGCGTTGATTTTATTTACCTCCAATATCGGAAGTGAAGAAATTGTAAAACAGTTTGAGGAAGGAAAGATTCCAGAATCAAAATCATTAATGCAAATTATGTCGAATTCAGGAAAATTCAGGCCTGAGTTTTTAGCGAGAATTACTGAAATTATTCCTTTTGCCCCAATTACAGAATCAATTGCAGAAAGAATCTTTAATATTCAGTTAAAATCACTTCATGCTTCACTTCACCGATTAGGAATGACTTTAAAAATCACAGATGAAGCGGTGAAAAATCTGGCTTTAGGTGGATTTAGCAGTAAATATGGAGCAAGACAGATATCAGGAGTAATTAGAGCGCAATTGGCAAGACCGATTTCTAAAATGATTGTGAGAGAAGAAGTGAAATCAGGACAGACGCTAAATGTAGACTGGGAAGGGGATGCCTTAACTTGGAAAGTAAATTAATAATAAAATAAATTATAAAACAGCAAAATCATAACCCGTGATTTTGCTGTTTTATCTTAAAATATAAAAATGAACTTCAAAAATATTTTTTTAGGAATAATATTGATGAGTTCTTCACAATTTGTGAATGGACAGTTTCTTGCAGCATCTGATACCTCGGAAAGCAGTGTGAGAAAATATAAAAATATCATTAATTCAAACAAGGAGATCGTTGATTTCATAGAGTATTCTCTTGCACAAAAAGGATTACCGAGGCATTTAAGGAATTTAGCGTTAATTGAATCTCATTTTGACAGAAACATTACTTCCGGAGCTGGAGCTGTGGGAGTTTGGCAATTTATGACCTCTCATGCCAATCAATACGGACTTTCGGAGCAGAACCGTAACGATCTGTATAAGAGTACAAAAGTGGCGGTGGTTTCTTTAAGTAATCTTTATAAAAAATATAATAATTGGGTGACGGTGGTTGCGGCATACAATTGCGGAGAAGGAAATGTTGCCAAAGCAATGCAGGCTGCAAATTCTACACAGTATCACATCTTTTCTAAATATTTACCCGAAGAGACAATCAATCATGTTAAAAAATATCTGAACGCATGCTATGCAACGGGAGAACTGCAAAGTGTTTTGAGTAATTATAATTCGTCAAGAATGAACACGGTTTTCTTTACAGAAGGCGGAACTGGAAGTCGAAAAAACGATGAATCACTTTCGGAAACGGAAATCAATGCAGGATTTAATCTTACCATTATTGCAGATGAACTTAAAATAAATGTAGATAAAATACTCGCCTGGAATCCGGGAATTGAAAATGAGCTTGAGGAAAAAGGAGAAAGTTCTTTTTATCTTCCAGTAGATTTGATGCCTGACTTTCTTTTAAGAAAAAATAAAATACTTACGCGATCCATAAAAGAAGGCAGGAAAGCAAATTAATACAATTCACTTTACTTTAAATGTACATATTTAAATGTCCAATTTCTGCTATTTTATAATGCAAACGAATAACAGCAGATGTGATATTTATCTACAACAATTTCCTCTGGGATCTTATCAATACTCCAAACTATATCCATGAATAAAACTGTAACCCATCTAAAATATTTCTCAAAATTATCTGCAGTATTTCTTTTCAATCTATTAAAAATGTACGGAATAGGAATCTTATCAACTCTTATTACATTCATACTTAGAATTTATTTTTTGTCGAATAGCTTAGGCGCCTCTACGGGGCATAGTGGAGCATATCTATTCTTAGTGGCTACTATTACTGCTAAGCCGATATCATCCATTGTTTTCTATCTATTGATGCTGGCTGCTCCTTATATCATTGGCGTTTTTTCGATGAAATATGCCATATCAAGCGTGATTAGTAAGATCGTAAAAGATAAAGCCGAAATTATTTTAATTCCTTTTATTGATAAAATTATAGACAAGTTCAAAATAAATCAGCCTGTGGTTATTCGAACAGGAGCAGATTATACGTTGGCAAAAATTAAATTGTTAAATGAATTCCAAAGCAGTTCAGAAAATAAAATAGTGAAACGAATTGTAAGTTATGCCTTGAAAAAAATAAAATTTGACGAATTGAATTTAGGAGGTGAAAATGCAAATTTTTACGATATTATTAAAGCTAAGCTGATTGAAAAACTTCATGAACTTTCAGAACCTTCTGTTGCTTTCTTCTTTATTTATATTGGCCTGCAATGGCTAAGCTTGATTTTAATCTATTTTTTGAATTTATAATTACAATTTCCAATAAAATCACATTTACTATTCTTTCATTTTGATGCAATGAGAGGTTGAGTTTTTGATATCTATCCAATCTGAAGTAGGATGTTATTTCTCTTTTGTGTGTGAAATTATGAAGCTGTCAGACTGTTTTTGACTCTTTTAAGTATTTGATTTTCATGATTATATTATTGGATGTTATTTCTGGAGTCGTAGAATTACTACAAGAAATCGTAGAACTACTACAAAATTTCAGATTTGTATGTGAAAATTTTTTCAATAGAATTATGTGGTCTATCTTTGGCTCATAATAAATACCGAATCACAAAATATTAACGATTAAAATTTACCATTATGGCAGCAAATTCAAGAGGAATCTTAAAATTCAACGGAAGCGAAGGACAAAAGCTATTAAAGCTAAATTATAGCGTATCAAGATCTACAGATGTTTCAGGACGTGTAGCATCAGATCCTTCTAACGCAATTATTAAACTTACCATCGAAGCTACAGAAAAATCTGATATTCTGGAAAGCTTACTAAACGGAAAGTACAAGCCAACAACTGGTGAAATTACTTTCAACAAATCTCACGAAGAAGGAACATTGATCACTTTGAACTGGGAAAACGGATATGTAATTCAGCATGAAGTAGACTTCGACGCAGTAGACGAAAATAGTATGTTGATCAGCTTCATCATTAGCGCTGAAAAAATCAACTACGGTAACTCTGCTTATGAAGGCATCTGGCCTGGAGGAACTAACTAATCCTTACCATTTTCTTAGTAAAAATAAAAATTAGTACAGAATAGTGAATTCCCAAAGTTCGCTATTCTGTTTTTCTGTTTCTGTCATGATGACTTGAAATAAAAATTATTTAGATATGACTTTGATGTATTAAATATAAACTCGTTTGATTGTTTTAACGATTAAAATAAGTTGATATTTAATTTTATGATAAAAATGTTTTGGTTTGATATATGCTATAACTAGTTCATAATAAAACCAATACCATAATTTAATTAAACACAAAATATCATGTTTCAGGATAACAAACCAACAAAAATACAAAGCCCTAAGAATATAAAAAATCCTTTATCTCAGATGGAGGAAAAGGCTGAAGAGAAAGTAATAAAGGGGGCTGAAGAAAAATTGGGTAAGGTGAATGAGGTTACTCAAAAAGCTACTGAAAAAGTGGCAAAGGTTCAACAGGCTTATTCTACAATTTCGCAAGGTTCTTCTACTATGTTGATGAACCAAGTGATTTCACCTAACAATCCAACAATCATAGAAGGGAAAGTTTGGGCTAAACAGCCGACTTCAAAAATATATAATGCAGGAGCAATTGCTATTAATCAAATTTTAGGAATCAACCGTGTTGTAAAGCTTGAAGTAATTATTGATGGCAAGTCTGTCAATCATTTTAAACATTTTAAGCTCACCCAAAGTGCCGTGAAGCATCATGAATTTACTTTAATGCTGGCTCATGACAGTTTGGGAAATGCTGAAAATCATAATCTTGAAGAAGCACAGAATTTTTTAGGGAAGCGTATTACGGTAGTTTTTAAATATAAAGATGTAGAAGAAGGCCCGGAAAGAAATTTTGTCGGGGTCATTACTGAAGTAGGTTTCAGTCAGGATAAAGGAAGTTTGGGCAATATTGTTCTTACAGGTTCCAGTCCGACCATTCTTTTAGATGCAGCGCCTCATATTCAAAGTTTTGGAGGTTCACAGGATATAAGCTTAAATAGCATTGCCGATCAGGTAATCAAAGAAGGTTTGGGACAAAATAATTTTGATTTTAGAGTAGACGCCCAACATGGAAATGTTTCTTACAGTTCTCAATATGAAGAAACCCATTATAATTATTTGGCAAGAATAGCTGAAGCGTATGGAGAACAATTCTTTTATGATGGTGAAGTTCTGCATTTCGGAAAACTTCCGCCTCAGGAAAAACCGGTACAGCTTACCTACGGCAGCAGCGTGAATGATGTTAAAATTAAAATGAAAGCACAACACGTAAACCCAACTTTTTACGGCTACAACAGCAGTAAAAACGAAAAATTAACAACAGGAAGTTCAAAAATTAATCATACTTCAGATATTGCTAAAAGAGCGTACGAAATTTCAGAAAAAACGTTTCAAACCCCTTCATTGAGGGTAGCCCCCATCAAAGCATATTCCTTTATGGATATTGATGCATCCCAAAAAGGAGCAGCCGGAAGTAAGGCTTCTAATGTATTTATAACATCGGGAACAACTACGATTCCATTTTTATACCCCGGATGTATTGCTGATATCGAAATGCGTAAAACGGACAGCAATGAAACAGCTTATTTTACCAAGTTAATGATCATAGAAGTTACCCACGAGGTGGATGCACGAGGCTATTATGACGGAACATTTGAGGCCATTGCTTCGGATACAGGTTTTATTCCACGCCCGGAGTTTGAACAGCCCAGAGCAGAATCTCAATTTGCAAAAGTAATTTCCAATACAGATCCATTAAATCAAGGCCGAGTGAAAGTAAAGTTTGATTGGCAAAGTGGATCGGATACTACAGAATTTATTCGTGTAATGACTCCTGATGCGGGAAGCAGCGATAAGGTGAGTAAGAATAGAGGGTTTATGGCGATTCCTGAAGTTGGAGATCAGGTGATCATTAATTTCGTTCATCAACATCCAGATCGACCATTCGTAATGGGAGGAATGTTTCATGGGAAAGTCGGCGGTGGTGGCGGACAGAATAACAATATCAAAAGCTTAAGCAGCCGTAGCGGAAATAAATTAGAGTTACATGATGGTGAAGGTTCAGTTTTCCTTACTGATCAGGGTGGTGTCAATATGAAATTTGATGGTGCGGGAAATGCAACAACCAATGCCAATAATAATAAAACGGTAACTGTAGGTAATAATAATACGGTTAATGCAGGGGCCAAACATTGTACGGATGTAGGAGAAGGACAAAGTGTTCTTACTTTAGATAAAGATGGAGTCATTAATCTTAATGGGGCGCAGAAAGTCACTTTAAGAGTAGGCGACAGCTACATTGAAATTACTGGAGAGAAAATAGTTGTTTCAAGTAAAGATATTGAGATCAACGGGCAATCTTCTTCTACCGTTAAAGGTTCTGGAAGTGCAAAAGCTGTGTTTAAAGGAGATACAATGATCACAGGCGGACAAGTAGATATAAACTAATAACATGGAATTAATTAAATACGAAATTCAAAAAGGAGATACTTTAGAATCTATAGCAGAAAGAGAAGGAATATCTGTGAAAGATCTTGTGAATTTCCATAATGATAATTGCGGACTGACAAATACTATTATTGGAAGTTCAATCCCTATTCATCTAAGATATTTGTTTTTTGAAGCCGGGGTTTCTCAGAAAATTGAAATTTCAAATATAAGTTTTCAAAAAAAAGCAAGATACAGGTGTGAACAAAATAACGTAATTGTGATAGATGGTAAGCCGAGTTTTTCTTCACAAACAAAAACACAATATCTTTTAAGTGTAAAAAAAGAAAATTCTGATAATATATTTGCTATAACGCTTGAAGATTATGTGAATTCTATTCAGCCCGAGGAGATGGAACCCGCTTTTAATCTGATAAAAGAAATAGAATTGGTAAGAAATAACGTTGTTTTTACTCAAAATGAAAAAGGAGAAATAAAGAGTATTATTAATCTATCCGAATTATCAGATAAATGGTTAAATTTTATCAATAATAAATCTAAAGAAATTCCTTTTTATAATGAAATGAAAGCCAGAGCACCAGAAACAATCGAAGATTTTATAGTCAATGGAAATAAAGAATTTTCTAATGAAAAAGAATTGGGAGCTGTTTTAGGTAAAAATCTGTTTTATCATATTTTACTTAAAGCAAATCTGAAAAATGATGATGATTTTAGAATTTCGCAGCAATCCCAGTTGTTTCCAAATATAAAACTGAATACAGATGTTTCTAAAATACTAGTTTCTAATGAGGAAAATATAACTACATACCGTCTTGTGGGAACTCTTGATAAAAATTCTGTAAACGAAAACGAGATCATTAAACTCTATCAGGAAATGTATCAGCCGATTATTAAATATTCATTTACAGAATTTAATTTTATATATAGAATCACTTATACAATACAAAACGAAACAGGATTTCTGATCAATGCTACCGTTTCCATTAAAGAACAGGTTAAAAATAATTATGAGATAATTACTAAATTTGAATTAAGAAGAATAGAATTATAATATGAGCAAAAAAAAAATAGAAATTCAAGTATATGATTTTAAAATTATTTTGAAGTATAGCATTTACGCTGCATTAATATCTTTATTAATTATGCTTTTTAGTTATATTCTGTCTAAATATATACATCCTTTATGGTTTGCAATTTTTGTAGTAGGGGTACCATATTCTTATTTTATGAATGAAATGAAAAAAAATATCAAAACTATTATTTTTACTGAAAACGAGATATTATTTGATACCCAAGCAATAAACTTAAATACTATTTCAAGTTATAGGATTTTTAATGCCTTAAGACTTTATTTTGGCTTGCGCTTTAACTTAAATACTACTAATAAATATATTTATTATGTGCCCGTTGAGTATAAAGAATCATTAAGTATTTATTTTAAAAAAAATGGCATAAAGGAAACTACTTTTTCTTCTGATTTTTTAATTAAACATTATCTGCTTTTATATCTATTTATCTATTTTGCTCTTCTTGTTTTAATCTATTACGTTAGTTTCAATTTATATTATTTTTTTAAATAATATTATTATGAGTAAAGCTTATATTCCCCAAAATACGTGGGTCGTATGTACTTTCCAAGAAAATACTGGACCTCAGAAATTAATTGCCACAAAATATGAACGAAAACAGTTTTCAATTTTATACAAGGGCGATGAAAAACTAATATTTCTAACAATAGGTGATAGGAATATAAAAGATAAATTTATCTGTAAAAAGCCTATGAATATAGCGATGGCAATTGGTGGGTTAATCGTAGGTATATTGCTTGCATCAAATCCCTTAGGCTGGATTGTAACGGGTATTTTATGTGCTACAATACTTATTGCGTCAGCTACTATTGCAATTGTTACACATGACTGTACAGCACCTTTAAAATCCGGAAAATGGATAAACGAAAAATCTAATGTAACTTTTGATAAACAGAAAGCAATCACAGAAGCTTCCATGCTTACTTGTGACAGTGGCGGGATATTACAGCCCATTATCAGTTATGATGTAGCAGTTCAGGCAGCTAAAGCCATTGCTTTTGAAAACATGAAAGAAACAGCTGTTACAACAGTTGCAGCTATTGCTACAGGATTTTTTATGGGAAAAGGAGGCGGGTTTTTAAAAGCCATGAAAGGTGTATTTACGAAATCAGGATTTTTGTTTACAGTTGGTGGTATGGGAGCTACTTATGCAATGACATTGTATCAAAGCAAAATCATGAGAGATAACGAAGGATATGCAAATAATGATATCTATCAGAGAATGAATAAAGCTGATGAAAAAGATTTCACCGATCCGAATACAGTGGCAAAAGAAACAGGGGAAACTACAAAAAATACTGTTTTATCAGGAGCTCCGCCAAGTGTCAAAGATTTAGCGAACGTTGTACAATTGTATAAAACAGGGAAAATAATCATTGAAGATAAAGCTTTAAAAGCACAGTTTGATCAGCTGTCTAAAATGAATAAAGTACAGCTCAGAAATAGTCCAAGAGCAAGAGCTTTAATAAAAAGCATTCAGCAAAAAAGGCCGGATGTTTTTAACGAAATAAAAAGAAGTCCGAATTCTAAACCCATAAGGCTAAGACCTCAGATGAGAGATAATGCAATATCTCATCTTAATGATGAAATCAAAAAAAATAAGTGGTCTCCAAATAATGAAAACTCATTATTGACCAAAGGAGCTTCTATTGTTTTATTTTTTGTACCATTAATAGGGGGGTATTTTTCTGAAAATGCAAGAAGAAAACTAGCTGAAAATGCTGTAAATGATGATACTTCTAGCATAAGTGTGCGCGCAAGCTCTTAAAAAGTTGTTACAATTACAAGATACTTAATAAAGGAATTAACAAAGATCAAGCTGAAAATTTGATAAAAGCATTACAAAACAAAGAAGCTTCAGTAAGAGTAAGAATGAACGTATTAGATAGAAAAGATTAAATGAAAAAGATAAATTAAGATTTCTTATTCTTATTTACTAACTAAGAATATTTAATTTTTTAATAGTTTTATATAGCTGATAATGAGTTTATATGGAAGATTATAATAAAGAATTAAAATGGACGAAAAATATAAGATTACTGGTGTTAACTTGAAAATTGAACTGATAATCGGATTATCTATAGTTCCATTTTTTTTGATATTCAGTATATTGACTATTTTTCTATACAATAACATAACGGATGTAGAGTTTAGAAATATTCCTTTTTATATTGTTGTAGGAGGAATGTTATTAGGAATATCACTAGGGTTGCTATTTGCAAAAGTATTAGGTAAGAAGATGAATGGCATATGGAGAATAGAAGTTAAGCAAGAATACTTATTGATATCTTTTAAAAAAGAGAAATGGACAATAAAGCTGGATAATATTTTAAAATTTAAAATTTATGGAAATCCTAATTTTAAATATGTAAGCATATTTACAAATAATGAAGTTGTTAGAATGAGGATTGGAAATAACGGATTAGCACCTTTTTCAAATACTGAAGACTTAAAAAAGTTGGATGTTTTTATTAAAAAAATACTACCTTTTTTCGATGGAAATTACTTAAAAAAAGATGGAACTGTAAAGCTATCCCCCGTTGGGACAGTAAAGTTAACCTATTTAAAAAAGTAATATTATGTACTTATATTATTAGGGTAAATCGATTCCTTTTAAAAGATTAAAAAATAAACATTTGTAAAAAATACGATGTTGAAATGTGAACAATCGGGAGAAATTCTCATGTTTTTATTTCCCATTTTGCTGGTTAAATATTTAAATAGGAATGGCAAAAAGAAATGATATCTTTAGCTTCAAGAATAGATCTAAAAAAAAAACTACAAAATAATCAAACGATAAAGATTTCAATATGAGAAAACTTATTTTTACTTTCATCATTATTTCATTTTCCTTCATCACGAATGTAAAGGGGCAAACCAATCCGCTTGCCAAAACAACGTGGGAAGTCGAAAAGATGAATGCTGATGGAAGCGCAACTTTTAAAAAAGCTAAATGGATTAAATTTCCTGAAGAAGAACCTAAATTTAACTTTCTTCAATTTGAAGCAGACAAAAAATTTCATACCGGAACGTCGTGTTTTCACATGATGGGAACGTACAGTGTGTATGAAGGTAACCAAGTGGAAATAAGCGAAGGGATGGCGGATATGGCTGGTGATTGCAAAGAGCCAAAAGCATTAAAGGGTACATATCAGTTCAAGATAGATAAAGACCGTTTAGAATTGAGTCCTGTTAAAGAATAAATATCGATTCTTAAATACAATAAAAATGAACCACAGAATATTTTTTTTGTGGTTTTTTAATGCTTTCCAGTCTAAATTTTAAACCTCTTCCCAAAATTCTGGAAAGAAAACATTCCTATTTTCTTATATTTGTTCATTATAGAATAGAATGGAGGCAACACAAGATAAAAGACTGTTTCTCATCGATGCTTATGCGATGATTTTCAGAGGATATTACGCATTGATCAGGAGTCCGAGAATTACAAGCACAGGAATTGATACCTCTGCAATTTTTGGATTTACCAATTCATTAATCGAATTGATCAGAAGAGAAAAACCATCTCATTTGGCAGTTGTTTTTGATGTAGGAAGAGCAAGTGTAAGAACCGATGACTTTGCAGAATACAAAGCCAACAGAAGTGAAACTCCGGAAGCTATTAAGATTGCAATTCCATATATCCATAGGATTTTAGAAGCGATGCATATTCCTCATTTAGGAGTGGAAGGGTATGAAGCAGATGACGTAATAGGAACCATTGCATGCAAAGCAGAAAAAGAAGGGTACACCACTTTTATGGTGACACCGGATAAAGATTTTGCACAATTAGTGACAGATAAAGTTAAGATTTATAAGCCGAGTTTAAAAGGAAGTGAGATTGAAATTCTGGGTGTTGAAGAAATCAAAGCTAAATATGAAATTGAAGACCCGAAACAGGTAATTGATTATCTTGCGATGATGGGTGATGCGGTAGATAACATTCCCGGATTAGAAGGAGTTGGAGAGAAAACGGCCATGAAATTCCTAAAAGAATTCGGAAGCATAGAAAATCTTTTGGCTAATACAGATAAATTAAAAGGTAAGCTTAAAGAAAAGGTAGAAGCTTCTGCAGAGCGTGGAATTTTATCTAAAAAATTAGCAACCATCATTTGTGATGTGCCTGTAGAATTCCATCAGGAACAATACGATCTTGAAACTCCGGATTTTGAAAAAGCAAAAAAGGTTTTTGACGAAATAGAATTCACAAGACTGTATGAAAATCTTTACCGTGCTTTTGCGCCTACTCAAACAGAAGTGGTAGCTAAAGATGCCGCTGGAAGCAGTGAAGAAGTTGCTAAGCCGGAAGAAACGCCTCAACAAAAAGTGGCGAAACAAATTGGTCAGTTAGATCTCTTTGCCAATTTTGAAGAACTGGATCAGGCAACTTCCACAAAATCCAGCATTGAGCAGAACGAACATTTATATCAGTTTGTTGATAATCCTAAGGCTCAGAAAATTTTAGTTCAAAACTTATTGAATCAAAAAGCTGTTTGTTTTGATACAGAAACAACTTCTTTGAATGAACTGGAAGCCGAATTGGTCGGAATGAGTTTCTCTTATAAAAAAGGCCTGGCGTACTATATTCCTTTCTCAGAAAGCAGAGAGGAGGTATTAGCAACGTTGGAAATTTTCAGACCGTTTTTTGAAAAGCAAGATTTACTTAAGATTGCTCACAACCTGAAATTCGATTATAAAATTTTAAAGCAATACGATATTACCGTTCAGGGAGCGATGTTCGACACGATGATCGCGCATTATCTTCTCAATCCGGACGGAAGACACGGAATGGACTATCTTTCAGAAGTCTATTTAAATTACAAGCCTGTTTCCATTGAAACCATTATCGGTAAAAAAGGAAAAAATCAGGGAACTTTCAGAGATGCAGATCTGAGAACACAGACCGATTATGCAGCGGAAGATGCAGACGTAACTTTCCAGTTGTATGAATTGTTTGCACCTCAATTAAAGAAAGAAAACTTAGAAGAACTGTTCTTCAACATTGAAATGCCGTTGATGGAAGTTTTAGCTAAAATGGAATTATCCGGAATTTCTCTGGATGAAAAATGGCTGGCTCAGGAAAGCATCGATCTTGAAAATGATCTAAGACAGTTAGAAGCAAAAATATTTGAAATTTCGGGGGAAGAGTTCAATATGAATTCACCAAAACAGTTGGGTGAAGTATTATTTGAAAAAATGCAGCTTGATCCGAAAGCGAAGAAGACTAAAACAGGTCAGTACGCTACTTCGGAAGATGTATTGCAGAAGTTGGCTTCAAAGCACGAAATTATTCAGCATATTCTTGAATACAGAACCTATCAGAAATTAAAATCGACGTATGTTGATGCGTTGCCATCACAGATCGACAAGGATGATCGTGTTCATACCAATTTCTCACAAACTACGGCTGCAACAGGTCGTTTGGCGAGTGTAAATCCGAATTTACAGAACATTCCGATCAGAACATTAAGAGGTCAGCAAATTCGTGGAGCGTTTGTTTCAGCAGAAGGGAAGAAGATTATTTCTGCCGATTACTCACAAATTGAATTGCGTTTGATTGCCGAAATTTCTGGTGAAGATAATATGATTAAAGCGTTCCAGGATGGTGAAGATATTCACGCTTCCACGGCGGCAAAATTGTTTAAAATTCCTTTAGAGGAAGTTTCCAAAACTCAGAGAAGTCAGGCTAAAACAGTAAACTTCGGAATCATTTATGGTCAGGGTGCTTTTGCATTAGCGGAACAAACCGGTTTGTCGAGAACAGAAGCCAAACAAATGATCGAAGCTTATTTCGAAACGTATCCAAAGTTGAAGCAATACATGGCTGAACAAGTCAATAAAGCTCGTGAAATCGGCTATGTTGAAACTATTTTAGGCAGAAAGCGTCATTTAAAAGATATCAATTCAGGAAACTTTGTGGTGAGAGGTCACGCCGAAAGAAATGCTGTCAATGCTCCTGTTCAGGGAAGTGCGGCTGATGTTGTGAAAATGGCGATGATTAAAATCCAAAAAGAACTGGAAAAAGAAAAACTTCAGACAAAAATGTTACTTCAGGTTCATGACGAATTGGTATTTGAAGCTCCAATTGATGAGGTTGAAGTCGCTAAAAATATCATTAAAACTGAAATGGAAAATGCCATTGAAACTCAGGTTCCGTTGTTGGTGGAGATTGGAGTAGGGAATAACTGGCTGGAAGCGCATTAAAAATAATTAATACCATTTTGGGTTTTAATTTACTGTAACGAAAATTTTCTAAAGAATAGATTAATAAGGAAATTTTCAATATTATTATTCCAGTAATTTTGATATGAAATTGGTATAATATTATTCCTTTTGAATGTATCTTTATCAGCCACGAAGTGGCGAAATAATAATAGCATCGGGTGAAGCCCGATGAAATAGAGATAAATGATAAGGTAGCCCTGAAGGGGCGTGACAATTAAAAGGATATAAATTTTATACAGATGCTTCGGCTCCGCTCAGCATGACATTTCTAATACTAACTGCATAATTATAGCAGTTTATTTTTAGCGTTGTCATGCTGAGCGAAGTCGAAGCATCTTTTATAATATATGAAAATTCTTAGGAAATCGAAAAAAAATATTTCTACTTCGCTTTCGAAATCGCCATTTTCACCGCAAGGAAAACCAACACACTTGCCATAAACCATTTTTGTACCTTGATCCATATTGGGTTCTTAGCGAAGAATAAAGCTATTTTGGCTGCGGTTAATACGATGATAAAGTTGATGGTAAAACTTATGAATGTCTGTATGATTCCAAGCTCTAGACTTTGTGTAAAAATGGAGCCGTATTCAGGTTTTATAAACTGTGGGAAAAACGATAAATAGAAAACGGCAACTTTGGGATTGAGGACATTGGTAAAGAAACCGACTGTAAATAATTTTGCAGGTTTGTCTATCGAAATGTTTTGATCAACCTCAAAAATATTTTTACTGTTGGGCTTAATGGCCTGATAAGCTAGGTATAAAAGATATATTGTTCCCAGTGTCTTTAAAACGATGTACGCATAAGGCACAGCAAATAATACTGCTGTAAGACCAAAAGAGACCATCACAATATGGAATAAAAAACCACAAACCACACCAGCAAGAGAGGTTAAGCCCGCCTTTTTTCCTTGTGTTATAGATCGGGAGATTAAATAGATCATGTTTGGTCCTGGGCTGATGACCAAGACAAAGGCTGCCAAAGCAAAAAAGAAAAGGTCGTGAATAGGAATCATAATTTTATTACCAATATTTTGCGGTACAAAGATAAGAATTCGGGCTTATTTTAATGACTTAAAAATTACCAATCTTTGGAATCAATCTTATTATAAGCATCTCTAATCACAGTTTCTGGATCGACATTTTTAAATAAAAACCTCTGCTTTTTAAGGTTAAATGTTTTTGATTTTGAAGGCATTTCTTCTTCCATGGTATTGGTTACTTCTTGAGTCAGTTTTCCTTTTAATACCTCGTAATAAAGCCCTTGATGACTGCCTGCTCCCATGTTGTAAGTTTCAATATAGGTAAGGATCAAATCACTGTTTATATATTTGAATTTACTGAAAAGATTTCCGTTCGGGCCAGTTGCGTATAAGTTGATATTTAATTCACCTTTTTCAATACTGATGTCTTCGGTGTCATAAATTTTGTAATGATCTCCCGTATATTCTGCAGGAAAAACGGTGTCGGAGGTTGTATCTAAACGATACGTTTTATCTGGATTTTTTAAAATCACTAAAACGGTTCGATCCGCCAAAGTATCTGCTTTTTCTCTCAATACCAAAGCCCTATCTGAAAGTCCGTCATTATTCAGATCACCTTCTGCTTCGTATTGTATTTCGTACGTATTCGAAACAAAATCGGATGCTTTTTTTCCTGTTTTTGGAAATCCGGATAACTGTTCGGTCTCCTGATTTTTTGTAACAGTTGTATCGATGTTTTTCTTGGCGAGTGTATCTGTTTTTTGCGGTGTTGCTGTTTTTTCGTTCTTGTGGCAAGAGTGAATTATAGAGAGGAATGCAACCAGAATTAGAATGAGTTTTTTCAAGGATATTATTTTGTAGTTTGTACAAATTTAATCTTTATTTCCTTATAATGTAATAAGATAATAGAGGTACAACCCAGACTCATAACAGGAAAAACTGACAGCGAAATGGTGTAATATAATTCTTCATTAAACAAATAGGTACTCCATGAAGATTCCCTTTCTACAAAAATAGTATAGTTCCAGAATAGCCATACGGTAACGAGAAGAATCAATTCTATAATTGCTTTAAGGTATATGTTTTTAAGTAATGAAAATATTGAAAATAGGATAGAAAAGAAAAAGCCTGTCAACAATGACATCAGCAATGCATCTTCAAAAAAACTACACTCTAAGCAACTACTCGAAGTATGATCTGAAAGTATTCCCATTGCCCAATATAACTGTACAAATGTTGCTGTCAACAAAACGATAAATGCAATTCCATTCTTCTGTAAAAATGAAAGAATGTGGGATTTTATGAGATGCATTATTTTTCTCAAGTGTTGTGGTTATCTTTTTATTTGCAATATTCTCTAAGTTCTTTTAAGATTTCTATTTGTCTTGAAATATACTGAATATTTAAATCATGATTCGGAATAAAAGTGTTCATTGCTTTAATATATTCTTCAGATTTCTCTTTGCCTTCATGTTCTTCTAATATTTTAGCAACCTGAATATTTCTTATTTTAGAAAGTTCATTTCTACTTTCATTCATCTTTTTCCAACTTTCTAAATGTTTAAAAAAATTATTAGTATTATTAATTTTATCAAGATAAATAATACTTTCTAAAATACTATCCTGATCGAAATAAAGTTCAGGTTTTTGTAGGTAATAGTGGAGGTATTGATTAAGATATTCAATGGTTTTTGGTTGATTATAAAAAGTGAAAACAAGAGAATAGAGGTCACCCACATAGCATACTTCACTTTTTAACAAGTGAATTCCAATAATATCTATCTGGCTTTCATAATTTTTAACTGCAGATAAATAAGCACCTACCAATCTTGCTCTCCAATTAAAATCTCCAAGAAGTGTTAATGTTACCTCCTCGGTTATTTCATCTTTAAGTTGTTTTATTTTTTCAATCCAAGAAGTATCATTGATACTCCTTATCTTCATATAAAAAGGAAGTACCCATTTATTGATAAACTCTTGATCAAGCTTAAAATCATTTCTATGACTTTTCAAATGTTCGAATACTGACCAATGTCTAACCGTGGCTCCTGCGGAATGCAGCTTAATTTGATTTTTTAAGTCGTCGTTCATTTTTAATGTTTGTCCAAGATTAATTAAAACTTTTAATAAAAAATTATCTTGTCTAATTTAATGATCAGCTTATATATTCTTTACTAAATATTCTAAACCGCAAACTCAATTTTCCCAAGGTAAACCAAGCTAAACATTTCATCTTCCACAGAAACGGGTTTTGCGATTTGTCCGCTGTTTAGGAAGATTAAAGAATTGATATCAGCCTTAATTTTAAGCTCATTGATTCTGCTTACCAAAGTCGGAAGCCATTGATCTGCAAAAGAATATTCTGAAAATTTATCATAGATGTTATTATTGGTGTCGTCAAAACCATATTCTACAAAATCATAATCCAACCAGATCGTATCCTGAGATTCTGCAAATTTTGAATTATGGGTTTCATCAGATTCTTCTTCCACATAAAATTCTTCATCTTCATTCACGAACTCTTCAAAATCTTCTTCAGTGCTAAAATTTCCTATCCAAAAATCTAATATTTGCGTATCCATACCTGTTTTATCTTCTTTTAAGTTTAAATTAATGATTTGTAATGATAAATAATTACTGTAATCGACTTCAAAGTTATGACAATATTTATAAATCTTTCAATAGAAAATACGGCTATTAGGGATTTTTACTTGTATTGATTGGGTATTTTGACACCATTTTTATTGTATTCTTTTTCCTAATTCACTCTCCTTGATCGTTTTCTCCAACCTTGAAATTCTCGTCTTTTCCTGCTTGGCACTCATGATCCAATGAAGCATTACTTTTTTATAAGACGGCGCCTGATTATTGAAAAATTCCCAGGCTTTTTGATGGGCTTTAAATTGTTTTTCATAAATGGGATCGAGCGTTGCAACTTCTGTTTCGTGAGAATAAATGGCAGATTTTTCTTCTTTTCTTAGCTCAAATGCTTTTAAACCTTCGGGTTTCATTAATCCTGCTTTGGTTAAGTCTTCTACTTTTTTGATGTTGATGGCACTCCAAATGCTCGTTGATTTTCTTGGCGTAAAACGAATAGAGTAGCTTTCTTCATCAATAGATTTTCTCACGCCGTCTATCCAACCGAAACACAAAGCCTGATCTACGGATTCCGACCAGCTCATTGTTGGCTTTTTACTGCCTACTTTATAGAAACCCACTAACAATTCTTTTTCTGTGGAATGGTTTTTCTCCAGCCATTCTCTGAATTTTTCCTGAATCTCGAAAAAAGTTGCTGTCATCTTATTGATTGTATTCTTGAATTTTTTGTTCCAATCTTTTTTCCAGATATTCATTTCCTCCTCTCAGTTCATGGCGGATGATCTCGGCTTCCAATTTATATTTTTTAATCTTTTCTTCAGACCAATGAGCGGGTGGTGGTTGAAGGTTGGTAATTCTATCGGCTAATTTTACGGCCCAAACTTCTTTGGGAAGTTTTTTGATGCGGTTTAAGCTATCCATCATTTTTTCATCCTTTTCCAAATCTGCATTTTTGGTTAATGCTAAAACGCCTTCTGCAACAGATTTACTAAACGTTTTTTCAAGTTCCTCGTAAGGGGTTGGAGTATCTTCCAGCACATCATGAAGCAAAGCGAGCTGAATCGCAAATTCACCATCAAAATTTTCTGTTCGTTCGGAAGCCAGTAAGATTTCCATGGCAACATTGCTCAAATGCACAATGTAAGGGAGATTGGTTCCCGGAATGGTTTGGTTTTGATCTGTGTGTTTCTGCGCTGCAAATTGTATTGTTGTCTGATAAATATCCTGAATGCTCATGTTTTAAAATTAATGATTTTAAATTACTATTGATCAAAACGTCTTTCGAAATCCGATTGTAGTATTTCTGATATTAAATTTTGTTAGGGTAAATATTTTGAAGTAATTCCTGCTAAAAATAAAGAAAATATTTCTATCTGGATTTCAATGCCCTGCTTCTATTTTTTAGTCTTTATAACAATAATATTATTGATTTTCAACTTGTTTTCCAGCCATTCCTTTAGTTTTTCTTCATCAATTTTAGTGTGAGATTCATAGATGAAAGCTGTTTGAACTCCTGTAGAATCTGGTTTATAGAATGTTTGCAGTTTTCCTAATGAGATTTCCTGTACTTCGGGGAATAAAATTCCTATTTCTTTTACAAGCTCAGGATTATCCATTTTGTATTTACTTAATTCTTCTTTTAATACATTGATTTGAATGTCTTTTTCACTAACCGTATTTTTTTGAGAATTAATTTCATTGAGGATTTCACTTTTCAGATCGGTTGTATTTTGTTTGATAATTAAATTGGTATTATTGATCCCAAATTTTGTTAGCGTTTGATTCAGATTTTTTATTTCAAGGCTGTCAAATTTTTTAGAAAGGAAGGCTAGCTCAATCGATTTTGGATTGGCAGTATAATTAATTTTCTTGTAAATAATAACATAGCCATTGTTATTAAATTCATCATTAATGAAGTTTTCTACATTTTGATTATATCGTCTTTCGTTCAATAAATTATAAGCCAAATAAAAACTTGGGATAATCATCAGAATAATAAGCACGGTGATGCCGTATCGGATTCTCTTTTCATAGATTTTATTGGTGAGGAGAACGGGCTGATATTGCAGAAACTTAATTACAAAAAAAGTGGCAATACAAATGAAGAAACAATTAATTGTATAGAGATAAAATGCTCCCAAGAAGAAAGAAAAATTTCCTGTGGCAATTCCAAATCCTGCCGTGCAGAGTGGTGGCATTAATGCGGTCGCGATAGCCACTCCCGGAATAGGATTTCCTTTTTCAACTCTTGTTATGGAAACAGCACCCACAATTCCTCCGAAAAATGCAATGAGAACATCATAAATATTGGGTGAAGTTCTTGCCAATAATTCTGATTGTGCTTCTTTAAAAGGGCTTAAATAAAAGTATAAAATAGAAACGGCTAAGCTTACAATGGTTGCTATTAAAAGATTTTTCATGGATTTTTTTAATAGACTGAAATTATAGGTGGCTAATGCAAAACCAGCTCCTACAATAGGACCCATCAAAGGAGAAATAAGCATCGCCCCAATAATTACGGGGGTAGAATTTACATTCAGACCCACGGAAGCTATTAATATGGCACAAGCTAAGATCCATAGATTAGAACCCCGAAAAGAAACATTTTGAGTAACATGGTCTAACACCAATTTAGGTTCTTCTTCCCCAATATGCAGATCTAAGAAATCAGAAATAATCTTTTTCATATCATTCGATGTATTGGTATTAAAGTTAATTCAATTTAACATGATTTGTTGAAAAAATAAATACAAATAGCGAAATGAAAGTAAAAATTCATTCCGCTATTTGTAAAGATATAGATGGCCTATTAATTTCTAAGAATTATCTACAGTTGGGCTTTATGATAGTCTATGGATTATTCTCCATTAAATACCTTCATAAGATTTTCAATCGCATTTTCAGAATGCATCAACACTGTATTTTCTAAGGTCAGTCTTGTTATCTCGGAAGCTCTTTCCAGCATCTTATTTTCATAAGATGAAATGGCAGTTTTTATATCTTTAAATTCATCATTTGTTAAGCTTTCAGCCAGCTCGTAAGCATCTTGCATAGCCATATTCACACCTTCTCCTGCATACGGTGGCATTCGGTGAGCAGCATCGCCAAGTAGGGTGAGATTAGCAAGAGGTTCCCATTTTTGATCGAGTGGATAATGGTATTGCGGACGAGGAATGATTGAAATTTCATCACTCTCAAATAATTCCTGCCAGATTTCATTCCACGAACTGTATTCTTTTTTGAACCAATCAGTAACCTGTTGTTTTTGAGTGAAATCAATTCCGGAATCTTTTACCCAATGTTCGTCAGTGTTACAGCCTGTGTAGAAAGTCAAGGTTCCATCTTCTTTTGTGCTGAACAATAAGGTCTGTTCATTATCCAAAGCGAAAATTTTACCGCCCTCAACGAGTTTCCAAATTTTTGGAGAATTAGTCTCAGCATTATAAATATTGCCTTCAATCATCGTTACTCCGGAATAAATAGGCTGAATATCTGTAATATAAGGACGGATCTTAGAGTTAGCTCCGTCTGCAGCAATCACGATATCTGCATAATAGGATGTGCCATTTTTGAAATGTAATAACCAGCCCTCACCATGCTTTTCCATAGAAATAAAATGACTGTCCCAAACTACGGTATTAGGTTGTAAGGATTCTAATAATATCTTACGAAGCGGAGTTCTGTCAATTTCAGGTCGGTCCTCGGAATGAGAGTTTTTCTCGGAATGTTCGTTTAAATAAATATTCAGATTTTTATCTACTACTTTTAATTTTCCGGCATCGGGACGATAATGTGCTTTGAAACCATCCATTAATCCGGCTCTGCGAAGGGCTTCTAAACCTGATTTTTCATGCAAATCCAACGTTGCTCCTTGCACCCGAACCTCTTTGTTGATATCTCTTTCATACACTTTTACCTCAGCATTTTTTAACTGTAAAAGTCTTGCTAAAGTCAATCCTCCGGGACCACCGCCAACAATGGCTATTTTTTTATCTTGTATCATCATAACGTTTATATTATGATGCAAAATTACTTTTCAGGGAGAAGGGAAAATTGTATAAATCGGTCGTTTTTATTTTGATTGAGTTCTTTCGGAAGAAATCCCGACAATTTTTTGATCTCTTTGATGAAATGAGATTGATCCGTAAAATTCTGCTCAGGAAATAATTTACCTTCTTTAATATGTTGGAAAGAAGCTCTGAAACGGAGAATGCCACAATAGGATTTTAATGAAATACCAAATTGCTGATTAAAATAACGGTTGATCTGTCTTTCGCTCCAAATCACTTTTTCTGAAAGTTCTTTTACGGTTAATGCGCCTTTTTCAGCATAAATCAAATCAAATAGCTTCCTTTTTCTTTCATCCATTTTTTGAGACTGAAGTTCTTGCTGTATTTTTTCGGATGCTTTTTGACAAAACTTTTCAAAATCATTTAAGTCATTGGCCGAAAAATTCCAGAAATCGAGGGGCAGACTTTTCGCTTCATTTAATAATTCTGAAACTGAAGTATGAAGAATATATTCTGCAGCCAGTAAATTAAAACTTACGGCAAATATTTTAGTTTTCTCAGCAATTACGATTTGTTCGGGATGTGTACAAATTCCCAATAACACAATATGAAAAGGTTCTTTTGTAGATTGAGAAAAGATCAAATCAATCCTGCCGTCGGGGAGAAGAATAACATTTTTACTTTCAGACGGATTATCCAGCATCCAGAAGCTTTCGACAACATCTTGAAGTGAAGGATCGGGCTGGCTGGATTGGTAGATTAAACTGCTCATTAAAGCAAATTTACTTAAAAACTAAAATAGTATACGGTTCATTTTTTTGCCCGGCTTTTGGAGAGACCAATCTTACGTGGGATTTATCTTTAAAATAGTCAACAAATGTTTCTCCACCAGGAATTTTTCCGGTTTCTGCTTTTTTGTAGCCTAGATTGGTAATCGTTTTTACATATTGATCATACTCTGTCTTGCCTTTAAACTGAAACTCTATTCTGTCTGATGATTTATTATTTTTATATTCGAATTTTCCGATTTTATATTGATAATCCGGACTGTCGTATTCATATAAATTAAACTCTGAACTTTCAGTTTTATCGTAATAAGAATACTTCAGTTTTTTAATTTCCTCTTTAAATGATGGCATATCCAGCTTGTTGAATTTTTCAAGTTGTTCCAATTGAAAAGCTTGCCCAAATCCGTGAAAATGGAATACTAGGATGAATAAAACGGTTGATATGGTTTTGAAACAATTCATGTGGAATTTGGTGTTTAGAATTAAAATTTTGAGTCTTTTATTTTGCTGATGTAATCATTTAATTGATCACTTTTAACTTCAATATCAGCAGGAATTCCTTTTCCTACTTCTTTATAAGGATATTTTGTTCGATCAATTAAAGTTCCTGTCGTAATCACTAAAAAGGCATTGTCCGGCAGTTTAAATTCTGAATTATCTGAGGTTAATCCCTGCGTATTGCAGCCTACGATTTTTACATTTTTCTGCCCTTTAAAACTGGCTACCACAAATTCTCCTGAGCTTGCCGTTTTCTTATTGGTTAAAATATAAATGGGCTTATTTTTATTCTTGATCTTGATCTCCGAAATAGGAATCGTAGCTATTTTTTGCTTCCCGAAATAAATACCATCATTTTTACTCATGAAAAAACTTATCGCTCCTGAATTGTCCATAGATCCTGATGCGTTATCGGTATCTAAAAAAGGACGGATTGATTTTAACATGGGAGAAAACATTCCGCCTTCATTATCTCTAAGATCAATGATCCAGAGCTTGGGGTTCGCTTGATCTAATTTTTTAACTTTATCATAGAACGTCTGCACATATTCATTCCAGTCATCCTGATTCATATTTCCGATGGCAGGTACGGTGATGTAAGCCATTGTATGATCAATCAAGCTGTCTTTTGGATAAGGGAATGCGGCTCCAACCTCTTTAAATCTTTTTAAATAGGCTTCAATAACTTCAGGCTCATAAAGTTTTGAATGCTGATCGCCTAATTTTCCAAGAATTTCTCTAATAATAGGGTAGGTTTCTCTAATGGTTTTCTTCTCACGAGCTTGTTGTAGATAGGTTTCTTTTATTGTGACCCAATCGATACTCTTTTTATTCACAGAGTTCTGCTCCATAATCTGAATGGCCTTTCCAACATAGGAGATCGAGGTTTCCTGTGAATATATTTTTCCTGTAAAAAGAAATACATAAAATAGCGAAAATAGAAGAATTCTTTTCATAAGTATGGATTGTTTTTAATAAATCGAAGATACTTATAATATTTGTTTCATTTATTCTTCAATTCCGTAGATTAGGAATTCTGATTTTCAATTCTTTTTATCAACTTGTTGAGGGTAAGTTTTGTCAATGAATATTCTATAAAAAATAAGCTGGTTGACAAAAGGGTTATGAAAATCATATAAATGACATCTTCATTAAAGCTCTTATCTAAGATTATTCTTACAATTAATGCAAGAAAAAGAATCATTAAAAATGCCATGAAAAAATACCAAAAAAAGCCGAGCCTGATGGTCGGGTTTTGAAAATCAGTTTTATTGAATTTTATAATTAGATTAGGTAAGAATCTTCCGATTGGAGATTTAATTCTGGATATTTCAAGTTTTTTCTTTGTTTCTCTACCGTAGAAAAGTTTATCCTCTTCCCTATGCCATGAAGTGGTATCAGCAAGATCTAAAATTATTGTTTTCTTTTTGGAAGAATTACGGATAGCATTTTCAATTTTTGCGTCTTCAAAATTTAAGTTGAGTTTCATGAAATGAGTTTAAAGATTTTGGTCATTAATTCTTTTATTTAAAATCGAATCCAGAAGTTTGATTTGATCCTGAGTAAGGTTTTTTAAATAGAGTTTTGAAGTTTGCGATATCAAATAATCTCTCATGAAAACAATTTCTACATTGTCTTTTCCAATATTGAATTCTCTTACCTGTATAGGTTTTCTGGTTTGTTTTGTGTATTTACTATTCGCGGTTGAGTATACGAGATTGATTGGACGGCTCGGAATAAAGTAAAAGCTCTTTGGAAATAAGAAAACAGAATTTTGATTGATCAATATATCAAATGAACACCATTCAAACCTTTGACGTAACATCCCACTTTTGGTAATGATTGAACCGGAAATATTGGTGATTTCTTTAGAATTTAATTGTTTGTAATTGGCAAGAATATTTCTTTTTTGGATTGAAAAATAAACGATGGAAAGTATAACCCAAGTAATCGGAACTAATACAATAGCAGGAAATTGAAATAATTGTTCAAACATTTTAATACATTAAATTTAAGCTGAATTAATCTTCGAATCTCCAATTATGAAGAACTAACGAAATGATGGTGTCTTTCCACAATTCATAAGCTTGTAACTTAGGTCTAATTGGGATGATTGAGGTTTTTATCCATTCATTTCTACCAACGATGTACATCAATGCATCATAATTTAGTTTTTTATTAAAAGGATTGATTACCAAAAGAGTCATCCCTTTACTTTCTCTGTTAGAAACTTCTTGTGAAAATTTTATTTCAATAGTTTTTGAAGGATTTTTATTCTCTTTAACAACATTCATTAATTTTATTACGTTGTTTTCAACTTCAGTTTCTATAAACAAATGTTCTCCGGGATAGATTTGTAAGGTATTTTCTTTAACTAAGTATTTTGATTTTGCTACTTCTTGCTGAAAAAATTGTACTGAGTCAACAGGTAATTTTAATGTAAAGGCTTCACGATATTCATTGTCATTTTGAGCAAAGAAAAAGTTGAAAACAAATAAAAATAACAGTAAAATTAAATTTTTGCTTTTATTCATGGTTTAGTAATAATCGCAAAAATAGTGATTTTAATTCTACACCACAGGCAACTTAAAATAAAAAGTACTTCCCTGATTCAGCGAGCTATTCACTCCAATTTCGCCATTTTGTTTTTCAATGAAATTTTTTGAAATCGCTAAGCCTAGACCTGTTCCGTTTTGATGTTCTCCGGGAACCTGAAAATAACGGTCGAAGATCTGACGATGGTATTTTTCATCAATTCCACTTCCTGTATCGGTAATGCTGAAAGTAACGAAGGTATCTGATTTTTCTACTACGATCCGAATATTTTCATCCTGAAAAGAATGTTTGATGGCATTGCTCAGGAAATTATTCATGACCCAAACTGTTTTATCAAAATCGGCGGAGACAAAATTGTTATCTTCTAACGAGCATTGAAAATTAATGGAAATATTTTTCTGTTCAGCCAGTTTTTCAACATTTTTCATAGCGGTCTGAACAATATTTTTGGGCGAACAATTTTCTATATGTAATCTGATATTTCCTGTTTCCACTTGTGATAAATTGAGGAGTTCACTGGTGATATCCAATAAACGTTGTCCATCCTCGTTGATGCTTTTTAATAATTCTTTTTGTTGCTCATTCAATTCTCCAAATTTTTGATTTCCTAACAACTGAACTCCCATTTTAATGGCAGAAATTGGCGTTTTTAATTCGTGAGAAATGGTTGCTATAAAATTAGTTTTAGCAAAATCCAATTCTTTAAAAGGAGTAATATTTCGGAGTAAAATTACTTTTCCGATGTATTTTTTCTCTTTTTCACCTGTTTTTACAATATTGATGGGAACAATTTCCTGTTCAAAATAATTCTCTTTATTATCGGTAACAATTTTTATCGGTTCTTTTACGGGATGATCAATGTTTTTTAGAAGCTCTCTTACTAAATCATTGTTAATTGCTACTTCATGAGCGGTCTTCCCGATGATTTCTTCTTTTCTAAGGTTGGTAATTTTTAAAGCTTCATCATTAATCATGTAGATAAAATGATTTTCATCCAAACCAATGACAGCATCGTGCATATTATTAACCAAGGTTTCAATTCTTTTTTTATCCATCAGTTGCGTAGAAAGGGTGCTGCTTTCATATTCCTGAAGTTTTTCTGCCATGATGTTGAATGAATTGGCAAGGTCGCTGAACTCTTCACTTCCTTTAAAATGAACTCTTTCGTTATAATTTTTATTGGCAATTTGTTTAATACTAAAAGTAAGTTGATTGATAGGCTCTGCAATGGTCTGAGGTAAATTAAACAACAAAATAAAAGCGATCAGAAAACAAACGGTTCCAATACTTACGATCCAGAAAGTGGCATTTTCAGCGGTAATAATGGCGATATCACTTTTACGTTCAATGCCTTTCATATTCAGCGACATAATCTTAGCCAGATCTTCACGAATGAGTTTTTCTTTTTCGTTGGTAGGTTGTTGTAAATAGCTGCTGAAATGTAGATTAAGATTTTGGGTGGCTTCTCTTTCACCAAATTCAGTGAGGTTTTTTTCCTGTAAAGCATTGTTTTTTTTAAAATCTTTAACAGCAATGGCGCTGTCTGTGCTTATTTTATCCAATGCCAACAGCATATTTTTGGAGAACTCTAAACTGTTGTAATTGGCGGTAAGAATTTTTTCGGTATCCGATTTTAATTTATTGATATACACAGAGCCAATTACTGAAAGTAAAACAATCAGTAAGAATAAAAGACCTACGCCGAGGGTCAGTTTGGTTTTAATTTTCATTGTGTTTAAGATAAAATGATAATATCAATCTGTCGCTCGTTCAATCGGTTCATCAAGGTGTAGATCCAGCTGTAGCCTGAAAGTCTTTGCCATAGTTTTGCATGAGGTTTTCCGATGCATACTGTGGTGATATTATGCTCAATAACATAATCTAAAATACCTTTATGCACACTGTTTTCTTTTACTCTAATCACTTTTGCACCCAATTCTTGTGCTAAATTAAAATTATTAATCAAATACCTTTGTTTAGCAAGGGCAATTTTTTCCGGATTTTCAGAGGGCTTCTGCACATATAAAACCGTCCATGGACTATTATAATAACTCGCCAATCTGGATGTTTTCCGGATGATATTTTTGGCAATTTTTTCGTTACTGCTGATGCAGGCAAGGAATTTTATAGGTTTAAAATTTTCTGTTTTAACTTCTGTTTCCACCTTTTTTTCAACGTGCGTAGCAACTTCTTTTAAGGCTAATTCGCGAAGCTGTAAAATATGCCCGCTTTGAAAGAAATTACTAAGTGCTGTCTGAATTTTTTCCTTTTTGTAAATCTTGCCTTCTTTCAGTCTTGTTAAAAGTTCATCTGCGGTTAAATCGATATTGACGACCTCATCTGCCAACGCTAAAATTTTATCGGGAACGCGTTCTGAAACTTCAATTCCTGTGATTTTTTTTACCTCTTCATTTAAACTTTCAATATGCTGAATATTCATCGCGCTGATGACGTTGATTCCATTGTCCAGGATTTCCATCACATCCTGCCATCGTTTTTTGTTTTTTGAACCTTCTACATTGGTATGTGCCAATTCATCTACCAAAACAACTTCTGGATGTTCATTAAGAATGGTCTGAAGATCCATTTCCTCAAGATTTTTGCCTTTATAAAAAGCAGATCTTCGAGGAATTTCAGGAATTCCGTCTACTAAAGCTACCGTTTCTTCTCTTCCATGAGTTTCTATGTAGCCAATCTTTACATCAATACCATTTCGCAACAAAGCATGCGCTTCCTGAAGCATTCGGAATGTTTTTCCAACACCTGCACTCATCCCAATATAGATTTTAAATTTCCCTTTTTTGGATTTTTGAATGAGTTCTAAAAATTGCTTTGCTGATGATGACATTGATTTTATTCTTTTTAGTTTTATTTTTTCAAACACAAAATATTCAATTTAAAAACCACAAAAGCAACAAAAGTTTTAAACACTTTAGTCTATCAAAAAGCTTTTGACTCTTTTGTGGTTAAAATTTGTTCTTAAAACCAAGCTGCTAAACTTGTTGTAATAAAAAAGTTTCCTTGTTTAAGTTCATCGTTCTTTACAAAGATCGCATCTTTTGACGTAAAACCTCTTGCTTCTGTACGGAATACCACATTCTTTAAAATCGCATAATCTACGTTCAGCGAATATCCGAAAGTCTGAAAGCCGTTGGGCGTTTTCGTGTTGATGATTACTCCGTTTTTATCACTGTAATATTCCAATCTTCCGGCCAATGTCCATTTATTATCCAATTGATATTTCATTAAAATATTGGGACTGTACCAAAGATTATATTGCTCGCTTCCTTTTGATTTTTGCTCTGCTCCGATATCAAAACCAAGAATGGTAGAAAACTGTTTTGTTACTTGAAAGATCCCATGTAAATCATGAAAATAACGCATTTTTTTCTCTTCTCTTGATTTATCATTTCCGATGAATGAACTGCTGTTTAATGTAATCTTATCATTCGGTTTATAGGTGAGCTGATGTCCGAAAGAAATGGTCTGATTGCCTTCCACTTTTGCAATACGTTGCCATCCGTTCAGAACCAATCCGCTTACGAACCATTTTCCGCTGTCTGAAGTGTAAGAAATTTTGGCTCCTGTTTCAAAGTAAGGCGAATTTTCCGCAGCCAAACTTCTTGTAAGGTTCATATTATCTTTTCCTATAGCACTTTCCCAGCCGATGTGGGAAGGCATAATCCCTGCATCAATCCATAAGTTTTTATTTTTTGATATTTTAATTCCAATATTAGCTTCATTTACATAACGTAGAGCATCTTGCTCTGATGCCATATTATCTTGTGTGTAAGTTCCTGCCATTAAAGCAAAATTAGCACGTAGGTTTTCACTTTGGTATGCTGCTTTTACAAGTCCTAGATTAAGATTCAGTTCATTATGACGATTGTATGAATATAGAAAATTCTGACGAAGATGATTGGAAGATTCATTAAAATCATAGGTGTAAAATAGTTCGGCATAGGCTGAAAAAGTTACTTTATGTTGTTCTGTTTTTATTGAATCTGAAGATTGCGCTTTTGCGTCAAAAATTCCCAATAATGCACCAATGGCAATATATTTTTTCATGGTAGGTTTACAAATTATTTAATCAATTAAAATTACAGTCTGAACATTACCGCTAAGGTAAATCTACTGTCAGACTTTCTTAAATCGGGTCTCCAAGAATCTATCGGAGTGTCAATCCATCCATCCGGGCTTGTTGTTCCGCCAGAACCTGCGAAATAAGGAATATTGCTTTTTCTGAATCCGTATTCTAATCTGAATGTTAAAAATTGGTTAGGCATTAAATCAACGGTTGCTGTTCCCTGAAACATTTTTAGTTTTTCTCCTTTTGCAATAGCATCATTAAAATCATTATTAGGAACCGGAGAAGGGGAGAAGGCCAAATAAGCTCCAGGATTTGAAACGGCATCTGCTCTCAGGGATAAAGCCACTTTATTGTGATGAAACCAAAGTCTGTTGCCAATAGAAGTCCCAATCATATAATTGTCTTTAGCCTTTACGCCACCTCCGGTCTGAAACCCATAATGGTTATTGATACTGAAGGCAGCTTGCGATAATCCACTGCTTTCTTTGTTGTTATAATATCTCGCAACAATGCTGTGATCATGGTGAAAACGTTTAACATCCGGGTTGTTACGGGTATCTTTTCCGTTTAAATAAAAATTGGCAACCAATTGAATGTTTTCATTCGGGCGATAGTAGTTTGAAACACCCAATCCAAGACCGGTATTCCAAGAATTATAGGTCTGCCAACCATTGAGAACCCAAAGTTCAACTTTGTATTTTTTTGAAGGATAGGCTTGAATTCTGGCTCCCTGAAAATAGAAAGGTGTAAAATCACACACTAAACTTCTTTGGTAATTCCAGTTTTCTCCTAACACGTAACTTTCCAACCCAATATAGCTCATGAAAATCCCGGCTTCAACATTCAGTCCATGCATGACATTGAAATGATATCCTGCAGCTGCTTCACGAATATATTTTAAGTTACTTCCGCTTGTATTTTTACCGTGATTTAGGGTTCCGTCAAGATCCTGAACAATAGACCCCATCTGTCCGAATTGTAGCCACAAACGGCCGATCATATTTTTATAATTGGTTTCCAACCCAATGCTTGCCATATTAATCGTTACTTCATTTGAACGACCAATTGCTGATGAAATGGTATGGGTATTATCTTGCGGATGGCGAAAATCATAGTTATAATAGGCATCTACATACGTTACGCCCGTTAAAATTGTTTCTCCATCTTTATCTTTTAAGGTTAAAGGGAAATCTGTCTGACGGTTTTGTCCGTTGATCCAACTTAGATCATAGCCGTCAAAAGGGATTTTAGAATCAGTTTTTGTAATTAAGGAATCTTTAGGCTTCATGGTAATGGAGTCTTTTTGAATTTCCTGAGCATTAATTTGACTTACAGTAGCCAATGCTAAAAAAAATGCAGCCTGAATAGTTTTTGATTTCATTATATAAATGGTGATAATGAGATTGTTATTTAAATTAAAAGGATAATATAAACGACTTAGGAGTTGGAGGCGTTAAGAAAATTAGTTCTGTGAACATTAAGAAAATTCTACTGTTTGAGCACGAGACCAATTTAGAACCGAAGAACAAATAGTAAATTCGTGCGAGTTTTAGAATTTTTAGAGAACAGAAGTAATTTTTAGCCGACAAATCCAGTCTTGAATTTTTGTTTCTTTTGTTTTAAGACAAAAGAAATTATTTAGTTTGATCTAAAGCAATATTCAATTTTAGAACATTGATCTTTGAAGGTCCGAAAAGCCCCAACAAAGGTTTCTCTGTTTGAATATTAATAAGGTTTTCAATTTTTTCTAAAGAGATATTTCTTTCTTTAGCAATTCTTTTGGCTTGGTATAAAGCGCCTTCTTCAGAAATATCAGGATCTAATCCGCTTCCGCTTGCAGTTACTAATTCTACAGGAACTTTTGCCGTATTCATTTCCGGGTTTTGCATTTTCAGCGTATCAATTCTTTTTTGTACAGTTTCAAGATATTCTTTATTGCTTGGCCCCTTGTTGCTTCCTGCACTTCCTGCTGCATTGTAATCTACAGCAGATGGGCGACCGTGAAAATATTTTACAGATTTAAATTCCTGACCAATATTGGCATAAAATTTTTGTCCGTTATGGTTGATGATCTCTGCATTTCCCTGAGTAGGCAATACCTTTGAACCTGCATACACAATGACCAAATAGATGCCTACAATAACCAGCATGACGATAGTGAGTCTGAAAGCTGATACAATATAATTTTTCATTTTTATTAAATTTTTAAAAGAACAAACTAACAAATAGATCGATAATCTTTATTCCAATGAATGGCGCGATAATTCCTCCCAAACCATAGATCAAAAGATTTCTTCTCAATAATGCACTTGCCCCAATCGGTTTATAAGCAACACCTTTTAAAGCCAATGGAATCAGGATAGGAATGATGATCGCATTGAAAATAATGGCTGATAAAATCGCTGATTCTGGGCTGTGAAGATTCATGATATTCAATTTCTGAAGCGCCGGAATAAACGTGATAAACAACGCCGGAATAATGGCGAAATATTTAGCAACATCATTCGCAATACTGAAAGTAGTCAACGTTCCACGGGTCATTAACAACTGTTTTCCGATTTCTACGATCTCAATCAATTTTGTGGGATCATTATCCAAATCCACCATGTTTCCGGCTTCTTTGGCGGCTTGGGTTCCACTGTTCATCGCAACGCCAACATCAGCTTGGGCAAGCGCGGGAGCGTCATTTGTTCCATCACCCATCATCGCAACTAGCTTTCCTTCCTGTTGTTCTTTTTTGATGTAATTCATCTTATCTTCAGGTTTAGCTTCTGCGATAAAATCATCTACACCTGCTTTCTCTGCGATAAACTTGGCAGTTAAAGGATTATCACCCGTTACCATCACCGTTTTCACACCCATTTTTCTCAATCGTTGAAAACGTTCCTGAATTCCTGTTTTGATGATATCCTGAAGTTCAATAACTCCCCAAACTTGTTCATTTACAGAAACGACTAATGGTGTTCCTCCGTTTTCAGAAATTTTAGTTGTTGCTTCCTGAGTTTCGGGAGGGAAAATATTTCCGGCTTTTTCAGTCAGTTTTTTAATCGTGTCGTAAGCTCCTTTTCTAATTCTTGTGTTTTCAAAATCAATACCTGAGGTTCTGGTTTCAGCCGTAAAATCAATATAGACAGGATTTGGAACAAGCAAGTCTTCAGATTGTAATTGGCTTAATTCAATAATAGATTTTCCTTCCGGAGTTTCATCGGCAACAGAACTTAATGCCGAAGCTTTTATAAATTCATTACTATCAATAGTATTGGATGGGTGAAATTGTGTTGCTTTACGGTTTCCGATGGTGATGGTTCCTGTTTTATCCAGCAATAGAACGTCAATATCTCCCGCAGTTTCAACAGCTTTACCACTTTTTGTGATGACGTTGGCTCTTAAAGCTCTGTCCATCCCCGCAATTCCAATCGCAGAAAGCAGACCTCCAATCGTTGTGGGTATCAAACAAACGAAAAGTGATATAAATGCCGCAATGGTGATTGGCGTCTGCGAATAATCTGCAAAAGGTTTTAAAGTAACTGTAACGATAATGAAAGTAAGGGTAAACCCAGCTAACAATATGGTTAAAGCGATCTCGTTAGGTGTTTTTTGTCTTGATGCGCCTTCTACAAGGGCAATCATTTTATCTAGAAAAGATTCACCCGGTTTTGTGGTGACTTTTACTTTTATTCTGTCGGAAAGCACTTTTGTACCGCCTGTTACTGAACTTTTATCTCCACCTGATTCTCTGATGACGGGGGCACTTTCTCCTGTAATGGCTGATTCATCTATTGTTGCTAAACCTTCGATAATTTCACCATCCATCGGGATCTGATCGCCTGCTTCACAAAGGAAAATATCTCCCAGTTTCATTTCTGCAGACATTTTTAAAGCTGTTTCTACTTGGAATCCAGGTTTGTTGTCTACGATTAATTTAGCGGGAGTTTCCTCTCTGGTCTTTCTCAAGGTATCTGCCTGTGCTTTTCCTCTGGCCTCGGCGATAGCTTCAGCGAAATTGGCAAATAAAACAGTAAAAAATAAGATAATGAATACTAAGAAATTATAAGTAAAACTGCCCTGTGTTTTATCACCTGATAAGCTAAATAAGCTCACGATGAACATGACGATTGTTCCGATTTCTACCAGAAACATGACAGGGTTTTTAAACATGATTTTCGGATTCAGCTTAACGAAAGACTGTCTGATAGCTTCGTTAACTAAATCTTTTTGAAACAATGTTTGTGATTGATTTTTCATTGCTTTGAATGATTTTTTTATTTGAACCATTAAGATTTTGTTTAAGAAGTTAAGTTGAGTTAAGAAAATATTCTTTGAATATTTTTAAGCTTAATAATTTGATTACGATTAGCTTAATATTCTTAACTCCTTAAGTAAATCTTAGTGGTTTAATTATTTAATTTTATTTAGAAAAATATTGAAGTTGTTCTGCAATGGGTCCTAGCGTAAGAGCAGGGAAGAAAGACAGGGCAGCGATTAAAAGAATGACGGCTAAAGTCATAAATCCAAAAGTTGCGGTATCTGTTTTCAAAGTTCCTGCACTTTCCGGGATGTATTTTTTCTGAGCTAAACATCCTGCAATGGCAATCGGGCCGATGATCGGGATAAATCTTGATAACAGCAGCACAACTCCTGTTGAGATATTCCACCAAGGAGTATTATCTCCTAATCCTTCAAATCCGGATCCGTTGTTGGCAGATGATGAAGTGAATTCATACAACATTTCACTAAAACCATGGAAGCCCGGATTATTTAATGTCTTGGCTCCGAATTCAGGGAAGTACGCCGTTAAAGCTGTTCCGACAAGAATTAAAAAAGGGTGGAATAGAGCAACGATCATCGCTATTTTCATCTCTTTAGCTTCAATCTTTTTGCCCATAAATTCAGGGGTTCGTCCGACCATCAGACCGCTCATAAATACGGCAAGAATGATGAATATGAAATAGTTTAGAATTCCGACGCCACAACCACCGTAGAAGCAATTAATCATCATAGCTAAAAGCTCATTCATTCCTGAAAGTGGCATCGTGCTGTCGTGCATCGAGTTCACAGAACCTGTAGAAATTACGGTGGTTGCAATACTCCAATATCCTGAAGCTGCACTTCCGAAACGGATCTCTTTCCCTTCCATCGCTCCCAAATGATTATCGGTTCCCATTTCTGTAATTAATGGATTTCCACGAGTTTCATTCACAACATTCGGAACGGCAAGCGCCAGAAAACCAATGGTCATTACGGTGAAAATAGTCCATGAAAGTTTTCTTTTCTTTAAATAAAATCCTAACGCAAAAACCAACGCAAAAGGAATGATCATCTGCGTAACCATTTCTGTCATATTGGTCATGTAATTAGGGTTTTCAAGCGGATGTGCTGAGTTGGCTCCAAAGAAACCTCCCCCGTTGGTACCTAAGTGCTTGATCGCCACAAAAGCAGCGGCAGGACCTCTGGAAACATCAACTTTATGACCTTCAAGATTGGTGATATGGTCTTTCCCTTCGAAAGTCATTGGAGTTCCATTAGCAGAAAGAATAAAAGCCACCACAATACTGATCGGGATTAATATTCTGATCATCGACTTGGTGAAAAAATCGAAGAAATTACCTAATTCTGTGGTTGTTTTTTCTTTAAATGCTTTGAAAAGTACGGCCATAGCAGCCATTCCGGTTGCAGCTGTTACAAACTGCAAAAACATTAAGTATAACTGACTTAAATAACTGACTCCAGTTTCTCCCGAATAATGCTGTAGATTACAGTTAACCAAGAAAGAAATTGCAGTATTAAAAGCCAGATCGGGCGACATATCCGGGTTTCCGTCTGGGTTTAACGGAAGAAATGACTGATTTAATAAGATGAAAAATCCGATGATGAACCAAACTAAATTAATGGCCAGCATGGCAAACATATTCTGTTTCCAAGTCATCTGACGGTTAGGGTTGATCCCTGAAACTTTATAAATACCATTTTCAATCGGTTGGAAAATTCTATCTAAAAAAGTTTTTTTATAACCGTAAACATCGGCAATGTATTTCCCTAAGAAAATACCAATGCCTAATGTGATTGCGAACATCGCTATGATGCCTAAAATTTCTGTATTCATGATTTTGGTTAAAATTTTTCAGGTTTCGTTAAAACATAACAGATGTACCCAAAGGCTAGTATTGAAAGGATAAATAAACTCCACATAATTTTTTATATTTTGTCGAAAAATTCAACAGATTTGTATAAAAGCCAAAACAGAACTGCGAAAAGCAGTATTAAACTAATGAGCATCATGATGTTACAATTAAGGTTAATAAAGTAAAAAGTACATACGATACAATCAAAAGGCTGAATTTTGAATGCTCCCGTTTTTTGAACGTTTTTCTTGAAGTTGTCATTTTTAGAATATTTTATTTAAACTCTATATGCCAAAAGAAGAACCGTTTTGTTAAAAAATGAGGTAAGTTGTTTTATTATAGTGTGTTGTGGGATTTGTAGATGATGTCATAAAACAGAAAAGCCTATCATTTTGATAGGCTCATTATTATAATGATAGGTTTGTAGAATGTTGAATTATTTTTAAACTATTAAGATTTTATGTAAGAAACTTAGCTTAATATTCTTAACGTCAAGGCTGTTTAAACTAATTAAAAAATTAAACCGCAAAAGGTACAAAAGTTTAAACACTTAAGCATTTTAAGTTAAAAGCTATACGATTAAAAGTACACTTAAGCTTTTTTGAAAATCTTTGATTTTCTTCTTATGTGAACTTTATTATTTTCTACCTATTTAACCTTTAAAACTTAAGTGCTCTAAAGTGATTAAATAAAAAAAATTGTATATTTTGTGGTCAAAATAAAAAGCGTAAACAAGTTCATCTTAATATTCTTAACAACTTAATTGATCCTTAATGGTTCAATGTCATTTGTTTATTATCTCAAATTATATTCTTCCAATTTGCGATATAAAGTGGCAATACCAATTTCCAGCAATCTTGCGGCTTCGGCTTTATTTCCTTTGGTGTATTGAATTACTTTTTGGATGTGCTCTTTTTCTAAAGATCGCATGCTCAACGAATCTTTTTCTGTAGAACTCACTTTTTCAGAATAATGAGGCAGACTTTCTGTATCTAAAATATTGTCGTTCATTAAGATTAAACTTCTTTCGATGGTATTTCTTAATTCGCGGATGTTTCCTTTCCAGTCGTTTTTTTCTAATTCTTTATAGTATTCAGGGGAAACCTGAACGGATGACAAATGCAGTTTATTCGAAAAAATATCAATAAAATTTTTAGCTAAAACTTTTAAATCTTCTTTTCTTTCGCGGAGAGGAGGAAGATTGATCTCGAAAACATTCAATCTGAAATACAAATCTTCTCTGAAGTGACCTTGTTTTATTTCATTTTCTAAATTTCTGTTGGTGGCAGCAATTAACCTGAAATCTGATTTGGAGACCTTCGTTTCACCCATTCTCATGAATTCTTTGGTTTCCAGTACACGAAGTAATTTTGCCTGAAGTTCGATTGGCATCTCTCCAATTTCATCTAAGAATAATGTTCCGCCATTCGCTTCTTCTACGAGCCCTTTTTTATCTTTTATAGCTCCGGTAAAAGAGCCTTGCTTGTGCCCGAAAAGTTCACTTTCTAAAATTTCTTTGCTGAATGCAGAACAATTGATTGCTACAAAATTATTTTTCTTTCTGTCGCTTCCCTCATGAATGGCGTTGGCAAAAACTTCTTTTCCGGTTCCCGTTTCTCCTGTCAAAAGAACGGTAGCATCTGTTAAGGCAACTCTTTCTGCTAATTTTTTAGACTGAAGAATTGAAGGTGAAATTCCAATAATTTGATTGAAGCCTTGCAGAGTGGTACATTTCGGAACAATTTTAGAGCGATTGTATTTTCCTTTTTCTAATGCTTTATAGACGAGCGGAATTATTTTGTCATTATCATCGCCTTTCACTAAATAATCATAAGCTCCGTTCTTCATGGCTTGAACAGCATCTGTAATATTTCCGAAAGCTGTCATTAATATAATTTCCAGATGAGGGTGTTTTGATTGAATAGATTTCACAAGATCAACCCCGAAAGCATCAGGAAGGCGGACATCACTTAACACAACATCAAAGTCATACTGCTCGAGCATAGTCATTGCAGAGCGTGCTGTAGAAGCTTCTTTTACGTTAAAATTTTCTTGGGAAAGGATCATTCCTAATAATTTCAGGAGCTTGATCTCATCATCGATGATTAGAATGTTTCCGGACATGGTTGTAATTTTGGGAAAACTTACTGCAAACTTAGATAATTATTTTGTAAAAAGACTAAGAAAGGTGAGAAGGAAGAGATGGATTTTGTTGCTGTGTTGCTGCAGGAGCCTTGTCAAGGTTTTAAACCTTGACAAGGCTTTTTGGAAGAAAAATAATTTCCAAGTTTAATAGAAGAAAACTATTTGATAGATGACTTCAGGGTAATTTACAGACAAATGCCTAGCCGTGATAGTAACGGTTACCCCGCAACAAGAGAGGATAGTAAAGGGTTTGGTGTTGGGTGCGTTGGAGTGAGGAGTATGAGTGGATAGCGCGAAACAGCTCCTGAAAAATAAGTGACGAGTAATTGGTAATAAGTAATTAATTATCGTCACCATAGATGTAATAATAGGAAAAGTAGAAAGTGTTCTTTTTTGATTGCTTACATTTGTATACATTCTAATCTTAAAAGAATGAAAATGAATTTATATATGACCGACAATAGATATAAGGAGACGATTCATACCGATAAAAGCAACTACTCATACACTACCATAACTCAGGACGAAAATAAAGTAAGAATATATACCCTAAAAAATGGGTTACAGGTTTTTCTTGCTCAAAATTTTGATGCGCCGAGGATTCAGACGTTCATTCCTGTGAGAACGGGAAGTAATAATGATCCGGCTGACAATACAGGGTTGGCGCATTATCTTGAGCACATGATGTTTAAAGGAACTTCAAGATTAGGAACTCAAAACTGGGAAAAGGAAAAAGTTTTGCTGGACCAGATTTCTGATTTATACGAACAGCATAAAGCAGAACAGGATCCTGAAAAAAAGAAAGACATCTATACAAAAATAGATGAAGTTTCTCAGGAGGCAAGTCAGTATGCGATCGCGAATGAATATGATAAAATAATTTCGTCATTAGGAGCCAGCGGAACGAACGCCCACACTTGGTTTGATGAAACGGTTTATAAAAATAATATTCCGAATAACGAACTTGAAAAATGGCTGAAAGTCGAAAAAGAAAGATTTTCGGAAATGGTGTTACGCCTTTTCCACACAGAGTTGGAATCGGTATATGAAGAGTTCAACAGAGCGCAGGATAATGATTCCAGATTGGTGAATTATGAACTGATGGATGCTCTTTTTCCAACCCATCCTAATGGTCAGCAAACGACTTTAGGGAAACCGGAACATTTGAAAAACCCTTCTATGAAGGCTATTCATAAATATTTTGATGAATATTATGTTCCTAATAATTATGCCATGGTGTTGGTAGGTGATCTGGATTTTGAAGAAACTGTTCAGCTTATAGATCAGTATTTTGGATCTATTCCTTATAAAGAATTACCAAAGAAAACCCCAATTATTGAAAAGCCACTTACTGAGATTGTAGAAAGAACAGTAAAAAGCCCGACAACGCCAAGAACTCAGTTGGCTTGGAGAACTGACAGCTACGGAAGCAGAGAAGCAATATTAGCTGATATTGTAGCGAATATTCTAAGCAATAGAGGAGAAGCGGGATTACTGGATTTAAATATCAACCAGACGCAAAGAATGCTTTGGGCACAGGCTTTTTCGGTTGGATTGAAAGAATACGGATATTTTTCAATTGTTGCCGTTCCAAAAGAAATGCAGACGTTGAATGAAGCGAAAGAAATGGTGCTCGAGCAGATCGAATTATTGAAGAAAGGAGATTTTCCGGATTGGATGCTTCCTGCCATCATCAATGATTTTAAACTTCAAAGAATGAAAGCGCTGGAAACAGCGGAAGGCCTTGCAACAAATCTTTATGATACTTACATTAAAGGCAGATCTTGGGAAGAGGAACTGAGCGAGATGGATGAATATGCTACCGTTACTAAAGAGGAAGTTGTAGATTTTGCCAATGAATTCTTTAAAGATAATTACGTTATCATCAACAAAGAAAAAGGCGTTAACGATAAATTATTAAGAGTTGATAACCCGGGAATTACACCGATAAAAATCAACCGTGAAGCTCAATCTGAATTTTTACAAGAGATTGTATCTGAAAAAACTGACGATATTCAACCTGAATTCGTTGATTATCAAAAAGAAATAAAAACAGCTACCGTTAAAGATAAAAAACTGAGTTTCGTTAAAAATAATTATAACGATATTGCCCAGGTTCATTTTATTTTCCCTTTTGGGAGTGATCACGACAGAGATTTGGGAATTTCCACACAAGTTATTCAATATCTGGGAACCGAAAAGTTATCTCCTGAAGATCTTAAAAAAGAATTCTTTAAAATTGGGGTGAGCAATGACTTTAAAACCAATGCCGATCAACTTTCGATCTCATTGAGCGGATTAGAAGAAAACCTTGAAAAAGGAATTGAATTGTTGAAAGACTGGATGAATAACATAGAACCAGATCAGGAGATTTACAATCAGTTTGTAGATACGATCCTTGAAAATCGTGAAGCGGTAAAGAAAGATAAAAACCGCATTATGACAGCTTTGACGAATTATACAAAGTTGGGTGAATTCTCTCGTTTTACAGATATTATTTCAAAAGAAGAATTGGAAACGTCCAATGTTGAGGTATTTACAGACCGAATGAAAAAACTGTTTGATTATCCTTATCAAGTTTTTTTCTACGGGAAAAACTTTGAAAACTTCAGTCAGTATATTGAAAAATATATCGAAACGGCAAGCCTTCAAATTCCTGAACCTAAAAAATACCCTGAACCGGAAACCAAAGGAAATGTCTATTTCATGAATTATGACATGGTACAAATGGAGATGAGTAAGATAGGAAGAGGAAATGATGTGAACACATCGAATTTCGGAAAGATTAATGTTTTCAATGAATATTTCGGAAGAGGATTGTCGTCTATTGTTTTTCAGGAAATCCGTGAAAGCAAGAGTTTGGCATATTCTGCGTATGTTTCGTATTCAGCCAATTCACAATCGGGACATCCGGATTATATTACGACGTATATCGGAACGCAACCCGATAAATTGCAGATTGCAGTTGATACCATGAGTGAGTTAATCAACGAACTTCCTGAAGTACCGACTCAGTTTGAAAATGCTAAAAGTGCAGCGTTAAAACAAATAGCATCCACAAGAATTAAACGAACGACTATTTTCTTCAATACATTGAGGTTAAAAAAAATAGGGATTTCGCATGATTTTAGAAAAGATATTTATCAACAGATCGAAGGATTGAAATTTGAAGATGTGAAAAAGTTTTATCAGACCGAAATAAAACCAGTACATTTTAATACCGCCATTATTGGGAAGAAAGAAAACCTTAATATGGACGCAGTGAATGAAATGGGAACATTTACAGAACTCAGTTTAGAAGATGTTTTTGGAAATTAAAAATAAAAAGAGGCTTATTAAAAGCCTCTTTTTTATGTCATAACACAGTCGCCATCGCCATCCTGAAAAAGAGGATCAAAGTCTTGGGGAAGGTTTTTAATAAACTGTTTGTGGAGCATATACCGTCTTTCCATATTTCGCTGATGGATGCTTGGAAATATATTCATGGATTCTGCTTTTTTATTGAATTCTGTTTGATAGCTCGTTAAATAATTAATTTTATTCTTTACAATAAAATAGCTTAAAAATGTTATGAATCGTTCTGAATCAGAGGTTGAAAACAAATAAGAAATTTTTAAGTGACCATCTCTTACAAATAAAAGAGCACAGGTTTCCAGAGTATTTTTATGATCATAAATTTTTATCCAGAAATAGTTGAAGCTTTCAGCAAAACTGGAAAATAAATACTTCTCTTCTTTACTTTTACTTTCCAATACCCACGGATTTTCTATTGCCCAATTGAGTTCTTCTGCATTTCTATTGCTGTGAAATTTAGAGATAAAATTGGCACTTTCATGATCTATGCTGTCAAGAATTTCAAATTTAAAACTAGGCTTTCGGATAAAAGCATTTCTTACTGAAATGCATGAATTTAATACAAAATCTCCCCATCTAAAAATAGGTTGTAAAGCTTTTGTTTTAGGCTTTTTGGAAGGAATTATCGTAGCCAGATCTGTGCGGAAATAATATCTCTTGCCCATTTTAGGCTGAATATATTCAAAAGTACCCATTTTGTTGTAGAGTCCTTCTGCTTCCTTCGTAAATTCGGTGAGCGCCAGATTTTCATGATATTCTTCAAACGCCTTTTGTAAAAGGGACTGAGCAATTCTTTTTCCTCGGAAATTACTGCTTACATATAACGTACTCAACCACCCATAATTAAATACTTTTCCATCAATAATGAAATGATCGGGAAAACAACCGATGTAGCCTGCCAGATGATCATCATCAAATGCTAAAATAAGTAGCGTTTGATCATCATTTGCTTTTGGATTATTGATGTGAGATTGAGCTCTATGCGCTGTAATAGGAAGGAAATCGTATTTCTTGAAATCTCCGGATGATACAAATTCTCCCAATTGTTTTTTATTAAATGTCTTTAAATGTATCATTTCCTTATGATTTTATTTTTATGTAAAATACCTTTTAATTGATAATAAGTAATCTCTTTTTTTAAGATTGTCTCTGCATCTTCTCCTGTCTCCATCGGGATTCGTTGGATATTTTTCGAAACACTATCGAGTTTTATTCCTGCGCTTCCAAAGGTACAGAACAGGTCTTTATTTTTAAATAATTCATCAAAAAAAGCTTTTTCAACGCCGAAATCTGTAAAAGGAAAAGCAAAACTTTCGTAGAGAAAATCATTGTTTTTTAAGTAATTAAACGTTTTGTTGGTCGTTTTTAGTTTATCACTTAATGATAATTCATTATACAAAGGATGATCCCAACTGTGAGAGGAAATTCCAAATCCTTTCTGTGTTAATGATTGTAATTGATCAAAACTTAAATAAGGTTGTTGTTCTTGTAAAAATGAATTGATATTAATTCCAAGTGCTTCTGTAAGGCTGTCCAGAATTTCTGTCTGATGATAATTTAGCTGTAATATTTTCTGTTTGAGTTCGGCTTTCGAATCACTTTTAAACTTAAGAATATTATAGATTTTAGGGTTTATCGATTTATTTTTTTCAATTTCATTAATTATCAAACTTGCTTTGCTGCGAAACATTAAGTCTTTGTTATCAATGAAAGCAGGATTGATGAAGTTGACAGCGTAAATTCCCTTTCTTTCTAAAATCGGGAGAATTACATCATAAAATTCTCTGAAACCATCATCAAAAGTAAGAAGGGCAATTTTCTTTTTAGGGGTAAAATTTCCGTTGATAAAATCTTTAAACTCTCCCCAATTCACAAACTGGAAATACTTTGATAAGTAATCCAGATCTTGCTCAAACTGTTTTGTGTTTTTGTAGTTGATGATTTGGTTGAGATGAGGTAGGTTTTCATCCGAAACACAATGATAAACGGGAATACAATAGGGGAGTGGAAATGATTTCTCTATATCATTTCCTGCAAAATGGGCTAATAAATTTAGGAGTTGCTCTTTCATATAATAAAAAAGAATCTATTTAAATTAGTATTGAAAATTTAAATAGATTCTTAAAGTTATCATTAAAAAAATTACTTTATCACTTTCATTTCATCGATAAGCCATTTAGAATCGGCATATTTATCAATAATGAAAAGAATATATTTGGTATCAACCATGATATTTCGGCTGAAACGTGGGTCATAATTGATGTCGCTCATTGTTCCTTCCCACTGTCTGTCGAAGTTTAGACCAACAAGGTTTCCATTAGCATCCAAAACCGGACTTCCTGAGTTTCCTCCTGTTGTATGGTTCGTTGCCGTGAATCCTACAGGAACATCGCCTGTTTTATCTTTATAGTTTCCGAAGTCTTTTTTATTGTAAAGATCGATTAGTTTTTTTGGAACATCAAACTCATAATCTCCGGGAACATATTTTTCAATAACTCCCGCTAAGTGCGTCTGGAATCCATAAGAAACGGCATCTCTTGGTGTAGAACCTTTCACTTTTCCGTATGTTACACGAAGCGTAGAGTTAGCATCCGGGAAGAATTTTCTGTCTTTATCCGTATCAATTTGCTGTGCCATATACGTTTTTTGTAACGCATCAATTTTTGTCTGTAAAGAAGTAAATTGAGGATCAGCTGTTTTCATATATGTATCTCTGATTGAAACGTAAAGCTGATAAACAGGATCTTTTTTAATTGTTTTGATTAATTTATCCTGATTAGAGAAAGCTTTCTCAATGTCTGTGCTAAGCATTGCTCCATTCACAGCAGTTCTTCCCGTAATAATTGAATTTTTCGAAATATCTTCAATGATAGGAATATTTTGAGCTTCATTTTTATACTTGTCAAAACCTGCAGGTAAGAATTGCGGTGCCGTTTTGTTAGCATATAGAGCCAATAGTTTTGCAGTTACTTTTGCATCTAATTCTGCACTATAATCTTTATAGAATGAAGTTAATTTTGTTTTAAGTTTAGCAAGTTCTTTTTCATCCATTCTGCCGGATTCTACAGAAGAAATGTAAGTGTAGTAATCACTCGCAAGTTTTAATGTCTCTGCATTTTTAATGACTTCAGTGTAGTAAGCATTATTTAAAGCAAAAGGAGATTGGTCGTTGTATAATTTATTCAATTGGTCTAAAGTTGCCTTAACTTGGGAGTTTTTAGAAACCAAAGAACCTTCATACATTACTTTTTTCTCAACAGCATTGGATTTTTTTAATCCTTCAACTTCACCAATCCATTTTTTCCAGTAATTGGCAACAGAAGCAAATTTTGAAGCATATTTAATACGGGTAGCATCGTCTGCACGCATTTTTTCATCCAATGTTTTCAATGCAACATCACGTACGGCAATTTTTGCAGGATCGATCTCTTTCATGATCTTTTCTACAGCAATGGCAGGAAGATATTCCGTTGTTTTTCCGGGGAAACCGAATACGAAAGTGAAATCATTTTCGTTTTTATCCTTGATGGAAACCGGAAGATAATGTTTTGGAGTGTAAGGAACGTTGTCTTTTGAATATTCTGCAGGATTATTATTCTTGTCAGCATAAATTCTGAACATAGAAAAATCTCCTGTATGTCTTGGCCAAACCCAGTTGTCGGTATCAGAACCGAATTTTCCGATGCTTTGTGGCGGAGCACCTACCAAACGAATATCTTTATATGTTTCGATGGTGTAGGCGTAGTATTTATTTCCGTAATACATTGGTTTCACAGAAATAGATTGGAAAGATTCTGTTTTTTGAGAGTTTTTATAAACCTCAATATTGGTACTGATCTTTTTCGCTAAATCAGGCTCTGTAAGGTTGTCTGTACCTTCTAAAATTTGATTAGAAACATCTTTGATGTCTACAATAAAGTCTACAGTTACTCCCGGATTTGGAAGTTCTGTACTCATATTTTGTGCCCAAAAACCGTTAGACAAAAGGTCGTTTTGTACAGTAGAGTGAGCTTGGATTTGACCATATCCACAGTGGTGGTTCGTCAATAATAATCCTTTTGGAGAAATGATCTCGGCAGTACAACCTCCGTTGAACTGTACTACAGCATCTTTTATGCTTGCTTTTTGAGTGTTGAAGATGTCTTTGGCAGAGATTTTCATTCCCAAATCTTTCATTTCCTTTTCATTAAGCTCTGTCGGTATCCACATTCCTCCGTATTGCTGTGCAAAAGCCATGGCAGCCGGCAAAAGAAATACAGATAAAAGTATCTTTTTCGTCATAATCAAAATTTTGCCCTAATTTACAAAGAAAAATAAAATTAGTGCTTATGAAAAGAATGAATTATGGTGGTTAACTGTTAATTTTAAATTTCATCATGATATTGATGATTTTTTACTTCTAAATTAAAGATGAGATTTGTATAAAATCAACTAAAAGATATAGTCGGCTTAATTTTTGTTCATTGAATTTCATCTTATTGTTAATATATTTAAATTACTCATGATGACCAAATTACAAATTTCAGGGATTATAGGATTAGCATTTTTGGCTTCTTGCTCACCAAAAGAAAAGACCAATGAAGTGAATGCGAGTGCTCAAACTGATTCTATGGCTGTTCAAAAATCTACAGAGGCTGTGGATGCCGCTCATAATTCACAGAACTCGCTTGATTGGAGCGGAACCTACGAAGCCGTAGTTCCTTGTGCAGACTGTCCGGGAATCAAAACTTCACTCACATTAAATAAAGATAAAACTTTCAGTATTACGGAAGAATATATCGATAGAAATTCAAAAAATAACGACAAAGGTACTTTTGATTGGGATACCACGGGAAGTGTGATTACCCTTAATGGAAAAAGTGCAAAGTATAAATATAAAGTGGGTGAAAATAAGCTCTTTCAATTGGATATGGATGGTAAAGAAATCGACGGACCCAATAAAGATCTCTATGTTTTCCATAAAAAATAAAGGCAATTTGCCTTTATTTTTTTGTCTTTTTAAAACTGATAAGCAATTATTTTTGGATCATTCATGAGTTGCTTAATCAAAGTTTCATGACGTTTATTTTTGCCTGTGAGTCGCCAGGTTGTTGAAAGATTTCCCAACGTATATTGTTGTCCTATCATCAGGTGTTTCAAGTTATTATTTCTGAATAACTCTTCACAGTGTCTTATCTGTTCTGAGCTTGTAACAGCGATTTTATATTCTCTTATTTTATGATTATTGTCGATGAAATTCTGTAAATACGTTAATGAATGTAAAATAAATAATATCAATGCTGTTCCCAAAAGTGAGAGGTAAACATACCCTGATCCTACCGCCATTCCAATAGAAGCAGTTGCCCAAATAGTTGTGGCAGTTGTAATTCCTTCAATTTTATTGTCACCTTTAAAAATAACCCCGGCGCCAAGGAAACCAATTCCTGTAATAATATTAGCAGCTAAACGATCAGGATTTCCAATACCAATTTTAATGGAAAGGATAGTGAATAAGCAAGATCCAAAGCAAATCAAAATAAAAGTACGCAGGCCAGCCGACTTATTTTGATATTCACGCTCTGCACCAATGAAAAGCCCAAGAATCACCGAAATAAATATCAGCAACAGTTCATTATGAACAGAATGGTCTTGTAAAAATTCCATATTTAAAATGTTAAACTTCTTAAAAATAAAATTACGATAAAATTTGTATTCATAATGCAAAAAAGACTGCCTACAAAGACAGTCTTTAATTTTGATTTTGTGTTTACATTAATTTTTAATAAACTTCTGCGTCACTGTTTTATCTTTTGTAGATAATTTAATGAGATAATTTCCTTTTGAAAGTTCAGAAACATTGATTGAGTTGTCTGTTACACTTACAGCTTTTAAAACTCTTCCGGCTGCATCATAAATCTCAGCTTTTACAATTTTCTCTTTTGATTGAATAGATAAAATGTCTTTTACAGGATTCGGATAAATACTGAAAGTACTTTTATTGTTATTAATTTCTGATGTCGCTAATACATTCTGAACCGATGTTGTATATGTATTTGTAATAATTGGATGGTTATAATCAAAATAAATATTAGCTGTATTACTAAAGCTATCACCAAGATTTAAAGTAGATTTTGTTTTAATTTTAAATGAAACATATCCGTCATTAGTCGAATTATTAAATGGAAGTTGAATGTTTTCAAAAATAAATTCAACCGTATTGGGATTTGTAATTCTAGTTATAAAATTATGACTTCCGTTCAACGCAACTAAACTTGATATATCGAATTTAGAAATATCAATAACATCTTTTACCACAATGTTTTGAGCATTTGCAGTTCCTGTATTTTCAAATCTGATTAGATAATGAACATAATCTCCAACTTTAGCCTGAGAAATTGAAGTTCCCTCCAAGCATGTTTTATCATTTGGGTCAAAAGAATTAACAACCGTTTGATGCAGAGTAAATATATTATCTAAAGGTGTTTCGTCTGTTCCTGCATTAATTTGAGTTGTAAAATGTAGAATGTCTCCACTGTTCAAAGCAGGAGTTTGTGTAGGGGTATTTAATTTGAAAGTTACTGTAATTTCTTTTGTTTCAAAGGGAAGAAGATTGGTGAAATTCCAGTTTAATAGTCCTGTAGATTGTGAATTTGGAACAATTGTAGCGTTCAAATAATTCATCAAATTATCAGTGTAGCTGAATGATAATGTTCCGGACTGTACTCCTGTTCCTTTGTTTTTATAAATAATTTTATACTTCGTATTAAAGCCTGGAGCAGCAGCATTTACAGGAATGATTACCACTTCCAAATCATTATGGGTTCCGTTGGGTGTGAAGCATAAATTTTGTGTCAGAGGGCTTGCTTGTGTAGGGAAATCGGCTGTAAAGTTTGTTGGAGAAAAATTGTAATAGGTAGGGTTTTCAATAATTGGAGTAATGATATGATTTCCAGTTTGTAAAGGAATATTAAATGTTCCAGTTTGGTTCGTTGTGTAAACACTAGAAATTCCACCCGAGTTGATCCCGAATTTCAGATAAGGAAACTTAGGATCCGAAGAGTTGCATCCATTATTGTTATAATCGTAAGACGCTGTTCCTATTACTTTGTAGATGTTTCCGACCGGAGCCAATGTGCAGTAAGATGTGAAAATTGTATTAGCAAGACTTGTATCTAAACTTTGAACCAAAGCTCTTTCGCTGTCATCATCTACACAAATATTTTTGATATATTCAGTATTTAAAACCAATAGATTTGGGTTTCCGTTTTTTAAATTGATATAATCCAGTGTTTGCGGATATCCTGAATTGTTGGCAATAAATTGAAGTTCTTCCAATTGAGGAACTTGCGATAGGTCGATTTTTTTTAAATATCCGTTGTTATAACTTACATTTACCTTTTTTAGGACAGGCAGATTGGTGAAATTAATATTATACTGACCCGAAGTATAATAATTATAATTTGATGTGAAATTTTGTAATGCGGGTAAATTTCCGATATTCAGAGTAGTAAAATTATTACTGTTTACATTCAGCGTGTTTAGCTGCGGTAAGTTTGTCAATTGAAGATTGTTCAGCTTACGATTAAATTGAAGAGCTCTCAACTGAGGAAAATCGTTAAATGTAAAGGAAGTTAAGTTTCCATACGTTGCGATCTCGCTTTTCATGGAAAAGTTTTCCAGTGTAGTGTTGGTATTTCCTAAATTTAAAGTATTTAATGAGTAAAAGTCTTTTAATGTAATATTTTTTATAGAAGGTAAGTTATTGAATGCCAGATCACTTAAGTTAATGATGGTTCCCGGACTTGAAATATGGGGATTTTCAATGGTAACATTTTCCAGCAATGGAAGATTTTGGAATGTATAGTTTGTTCCAAAATATGTTCTCTTAACCGTTAAATTTTTTAAGCTTGGTAAGTTATTTAAAGTCAATGGAATTATTTTGGAATTATTTAAAATAATATTCTCTAATAATGGTAAGTTTGAAAAATTGTAGGAAGTAGAAATATCACTGGAGAAATAAACAGAATAAGGATCTTCAACTTTAAATGTTTTTAAACTAGGTAAATTATTAAAGGTTACTGCGTTTACAAATGGTCTCAGTAATTCAATAGATTGTAAGCTTGGTAAGTTGTTGAAATCCAAAGAAGGTAATGTATTTGTAGCATTGCTGTTTGAATCCATTAGGAATGAAACCAATTGTGGAAGAGAAGACAATGTTATGGATTGGCAACTTATACTATTCAATGCAATACTTTTTAATGAATTGAGGGTATTTATAGTAAGTGTTTTTAAATAACGGTCTTTAATAAAAATTTCTTCTAATTGTGGCAGATTAGAAATATTCAGAACCGAATTGCTTGGATTGCAGCTCGTTCCGTTCAGTGTTATTTTCTTTAGTAGGTTAAGGTTTGAGAAATTCATCGAGCTGTATCGAAGATTATTTATTTCAAAGTTTTTTAATGACGGAATTGTGCTCAGATCAACGGTGGCAAGGCAGGCATTTGGGTTAGATGAGGTGGTGCCAAATTTTAGATTATTTAAGATAGGTAAATTGCTGAAATGTACCTCAGTTGTGTCCTCATCTACATAAAAGTTCAAATCGGTTACACTTGTCAGATCTTCAAAATAATATTTTTTAGCACGAATAGCCTGGTAATTGAGAATGGCTGTATTTGAAGTTCCCTGTAAATGAAATTCATCAATATTAAAGCTTAAACCATTAATATCAATAGAAGGATTGATATTTTTTACTATTATTTTATGGCAACTGATTGTAGAATAAGATAATGATGGGAGGTTTTCAATTAGCAAACCATTTACAGGTTGTATTGCGCCATGAAGATATTTAAGATTAGGAAAGTTAGCTATTGTAAATGATGGAGGAGTATATCCGTAGCTTGAAAACGTAAGTGTTTCCACCTGAGTTATAGGATTAAGTACAAACCCAGCCGGAGATGCCTGAGTGAAATTCATCTGCGTCATTGGATTTCCATCTGCAGAAAAGTCTACAAGAGAAGGATAATCTATTGTAAAGATACTGAAATAATTGTTGCTTATATTTAAATAAATAAGACCTGTAGCGCCATAAGTAGTATTGAAAGTATATAAATGGTTATTAGATACATTTACAGAAGTAGGATTGTCCAAAGTCAGAATAGATAAAACGTTATTTTGACATTCAATATTCTTTAAAGTGGTAATACTGGACAAGTTTAAAGTGCCCGTTAATGAATTATTATTAATTTTTAAAGTAATAAGATTGGTAAAGGAAGTTAATCCTAAAGTATTCGAAATATTGCTGTTACTCACATCCAGATAACTCACCTGAGAGGCTTCGGTTGTGCTTATTTGCCCGTCGGAATTAGCATCTATCGCAAAAAAGTTTCCGGAAATATTCTTTGCAATTTGATTGCTCGAATTTGAGCTTAGGATTTTATTCTTTAAATTTTGATCATAAAATGAGATATTCTGAGCCTTCAACGCAGAAAACAAAATCATAAATATGATTAAGTAGATTTTCTTCATGGGTTGTTATTAGTTTGTTATTTCTTTAATCGAGGGCAAAAATAAGCCATTAAGAATCAATCTCAATGGCTTATGTAAAGTTTTATATTAAATTTTTTATTGTTTCTCAATCAAATCCAAAAACTGCTGTTCATCAAGAATTTCTATGGTTCCGATGTCTTGAGCTTTCTTTAATTTACTTCCTGCTTTTTCACCTACCACAAGGAAGTTCAGGTTTTTAGAAACTGCAGAAATATTTTTTCCGCCATGTTTTTCTACCATGTCTTCTGCAGATTCTCTTGTGAATAAAGATAATTTTCCGGTGAAAAGGAAAGTTTTCCCTTCAAGTACATTCGACAAAACTTCATTCGTATTTTCTCCTTTTTCAAGTTGGACACCATAAGATTTTAAACGTTCAAGCATCAAAATGTTTTCGGAATTTTTGAAGAAGTCAACAATGCTTACAGCGATTTTAGTTCCGATATCTTCAACCTGACAAAGCTCTTCTACAGTTGCTGCTTTTAAGTCATCAATCGTAGCGAAATTTTTAACCAGTTTTTTGGCAACCGTTTCTCCGACGTGCTTTATACCAATTCCATACAACACTTTTTCAAAAGGAATTTCTTTAGAATTTTCGATTCCGGTGATAATATTTTGAGCAGATTTTTCTGCCATTCTTTCTAATGGAAGAAGTTGTTCTTTCGTTAAAACATAAAAATCAGCAGGATTCTCGACTAACTTTTCTCTGTACAGTTGTTCTATAGTTTCACTTCCCAGATTATCTATGTTTAAAGCTTTTCTAGACACATAATGAATCATTCTTCCGACAACTTGCGGTGGACAATGAAGTTCATTCGGACAAAAATGAATGGCCTGGTCAACAATTTTCACCAACTCCGTTCCACATTCCGGACAGTTTGTAATGTATTCGATCTCTTTGCTTTCGGAAGTTCGTTTTTCAGTGTTTACGCCTACGATTTTAGGAATAATTTCACCTCCTTTTTCTACATATACGAAATCGTTTTCATGAAGATCTAGTTTTTTGATGATATCTTCATTATGTAAAGAAGCTCTTTTTACAATCGTTCCCGCCAATAAAACAGGCTTTAAGTTGGCGACAGGCGTAATAGCTCCGGTTCTTCCGACTTGGTAAGCAACACTTTTTAATTCGGTTTCTACTTTTTCAGCTTTAAATTTATAAGCCATGGCCCAACGTGGAGATTTTGCCGTATAGCCAAGCTGTCTTTGTTGGTGTAATGAGTTGACTTTTAAAACAATTCCGTCAATTTCAAAAGGAAGATTATGACGTTCCGTATCCCAGAAACTGATAAATTCTTTCACTTCATCTAGGGTAGCACAAAGTTTTGCCTGTTGTGAAGTTTTGAAACCCCATCCCTGAGCTTTTTGAAGCAGTTCCCAATGCGTTTCTGCAGGAACTTCTTCTGAAATATATTGATATAAAACAGAAGAAAGAGTACGTTTTCTTACTTCTGCGCTGTCTTGCATTTTTAAACTTCCACTCGCTGTATTTCGCGGATTCATAAAAGGATCTAAACCTTCTTCTTCACGAAGTTTATTAAGCTTATCGAAATTTTTTCTTGTTAAATAAATTTCTCCACGCATGAAAAACTGATTTGGAAAATCTCCTTTTAAGGTTAAAGGAATATCCGAAATCGTTCTAACATTTGCGGTGATCTCATCTCCTTGAAAACCATCTCCACGGGTTACCGCCTGAATGAGTTTTCCGTTTTCGTAAAGAATGGAAATAGAAGCACCGTCATATTTTAATTCAGCTACAAATTCTACAGGCTCATCAATGGTTTTAATGATTCTTTTTTCCCAATCTTCAAGATCATCAAAATCATAAGAATTGTCTAAAGAATACATTCTGAATTGATGCTGAATCGTTGGGAAGTTCTTAGTAATGCCTCCACCAACACGCATGGAAGGAGAGTTTACATCATTAAATTCCGGATACTGGGCTTCAAGATCCTGAAGCTCTTTTAATAATATATCAAATTCAAAATCTGTAATGGTAGCAGCGTCAAGCTGATAGTAATTATAATTATGCTGATGAAGCTCTTCACGAAGCTTTTCTATCTTTTGTTGAATGTTTTCAGGCATTGCTATTCTATCTTTTAAGCAAAAATAACTAAACTAATTGCATTTAAAAAAATAAGACAATTAAATATAGTGAGAAAGTTAATATCGCGTAACATATTCCAACAGATTGATTGTGTAGAGAATAAAATACATGTTTAAACTTAGTTAACATAATGTTCTAATTTAATTACAAAAATGTTAAAATTATGTTAAACACTAAGCCCTCAAAGTCAAGGTAGCTTTGCACAGCTAATTTGAAGATATGAAAAAAGTAAAGATTGTATTAGGGTTATTGTTTTTGAGTTTGGGAACTGTTGCATACGCACAGACCACACAGGCTTCTATTGTTGGAAAGGTTGTGAATAAAGGAAACAATGCTCAGGAGAAAGTAAAAGTGACCATTATCAATGAGTCCACAGGTTTCAAAACTGAAACCGAAACCAACTCAAAAGGAGAGTACATCTTTAAAGAAATTCCTCTTGGTGGACCTTACACAGTTATCGTAAATGATGAGAAAAAAGAGGGCTACACAGTAAATTTTGGTGATCAGGTAACGGTAAACGTAGACTTGGCAAACAAAGAGAAAAGCATTGAAGAGGTTGTCATCACAGGTAATCTGAAAAATAAGATTGGAAACTTAGGTGCTGCAACAGCCATTACCACTAAAAACATTGGGATATTGCCTGTAAACGGAAGGAACTTTGCCAATTTGGCTGAGCTTTCTCCTTTAAGTGGTAAAAACGGAAGTATTTCTGGTCAGTTGAGCTCTTCTACCAATTTTACGATTGATGGGATGACTGCGAAAAACCCTACTTCTGCAGGGGCTACAACGAGCCGAAGTGGTGCTCCGTTTTCCATTTCGATTGAAGCGGTTCGTGAATTCAAAGTGACCACCAACCAATATGATGTTACACTTGGAAGAAGTGGTGGTGGAACTGTAAGTGCGGTTACGAAATCCGGGACCAACAAATTTTCAGGAAGTGCTTGGGAATATTTGAGAACAAATTGGCTTTCGAGCAAATATGATATCAGAGGCAACAAAATTAATAATGATTTCTCAACGTCCCAGTTTGGTTTCTCTTTGGGTGGACCGGTCATCAAGAATAAATTGCATTTCTTCATGGCTTGGGATCATCAGTTAGACTCAAGGCCGTTACAGATTGCAGATATCAGATCTCATGAGGATGAACTTAGATTAAATACAACACAATCTACTTTAAATAAATTCTTAGATATTGCAAGAGCTAAATACGGAGTGGGGAATAGCCCTCAATTCGGAAGTTTCGATAAAGTAAGAAATTCTGATGCGGCATTTTTGCGTTTAGATTGGCAGATTAATGATAAAAACTTATTGACTTTAAGAAACAACTTTACTTACGATTTAAATAAAAACGGTTTAGTAGACAATACAGCAATTAATGCATTTGAGTCTTATGGGAATGATAAAAATTTAGATAACAGTTTGTTATTAACTTTAAGATCGAACCTAAGACCAAACATGACCAACGAATTAAAAGCCCAATATCTATACACTGCACAAGATAGTTACCAAAACAATGAATTAGGACATGCAGTTCCTAGAGCTGTCGTTGAAAATATTGTTTCAAATATTGATGGAAAAGATAGGGCAACAAATATCCAGATTGGAGGTCACCGTTTCGGGCAGGAAAGTTTTAGAAATAATGTGTTCCAGATTGTAGACAATTTATATTACAATACAGATAAGATTAAATATACTTTCGGAGCAGATTTAATGTATACGATGTCAAAATCTATTTATGGAAGTGAGGTGAACGGAAGATTTCAGTTCAGAGAAAATCCTGTAGTAAATGGAGGTGATAATTTGTATAATTTTAATAATCTTGTTGCTTACAGATTTTATAGAGAAGTTCCTTTGGTGGAAGATCCGTCTGTGAAATCAAATATTTATAATTTAGGAGTGTATGGACAAATTCAGACTAAAATTGCAAAAGGTTTGGATTTAATGGCTGGTTTAAGACTAGATTACGGAGGATATCCGAAAGCAGGATTTAACCAAAAATTATTTGATGAAATGGGAATCCGAACAGATAATCAAATTAAATCTTTTATCATTCAGCCAAGATTTCAGCTTGATTGGAATATGAATGAAGGGAATAAAGATTTCTTGAAATTTGGAGCGGGTATTTTTTCATCTGATATTAACAATTATATGATTATCAATAATTTGGTATTTGATGGAAGACATTTGGCAACGCTTGATGTAAATCCTTCGCAAATTGGTTTAACACCTGATTTTAACAGTTATAGAAATGATTACGGAACGGTTCCTACATTGTCTCAATATCAGCTTCCAACAATCAATTATACAGGAAAAGATGCAAAAATCCCAATCGTTTACAAAGCAAATATTTCTTATACACATTTCTTCAATGAAAGATTCAGAGCGGGAGTTGCAGCTTACATGGCTTTAGGTAGAAATAATTATTTCTATTATGACAGAAACATGGTGACCAATCCTTATTTTACTCTGGATAATGAAGGAGGAAGAGGAGTTTATGTTCCCGCTGCTTCAATTGCTGCCAATGGAACAATGAACTGGAAAGACGGAAGAATTAACAAAAATTTTGGTAGAGTTCTGGAGCTGGTAAGTGATGGAAAGGTTAACCAATTTTCATTTGTAGCAGATACAAGTTACCGTTACTGGAAAGATGGTGAAATTACGGCAAGTTATACTTGGGCAGATATAAAAGATAATACCTCATACAACGGGAACGTAGCCAATTCGGCAACATTGTCTACATTGGTTTCTGGTGATCCTAGAAATTTAAGAATGTCTTATTCTGATAATCAATTTAGAAATAAAGTGGTTATTTATGGTAACTCACCAACGATTGCAGGATTTACTTTAGGAATCAGATATGCGGGAATGGGCGGAACACGTTTCTCTGTGACTGCAGGTGGAAACGTAAACGGAGATTTTGTTGATTCTAATGATTTAGCATATATTTTCCCGAATCTTACTCAGACATTGATTGATAATCCAGAAGTAGGTCAGGCACTGAAAAACTACATTACCGATTACAATAATAAAATTGCAGAAAGAAATGGTGGAAAGAATAAATTTTATGGAGTTTGGGATGTTCGTGTAGCAAAGAAGATCAAGTTTGAAAAAATTGGTGCATTTGAACTTTCTGTTGATATTTTCAACGTGGCGAATTTACTTAACAAAGAATGGGGAGTTAATAAAGCATACAATAATATGTCTTTGTATAGAATCACAGGATTTGATCAGGTGACGAAGCAGCTTCAATATAGCTTAAACACGAGTGGTTTAGAACCATTATCTGGGAATCCATACCAAATTCAAATTGGAGCGAAGTATAGTTTCTAAATAGAATATACATAATGAATGGTCAATTTTACTTAGTGAGTTCATAGTCAATTATAAAAAACGGTTACTTTAAAAATTAATAACAAGTTCATTTACTATTGACCATTCATTTTTAAATTTAACATTACCTTTATCAGAGAGTTTCACAACTTATATATTAATTATCTAATTATATTATGAAAAATTTTATCTTAGGGTTAGCAGTTTTAAGCACAGTAGTAATGAAGGCACAAACCCAGATTATCGCGCACAGAGGTTATTGGCAGACGCAACCTCCGACAACGGAAAATTCAATTAAATCATTAGAAAATGCTCAGAATCTAAAAATTTATGGATCTGAGTTTGATGTGAGAATGACGAAAGACGGTGTTTTGGTTGTTAACCATGACGAGCATCACAGTAAATTGGAAATCTCTGAAACCAATTTTAAGGATTTAGAAAAAGAAAAATTATCAAACGGTGAAAACTTTCCTACGTTGAAAGATTATTTAAAACAAGGAAAGAAAGATAAATCGTTGAAATTAATTGTTGAGATTAAGCCTGATAAGACAAAGGAGAAAGAAGATGAATTGACGGCAAAAACAATCAAGATGATTAAGGATATGAAGCTTGAGTCTCAAAGTGAATTTATTTCTTTCAGCTTAAATATTTGCAAAGAGATCAAAAAAGCAGAACCTAAATTTATCGTTCAATATCTGAATGGAGAATTGTCACCCGAACAGATCAAAAAAGAAGGTTTAGATGGTCTTGATTATCATTACAGTATTTTCGATAAAAACCCAACTTGGATTTCAGAAGCAAAAGCATTAGGGTTAATCACCAATTCTTGGACGGTAAATGATGTTGCAGTATATGACAAATTAAAAGCTCAGGGAATCGGTTTTATCACCACAAATATTCCTGATCAATTAAAAAAGAAATAAAGAATTATCAAAACAGTATAACTTATCTTGCATTCAGCCTGTCTCTTTTATGAGGCAGGTTTTTTTTGTTTACTTATTATATCAAACTTGTTTAAAGTTTTTATTGAACCACAAAAGGTATACAAAAGCTATTCGCAGATTCTTAAACATTGTTTAATTGTTAGAAAGCAAAAGCGACTCAAAAGAATAATATTTCGACTCCGCTCAATATGCAAAGATTTTTAAAACTTATGTGACCTTATTAGCGATTTAATAATTAACTCAAAATACTAAAGTGTTAATCTTTTGTTTCTTTTGCGGTTAAATTTAAAATTGGTTTAAACAAACTTATCTTCTTATAGATATTACAAATGATCTATTTCAATTAAATCTACCTTCAATGAGCGCTGTAAGAATATGGTTTCGTAAATTTGCAGAACGAAAAAAGTACGACTAATATGAATATAAAAGGAAAAAATGCCATCGTAACAGGTGGAGGAAGAGGTCTTGGTAAAGCAGTTGCTTTAGCATTGGCAAATGAAGGAGTAAATGTTGGTATTACAGGAAGAAATGAGGAAAATCTTAAAATGACTGTTGAAGAGATCAAGAATCTTGGGGTCAATGCAGGATATGCAGTTTTCTCTGTTGATAACGAAATCCATGTAAAAGCAGGAATCGAATCTTTAGCAGAACAATTGGGCGGAGTAGATATTTTAATTAATAATGCAGGAATAGGAGACTTCGGTTCTATTGAAGAAATGCCTTCTGAAACTTGGGAGCAAGTGATTAAAACCAATCTTTTCGGAGTGTATTATGCGGCAAAAGCAGTTCATCCTTTTATGAAAGCAAAAGGAGAAGGAGATATCGTAAACGTTGCATCAACAGCAGGTTTAAAAGGCGGACCGAATATGTCTGCTTATGCAGCTTCTAAAGCAGCGGTTGTTTCTTTATCTCAGTCTATGATGGCGGAATGGAGAAAACAAAACATTCGTGTGATTACATTAACACCAAGTACAATTGCTTCTGATATGTCTATCCAAGGTGGATTAACAGACGGAAACCCGGACACTGTTCTTCAGCCGGAAGATTTCGCAGAATGGGTAAGAGATATTTTGAAAATGAACAGGAGAGCATTAATTGCTAATGGTTCTATTTTCTCTACAAATCCTTAATCGGTTTAAAATTTAAAAATATCAATAGGAGTGGGCTTTAGCCCACTTTTTTTGTACATAGAACATCTTGGCTTTAGCCAAAACTTAAGTATTAATTGTCTAGATCCTTCCAGGATGATAAAATGCTGTTAAAAGATTGGTATTCTTTGCTAAGTGAAACACCTTTGCGAACTTAAAAACATAAATCAATTTAAAAAAACTTGTGCTCTTTGCGTTAAAAAAAAACATTTCGACCTCCCTCAATGTGACATCTCTACTGCTAACTCATAAAATTGTGATGTTAATTCTTTATTTTTGCAACAAATTATTCACATGCAAAATTATTTAGAATTCGATTTCAAGATTTCTCCGCTTCAACCTTGGAGTGATATATTAATGGCAGAGCTTATTGAAATAGGTTTTGACAGTTTCACAGAAGAGTTGGAGGGTATTTTAGGATATATTCAGAAAGATTTATTTAAGGAAGAAGAGCTTACAGCATTACCGCTTTTCCAAAATGAAGACGTGAAAATTGAATACTCTTTCAAAGAAATGCCAAATATCAACTGGAACGAAGAATGGGAAAAGAATTTCTCTCCAATAAATATTGATGATAAAGTATTGATCAGAGCAGAATTCCACGAATCTGTTCCGGGAATGCATGAAATTATCATTCAGCCTAAAATGTCATTTGGAACAGGGCACCATCCAACTACGCATTTGATGATCCAACAGATGATGGATATTGATTTTAATGGTAAAAAGGTTTTGGATATGGGTTGCGGAACTTCGGTGTTGGCAATTTATGCAAAGCAACAAGGTGCAGGTGATACAAAAGCAATTGATATTGATGAATGGTCAGTAGAAAATTCAAAAGAAAACTCAGTAAGAAACGGTGTTGAATTAGATATCGAACAAGGTACTGCAGATAATTTAGGAAAAGAAAACTACGATATTATTTTAGCGAATATCAACCGTAATATTCTAATTTCTGACATTCCAACCTATGTTTCTGTAATGAATGAAGGTGGAAAATTATTGCTTTCAGGATTATGTTTCTTTGATGTAGATGATATTTTAGAAGTTTGTAAAGAAAACGGACTTGAATTGAAAAAGAAACTTCAAAGAGAAGAGTGGGTAAGTTTATTACTTGAGAAATAAAATGCGGCAAAATAGTAATACGAAATCTTTATTATCCGTTTTATTTTTATTCATCATTCAGATTTTTTCTGCGCAAGAAGAGGAAATGACCTATGCCAACGGAATTTTTCATTTTGAAGATAATAAAGCTCAGAAAATTTTCACAGATTGGACAAGAGTAAGGCAATCACCAAAGGTTGATGCTCAAATTGTGGATTCTTTGCCAACCAATCAACAGGTTTTGATCATTAAACAGGATGAAAATATTTTAAAGCTGGGAGAACGAAGATCAAATTGGTATAAAGTGTCTTATCAAAAAGATGATAAAACTTCAGAAGGGTATATTTGGGGAGGAAATCTTTGTGTAGGCTATAGAAATAAAAATGGCTACGATTTTCTTTTTGGCTTAACAAAAACAGTTAATAAAAAAGATAAACAGTATCCGAGTATCATCAATAGCCAAAATATCGCTGCCGTAAAAGTGTTGGAAGGAAATACCTTAATTGATGAGGTTTCTTTTGATACCGGATCGGGTGAAAGCTTAAGCTATGGAACATTCAACATAGAAAGCAATCATAAGCTGGAGAATGTTGAATTAACATTGAAAGCAATGGTTTCCGGTGAAGCATGCGGAATTGCTTCTTATGACCAATATATTCTTTTTAAAGACAAAAAATTGATTGTCCTTCCTCAATTAATGAACGTTGGTGATGCAGATATTTATTATCACTCCGAAGTATTTATTTTCCCAAATGATAAGGGAGGAATTCCAAATGCTTTCATTCTAAAAACGGAAGAAATGGAAAGAGATGATAAAGACAGAGAAAAGAAAAAACGATCTTCTAAAACGTATCTCTGGGACGGAAGTTCTTATAAGTTGAAGTAAAAAATTAAAATGATAAATTTGAAAACCACTGTGTATTTACGGTGGTTTTTTTATGATTTAAAATTGATATTCATAAGCCTTCCAAATAATAATAAGCTAATATAACAGAATTAGCTAGCTTGCTGGCGTGAACTTTAAAGAATATAAATATGCCATTAAAACAATCATCTGGATTTTCTTAAATTTATCAGTTTCAGATTCAAGTATTGATTCTGAAACTGAAATGTTATAAGCATTGGAAATTATAAACTACAATCTATACTTTATGAAAAACTTATACCTCCCTCTAAATAAATTGAAGTTTCTTTTTGTTATGATTTTTTTATTTATTGTAATATTTGATAAGGCACAAAATGTGCAGTTAAAGTCTTTTATTATAAATGATGGATTAAGAAAAGAAATTCTATTAATTAATCATTATATAAAGGACTTAAAACAAAAGAAGAAGATTTCAAAAGAGCCTGTTTTTGTTAGATTTGAGACAGGGGAAAGCCCTGATGGGGATTTTTTAAATGTAAGGTTTTTAGGGAATTATTACCGAAACCTTTCTAATGATGAGGAATTATATTATAAAGCTAATAATGATGTAATTTACATTTTTGATACTACTGCTTTAAATTATTTGAAAAATTACATTGATTTTTCATTAATAAAGAGCTATAATAACCTTCAGAATTATGGAGAACCAAAACGTGATATAGGAGGATTCATTGTCGAGATGGGTGAATTGAGTTTTGATATTTCATGCGATAAATTCTACTTAAATTTAGTTACGGGTATGCCGAATATTGATTTGTATTACAAAATTAAGTTTTCTGTAATCAGAGGAAGTATTTTTTATGATACTGATAGCTGGTAATGATATTTCTCTCATGGCAACGTTGTGAAATATTTTAATTAAATTGTTCATATAAATTCTCTTGGAATTTTAATAGATGATTTAATCCTTTAAAAGAGCTAAGATTCTGTAGATCTATTTCGTAAACTATTTCTTGGGTCTTGTCATTAACGATAACTATTTTCTTTTCATAAGGCAGATCTTTATATCCCTCTAAAATAATTTGCCAATATGAATTTTTATCATCAAAAACTCTTCTGATTTTTGTTGAAGGATAATTATATTTATCCGCAATTTGGGCTATTTGATAATAAGACATTCTATAAAATTTCTCATGATTTATATGTTTTAATATTTTGCCTGTTTCATCATAAATATACCAGTCTCCTGCAGGAAAACTTCCGTTCGAGTTGGAGTTATATTGTCTTACGATATGAATTTTTTGGGTAGGATAAAAATCAATGACTGTATGTATGACTTGTTCAAAATATCCAGATTCAAAATATTTGTTCTCTCTTGGAACAAAGCTGTCATCATTTAATTTCGTCACAATATTTATAAGTTTATAATGCTTAAACGTATATTTCTCAATATAAAATGGGTCTTTTCGTAAGCTTAATTCTAGATCTTCTAAGCTGTTTTGAGGAAGTTGGATAGAATATTTTCCTATTCTTTTTACATTCATTGCAATGTCTTCCTTTATGGAGTCATTTGAGTTACGGTAATGAATATTATTTATACTTATTTCAATAATATCATTTTTCATCTCAACTAATTCAGATAATTGAGGAATTCTAATATTATTTATATCGGGTATTTTAATTTTATTATACTTTTTAAAGGCTGTTTCTTTTTTCTGTGCAATACAATTCGTAAGTATTATAGAAAGTACAATTATTAATATTTTTCTCATTTTTTCTTATGATATTTAAGGCAAGAGAAATATGAATTTCCTTTTGCAAATGTAAAATAATCCTTCAGGGAATATACATCACAATTTATGAATACAACAATTAGATAGTTATGTATCATTCATGTTTCAATACTAAAAATTAAAATTATATCGTTTTATAATACCTTGAAGATGGATTTATCTTCTGAAAATAATGCTATCTATAATTGGAATGATAATTACAAAGTTTTAGAAATAGCTTTAAATTTGTAATATAATGACATTTATACTAAAGTCGAAGTATGATAATCTGTATAAAATTTATACGAAGAAATTAGATAGAGAAAACAGAAGTTTAATGGCAAGAAATGAAAAGTTATATAGACATTAATAATTTTCACCTCGGAAAATATGTAAGCCAAGAGTATCTAGATAAATATTCTAGTACATGGTTTTTCTTTGATAAAGAAGATATTCTGGAAAGCAAGAATATATTTGATTCCCATAAAAAAGTTTATTCTTTTTTATGGGAATATTCTGATGATAATTATTCTATTAAGATTGATGAATGGAAAAGAGCTTTTAAAAGAAATAATATTCAAATTCCATCAGATATTAATTTATACACAAGGGACTGTTTATTTCCTAGAAGAAAAATTTATTTAGATATAATTGAAACTGACCTTACATTAAGTGATGAATTATTTAAAAATGTCAATATACATAATTGTGGAAAACATTTAGCTCAACTTATTGTTAAGGAAAATGTGAATTTTTCAGATTTAAACTTTAATTTTCTTGATAGGATTGATTCCAAAGATAGATTTATAGAATTTATAAAAATATTGGATTTAGAAGATGTTTGTTCAATTGTTTTAAACGGCTATCACCACAGAGGAGAATTAATAAAAATAATTATTCATAGAAAAAGTAATGATATAGTTAATCAAAGTGATATGCTATTATTAGATATTTTTGAAAATACTTATGTTTCAAAAGCCTTTAGCTGGGAATCAGAATAGATTTATTTTGATTAAATTATGAAAATCCACTTCAATCTTATATTGAGGCGGATTTTTTTAGTCTTATTTCCTAACCCCGAGTAAACATCTCCAACAATTTATCCTGCGCATCCTCAGCATGCATCCATTCTACCATTTCCATAGATTCCTGTGCTTCTTTTGTTCCTCTTGCCTGCATTTTTTCTTCATACGTCGCAATAGCAGTTTGAATGTCTTTAAAATAATCATCTGTAAGATATTCACTGAGCTCCAAAGTATCGAGCATCGCTAAATTTACACCTTCTCCAGACGGAGGCATAAGATGGGCAGCATCTCCAAGTAAAGTTATATTGGATTGTGCTTCCCAGCTTTGATCAAAGGGAATACAGTATTGCGGACGTAATAAAACAGGCAAGCTTACATTTTCAATTAATTCAAGCCAAATATTATCCCATCCCATAAACTCTTTTCTAAACCATTCAAGAATCTGGAGTCTATTTGAAAAATCAATTCCACTATTGGGTATCCAGTTTTCATCTTTTTTACAACTGATATAAAAATCTAAACTGCCATCACCTTTTGAAGAAAGATGCAGATATTTTCCATCATGATGAACATATATTTTTCCTCCTTTTAATAATTGATGGATACGGGGAACTGTTGTTTCAGAATCTGGGATATTTCCCTGAATAATGGTTACACCTGAATAAAAAGTTTTAATAGAAGTAACAAAAGGTCGGATTTTAGAATTTCCTCCATCAGCACCTATTACAATATCGGCGGTAGCGGTTGTACCATTTTTAAATTCAAGTTTCCAAACACCATCAATTTGGGACATGGTTTTAAATTGACTATCCCAAGCCACAGTATCGGGTTGTAATGAATCTAGTAAAATATTCCGCAACGAACCTCTGTCGATTTCCGGTCTGAAATGTTCATTATCAAAATCTTGCGGAGATGATTCCATATGTTCATCGTAAATAATGTTAGCATGTTGGTCAAGGATACGACCTTTATCGGCACCAGGTCTGTAGTTTTCTTTAAAAACATCCATTAATCCTGCTTTTTTGATAGCTTTTAATCCTGATTCAAAATGCAAATCCAGAGTTGCCCCTTGTACACGTACTTCTCTATTAAGATCTCTTTCATATACTTTTACATCTACGCCTTTACGCTGTAGAAGTCTTGCAAGAGTTAAGCCTCCGGGACCACCACCTATGATGGCTATTTTTTTATGATCTAATAACATATTTTTTCTGTGTTTATGATTTACTTTAATTTCTTTCTACAAAATTCTGATTACTTTTATGAATAAAATAGCCGTATATAATATTAAAACAGTCGCAAATGAAAATTTCAATTATTGATAAAGGAGCAGGTATTACAAAAGAATTTGCTAAATCGATAGGGGCTACAGTCCGTGGACGGTTTATAGATATTCCTGAAAGCAAGGGCGGAGGGTATATTACGGGATTTTCTTGGGAAACTGACCTTCGTATGATGATTCGGAATTATTATCTCAAAGAGGAAGTTTTTATTGAACGTACCAATGAATTGATGGAAGGGCAGGAGGATGTTGTTTTCTTACTAAGCGGAATTTTTCCTTCTCTAATACAATCCGTACAACCGCTGTTAAAAGAACAAGCGAATGTATTGATTTGCATGCATGCTGTTTCTTCTATTATGGAAATGCCTTCAAGTACTGTTTTTGGGAGTGTTACCATTGCAGTTTCAAGGAAGCATCTTCGTTCACTTTTTGGTAAGATACAGCATCCCATTGTTGAAAACATATTAAACGGTAAGGATAATTTTGTGTTTGAAACAGATATTTCACCGGAAATGATTAAAACTGCCAGTGAAATGTTAGAACCCTCTATTCCTGAAAGTCTCGAAAGTCATTATTATAAACTAAAATGCGAAGAACTATTGTGCTACATCTTTGCCTTATTGTTACAAAGGGAAACGAGGGTAGCAAGTAATATGCATATTGATGATATTAAAGCGATATATGTGATCAAGCTTCACTTACAATCGCACTTGGATGAACCTCCAAATATTGCCACATTAGCTAAGCAATCGAATATGAGTGAACCCAAACTCCGTAAATTGTTTAAGCAGACCTTTGGAAAAGGTGTTTTTGATTATTATCAGACCGTCCGCATGCAAGAAGCGGCTAAATTACTGAAAGAGCAAAGAATGACTGTTTCTGAGGTTGGATATCAATTGGGATTTACCAATCTGAGCCATTTCTCAAGAGTCTTTGAGCAGCATATTGGAATGAAGCCTAAGAAATATTCATTAAATGAAAAATAATATTAAAAGTGTAAAACAAAAAAAACTCACAATTTCTTGTGAGTTTTCGTGAACTTGGAAGGACTATCATTGAACCGTCTAGTAGAAGATTTGAATTGGATTTTGAGGTTAAATGTTTGATTATGAGTTATTTGTTAAATTGTTTGGATAGTTCGAATCTTTTTGAGATATGTTGATGGGAGCGATTTTTCGAACCTTTGTTCTAATATTTTAAGGAATCTATTTTTCAATAGATTGGTTTTTAATGTTTTAGGATTAATAATTCAAGTTCGAATCCTCTTGCCATATTGATTTTATTAAGTTTTTGGGACTATTATAATAACCAAAATACATAATTTTCAGCTTTGAGTTGATTTATTATCAGCTCAAAGCTCGTTTATAAAAAGCTATGAACTTTTATAATTTTTAATTATGGCGTTGATTCAGTATTGAAATTTCTTTTTCAAATGAAAGGTAAGGATTCTAACCAATACTTTCATTGCACTTTAAACCTAATTTTTAAAGATATTTTTAATTACTGCCACTAATTTGCCAATAATCATTTTGGTAGATGTTTTGAAATAAATATTTGTCAACGACTCTAAATAACAACTAATTTATTTCGCCAAATATAATTTCCATTTTAATACTAATGACAACACTATAACTTGAGATGTTATGGCGTGAATCATACTCTTATTTTTCTAAAATTATCTGAGTTATTTTACCTTCTTCCAGTCTGATATTTAATCTAATTCTATAAAAACTCTTTACATCTTCATCCATTTCAGAAGTTGGCGTAGATGTTTCTAAAGAAATAATTATATCCTTTTCCATAAATGACCATGACGATTTTATTTTAAAATCCCTTCGGCATATTTCTTGGTAAGAAGAATCAATATAATTTTTAAACTCTTCTAAACCATTAGTAATAAGTTTTTGCTTCCAATTGATCCTTATTTCGAAAATTAGGTTCTCAGATAAATCCTTTAAAATAGATTCCTCTGCAAAGTTATTACAAGCTTTTACAAACTCACGGACTATTTTCCTAGGAATTTTTTCACGCTGTTGTTTTTCTTTCTTTTTTATCTCCAAATAGTCCTTGAAATCTCGGTCTACAATATTTTCCAACTTGTCTTTACCTCTATAAAAGGCATCAAGCTGAGTTTTATAAAGTTTATCTGGAAAAAAATCAGCTGTTTCAGGATCTGCCTCATGCTTAAATTCATCTACGAGTAGGAATCCTTTTTCTTGTGTAGAATTATTAATACCAGGAATGATATTTATATGATAAGTTTGCTCATCTGGTCCAAAAAGGACTTTAATTACCGGATTAAACTGAATGGAAGCTTCTACGCTCTTTTTTATGAGGTACTTGGTTTCATTTAGAGGATTGTCAATAGGGTTCCCCCAATTAGTTGTACACAATTCAGATTGGTATCTTGAAATTTCTACTCGAATCTCTTTTCTTCCATGGCGCAGATCAGTTGTAAATTCATATCCAGGAAATGCCTCACTTATTAATTTGTCAAGTTCCCATTCTTCGTAGCTACTGGTAAAATTTATTGCAAAATTTCCTACGAATTCCGTTAAATAAACAGGAGATTCTATTTTGTTCCTAATTAATATACTTTTGATTGTATTTATATCAGCTTTTCTATTTACCGAAATATTTATTTGTGTTTCGATCATTAGTAAAAAAATTAAGTTTGAAATATAACTATATTTACTGAAACATTGATAAATGAGTATCCCCAAAAACCATCATTATATATCTCAAATCCATATTAAGAACTTTTTCAATAAAGACGATGGCTGTATTTATTTGTATGACAAACACCAAAATAATTTGTTTAAAAGTAATGGAACGCGTAATATTTTTAGTGAAAGAAATCTTAACACTAGACGAGTATCCGAAAATATAGATTATACCACTATTGAAAATCAACTGAACGATAAATTTGAAAAGGATTTTGACAGACATTTGCAAACTGTAAGAGAATTTATAGATTCGAAAGAATTTTCTGAAGAGCTTGACACAGCACTTATGTATTTTGCCCGTTACGGCGTAATTGGTGAATTTAGGACTCCTCATTATAAAAAAAGAATGGACGATGGCATATTTAATGGAATGAAAGATATTATGGAACATGCCATTGATGATCTTAAGGAAGATTTTTATAAAGCATTTAATTTTGATAATGAGATTAAGTACACTAATACTAATAATTATGAGGAACTTGCCGAGCACATAATAGAATCTATGGGCGAGATGAACTGGATTTTGACTGTTCCAAAAAGTAACGATGATTATTTTTTGCTTGGAGATTTTGGAGCGGCAACTGTAAGGGATAAAATCAATGTTTATTTTAATCCGGATGTGAAAGAGATTGCATATATCGGCTTAGCTTTAAGCAGCAAAGTTTATTTACAATTATTTTCTACCAAATGGAGTAAGAGTCCTCAATCGTCAATGATTCATGCATTAGACTCAACTCACATTTATGATATTAATAAAGCTAATTTTATATATTCTAGAAAATTCTTAGCCTGTGAAAATGAGAACTACCTAAAAACCTTTATTTTTCAGGTAAGAGAAGAGCTTACAATTTAGGTATTTTAATTTATTGACTTTTCGGATTTTCAATTTGAATGAGTCGAGAACAATGGGCCAATTTCTTAGTAATCTAACTTGCGCCGCCCTCCATTTAAAGGTATTCGTCAAATTTCAAATATATATTTTTATGGACCAAGTTAAAATTTAATATTAATTACAATGATTATATGACTGGGACATTAGAATTACGGTTTCCAGTAAGGTAAATTAAATTTAGGAAAGTAGATTTGCTTCTTTGAAAATAGCATAAATTAGTTGTTGTAATTTAAATCTTTTTTGTATTTTTCACTCAAACTAAAAGCCATATGATCAATTTAATCTTCCAAAGTAAAGCTTTTTACTATGCTTAATCTTAAATGTTTTAAAGCTGGGAAGGGTGATAGCTTCCTTATGACTTGGGAATCAGAAATTAAAAACCGTTTATTAATCGATTTTGGCTTCGAAGGTACTTATCGTTATCTTGGACCATTAATCAGTGATTTTGGGGTAAATGATTTCGTGATTATTACCCATGTAGATTATGATCATATCGGAGGATTTTTTAAATGGTTAAGCGATAAACAGCATCCTCTTAATAGACAGTTGACCGTATTTTTAAATACTCCGAATCTTATAGTTGCACCAGATTCCTCAGAAAAGGTTGGAATTAAACACGGTGTGAATCTCGAAATACTATTGGAAGAAAGAGGAATTGTTCCAAAACCACTTTTTGTAGAAAGCGATAATACTCTTAAAATTGGTGATGTAGAATTAGTAATATTATCACCTAGTATAGATATTTTATCAATGTTGATTGAAAAATGGACCGCAAATAAGATTTATCAAGAGTACCTAAATCAGAAATTGCAAACAAATGATAGAGTTGGTGTAGATGTCCATAAAAAGCTTCGATCAAAAGAAGAAATTTTAAAATCTCCGCCCCAACCGCATAAATGGGAAGATGATTTATTAAATTCTTCCTCCATTGCATTTTTGTTAAAATATAAAGGAAATCAGTTATTGTTTTTGGGAGATTCAAATCCTAATATAGTTTGCGAACACCTAAAATGTAATGAGAGCGAACCCTGCGAAATAGATTTACTAAAAATTAGTCATCACGGTTCAAAACATAATACAACTGTACACCTTTTAAAAAGTATAAGGTGTTCAAAATATTTAATTTCTACAGATGGTAGTGGTCCATATTATCATCCTTCAAGAGAAACTTTAGTTTTGATTGCTACATATGGTCGGAAAAATGAAGATGAATCGATCACTATTTATTCTAATTATTCACTAGATAAGGACAAACTCTTGACGAAAGATGAACAGAAAAATATAATTTTTAAGGAGATCGAAGAACTAGAATTTGATAGTAAATTTTGACCATGGAACATTTAAATAAAACTACAGGTCTCATTTTAAAAAATGAAAAATATGTTGGAGGTTCAGTTATATTTCCTTGGGGGGAAGAATTATTATGTATAACCGCTGGACATAATTTATATGGTAAAAATTTTGATGAAATTCCAAACCTTGAAGAATGGTCAGTAAGTGATTATTTAGGAAATTGTCACGGAGTAAGAGAGTGTCTAGGAGATATTGATCATGCTAAAGAATATGATATAATTGTCCTTAAACTTAATTCAAAGGAAGATTTATCGTTATATTTATGTCCTTGTTTCTATACTATTCCTAGAAATCCCAAACATTCTTTTTTGTTTAGAGGAAAGTATGAGTCAGCCAATGAGCCCATACTACAGAAGAATCTAAGTTTTAATGTTGTCTGTCAAGATTCTATTCATAAGTTTCTTTGTGATATTGATAAGGAAAAACTTATAAATAGTTCATTTAAAACTGGAAGCACGTGGTTATCTGGATGGTCCGGGTCTGGTTTGTTTCTTGATAATCATGACGAATTGATTTGTTTCGGCGTAATGATTGAAATACCTAACGATGGAAATGATGGGCAATTGAAGTTTACAAGTGTTACCGCAATAGATATTCTTGGTCTTGACTTAAAAACTCAAGATTCAACTTTACTCAATTATGATAAAAAATTAAGTAAAAATTCCTTGACCTCAATTATTGACCAGACAACTGATGAAGCTATTTCAAATTGGGAGAAAGAACCAATCAATAAGCCGCAACTGGATTATATCAATCTAAAATTGCCGAAAGTATATCAAGATAAATTACTGGAAGAAAAGAAAAACTATGTAATTAAGAGGTTAATAGTCGGTCAAACTTTTCTTTCATCAGAACTTAGAAAAAATCAAAGTATTTTCGACTGTTACGACGAAGCGTATAAAGTATATAATTTGGTTGACAAAGAAATTGATGCAGATTCAAAAAAAGAGGCGCGAATAGGTTTAAATAATATGATATCTGAATATGAAGATTATTTGAAAGATCAAATTGGTGAATTGTTAAATGTTGCAGAAGTTAAAACTTTGGCACTCTATGGAATTAGTAATTGGATTGCAAATTGTAGTTTAAGTTTTACAGAAGATGAGTGAGAAATTAAAAATTAAAGGTAATAAAATTAAAATTTTAGACGCCTATTGGGAAAATGACGAAGTAGCAATAATCATAATATTGCTAATTGTGAATTATTCTATTTTTGGAAACTCTAAATCAGTACCCCTGAAAAAAATAGCATTTATTTTTGATGCGTTAAAGAAGAATTTACCAGTTTCAAAGCTTTCAGTACAACTTTCGTCACCTTGGGATATTTCTGATGGACTACGAAAAAAAATAATAGTAGCCTTTGAAAGGGAACTTTTGGAAATTAAAAACCCCCAAACTGGAATAAGTTTCTCATTATCATTAAAAGGTAAGCACTTAGTTGATCAAATAGAGAATAAAAATATCTTGCCTGAGCTTTCAAATGAAATTAAAAAGTGGTCGGTAGAAGTGACCAATGATGAACTTAAAAATCAATATTTAATCTGGTAAAATGATAACAATAAATTCCATACAAGCTATTGTTGAAAATAAGGAAGGAAAGAAGTTCGGTTTTAAATATAGCTTCAATTCTGGGCTTAATATAATATCAGGTGATAATTCAAGTGGAAAGTCAACTATCCTTTCGTGTATATATTATTGTTTAGGTTTGGAGCAACTGGCTAGTTATGGTAGTTCTGACGGCCTTAAGGAATGTCTTAAAAGTAGTTTCAAATACGATAATATTAATATTACTGTGAGCGAGTCCTATGCTGAATTACATCTTTGTAACGATAGAGGGGATGTGGCATGTATAAAACGTTCCATTAAATCAATTTATGGATATGAAATAAATAAGCTGAGCGTTCAAATAAATGATGGTCTGGCCGAAGAGAAGTTCATTCATGCAAATGGTGATAGTGATCATTCTGAAGGATTTTATAAATGGTTATCTGATTTTTCTGGAATTGCTATTCCCGTGTTTGAGGGTGAAAATGGGAATCAAAAAATACTTTATCTTCAACAAATATTTGCAAGCTCTTTCGTTGAACAGACCAAAGGTTGGTCTGACTTCTTTGCTCAAGTACCTTCTTTTAGTACAAAAAAAGCAAAACAAAAAATTGTTGAATACACTTTAGGCTTAAGCGGATTACTTGAGGAGTTTGAATTAGATAAATTAAAGGAAGATGATAAACAATTGAGATTGGTATGGAATAATACTGTTGATACATTTCAATCTCTGGTTGCTTTTTATAATTTTTCAACAGCCAATTTAAATAGTATATTTTCTCTGGAACTTTCTCCAAAGAAAATCGAAAAGTTGAAATTGCAAACTAAAAATTTAGATGGTAGTTATTCGACAATTGATGATAGTATAACTAATATTGGTAGTCAGTTAGAAAAAATAAATATCAAAAATCAAATCATTTATGATGTAAGGAATGTTAATAATCCAGATCTCTTAAATCAGTTAGCAGATGCGGAGACTAATTTAGCGCACCTTAAGGATGAGTTTAAAATTGTTCAGAAAGAGAAAATAAATGAAGATATAAAAATCAATAAGTACAAATTAAGGTTAGAAGAACTGGACAAAGAGATAGAAGTATTGAATGGATTGAATAAAATTAGTCAGCTAGAATCATTTAAAATAGGTTCTGTGGAAAACTGCCCAGTTTGTAATTCATCCTTACATAATTTTGATATAGAACTTGAGAATGTAGATCGTGTTAATTCAATAAAGTCATTAGATTTTTATAAATCTGAAAGAAGTTTGTATAGCTCATATATTAAAAGTTCAGCTAATTTATTGGAACGGTTTGACAAAACACTAATTTATTATAGCGAACAGATTCAAGATTTACAAATTAAACTTACAGAATTAAACAAAGAAGTGGTTGAGGATCAAAGGATCCCTTCTAGAACAGCAATTGGAGAAGAAATGCAATTAAAATTTGAATTGAATAAACTACGGAAAATTAGTATTCAGTTTGAAAAATTTAAAGGTGACCTTGTTCAAATTTCCAAACAACTAAGAGCCATTAAAAGTAGAAAAGATCATCTAATGGCAAATAAAAAAGTAGATGAAGATAAGATTGTTAGTTTTAAAAATTCTTTTAAGCAATATTTATCAACATTTGGATATTCTGGTGAAATTATGGATCGTATATTCATTGCCAAAGAGGAACCTAATAAGTTATTTCCGGTTGCTAGTGTTGTAGGAATGACAACATCGCAGCCGATAAGATTGGTATCTTCTGCCAGCGATTTTATTAGAGCTCAATGGGCCTTTTACATGTCTCTTTTGGTCAAAGCAAAATATCATCTTGGAATATTGGTTTTGGATGAACCTGGGCAACATGCAATGGCATCAGCAGATTTACAAGAATTGCTAAAAGAAGCCTCAAATATTAAAAATAGGCAGATTATAGTGGCAATTTCTAAAGAAGATAAAGTTAAAGATGAACAAGAGGGAGGTAATGAAAAAGAAATTAATTTAATAACAATGCTCACAAACGCTGGCCTAGTCGAAGGAAAGGATTATAAATTAAATATGATTGATGGAAATAATAGAAAAGACAAGTGTATTCAGCCATTGAATTCTTGATTTTAATAATCAAAAATTAACATTATGCTATGTTATAGTTGTCTTAATAATTAATATCACAAAAAATAGGCGAGGAATACAATCATGATGTTAGTATTAAATAGCATTACTTATTATAGAAGCCTAAATCTAGGGTTATGTTATCCCTAGATTTAAGCTGAAATACATACAATTTTTCTTTGATAAAATTAAATTTTGACTGTTGTCTCCCTAATAATATTAAAAAATTCCTTTGATGCCTTATCCAAATCTCTTATACCTTTACAACACCTATCCTTTATTTTTCTTCCCTTACGTTTAAAATCTATAGAGAATGTCTTGTTTTTGAGGTATAGCTCTATTGAATACTCTATCCCTTTGTAAATTCCTTTCCAGTGGTTTTCATCCACTGCATGCCATTCAATGGCTAAAGGAACTTTTTGTAGAGCCTGCCGAAATTGTAAGCAATTTTGAAATCGCTTGTCCCGATCCGCCCTAATTGATTTCTTTACAACTTTTATAATTTCATCAGGAATATGTGGTGCAAATACTCTTTGAGGAAATTTTTCCTTCTTTAAGTCTTTTAACCATAAAGCATCATTAGTATATGGCCTTGGTAATGTGGACATATTATTTAACAGTCTAAAAAATGTGATCCCCATAGAGTAAAGATCACTTACCCCATCCTGTGCATCTCCTTCTAAAACCTCTGGAGGTAAATGAGAATTATAACCCGCAAAACTAAAGGTTTGATGTGCGAGTCCATATGCTAGTCCGAAATCAGATAATTTTGCTTGCCACTGGTCCGAAAACAAAATATTTCCGGGCTTAATATCTCTATGGAAGATTCCTTGAGTATGAGCATGCTCTAGTCCCTGTAGGGATTCGATAATAATTTGTATTGCTTTGTGTGTGGTTATAAAATTTCCCTCGAGATAACTCTGAACACTCCCATTTCGTAAATATTCGGTAATAATACAAGGATAATGATTTCCCTCTATTTCATGAATATCCATTTCTTTAATATCAACAATATTATTATGCCGGCATCTTTCAAGAATTTGAGCTTCATTCATTGCATCTACAAATCCATCTGCGTTGTCTACGCGAACAATTTTTAATGCCCTTTCCGCATTTAATAAATTATCTTGTACCCTAAGAACACTACCAAAGTTTCCTTCACCAATTAATCCAATTGATGTAAATTTCCCTATATCCATTATCGAGTCATTAACGCCATTAATGCGGTAGTTTTAATACTCTTATCCCAAGGAGCAGATTGATTTCCTAACAAACCTTCAATATAATTAATAACGTTGGTTTCTTTTGGTAAATTGAATTTACCAGGCTTGATCGAAGCTGGGGCTACATGGAAAATTTCAATGCCTTTCTTCTGGCACAACAGGTTCAATATGGCTTGTCCATAATATACACTGCTTACATAATTGTTTGTAACATTGTTTATAGTCAAGCGGTAGTTAACAGTATTAGGTTGTAAATTATTCAATAATAATTCTAATTCATTTTCAAACCATTCGACGGTTTGGGGAACTGTATAGTTAGCAGGCAAAACAATTTTCCCTTTTGTATGTAATATTGGCTGATCCATTGTTCCCTCTAAAGCCACATATTCGAAATCATTAGTAGTAAAAGTGAATGCTATCGTCATATAAAATTGAGTATTTTGGTTATAAATGCATGGTTAGTCAATTCCAAATATACAAAACATAATATTATGATATTCTATGGTTTCCCGTAAAAGCCAACAAGTATCTTCAATTACTCTTTGAAGAGTATATTGATATCTCCTTAGATAAAGTTATGACTAGCCTAATCTATTTTTGCATTAATATTAATTTAAACTGTAAAAATGATTTAATTCAACATCAATCCCGGAAAAGCTATGGAATTTACCCTATTCAGAAAAAATCTAAACGTAACTGATGATGAGCTATTATTTGCTGTCCTACAATTTGAAACCGTACTGGTAAAATAAGAAAGAATGATCTTTAATTGTCTGGTGAGGAATTATAATGACGAATATGCCAATATCCTATTTGCCGACTTCTTACAGTGACATTGAGCGTATGCTCCATATCTTTAATTATATAAGTGATGCTGGTCCGTCATGATATGAAAAACCTAATGCTAGAAATTCTTTTAATATACCACGGGCTGAAATTTTTTAGGTGGTAATCTCTACACAGATCCGAACCATCCTCTTCAGAATAGCATAAAATCCACTATTTTAGAACCATTTTTAGAACTTGCCAATACTGAAAAGATTGAAAGGAAAAGCCCGCCCGAAGGGGACGCCCTAATGATTGAAAAACTTACCTCGATGCCTGGATAAAAATAATTACTAAAAATTTTACTTTACGGATTACCATAAAAGTACATTCTTATTTTTTTTGAAATTAATGGCATGAAATGCCAGTTACAGAACTTTATAATCCTAATGATCATTGATGCCTTGAAACACAGTTCTTCTGGAATCGGGATTCGCATTAGCCATGAAATCAGAATAACTCGCGGTCCTGATAAGAGCTGGATCGAATTTTGGCGTAAAGATGGCAAGCCGGTGAATGCCTTTGATTTTTTTAACATGGGATTGCACATTGACAGGTATAATACGCAACGTACATATGCACTTCAAAAATAAACGGATTATCGTTACTTAAAGTTAATACCTTTTATAGATGAAAGAGGGTGTGCTGAGGCTAATCGGTGAATTTTCAATCAATTAAATATTTTTGATACTCAAAATTTGTTGATAATAAAAATGGATAGCCGTAATACTTTACTTTTTGTTTTTAATATATTTGTTTAAGAACATCTTTTTTAATCTATTACTAATACTTTTTTTAGCCATTTGAGTGAAAATTTAAAACCTGATTTCAACTTTGTGCGGGTTCTCAGTGAGAACGAAACCTATAAACTTCTTTTTCCTTCAAAAGAGGTGGGAATGGCGATTGTCATACTCTATGAGAGAATTGTCAATAAGGAATTTGATGACGACAAGTTCTCCGAAAAAGATATCCATACGGCATTTGAGGAAATTTATCAGACCAATATGCGGTATCCCAAAGAAGTGTACAGTGGTCATATTATGGATCTTCAGGAATATTTTTTGGATTATGACCAGGAAAAGCAAAAGTATTATTTTAAGGATTATGCCAATAAATTCTGTCTGCATGCAAAGGATACGCTGAAGGGCGCATTTAACCCCACAAGAATCCAGCAGATATGTTCCCATCTGAGTTCAACACTCAAAAATTCGGATGATCCCAGATTCTGGCTCGAGGTAACGTTTAAAAAATTTGAACCGGACCTCAGGGAGCAGCTTGATTTTTTGGACCGTCAGATTGTGCTGTCCGTTGAGGATTTAAAAAATGAGACGAATTTTTCGGATCATAGTTTTATTGATGTACTTGTAGCCACACAGGAGCGGTTGTCACAATCGCAAGCACATGTGCAGGAGCTCCGTTCGGCGTATTCAGAAACCAATAATATCCGTGCTACCTTGGATAATATAGATTTTACCGATCCGGTAATCAATGATCTGATCTTGGAGGTTCATGCGTGCCTGAGATACATCAATGACAGGCTCAATTCACTCGACCGGAAATTAGACCGTATTCAACCCAAGGTCCGCAAATTATTTTCCACATTGAATAAGCCTTCGTTTAGTTCAAAAGTAGAGAAATTTATAATCCATCTTCTGAATGAAAGTGTTTTGGAGAATAGGAATATTGTTTTTCCCGGAAACATTAAGCCACCACAACTGCACATCGATACACCTGAATTTACTATTGTAAGCAGAGATAAGGAGCTGTTTCCACCAAAGCCGAAGGAAAGAAAAACATATGTTCAAAATGAGGAAATCATACAGGAGAATGTAGAAAGGGTCAAAAGGGAAATCCGGGAGATGGAAGTTATCGGCAAGTGGGAGAAACTGATATTTGCGGAGCTTGAATTAAAAGGCGAGATCAGATTATCAGCCTATTTTTTTGAGATCCTGAGAGATTCCCAGAGCAGCCAGATCGCGGTAACTGTTTTGTTCAACGTTATAAAGCAGGTATATGCCAGTGAGGGTAAATTTAAACTGTTAACAGAAAAAACTCTGCAGAGAGATTCTGAACATAAAAATATTGGATTATGGAAAATGTCAATTATCAGGACATAATGCTCGATTTCCTCTATGATGAGGAAGCACGGGAAATTTTTGCCACAATTGATTATCAACTGAAGGATGGCGTGCATTTTCAGGATAGCGGGAGCCAGACCAGATATTTCGCCTATATACAGCGGAATATGAAAAGTCTCGTGAATTATTACCATAATTTTTTTGGTGTGCGCCTGAGTGAGGGGGGCGAGAGTCCGGATAATTATTTTTACTTGGATTTCTATGGAAATGACCGTGGGAAAATTTCCTCCAGGCACCGGAATATACTTAAAAGTGAATATGTGATCATCGGCTTTATACTTTATAAAATCGTATATATTGACAATGATTTATTGCTCGACTCTGTCCAGCGACTAAAGGAAAAGATCCGGATCGACTATGATGATTATAAAAGGGGCATTTATTATTTGATCGCAAAATCAAAAAATATCGGTCCGGGCAATGTAAATGACGCGATGCTGGATTCCACGGTACAGTCAGCTCTGATCGAGTTCAAAAAGATCGGATGGCTGATCTTGGAAGGCGATGAATTCACCGTGCTACCGGCATTTGATAGGTTGATAAAGATTTATGAGGAATACATTCTGGATATTGATAACACGTTAAATGAACTGAAATGAAAGATTATCCGCGAATAAGAAGACTGTCAACATTAGGGATCATCAGGCATCAGCACTTTGACTATGAGTTCGGTCCTTTCAGAACGGATTTTGTCGGGGAAGGGGGCGCCGGTAAAAGTATGATTTCCGATCTACTTCAGCTGATCTTTGTTGGAGTGAGTTATTTCCATTCCCCCACCAAAGGCAGTGGTCCCAGGGAGGCTAAGACCCTGGTATTACGATCCGGGGGAAAGGGTACGGATATGGGATATGCATTTTTGAGCATTGAGCTCAAAAAGTACCAATATGTGATCGTCGGTATATATCTTGAAAGTTCGGGCGCGGCAGAGATGTTCATTGTCCAGCAGGGAAATAATTTTGAAGCCGATACGACGCTGGCAACCTTTGGCCAGCTGCTCGGTGTCGCTGAATTCCAGCGGGATAATTCCATTTTACCCATCAATGAACTACGAGACCATATCAGTGATAATTTTAATCTGACCTGTGAAAGCTGGGAGAGAACCCAGACCTACCATAAGATTTTATTTAACAATGATATTCTGCCGCTTGATCTTTCGATCAGTAACCAGGCATTGCATAATTACGCAAGGATCGTTCAGGCTTTTTCGCGGGAATCGCTGGATATGGATAAGAGTGGCAGCCTGCAGTCTTTTCTGTTCGGTGATGAGAAAGAAAAAGAATTTTATAACAGGTTTGAAACCACGGTTGAGGAGCTGCAGGGTGATGAGAAGCAGTTTCAGGATAATGTCGCGGAAATAGACAAGCTTAAAATTAAGCAGCAGAAACTCAGTGATCTGCTCGATCTGAAGGTTGTAAAGGAGCGTCTTTTTAAAGACTATTTAGAAGCCGAGTATGATTTCCAGGGCCAGCAACAAGATGGTCTACTTAAGGAACTCGAAGAATTAATACTAAAATATGATGAAAGCAACAGGCTACTTCCATTACTTGAAACTGTTCTTTTAAAAAAGCTTGAGGAAATAGCCCAGCAGCAACCTGTAATGGAGGAACGGGTTGAGGATGCTCTTGTTCAGTCAAAGGAATGGACCAATAAAAGCAGGAAAAGAGGTGATTTCCTGCGCTGGCTGGAGGAGCTGGATATTTCTGCTGAACAAATTTTGGACAAATACGACAGCTATCAGGAATCCAAGGATAATATCCGAAGGATAAATGAACTTGAAGCGCAGATTCAAAAGAACAAGATATCAACAAACCTGCTCGCTAATTATTCGGGAAAAGCAGTGCTGGTACAGATACAGCACAGTTGTGACCTGGTGAAACAGGAAATCGAATTTAAAAATAAGCTTCGGTCCCTGAACAACCTAAATGAAGCCACTTCTGTTGCCCGATGGGCTCTTGAAACAGACCGTGTTTTAGATCAGAGACAGGAAGGGATCATCAGGATGTTCCAGAATCAGGACATCCGGGTCGATGAACCGCAGGATAAGCGGTACAGATATCTTCCCTCGCCGGAGATATTGATCCATGGGGAGATTCTGGTTCATAGGGAAGACGAGCTTGGGTTCTGGCTAAATCTCCATGGTGTTCTTGAATTTATTTCAACGGATTTCGAACCTGTGTTCAATACCGGAAACAAAGATGACATCAAGAAATATTTTGAGGTCCAGACCAGTAACATCGCTAAGGATATAGAGGGTTTAGAAAAGAGTTTAGCAGATTTAAGTGTTCTTTACGGGATTCTTGAAGAACTTGGAGATGCCGATGAATATGTTAAAGCCTGGGGGGCAAAGTGGGAGCTGGATGTGCAATTACAGTCCCATGAACTGTTTGCGTTAAAGAAAGATGAGCTACTCGATCATTTCAATTTAGTAGGTGATAGTGAAGTGCCGGTAAAGGCCATGCAGTATGAAAATACCTACAAAGCATTAAAAAAGAAAGAAAATGAGTTGATAACCTTATCGACGAATCTATCGCAGCTGGAGAAATCTTTTATTGATGTGATATCCGATGGACAGGTTGAAGAGATAAAAAGTAAATGGCGTTTTGAAGTTTCTGGGCAGGGAGCGACCAGCAGCGATCTGGTGGATGATACTGATAATGCGGAGTTTTATGGTAATTTTTTTGGAATTTACAAAAATCAGGAGAAGTATTATGCTGGTTCAGAAAGGATCAAAGAACTGGATCGACTGATAAATGAAGTAAAGTCGAAAAGGAATGATGCGTACGGTAAGTGTCCGGAACTCTTTGTTTCAGCCTATGTTCCCAAGATCAGGCAATATGAGGAGGTTGAGCAATTGCGTGAAGATAGTTCTGCAGCAGAAAATAAATATATCGTCAAATATAATATCATTGCAGGGGAAAATTTAAACAATAATATCAAAAGATTCGAAGATTCGGGGGATTTTAGGGATTTATGTTCAGAGATCTTACCTCCCGAAATTCTAAATGACGAGAATATTCTGGACCGGGATGTTATTGAAAAAATAGGAAAATATCTTGCTGATATAAACTTAAAGAACAGGAAATTGAATTCCCGTAAGCTGAATAAACTGGCTCTGATCATTGAGGATGTCTGGCTTGAGGTCAGTACCCAGTTATACACCGCACGAAACATCCGGAATTTTCTGAACGATGATCAGAAAATAATCTCCGGCGGTCACAGGGCTACCTTGGCTGAGATAAAAGAAAATTCACTTTCAGCCGACTGGATGAAGATCTTTGTTGAGAAGATCAAAAAAGACGGTGAGCTTGGCTCTGATGGAACTTTATTTGAACAGGAGAAAGGAATTACCAATGAGCTTGAAAAGTATCACAACTTAACCCATAAACTTCAGGAGGCCTATTACCGCTCGGGCGGTGACCGGAACCTTAGACCAAAAATTAAGGAGCTGTTAAATCCCAAGTCATATTATGGGCTTAAATTTTCAATGGTAAACAGTTCCGGCAAGAAAAATGACGGAAGTACCAGTCAGACCTATTCCGCAATTGCACTTTTGTGTATAGCAAAGTTAGCGTTACTTGACAAAAAATCTGGCAGTAAAGACAAGCATGCAGTCCGTTTTATGGCCATTGATGAAGTGGCCGGTTTGGGCAAAAACTTTGACATGCTATATAAAATAGCTGAGGACAATGATTATCAGATCATTTCCATGTCAATATCTCCCCATAAGATAGATGCCGCTAAGCAGAATATCTACCTGCTGCATAATAGTGTGGAGGACGATGAGGTAAATTATGATCCTGTCCCAATATTTGGCCTACTTGAAAACGGAACAGTATGAGAACAGTAGAATGGAAATATTTGAGAGGCCTCCATGAATTATATGTAGGTGGTAAAACAAGGTTAAAAATACTGAATAACAGTTATATCCAAAGGATCATTTTTACACAAAAGAAGCTTATAAGGTATCAAACAGGCAATCATCTGGTTCTGGAGTCCTCGCCCAGGTTCAAAGCTTTTTATGAAGATGAATTTTTGCAGACTTTTCTCTATTACAATAAGTTTTTCGAGGAATCGGGGCTGGAAAATAACAGCAAGAAAAATTTTACTGAACAAGACCTGAAGGCTTTGATATTTGTTTTTTACAATAAACAGGAGATCAAAAAAAGGATGACTACCAGGAAAAAGCTTTCAGCGGAGCTTTTTAGAAAAGAAAACTCAAAGTATATCGAGAATAAGCCTTCTTTGGAAAAAGCAATACTGCAACTTTTAGAAGTAGATTCATTTCCTGAAAATGATCCAAAAAATCATCAATGGAGATGGGTTGTTGACTGCCTGGAGCCACAGATTATTGTTCTTTGCGAAAATCTTGATTGCCTAAAAGTACCTGTTGAATATAAAAATAACAACATTGAACTTTGGTATGTTGGAGGTAATAATACTAAACCCCTAGTGGACATTTCGGCGGATAAGCTAGGCCTGCCCATCTATTATTTTTGCGACTGGGATTATAGCGGTCTAGGTATCTATTGCCAGGTGAAAAATATCTTTAAAGAAAAGAGAAAAGATATAATACTCATTGAACCTCCTGAAAATGCTAAAAAATTACCGGTCGCGGTAAAACATCACAAAAGTAAATGGAGTCAGGAAAAGCAATTTTCAGGACTTGACCAGTCTCATTTTACGATTGGGCAGATTGAGGTAATTGATTCGCTTATTTCAAAAGATGAATGGATTGAGGAAGAATCTATTGATTTAATAGAATATTTAATATTCGCGTGTAGAAACTAATGACTCATTAGTTTTAGTTTGTTAAGATTTTGTATGTTTTAACCAATATAAGGAGTTGTGGCAAATTCGTGGTAGACAATTTTTTTTTCATTAAGTCATTGATTAATAATATTTAATTGCATTAGGTGGTAATCTCTACACAGATCCGAACTATCCTATTCAGAATAGCATAAAATTCCACTATTTTAATTCTTTTCAAATTACTGCCATGATTCTGCAATAAATATAAATCATGCTATTATCCAGTAAGACAGAATATGATCGAAGCGTAAAATCTATTTGTCAAAACATGTATATAACCTCGTCAAATAAATTGTTCTGTTTTTCGTTTAAATATATAAGAGTTTTTAAATACAATAAAGGATTTTATAATAATACCCACGCCATGCAAGCCGTTTATCTGTACATACGAGTTAGTACTGATGAACAGGCTGTAAAAGGATATTCCCAACGCAGCCAGTTGGATCGGCTTGTGCATTATTGTAAAGATCACAATCTTATTGTTACCAAAACTATTTTCGAAGACTATTCTGCAAAAACATTTAACCGACCGGAGTGGAACAAGCTGTTCGCTGAACTTAAGCTCACTAAGAACCAATCTTCACTTATTCTCTTTACTTATTGGGATCGATTCAGCCGCAATATTATGGACGCTTACAAGATGTTAGAAAGATTGCAGAATATGAAAGTCTCCATTCAGGCAATTGAACAGCAGATAGACTTCTCAATCCCGGAAAGTAAAATTATGTTGGCAATGTATTGGGCTACTTCTGAAGTAGAAAACGATAAAAGAAGCCGTAATGTACGTTTGGGAATGCAAAAAGCAAGACTGGAAGGAAGATGGATCAACAAAGCTCCTCTAGGATATAGAAATAAAATCACATCTGATGGAAAAAAATATATAGCCCTCTACGAACCGGAAGCATATATTATCCGTGAGGCTTTTACAGCTATAGTGAGACAAAATAAATATTGTTTAACTGAAATATACAAGGATGCGGTATCAAATGGACTTAATTGCAGTAGAAGTGCTTTTTACCGGCTGGTAAGAAATCCTATTTATTGTGGTAAAATAAAAATTCCGGCATTCGAAGATAAAGCTGAAAGAATTGTTGAGGGTACTCATGAGCGTCTTATACCTGTCGTTTTATTTGATCATGTTCAAAGAATAATAAAAGACGCAGATTTAAACCATCCTAAAAAACTAACTTCCAAAAGGATAGCTAATGAAAATTTAATTTTTAGAGGTGTCCTACAATGTCCTAATTGTGGAAATACGCTTACAGGAAGTGGGTCGCAGGGACATACTAAAAAATACTATTATTATCACTGTACGGGGCGTTGTCCATACCGGGTAAGAGCTTACCTTATCAATTTGAATTTTCTTTCATTCCTTAAGAAGAATAGAGTGGTAGAACCATTTTTAGAACTTGCTAATAGTATCTCAAAGGAAATTTATGGTGAAGAACATAATGATTATATTCAGAAAAAAGAGGAGATAAAGAAAGAAATGGAAAAATTAATTGATAGGGGATTCAATGCACAAAAGCTATTTTCAGACGGAAATATTGACTATGATGATTATATACTAATAAGAAGTTGTTGCCAGGAATCTTTAAAAGATAATACTGATAAATTGAGACAGCAGGCTTTAAAAATAGTCGCAGAGAAACATACAGAAAAGGGAACTGATTACGTAATTAACCACTTAGGGGAGTTTTATGAAAATTCAGATACTATAACCAAACAGAGAATTATCAGGTTGTTTTTTCCAGAGAAAGTAAAGGTAATAGAAGGGAATATTGAAGAAATGCTATCAGAAAGTGTTAAGACCATATTTGGATTAACTGTTTCAGCTTCGAAAATAAAAGAAATCCATGGTCAGCAGACAGACCAGGCGATAGTTGAATTTTTTAAAGAATTATATTTTTTAGGGTATGAACAAAACTTGAAAAATATCTAAAAATTAATTGATTAGTTTTTGATTTTTCAGAGTAAAGCTGATTTATTAAATTTACTTTATATAAAGTATTGAAAAACAGTGTTTTGTATTATGTCTGAATGTTCGGAATCCTGTATAGATAACTTGATGGTATTATCTTTTCGAACTTTTCGTTCTACATAAAAAAATAGATTTTTGTATTTATTTGATTTTCAATTATTTAATATTTCTCATAAGGTTCGAATCCTGTCAGGTTCGTAGCAATAATATGGAGATTTAATCGAAAAATTGACTAAAAAAGATAAAATATTGGTTTTTTAAGAAAAAATTTTTGCTTTAGAAAATAAGGTAAAAGGGTGAAAAATAGGATCAGTCTCAAAAGTTGGGGAGAAAATAAAAAATGATATTTTTGTATAATGTTAAATGATGCCGAACTGCTTAAATTATTTTTACCTGAACTCTTGATTGAATATTTTGAGATTGTAAAATTTGAAGAAGAAAACCAAATTCTACATATTTACTTTGAAGAGAAAAATACAGCTCCAAAAGAATTTTCTTCGCTCCTATTACAGTCAAAAGGATTTGTTCCTGAAATTATGGTAGATGATTTTCCTCTTCGCGGAAAAACAGTAAAACTCCATATCAAACGCAGAAGATGGACTGATATTAAAACAGGAAACATCATCCAACGAGATTGGAATCTTATTGCCAAAGGAACCCGCATGACACAAGATTTTGCTGAGTTCTTAAAAAAAATCAGCCGATACTAAAGCGCTTCCCTGCAAAACCATTGGTGA
>NZ_FRAV01000078.1 GCF_900142445.1 Chryseobacterium polytrichastri | reverse complement strand
GTGGCTAATGAATATCTTCCCGTTCCACAGGAAGGAACTTACAACGGAGCTATTTATACAACCCCTTTATCCAATAAGCCGAATACCCCTTATGGCAATGAAAAGATCTATACCGAAAAGCTTTTTGAAAACTCTCCTTTAGACAGAGTTCTTGAGCAAAAGCAAGTAGGAACAGCATGGAATGATAAACCTGTAAAATTTGAATATGGCACCAATACTGCTACCGATGTTAAAAAATATGTAGTCACCACTTCCTGGACAAACGGAGCAACAACATCTTCTGTTCCTGTTGTCGGAAATTATGGAGCGAATCAATTATACAAAACAACCGTAACTGATGAGGATGGAAACAAAACGACAGAATTCAAGAATGCTCAGGGTCAGGTTATCTTGGTGAGAAAAGCGTTAAGCGCTTCGCAGGATGCCGATACGTATTATGTGTATAATGAATACAATCAGTTGGCTTTAGTGATTCCTCCTGAGGCAGTGATTTCAGCAACAATGGATGCTACTGTACTTAATAATTATTGTTATCAGTATAATTATGATGGAAGAAACAGGCTTGTCGGGAAAAAGCTTCCCGGTAAAGGCTGGGAATATATGGTCTACGACAAACAGGATCGACTTGTGATGACCCAGGATGCCCAAATGGGATTATCCAAGCAATGGCTATTTACAAAATATGACCAATTTGGAAGACCGGTTTACACTGGAATCTATACCGGAACATCGTTGTATAGTCTTGCAGGAAGAGCATCAGAACAAACCAATGTAGAAACAAAAGGCAGTAATAACGAGCTTAGAGGAAGTTCATCTCCCGACAGCAGTGTTATTTCGCTTAATTACAATAATGCAGCATATCCTACTTCCGGTATCAAGATTCTGACGATTAATTATTATGATAGTTTTCCAAGAGACCCTTGGTTTCCAAATGATCTTCCAAATGTCATTCTTGATCAGAAAGTAACTATTACCACCCAGGGACCAAGTGTAAAAGGATTACTCTTGGCGTCATATGTGAAGAATATAGAAAATGATGACTGGACAAGAAACTTTATGTTATACGATCCTAAAGCACGTCTGATTGGAAGCCGTTCTACGAATCATTTGGGAGGCTCAACCAATGTAGATCTAAAACTGAGTTTTGCGGGTCTTACCGAACAGACTATTACGAGACATAAAAGGTTAAGTACCGATACAGAAAAAGTAATCACTGAAGGTTTTACGTATGATCATCAAAACAGACCTTTGCTTAATAAACATCAGGTTGATCAAAATCCCGTAGAGATTTTATCCCAAAATAAATACAATGAACTTTCGCAATTAGAAAGCAAAAAAGTGGGTGGAATAATTGCTAATTCTCCACTTCAGCAAATCGACTATGAATATAACATCCGAGGCTGGATGACCAAGATTAATGATCCTGTAAATCTTAACGGAAAGTTATTCGGATATGAAATAAGGTACAATAATCCGGTTTCTTCAGCTATAGCTCCCGGAAAATTTAATGGGAATATTGCAGAAGTTGATTGGAAAAATTCAACAGAAGATTTATTAAAAAGGTATAACTACGAGTATGATAATCTGAATAGATTAAAAAATGCCTTCTACAAAGAGCCTACTACGGGAAACAGTACTACTTTTGATGAATATCTTACCTATGATTTGAATGGAAATATTAATACTTTAAAAAGAAATGCCCCTCAAGTATTTTCACCTACCGCTACAACGGTTGATGATCTTGAATATAAATATACGGGGAATCGTCTTAATAGGGTAATAGAGAATGCATTGAATAATACAGGATATGAAGGTGGAAATAACTTTATTGATTATGACCTCAATGGGAATATGACCAACATGAAAGATAAAGGGATTGAGGGAATTGGTTATAATCATCTTAACCTTGCAGATTCTTATTCTATTACCCAAAAAGATCCATTGGGTACCAATATAAGTTTTGGTTTAAATTATCTATATCGTGCAGATGGATCTAAGGTTCGTAAAACCTATTCATCAGGTGGAGGAAGAGGTCAGTCTATTACCAATAAATATACCGATTATTTAGATGGTTTTCAATATAGCTTTAGTGAGACCGTAGCTCCTTGTCCTTGGTGCAGAACAAGTGTAGCGTATGAAGCAGAGGCTTTTAGAGATCCTGGTATTTTTGATCCAATTCCCGGTACTCTGGATTGGCAATTAGATTTTGTTCCTACCTCAGAAGGATTTTACAGCTTTACGGAAAATCGCTATATTTACCAGTATAGAGATCACTTAGGAAATGCAAGGGTTAATTTTGCAAAAAATGCCGCAGGAGCTCTGGAAGTTACTGATACAAATAATTATTATGCCTTTGGAATGAATCATATTGGCGGTATGAAAAGCTTATTGGGAGGATATCAGAATTATAAATATAATGGTAAGGAATTGCAGGAATCTGGAATGTATGATTACGGAGCAAGGATGTATATGCCCGACTTAGGACGATGGGGCGTCGTGGATCCGTTGGCGGAGAAGCACCCTGAAATGACACCATATCGATATAGCTTTAATAATCCAGTGAATGCTACTGATCCAACAGGCTTACTAGAAGATTGGTTTAATGATGAAAATGGAGATATGGTTTTTAAAGATAGTGTTAAAAGTCAGCAAGATATGGACACTCAAGGAATAAAAGGTACTTATGTAGGAGAAACTGATCAACAAGGGGATTTAACTTATGCTGCAAATGGATATGTTTATGATGATTCTACAGCAGGAGGTGGACTGGCGGTTGCTAATGGTAGAGAAACAAAAATTCAGGAGGTTGTTTTACAGGGTTCTGGAAGTAACTTATCCAAAGCTTGGAATAGCGGTTTAGCCAGAACTCAGATTTCTGATTATTACACTATTGGTTTATCATCTAATGTAGCTGCTTTTCTTGGAGTAGGAACAACACCTATTAATTTCACATTATTAACAAGAGGAAAAGAACCAGGATTGTATTTTACCCCAACTATAAATGCCTCTTTAGGTGATGGCATAGAAGGAAATGCAGGGGTTACTGTTGGAAGAGGAATTTATACTGGTAATCCGAGAAGTATTACTTCAAGTATGTTACAGGGAAACTCTTTTGGTCTTTCGGTTGGTTTGGGATTAGCTGTTGATGCTTCAGTTGGTGCTTCTTATGCTCCTACAGGACAAAGTAAGGGTTTTATTGGTATATCCGGACAGGTTGGAGTTGGTGTAGAAGGTAGTCCTGCAACACTAGTTAATATACAGGCAACATATCAATATACACCTATTGTTAAACCTATTTTTCAATTTAAATAATTAAACTATGAAATTGAAAAATATTTGGAAACTATTCCCCATCTTTTTAATTATAGGAATTATTATATTTTTTGAAAGAAAAGGTAATATTGAAAGAAAAGAATTTTACAAGTCAGATATTAATTCTTATATCTTTAAGAAAAAAAATAATTGGTCAGGAGGTCGAAGTTATAATTATGTAACTGCCAAAAATATTATAATTACGTTAATGAACAGCGATACTCTTAAAGTTGGCGACTCAATCTCAAAAGAGAGTAATACTGGAAATTTTAATATTTATAGAAAAAACCAATTAGGAAAATATAATTTTTATAAAAATTATAACATAGAACTATAAAGCAATAACCCTCAGTTCAACTGGGGGTTATTGCTTTATAGTTCTATCAAAATCTAATATCATAACCTACGATTTTAATAGAGTCACCTTCCTTATGTAGGGTGAATTTTTCTTGAGTATTTTTAATATCTCGTTTAACATTATAAATTAACACATATTCACTTTTAGGATTTGAACCTTTAATCACAAGTGTTTGCCAATATATTAAAGAATCATTTTTAATATTACCACATTCTATAGAAGACTCATTAAGTATTTGACCAAATTTTTCTTTCGGTGTTACTTTAAAAAGACTTTTACTTATTAATTTAAAAGCATTTTCTTTATTTTTTTTATTTATGAGAGTATAAAAGTCTTGTGCTACTTGCTCAGCATCTTTTTTATCTTCTTCTCTGTTTTGATTAGTGGAATTAAAATTACAGCTTACTAGAAATAAGTTAAGTGAAATTAAAAAACATTTTTTCATTGTATATTGACGTTGTTTAATGTTAAGCAAATGTAGCTATTTTAGCTTGTAATATTGATAAAGTATTAAACCCTATAATAAGAAAGTTCCCAAAACAGTTAGTTCTTTTGTCTTCCGACCAGAACTAACCTTAAATGATCTTATATAAAGTCGAGCGGAATTTAAACAATAGTACATCTAACTGAGATTATTAGCTGTATTTTGTACAAGTTAAAAATTGAAGTTACTAGCTTTTTTACGGCAAAAATTTTAATGAATATCCGTAATTGGTAATAATATAAATACTATTTTATTAATCAGTTAGTTATGTTGTTGTTTTGAAGATATTACCTCTGAAATTAAACGAAAATATCTTCAATTCTATGTAGATGAGTTCATTTTACATACTAAATCAAACATATTCTTGTAATAGAACCCTCAAAAGGCCTTTAATAACAGGTATTAAAGGAGTATGCGTGAAAACGGATATACATAAAATTTTATACTTTTACCAATATTCAAAAGAATTACCAAATAAAATTTATAATCAGTTTAAAATTAAACCTATAAAAGATCCCCCCTGCTGGCGCGAGCGCAATGTCATTAAGTTAGGTGATTAACATTCTGATTGTCAAATGATTAATCCTTTGTTTGCGATTGTTTTTTTCGTATATTTAACAGTGAATCAAT
>NZ_FRAV01000074.1 GCF_900142445.1 Chryseobacterium polytrichastri | reverse complement strand
TCCCTGTGACTTGTCATATTTCCATTATCATCATATGTGATGGTATTGGGAGTTGCCAGATAAGGATAACCATTGCTGTTTCCTATCTGCTCTTCTGTTACTTTTGTCAGTCTATTACCTGTATAATCATATTTCAGATTATCAATTTTTAAAGCTATACTGCTTCCTGGTAATAAATTTTCTGATCTTTGCAATCTTAAAATATTCCCGTTTAAATTATAATCTAATTTTTCAAAATATTCTTTAGCCGTCTCAGCCCCTTCTCTCTGATAAAAACCAGCACTAAGTCTGTTTAAAGGATCATAAACATAGCCATATCTTTTTAAAGGTTCATTTTCTTCTGTTAGCGTTTTCCAGCTTACTTCTGAAATATTTCCATTGTACTTTGCTTTTACTTTCAAGTCAGAAAAATCCATATTCGGAGTTTCCAATCCTTCCACTGTATTGTAATTGATTTTATATGCGAACAAATCGTTTCCTAGATTAGCCGGATTATTAATCTTGGTCATCCAACCTCGGATGTTATATTGATAGTCGATTTGTTGAAGCGGAGAAGCTGCTATTATCCCTCCCACTTTTTTAGACTCTAACTGAGAAAGTTCATTATATGTATTCTGAGCCAAAATCTCAACAGGATTACTGTCTACCTGATGGGTATGGGTTAGTAATCTATTTTGATGGTCATAGGTAAAGTTTTCAGTAATTATTCTATCGGTATCGGTGTCCAATCTTTTATGTAAGGTTACAGTTTGTTGAACAGCTCCTGCGAAATCTAATTTGACATCTGCTTTCGTACGTCCTCCTAAATGATTGATGGAATAAGACCCAACTACTCTTCCTCGAGTATCATAATACGAGTAATTCTTTGTCCAATTATCATCTTCAATATTTTTCACATAGGAAGCCAAAGGTAGACTTTTGGTACTGACAGGTGAGTTCGTGACATCCTGCGGTAAAACATCTTGTCCTAAAATTGAAGAAGGAATTGTCGGTGAGCCTTGAGGATAGGTATCATAATAATTAACAGTTAAAATGGTAGGAATTTCTCCTATAAAATAGTTATCAGTATAGTAAACAGTCATCCCATTTCTGGTAAACCCTGTGGCATTTCTGCTTTCAGCAATGACTGCACTATTTATTTCCTGTTGTCTTGCTGCTCTTTCTCCACCCGCTAAAAACCCGGTGTAAGCTACTCTTCCGAATTGATCATACTTGGTAATCTGCCATTTATTTTGTCCTTTTAAATTAGCATCCTGGGAAAGAATTAATCTATCAGTTTTATCATACACAAAATATTCCCAACCTTTGCCGGGAAGTCTCTTTTCTACCAAACGGTTTCTCCCATCATAAATATAACGATAGCATAGATTATTTAACAACGTATCATCTATAGTATTGGAGATAGAAGCTAAAGGGGGAATAACATAGGCCAATTGATTATAATCGTTATAAACATAATAAGTGTCGGCATTTTCTGTAGTTGAAATTACCTTTCTAATCAATAAGGTTTGCCCTTGTCCATTTTTAAATTCTATGGTCTTATTTCCATCCTCATCAGTTACTGTTGTTTTGTATAATTGAGCAGCACCATACGAACCCGATAGACTAATGCTTGATTCAAAGGTTGTATAATTAAATGTAGCAACATATTTTTTCACCTCTCCATCAATATTGGCATCATAGTCAAATTTCACAGGTTTATTGCTCCAATCTGTTCCTACCTGAATCTGTTGCTGGATCCTGTCAAGTGGTGAGTTTTCAAGAATCTTTTCTGCATAGATCTTTTCTCCCCCATAAACAGATGATACATTAGCTAGCGGGGTTGGAACAATAGCTCCATTTAGCGTCTGTAATTGTGGAATAGGTAAAAAATCTTTAGTTTGCCTACCAAAACTATCATATTCAATAAGAGTAACCACATCTCTTCCTTGTGGTGATGCTTTTACATTCACCACTTGCTTAGGTCTTCCGAGCCCGTCAAAATACTGAACTGTATAGATCTGTTTTGCAGTTGAACTGCTTGTTGCTACAGGTTCAAGATAGGTTCGGGTTTGTACATAATTTTCTGTGTTGGGTAAATTCTGTGCATGGACTAAACTCGTGACAAGCAAAGCTCCAATTGGAATAATTATTTTTTTCATCGTGTGTTAGTTTTTGTAGTTGTACTTGAATTCTTTCAATAGTTTCCCTGATCCATCATTCTCTCTGATTTCTTTCAACCTGTTAGCGGTATCATAGATATATACTTCTCTAATTCCTGATGGTGGAGTGATACTCGTCACCCCGATCAAAGGATCGTAGGAATAAGTTGTGATATAAAATCTATTATTATTTCTACGGAAATCATCTAATGTAGAAATTAAAGTGTTTTGTGTAGATTCATTAATGTCTTCATCAGATTTTGCAATAATATCAGCTATTCCTGTGAGGGCAAAAGCTTGATCATAAGTTGTTCCTTCTATTTTTGCAATAGGCTGTGTATTATTGTACCCCCAGATAATCGATACTGGGATACCATTCTTCATGGTATACTGCTGTAAGTTACCTTTTAGATCATATTTATCATAGGTTACTTCGGTGGATGGAGTCGTTCCATTTTGTAAGTCATAGGATATTACAGAACTTGGAAGCAGATTAGACAAATTATCATATTTTGTCTCTGATTTAGCAATTGTTTTAGAATTCTTTTTTACCTCCGTTTCCAAAGGAGTACTGATCATATTGGCATCGATAAGTCGTGTGTCTCCTTTTTCGTGGGCATATTGATAGCTGGTTTCATTGATAGTTCCGTCCGGTGTTATAGCTCCTTGTTTTAAAAGCTGCATATTATTAGAACTATAAGTGTACAAATTCTCAGAAACAGTAGTTTTTACTAAGTTATTTCCTGAATAAAAATAATTTTTAGAGGTGCTTTGTTTCATTTTTGCCCATCCAAATGCTTCTTTATTGAGGTGGTAACTGATAAAATTCGTAGGAATTCCACAAAGTTTAGCATTCCCACATTGAACGCTATTGCCACAAGTGGGTGATTCCATGGCAATTTTATAATTCTGATAATCTAAAAAAGAACTCGCAGTGGGGCAATCTTCATTCCTATAATATAAAGTAATTCCAGTTGTTTTCTCGAAATTTTCAAAATCATAGGCATTTTCAGTACTTGTTAATAATCTGGAAGTGTTATCAAATTTTTTCTCAGAAACCAATAGCCCCCTTTTATAATCAATATTTTTAGTAGGCGCAAACGGGTATTTTATAGCCGCATATCCCATAGACTCAGGATATTCTATTGGAGAAGTATACGTGTATTCTGATTTCCCATGATTTGTTTCTGAAACTGTAACATTCTTGTATCCCACATCTCCTCCCTGAGTAGAAATAGCCGATAAATTATTAAGGTTAGTATTTACTCTGTACTTGCTACTCCATAGATAGTGGTCAAGGGTACAAGTTCCATTATGCTTTATTTTTCTGGTTATTTCATAGGACATTATAGGTTTGGGATATACTAATGATCCGCTACTTCTTAAACTATTATCAAAGAAATTATAATCAAAAGAGATTTTCTTTTCAAATGTACTTGGATATCCCTGATTTTGTAATTCAGCTTGTACAGATGCATTAGTTTCGTCTAAATAATAAATGTTTTTAATTCTTATTCCTCCACCATAAAGATATTGATTAAGATTTGATTTGATTGTTTTTTCATTTATCACAACATTTGCGTGTCCGTTTATAGGTACACTTGGTAGAGGATTTTCTCCAGCTTGCCCCATATGATTCCAACGAAAGCCAATAGAATATTTAAATCCGGTTTGTAAACGAATTTCCAATGGACATTCACTACTTAAGCTTGTGGTCTCAATGATTTGATTGCCAGCAGTCTTTTTATATAAATTCAAAAACCCTGCAATTCCTTCATTATTATCAATACTAGAATTGAAAATATAGGTTTTGTCTGTACCAATAAATCCTAAACCTTGTAGTTGCTCATTCCCGTAGCTACTGTTTAATGAGAAGTCATTAATTTGATTAATAATCCAATTATCCGGATTATTTTCAAAGTAATCGATACTTCCATCAAGCGGATTAGATGAAGCAACTTCGGCATTTCCTACATAAGAATATGTATTAGGTTCATACTCAAATATTGTAGCTCCTTTAGTTGGATAAATAATTTGGGTAAGAACATCCTTACTTACATACTCCTTATCAACATTTCTATTTTCTGAGAGATAATTGTCAATCATTATATTATCACAGTAAGAACCCAGTGCTTTATAATAACCCCAATAATCTGTTTTCAAGCCCGTAGTAGGTATGGTGTTATTTTTATAAGAAAAACTATATTTTGATGTTTCGTTTGTTTCTGTAGACTCTATGATGTTTGCAAGAAAAAGTTTGTGGGAAAATGCATATTCAAATTGATATGATTTCACTTCTTTGTTATTCCAATCTTTTATTGAGATCTTGTTTAAATAAGGAGTATTTGTATTACCTAGAATATTATAATCCTGACGGCTTCCTTTTAATGTTGTAAAATCTATAATTGATTGGTTGGGAATTTTTATTTGTTTTAATTTCTTTGTTTTTGTTTCTATGGTAGTAGCTTGATTACTATATGAGGGTAAAATATTTGAAGGCAGAAATTGACAACTGCCCCCATTAAAAACCATCATGTATGACTCTAAATATTCAGATAAATTCTGGATATTGTTTACTGTTCTCTGCTTTTCAATAAATAACTCATCTGCTGCATTATATATAAATTCCGCCAGCAAATTGTTTTCAAAAATTACTTTTGAAAGGTGGAAAGAACTAATGTAATTGTAATTATAAGAATCTGATAAGTTTGAATCTCCTGTAAATGTAATGTTCTGGTTAAAAGAATAGTTTTCCGATTGTTCTTTCACATCAAATACATATTTTATTCCTTTATCATCTACAATGTCAAATGTTTTCTCAACATGTTTATAAGTAATTTTTAAATTATCTTTTGATAGCTTAACTACATTATAATTGCTTCCCACTTTTTCGATAATAAACTTTCCGCTATATCCCATGAAGTTATACTGGTAAAGATCTTGCTTACTGTCATATTTTTGTTTTTCACTTGCTTCGTAGAAAAATTCATTAATTTCTTGGTTATTGTAATCAATACTATAAGTATCATTGAGTAAAGATAATACGTCATAATAATTATTTCTAAAATCATAAATTCCAATCTTTTTATTTGATGAAGCTGTTGCTTCGCTAAAGTACTCGTCAGGATGTCTAGTCCTGAAATAGCGATACACAAAAAAATGATCGTTATGAAAGAATACTTAGAAACGCTTTATGTCAAGCGTACACAGAAAGATTACAGTTTAAGTTTGAAACTTCAGATTGTAAAAGAAATTGAATTCGGTAAATTAGGAATTACAGAATGTCGTAAGAAATATGGTAT
>NZ_FRAV01000077.1:3494-4837 GCF_900142445.1 Chryseobacterium polytrichastri | reverse complement strand
ATGATCTTTAGGGGGCCTGAGAGGGTGATCCCCCACACTGGTACTGAGACACGGACCAGACTCCTACGGGAGGCAGCAGTGAGGAATATTGGACAATGGGTGAGAGCCTGATCCAGCCATCCCGCGTGAAGGACGACGGCCCTATGGGTTGTAAACTTCTTTTGTATAGGGATAAACCTTTCCACGTGTGGAAAGCTGAAGGTACTATACGAATAAGCACCGGCTAACTCCGTGCCAGCAGCCGCGGTAATACGGAGGGTGCAAGCGTTATCCGGATTTATTGGGTTTAAAGGGTCCGTAGGCGGGCTCGTAAGTCAGTGGTGAAATCTCATAGCTTAACTATGAAACTGCCATTGATACTGCGAGCCTTGAGTAAGGTAGAGGTAGCTGGAATAAGTAGTGTAGCGGTGAAATGCATAGATATTACTTAGAACACCAATTGCGAAGGCAGGTTACCATGTCTTAACTGACGCTGATGGACGAAAGCGTGGGGAGCGAACAGGATTAGATACCCTGGTAGTCCACGCCGTAAACGATGCTAACTCGTTTTTGGGTTTTCGGATTCAGAGACTAAGCGAAAGTGATAAGTTAGCCACCTGGGGAGTACGTTCGCAAGAATGAAACTCAAAGGAATTGACGGGGGCCCGCACAAGCGGTGGATTATGTGGTTTAATTCGATGATACGCGAGGAACCTTACCAAGGCTTAAATGGGAATTGACAGGTTTAGAAATAGACTTTTCTTCGGACAATTTTCAAGGTGCTGCATGGTTGTCGTCAGCTCGTGCCGTGAGGTGTTAGGTTAAGTCCTGCAACGAGCGCAACCCCTGTCACTAGTTGCTAGCATTAAGTTGAGGACTCTAGTGAGACTGCCTACGCAAGTAGAGAGGAAGGTGGGGATGACGTCAAATCATCACGGCCCTTACGCCTTGGGCCACACACGTAATACAATGGCCGGTACAGAGGGCAGCTACACAGCGATGTGATGCAAATCTCGAAAGCCGGTCTCAGTTCGGATTGGAGTCTGCAACTCGACTCTATGAAGCTGGAATCGCTAGTAATCGCGCATCAGCCATGGCGCGGTGAATACGTTCCCGGGCCTTGTACACACCGCCCGTCAAGCCATGGAAGTCTGGGGTACCTGAAGTCGGTGACCGTAACAGGAGCTGCCTAGGGTAAAACAGGTAACTAGGGCTAAGTCGTAACAAGGTAGCCGTACCGGAAGGTGCGGCTGGAACATCTCATTTTAGAGCGTCTTAGGACGATAAAAAAAACAAAAGGACACAATGTGTCCATGTACTTACTTAAAGGACGTTTTAGTTTTTTACTCGGTTGCTTATATAAA
>NZ_FRAV01000077.1:0-2767 GCF_900142445.1 Chryseobacterium polytrichastri | reverse complement strand
ATAGGAAAGAAATCGTTAAGGGCGTATGGCGGATGCCTAGGCTTTCAGAGGCGAAGAAGGACGCGGTAAGCTGCGAAAAGCTGCGGGGATCGGCACACACGAATTGATCCGCAGATGTCCGAATGGGGCAACCCGGCATGTTGAAGACATGTCACTCCGCAAGGAGAGCAAACCCGGAGAACTGAAACATCTAAGTACCCGGAGGAAAAGAAATCGAAGAGATTCCGTAAGTAGTGGCGAGCGAACGCGGATTAGCCCAAAAGTCTTTATATATTTAAAAGAATGTTCTGGAAAGAACAGCCATAGAGGGTGATAGCCCCGTATTTGAAAGGTATATTTAGATGATAAATGAGTAGGGCGGGACACGTGAAATCCTGTCTGAATATGGGGGGACCATCCTCCAAGGCTAAATACTCCTGAAAGACCGATAGTGAACAAGTACTGTGAAGGAAAGGTGAAAAGCACTTCGAATAGAAGGGTGAAATAGAACCTGAAACCGTACGCCTACAAGCGGTCGGAGCCCACATGTTGGGTGACGGCGTGCCTTTTGCATAATGAGCCTACGAGTTAATGTTACTAGCGAGGTTAAGGACTTCAGGTCCGGAGCCGGAGCGAAAGCGAGTCTGAATAGGGCGCTTAGTTAGTAGTATTAGACGCGAAACCTTGTGATCTACCCATGGGCAGGTTGAAGCTTTGGTAACACAAAGTGGAGGACCGAACCGGTTGACGTTGAAAAGTCTTCGGATGACCTGTGGGTAGGGGTGAAAGGCCAATCAAACTGGGAGATAGCTCGTACTCCCCGAAATGCATTTAGGTGCAGCGTCGTGTATAAGTTTATTAGAGGTAGAGCTACTGATTGGATGCGGGGGAGTCAAATCCTACCAATTCCTGACAAACTCCGAATGCTAATAAATGTTCCACGGCAGTGAGGGCGCGGGTGCTAAGGTCCGTGTCCGAGAGGGAAAGAACCCAGACCAACAGCTAAGGTCCCCAAATCTCTATTAAGTTGAAGCAACGCGGTTGGACTGCATTGACAGCTAGGATGTTGGCTTGGAAGCAGCCATTCATTTAAAGAGTGCGTAACAGCTCACTAGTCGAGCGGTCCGGCATGGATAATAATCGGGCATAAATAGAGTACCGAAGCTATGGATTTACAACTTAGGGTTGTATCTGGTAGGGGAGCATTCTGTTTGCACAGAAGCAGTGGCGTGAGCCATTGTGGAGCGAACAGAAAAGAAAATGTAGGCATAAGTAACGATAAAGCGGGCGAGAAACCCGCTCACCGAAAGACTAAGGTTTCCTCAGCCATGCTAATCAGCTGAGGGTTAGTCGGGACCTAACGCGAACCCGAAAGGGGTAGTGGATGGACAATGGGTTAATATTCCCATACTTGCTCACACTAAAAAGGGGACGGAGTGCCGTACTTACTGGAGACTGACGGAATAGTCAAGACCTAGCCTTCGGGCGAAGTTGTTGTAAGGAAAGTGCTTCCAAGAAAAGCCGAAGTGAAGCAACCCGTACCAAAACCGACACAGGTAGTCGAGGAGAGAATCCTAAGGTGCTAGAGTGAATCATGGTTAAGGAACTAGGCAAAATAGTCTCGTAACTTCGGGAGAAGAGACGCCACCAGCAATGGTGGCCGCAGTAAAAAGGCCCAGGCGACTGTTTATCAAAAACACAGGACTCTGCTAAATCGAAAGATGCTGTATAGGGTCTGACACCTGCCCGGTGCTGGAAGGTTAAGGAAGGGCGTTAGCAGTAATGCGAAGCGTTTGACTGAAGCCCCAGTAAACGGCGGCCGTAACTATAACGGTCCTAAGGTAGCGAAATTCCTTGTCGGGTAAGTTCCGACCTGCACGAATGGTGTAACGATCTGGGCACTGTCTCAACCATGAGCTCTGTGAAATTGTAGTCTCGGTGAAGATGCCGAGTACCCGCAATGGGACGAAAAGACCCTGTGAACCTTTACTATAACTTCGTATTGACTTTGAGTAAGTAATGTGTAGGATAGGTGGGAGACTTTGAAGCAGGCACGCTAGTGTTTGTGGAGTCAACGTTGAAATACCACCCTTTACTTACTTGGAGCCTAACTTCTTTTAGAAGGACATTGCGTGGTGGGTAGTTTGACTGGGGTGGTCGCCTCCAAAAGAGTAACGGAGGCTTTCAAAGGTACCCTCAGCACGCTTGGTAACCGTGCGTAGAGTGTAATGGCATAAGGGTGCTTGACTGTGAGACCTACAAGTCGATCAGGTGCGAAAGCAGGACATAGTGATCCGGTGGTTCCGTATGGAAGGGCCATCGCTCATAGGATAAAAGGTACTCCGGGGATAACAGGCTAGTCTCCCCCAAGAGCTCATATCGACGGGGAGGTTCGGCACCTCGATGTCGGCTCGTCACATCCTGGGGCTGGAGAAGGTCCCAAGGGTTGGGCTGTTCGCCCATTAAAGTGGCACGCGAGCTGGGTTCAGAACGTCGTGAGACAGTTCGGTCTCTATCTATTGCGGGCGTTAGATGTTTGAGAGGGCTTGATTCTAGTACGAGAGGACCGAATTGAACAAACCTCTGGTGTATCAGTTGTTCCGCCAGGAGCACCGCTGAGTAGCTACGTTTGGAAGAGATAAGCACTGAAAGCATATAAGTGCGAAACTCGCCTCAAGATGAGACATCTTTTAAGGGTCGTTGGAGATGACGACGTTGATAGGCTACAGGTGTAAAGTTGGTAACAGCATAGCCGAGTAGTACTAATTACCCGTAGATTTATTGCCTA
>NZ_FRAV01000076.1 GCF_900142445.1 Chryseobacterium polytrichastri | reverse complement strand
TTCAGATTACAACTTAGAGGCGTGCGAGATAAATCGTTTTTCCTTTTTAGATTATCTAAACTTTTTGCGTAGTCCCCAAGTTTTGGAACTGATCCAACTTTTTGCGTAGTCCCCAACTTTTGGAACTGATCCCTATTTTGATTTTTTTGATACTAGCGCTAAAACAAAAAACGCTGTAAACATTGATGTTCACAGCGTTTTAGCTTATTTTAGTTTCTCAACTTGCGGAGAGAGAGGGATTCGAACTTACCATCTAAAACCACTTCAGTACTCCATTTTTGCCCTTCAAAATTATTGATGCCATGATATTGCCACAACGTCTATTGAAAGTCTGATTAGAAACTCTATTATTTCAATCGCTTTTTATTTGGAGAGTGAGGGACTTATATCCCTCTTATAAATGCTCTGTTTATGCTATTTTTATTTTCTACAATCTAAAAAAGCCATGATACCACAGTTTTGATAGAACGGATTTTAGATAATAAAATATACTATTTCTGCAAAATTCTTACAACTTAAATCAAAGTACTCTTTAATTTCTAGTTATAAATTTACTACTTTTTATTTAAAAAATTAAACAATATAAATCTATTATCTCACCCATATTCTCAATAAAGAATATTTCTCTTACTGTAGCTATCCAAACCATGACCTTGGAATAAGTGCATTAAAGCTGTCGGGTTCTTTAAATGTACCTCTCCACGCCTCAACTAAATTTATATTTGGGGCATCTCCCCACGTGGATTTTGAAGCATGTTCCAGTATTATGATCTGAGTTTGGAAATCACTTCTTTCCATGAATCTACTGCAGGCTTCAAATATTAATGAAGTATTCTGGATATCCTCTGATATTTTTTCCTTTTTATCAATATCTATATTATCTTTTCCCAAATCTTTAAAATCTTCAGGGAAGTATACCTGACTGGGTTGGTCAAGCACCAATAAAGAAGGAATATATTTTTTTTTACCAGAGCTAGGAAGATTAAGGAAATACTCATACAATCCAAGCATCGTTGCCAAATGAAAACACATATGGTTTGCCCCGCTGCCCAGTTTATATAAAAAATTTATGCTTTTTGTTCTGGTATCTTCAATTCGTATTCCAACGCTTACATCGGGGTCTAACAACACTCTCCTTTGGGCTCTATTTTCAATAGGTAGAATTTTTACATAATTTGCAATCGCGTCTGACACTTTTTTAAAACAGTACTCTTTATCAAATTTTTCTTTTAAATCCTTCAACGTTTTCCTTTTACGAGCTAGTTTTGTAGCAAGTTCTTCAAGCTCTGTAGCTAAGTTTGCTGATGGGGAAATTTTTTCTAAGTTATCAAGCACATGCTCAATCTTTCCACTGAACTCGAATATATCTTGAAATTTTTTATAATTTTTGTGATCCTCGTTTCTAAGAATTTGGATATTGGCATCTATTTTAATAATATCTCGTTCTTTTGCCTTAATCTTTTCTTTATAATCACCTTTTTCCTTCTCAAAACTAAAACTGTCTGACCTAGAAGCTTCCAAAACTTTAAGATTTTTTTGTCTTTCATTTTGCAGGTTTAAAAGCGTATCTATTGCTTTTTCAGAAACGGAGTCACAAAATGGACAGACATTAGTTCCTTTCTGTTGAAGCAACCAATCTACAGGTTTTAACCGCTTATCAAGTTCAAGAGATACATTAGCAATATACTCGCCCTTTGAACGGTCGAACTGCTGAATTTTTTGCAATCCAACCCTAAGTTCATCCAACTCTCTTGTAAACAGGATTCGATCATTATCCAACTCTTCCAGCTTATCCGAATACCTTAACGCTGATCCTTCTTTAAAAAACCTGTTATTTTTGACATCGGAAATTACTTTCTTAAGTTCATCTTTTATCAGATTAACTTCCTCTTTCTATACTAATATCAGCATTTGACAGCCCAAGATTTATCGCCTTGGAATAATATTCATAAATATCTGATTGCCAATTTTGATATTGCAAACGTAAATCATCCAATTTTTTTGATCTATCCTTTTCTTCACGTTCTAATACATAAATCTCACTTTCAAGATTTAACATTTCATATGATTTGTATCCCAAAACTAATGGAAATAAAGTTTTTAAACGACGTTGATGCTCAAAAGTATCTGTCTTATAAAATATCGTGGTGGGATTGGCAATAATATTTTGCGGCTGAAACATAAACGGAAATTGGCAGGAGATTCTTCTTTTTGAGGTTCATCGTTTATCGAAATATTCTCAAAGCCAGCTTTCACACTAAGAAAGTTCTTTACCTTTTCTCTATTTGTTTTATATTTCCCAGCATCTTTAATCCACTCATTAGTATTTAAAGATGGGTTATCACCTTTGCCTTGAACTTCATACATATACATGACATCAGAAACCTTATTGTCATTCCCTGGACAATCTCTGGCTAAAAAAATAGACTGACTACCCAGCATAACATAGATTGCAAATTTGTCAACCTTCTCCCTTATTGTTCCCACAGGGATATCACATTCACTGCTACCCAGACAGTAATCGATAATAGATATGATTGCAGATTTACCTCGCTGGCTATATCCTGTAATTACATTTATTTTGTCTTCATCAAACTTAATTATTTTTGGATCTAGCGCATCATCCAGTGGATACAATAGAATATTTTTAATCTTTAGTTTCATTAAAATCTAATATTTAGATCGTTCTGTATATTTTTATCATGTTTTTTCGCGAAAATACTTCCTAAAGGAAATCCAGAAATGTCTTCCCAATATATACCACATGCTTTTTTAAGTTGTCTTGTTGCTTTATCAGAAATTAGTGTACTTAAATTATGTGGCGGGTTAGAACTCCCAAAGCCATTAAAGATAAAAATTCTTCCTAACAATATAATTTTAGAAAAGAATGTATCTTTATTCCAATCCTCATTATAAACCTGTCTAAACTTTTAAAAACTTTATCAGCATCTCCCGAGCAGATATGATTAAGATAGCAGTAATCATATCTCTGAGCTCCAATACTATTTGTCTTTAGTTCTTTTGTAGCCTAAATTATTTGCTTTTTTGTAAATCAACAATAATATTTAAGCGATCATTGTCATATAAACCACTACCACGATCCCATTTTTATTCACTGAAACGAGATGACCTAAATTAAGTTCCTGCTTAATAACCTGAAAAACGCCTCAATATGCAATCTCCATGGCAGAAAGTTTAAATTCATTAGTTATAAATCAAAATTCCTAGTCTTTTTTTTCATTTTTGATGATCACCAATCGAAAACCTGTTTCAACTTTTTCCTCACAATCATATATATCCATACCCGTTGTGCATAATGATTAAAAAGAAAAAGAGTTTGAACCAATTCATAAACGATGGATTATAGAGAGAACTTTTTCATGGTTTGATAATGATAGAAGATTATGCAGAAATTATGAACTACTAATGGAATCCTCTGAAAACATGGTCAAATTATCTGCTATAAAATTATTACTAAAACCTGTTGTGCATTTTGAATTAAAATCTCACTTTTTAAAATATTTCTTTATGAAAAAAAAGGGGGGGGGGTAAAGAAGCATATAAAATAGATTTTATAAATCAAAATAATAACAATAAATAGATGCAAGTAATCAAAAAAAACTCTAAATGATCATTTTTGAACTAAAATTATCAAAATGCACAACGGGATTTAATATATAAAAGAGTATCAAAATCAGAACAGTTTAATGAATTCTAAATTTGTAATTCATTTCGAGCTTAGTAGATATGTAGTTTCAATGTGAAAAAATCATTCAGTTAAATGAGTAATGTGGCTAAATAAAAAAACACCCCCTTCTTACTCTCTGGGAAGCCCTCTTTTCTCATCATTCGAGATAATTCTTAAAGATAATTTAAAGAAGGGGGAACTTAATAAATATGAATATAAATTGATTTGTAGTAACAAATATAATTAATTTTTCTCATTAAAGTGATTTTTAATTATTGAATTAATGAGAAAAAAATTGTCATATTCAATACCGTGTGTTTTCCCAATGTTTTGTTATACTATTTTCGAAAAAAAATGTGCAGATATTTTAATCAACCGATGTTGAAAAGAAATAATTCTCAATTAAGATTACTGCTACAAATTGAACTGGAACTCCTTAAAGAGTAAATCAAAAAGACTATGAACCACAGTTTTATCTTTTCAAAAAACAACGCAAAAGAATTGAGACTCTTTTCTCACAACTTTGCGACCAATTTATGATTAGACGCAATTATGCAAAGAGTTTTGAAGGGTTTAAAACTAAATTACTAGCTAAAATAACAGCTTTAACCGTTGTACAATTTATCAACAAAGTTTACTTCAATAGAAATATTAATAACTTAAAAGTAAGTATTATTTAAAATGCACAACGGATATAAATATAGGTAATCTGATCAGATTAAGTATTCAAACGAAAATATATTAGAGAAAGTTTTATCATAAAACATTCATTGTGAGATTGTTTAGAATAAAACGAAGTCTAATGTAAATAGGAAGGAATACTTAATGGCTATTGAGTTAGAGATTCCTATAATTGGTATATGCAGTTTTATAGGAACTGATGAAAACACGATTAGAAAAATGTATAAAGAGAAAATCATGGACTCTGATCATTTATTAAAATGAAATAGGCTTTTTCAGTAGGATTTATTCCAAGCATTTTATACTGTATTCTCCTTCATCTTCTTTAAGCAAAAAAATAGACCTAAACCTGTTGTATTTAGAAAAAGTATTTATATGAAAGAGACGATCGATTTTATTCTTGAGCTTTTCTTAACAGGTATAAAAACCAAATTACTAATAATTAATGACTATAGGATTCCCAGTTCTATACTTTCTTAGTGGATAAATACTATTATGATAAAAATAAGATTCCAGATTATAAACCTGTTTAAACTTATTTAAATAAAAAAAGTTCCGAGAAAAAAAGGAAATTAGTGTCGCTAAACAAAAACCTAAGATTCTGGAACTATCATACAAAGATAAAATAGAAAAGTGGATAATCCCATACCTGAGTAGAGGAAAAAGAGGATTTCCCAGCCGATTAAATGTATTGAGTGTATTTCTATTGATCATAAAACGTTTAAAAACAGATTGTCAATGGAGAGAATTAAGCCTTAAAGAATATTTTTTCAACGAGAAAGTAAGCTGGCAAAGTATCTACTATTATTTCAATAAATGGAGCAAGG
>NZ_FRAV01000013.1 GCF_900142445.1 Chryseobacterium polytrichastri | reverse complement strand
CCACATTTTTCGAATCATTATCTTACGCCAAACCAAATGCACAACCAGTCTGAATTGAAAATGAAAACATACAAAACAAAAAACCAAAGCAAAAATGTTTTTGCTTTGGTTTAATTATCTATTTTTGACCTATAATCTGTATCGCATTTTTAGGACCAGACAAATCATTAATTTACACCATCCAAAAACGAAATAAGTTATGAAAAATTACAAGATCATTTTATTTTTAATGTTGGCCTTGTTTGCCCAAAATTTTAATGCCCAAGAAGTTAAAAAACCAAGTGATGTTTTTGGATTTTACTTTGATACTTTCGTGAAGTATGACCAAGCAGTTCTTGCGAAGCTTAATGAGTATTTGAAGCCAACCGTAGAAGGAAAGAATGCGTATGAAATTAATCTAAAAGAAACGGCAGATGAAACATTGAAAGCAGGAGTTGACAGTTTTTTATCTACTTTTCATAAGAATACGGCCAATGATTGCAGAAAAGAAGCCGAAGATTATTTCAAGATCATGACAGATAATTTCAAAAACGGAAAGTTATCAATAACCAATGTGAAAATGATTGAGAATGAATATGTAAAAGACCAAAAAATAGCTTTAATCAACTATTCTGTTAGTTTTAAAGTACCTTCTAAGTTATCTGATATGCCAATCACTAATCCGAAAAGAGTAAAGTCTGAGGATTTGAAAAAATATTTAATTCAGATTACAGAAGAGTTTAAAAATGCTGATAAAACGGTAACAACAGAACAGGAATTTAGCTTATATCAATTATCAGAAGGTGGAAAAATCTACTATTGGAATGGTAGTCCTGACGATATTGTTTCGAAATTAACTGATTTCTATTTTGAGAGTTTTGAACCAAAATAATATTTCTTAGAATACTTAAAATTTAATATTTAGTATTTCATCTCATAAAAAAGCAGTGTTCTCTTTACGAAACACTGCTTTTTAATTCTTAATCAGAATTTGTAATTTACTTTTTAATAAATTTCTCAGTTACGGTAGAAGATTTAGTTTTAAGTTTGATATAGTAGATTCCTGTTTGAAGAGAAGATACTACCAACTGTTCTTGTGTTAAAGTAAAATTTCCTTGTTTTACTAATTGTCCTGTAGCTCCGTAAAGCTCATAAGATACTAAAGGTTCTTTACTTTTAATATTGAGAATATCCTGTACCGGATTTTGATATACTTGTATTCCGGCTTGAGCAGCTGTTTCTTCTACAGAAAGTGCACTACAAGCTGATTTAGCATATTTGGTGAAGAAAGATTGAGATTTTCCTCCCGCTACATTGACTGTCATCGTATTTACGCCATCATTGGGAGATGTAAACAGCTGATTATGAAAAAGACCTCCTAAGATATAATTACCATCTTTATCTACAGCAATTGCAGTAAATTCATCTTGAACTTGAAAATTACTCTGAATGTCTTCTGCAGCTATTACTGTTCCTGTATTTTTGTTCAGACGAACCAGCAAAGGATCAGCCAAGTCTCCATTAGCACGTACCATTGAATAGCTTCCCCAAACGTCATTCCAGCTTCCCTTGGCGAAGGCTACTTCGTTTCCGTTAAGAGCAATTTTCCCTTTTACAAAAGGATATCCATTAGAACTTGTTATTCCGTCTGCCATTTTGGTCCACTGCACTGCTCCATCTGCATTGAGTTTCATTACGAAAGGGGTTTGCCCCTGATAAGAAGATGGAGGAAAGGTGTAGCTTCCGAAAGTAATTGTAGGACCTTGCCCAAAGTAACGTCCGGAAATATAAATATCTGAAGATACCGGATCTTTTATTATAGAATGAATTTCATCGTCCATAGAGCCTTGAGGGGTATTACTATTAAGTTCCTTTCTCCATAATTCTGTTCCATTACTGCCATCAAAAGCTAATAGATAAGCATCTTTTGTAAACGGAACATTACCGTACGAAAAATCTTCCAAACTAGTGTTGCCTGGAAACATTCTTTTACCTGCCAGATAATAGCGGTTCAAGGATTCATCATAAACCATATTTACTTTCCCGTCTATCTTACCTGCATTTAAGCCTCCTGTAATAGGAAGAAGTATCGGAGTGGATGGGGTCATGATATTAACACCATTATAATTGAACTTCACTAAGTAATATTGAAATGATGATGTAAATGTAGAAGGTACAGTAATTAAATCATCCAAATGAGTTCCCGCGCTTAAACCTATAATAGCATGGATGTTTTTGGAAGAATCCATATACATCATTTGAACATCACAGAGTCTAGTAAGATAATTAACATTTCCCTGTAAAGACTTCTTCCAGTCCAAAGTACCATCAGAGGTTTTATATTTTAATAAATAAGCAGATTTATACCCGGGATCTACAGTATTTAAATCTACGAATGTATAGGGAGGTATGGTATGTGTATCATCAAAATGTATAGGAATGGAACTAGGGTCATTCGTATCTGCTGCGCTGTAAAGGGTGGCCATTATATAAAGTCCACCATTATTATCCAGCTCAATGTGCCACGCATTTTCCCCATTTCCTGAGCCTCCTATTGCCCGTGACCATCTTAAGTTTCCCTGACAATCGGTAGAAAAAAGGAAAAGATCACTAAGCCCATAATTGGTTACCGTTACTCCATTCAGATTTTGCCCCTGCTCTCGCATAGTTGCCAAATAATAGGTGTTATTGTTATTATCTACCGCAATATCCCGTATGGATTCATCAAATGGATAAGAAAACCCAGGATCTGCTGATCCGGTTAGTCCGCCTGCCTGTTTTGCCCATTGCCATTGGTAAGTCTGGCTAAAAGATACTATAGGTAACATCAAAAGCAATCCCCACAGCTTGTTTTTTAATTGTATCATAAAAATTCATTTAGTTATCACATACTATAAAAAAACAGTGCTCTCCGAAGAGAACACTGTCTTATAGGTTACTAATTTTTAATTAGCTTTCCTTGTAATGATGTATCTCCTGTTTGTACGATAACAATGTAAACACCTTGCAGCCAGTTTGAAATCTCCACGTCTACCTCTCCGGAAGCCGCTTTCAGTTCTTTTCGGAATTTGATATTGCCCATGGCATCAAAAACCGTTACCTGTTTTGCTTGTAGTTTTTCATCGCCCGTATTATACGAGATTTTCACATTTTCCTTTGCAGGATTTGGTATCATTTTCAGAGAAGAAATTGAAGTTATGCTCACTTCTCTTTTTGCTTTTTTACTACTCAACCAATTAGGATCCTCTATTTTAGTAATAAACTTACAAGTTTCATTAGAGAATAATACCTCATCAACACCTTGGAAGTTTGCATTTGGATAGAACGCCAATGGATTAGCATTCATATCATATACTCCTCCTGCCGGAATGGTAATGATAGATGGAATATAACTTCCTAATCCCTGAATGCTAGAAACGGTAAGGCTTATCGGTTGACTTCCTGCGTTGTAAATTTCACCGTGAACATTATAATGATCACCATCCCATTTTATGCTGGTAATTTTATCTTCCAATTTACAATCTGTCTCAATTCCACATTCTTTACCTGGGAAGTAGTTCATTGTTCCGGAAGTATATTGACATCCAAAATGATCAATCTGTAATTGGTATGTTCCTAATGCACCAATATACAGCGGGGCAATATAATTATTGTTTGCGCTTTGGATATTGGTTCCGAAAAGCTGCCATTCATGATGATCGAATATTCCTTTAGGTCCTACTATATAATTTTTTCTAAGACATTCGTCATAGCAACCTGTAGGGAATACCCACATTAAACTTTCAAGACTTAAAGGTACCTGTACATTACCAACGACTTTACAACCGCTTGGTGCAGTATAGATTACCTGATAAGCCCCGCCTTCATTCACAACAATAGACTGACCTGTCATTCCGTTACTCCAGTTATAATCTCCTGTAGACGGACCTGATGCTGTTAATTTAACTTCATAAGGCTGACAGTTCTGTTTAGTATATGTCACTGTAACTGGTGATGGAGGATTACTTACCGTAACAGTAAAGTTTTTAGAACTTGTACATCCTGAAGTTCCAGGTGTTCTTACCTCAAGAGTAAATACATATGTACCTGCTGTTAAGGATGCTGTAGTTAAAGTAATAGGCCCTGAAGATGGTGCCGGAGCCCATAATGCCAATGGTGACCCAGCAAGTTTCCATTGATATTCCAGTGTATTATCTGTTATAATACCCGTAAGTACCGCTGATGATCCTGCACAGATATTAGCTCTGCCTGATATGTTTACATATGGAGCATTTTTCAGTGTTACTGCTGCTGCTTTGGTACTCATAATACTTGTTTTACAGCCATCTGCAGATACCAATACCGGCCAATAGCTTCCTGATTGAGTAGGTGTAAATGTAATAGAGTTAGGAGCTCCTGCTACAGGTTGCGAACCATTCATCCAGATATATTGAGAAGGTGTTCCTGATGTACCAATATAAGTAATAGTAGGACCACTTCCAACACAGCCAACAGCATTAAGAGGAATGATATTTCCGTCAAAAATTGCTGATTTTATAGAAATAGGTATATCAAGTGAATAATAAAAACATCCTTGAGGAGTCTCAACTTTTAATTTTACAAATGTATTTCCAACTGTATTAATCGTAACCGCTGTAGTAGGCCCTGAAGCAACTATAGAAGCGGTAGAAAAATACCAAGTATACCTATTGGCCGGATTATATCCTATAGGAGAAAGATTAATCACTTCTCCTACACATGCTGAAGCCGGTAATGAAAAGTTTAAATTCGGAATCGCTGCCAATGTAATAGTCTGCGTAGTAGTACACGTTGGTTTTCCTGGTGCAGACATTGTCATTGTAAAGGTATAAGTACCTGGCGCCAAATTGTTATAGGTAGCCGTTTGTCCTGATTGATTAGGCTGTCCACCTCCACTAAATGTGTATGAAATTGATGATCCGTTGATGTCAAATATAGTAGATGTGTTGAAAAGAGTAACATTGTATCCATTTCCATTACATACCTGACTAACATTAAACTTCGGTTCATAATTCTTTCTTACTTCTATTCCTTGGCTATACCAACATGTACCATATCTTAATTTTACAAAGACAATATGTGCCCCTGCAAGAGTTGTTTGGTAGGTTGGGGTAGCAGTTCCCTGACCAGAAGCTAAAGTAAGAACATTATCAGATAGCCATTGAATCTCATCCGGAGTTCCAAGGTAACTTAACCCTGTTACTGAAATTGTATTACAACCTGTCCATTTCGGAATAAAGCTGATTTGAGGATTTGCTGTACAGTTATTACCTGTAGGGCAAGACTGTATTACTTTGATATCCTGTGAATAAACAACACAACCATTCTGGTCTGTTGCTTTTACTTTATAAGTTCCTAAAGCAGTAGCTCCTGAAATAGTATAACTATTAGTAATAGCTCCCGGTATTTGTGAACCATTTTGGTACCATTGCCAACCAGTAGTGTTGGTAAGCCCGGTAGAACTATTAGCTGTAAGAGTATACGGGGGCATAGTAGTCGGATCACAAACAGCGATATTATATACTGGAGAAACTGTAATAATTGTTTCAGGGAATATAGTAAAGCTTGCTGATGCTGTAGGTTTGTAATTACATCCGTTAGTTCCGCTATAGCTTACCACAACTGTTTGAGAAATATTACCTCCTGTATTGTTCTGAATATAGCTGTTATTTGGGAAACTATAATTTCCTGATGGATTGAAAGTTGTAGAATACGTTGATCCATTAGCAAAAGTGAAAGTAACATTTGTAGCTGAAGTAATCACTCCCTGATTCACAGAGAAAGAAAGATTTGAACCTAAACAAACTCCTCCAATATTTGTGAAGCTAACAGTAGGAAGCGTAAGTAAAGCCACCTGCATGTTTATAATTTTTGTTACTCCGCACTTTACTACTCTTAAACTCAGATTAGTAAAGCTTGGTCCAGAAATTTCATTGAAATTTACAGTAATATTAGAAGTACCTTGCCCTGCTACAACACTTCCAAAGTTAGAATCTGTAAAACTCCATTCCATAAAGTCAGGAATAATTCCACCTAGATTAGCACTGAAAGTTTGTGTACTACTCGGACAGAAAGGTCCAGGTTTAGGATTGATTGTAATTGTATTAAGATCTATTGGCGTTACAATCAATGAAACTGGAGATGAGAGACAACCTGCTGTTGAATTTTCTGCTCTGTTACGTACTGATATGCCTGAGGCATTAGAGTTGAATATAACAGTAACTGAAGTTCCTGTATTACTTCCTTGAATGACCCCATTTCCAACCTCCCATACTGGAATCATTCCTGGATCTACTGGAGTAATAGTGTACACATATGGCTTTCCAGGGCATACTCTTTTTTCTCCTAAAGGAAATCCTGTAGGGGGCTGTGGAATAGGAGATACCTTTATAACTCTTGCATTGCTCTCGCAACCTCCTCCTTGTTTAGTTGCTGTAACAGTATAGGTACCAAATGTTGCAAAGGTATAGTTAAAAGGTCCCGTTATTGGTGATGATGTATATGTAGAGCCACCTGCTGTTACTTTCCATATGACAGGTACGTTAGGTGTAGCTGTAAATGTCTGAGTAGTTCCTACACAGATTTCGTCTGGTGATCCGCTAATTACTACCGGTTGTTCTACTATAATGCTAATAGTAGCTTGTCCTTTACATCCTAATAGGGTATTGAAGTAACTTGCAGTAAGAGTATAAGTACCTGCCTGAGATGCTGAGAAAATAACTTCGTTTCTCTGCTGAGTATAATTCAATTGACTTCCTGAAGGGCCAGTTACATTCCAATTAACAGTTGTAGTTGGCCATTGAGGAATTGAATAGGTGTATTGCTTATTTGCACACACTACTGATTGTCCCTTAACTTTGGCATTCTTTAAAATTACCGGAATTTTAATGGTTGTCCACTCAGGGCATGCACATTGAGATAAATACTTTACATAACCAAAGCCATCAAGAGGATCTACCTGATCCCATTTTACTTCGATTTCATTACCGTTGATATTTATAATTGTTCCACCGATAACGTCCCATTTTCCTTCTTTACATCCATCCTGTACGCTGTATTTTTCAGTACTGCCTTCACATACTACGGATGCACAGCTAATCTGTACAGGGGGTGCTTTTAATACTTCCACATCTCTTTTATAAACATCCTGACAACCGCACTTATTAGTTACAGTTAAGCGAACGGTATGTACCCCAGGATCTGTATAGGTATGAGAGGGTTCAAAAGCTGTGGATGTTGTTCCATCCCCAAATTCCCAGAAATAATTAACAATGTCTGATCCACCGTTCTGCTGAGAAAGGTTATCAAAATAGATTGCTGTATTTTTACATACCCTATAATCTATGTTCATTATTTTGAAATCGGCAATCGGCTTATTAATCTTTTCAATGCAGATTGTCTGAACTTCTATAGTTCCGTCGTTATAGGTAATTGAAGCTTGTAAAGAACCACTACCCGCAACTCCCCAAGTGACAGCTGCAACAGGGCTTCCAAGTCCAGAAGATACAGTTCCTCCTGAAGAGGACCATATTACGTTAGCAATATTTTGCCCTGTAACTGTATAGGTTATAGTGCTTTTTTCACAAACGCGGAGGCATTGGGATGAATTGATATAAGAAAAAGCCACTCCATTGTCGGGCACTTGATCTTCTTTGTCGCCACGAAATTCCTGGCATCCGACCTGAGAGGTCCATGTAATTCGAGCTTGTGCTTGTAGTGCCCATGGGACTAAAAGCCAACATAGTAGTAGCCATCTAAAGATGTGCTGCCTACCAAAATAGGTGTTGTTTTTCATAGTTATTAAAAATGTGTTCTAGTTTTTTTCGAAAATAATAAAAAAAACAAGACGAAATTCATTTTGCGGTGAAATAATAGAAAAATCTTTTGGTTATTATTTATGTGTGGTATTTATATATGTGAAATCAATAAAAGGTAAGTGCTGCAGTACTATGTGTTGCATGGGAAAATTTAAATACTGACTATTTCAGTATTTTTTAGGTTACTTTGGCTTTAGGTGGTAATCATTCATGTATAAAAATTGTTTTTATAGTTAATTATAGGCGATGTAAAGATGCCTCATATCCATTTTTTTTATTTCCAATACTTTGCGTATTTTTGGTAAAATCGTTCAATATGAATTTTAAACCTATCTTATTAACAGCTGGAGTTTTGTTTTCAGCAACATTTTATTCTCAAAAAATGAATTATCCTAAAGCATTAAAAGGTAATCAGACAGATACTTATTTTGGAACTGCTGTAGCAGACCCTTTCAGAGATTTGGAAAACGATTCTGAAGCTACCAAAAAATGGGTTGATGAAGAGGTAAATTTTACTCAAAACTATCTTTCAAAAATCCCTTTTAGAGATCAGATTAAGAGCCAATTGAAAGAAATATGGAATTATGAAAAAATTTCTGCACCGTTCAAAGAAGGTGATTATACTTATTATTCAAAAAATGATGGTCTACAGGCTCAGTCAGTTTACTACCGAACAAATAATAAAACCAAGGCAACTGAAGTTTTCTTAGATCCGAATAAATTTTCAGAGAAAGGAACAACTTCTTTGGCGCAGTTATCATTCAATAAAAAAGGAACCTTAGCAGGGTATTCTATTTCAGAAGGAGGAAGCGACTGGAACAAAATTATTATCATTGATGCCATCACAAAAAAGCAGATTGATGATACTTTGGTTGATGTAAAATTCAGTGGAATTTCTTGGTTAGGTGATGAAGGTTTCTTTTATTCAAGCTATGACAAACCGAAGGAAGGAACTGTACTTTCTGGAATGACGGATAAGCATAAAGTGTATTTCCATAAATTAGGAACAAAGCAGTCTGAAGATAAATTAATCTTTGGAGGCGAAAAAACGCCGAGAAGATATCTTGGAGCTCATGTAACGGAAGACCAAAGGTATTTGGTTATTTCAGCTGCAAATGCGACTAACGGAAACGAATTATACATAAAAGACCTTAAGAAAGGAGGTGATTTTGTTCAGATCAATAAAGGATTTGACATCAATGCTAATATCGTTGACACAGAGGGAGATGATATCTTTATTTCTACCGACAAAGATGCGCCCAACATGCGATTGGTAAAAACAACCATCAAAAATCCAACTCCTGAAACTTGGAAAAATGTAATTCCTGAAACTGAAAACGTATTAGGAGTTTCTTCTGCTGGTGGATATTTCTTTGCAATTTATATGATCGATGCCATTGATAAGGTAAAACAATATGATAAAACTGGAAAGTTAGTAAGAGAAATTGCTCTTCCAGGAAAAGGAACGGTTAATGGCTTTGGTGGAAAAGAAACGGAGAAGGAACTATATTTTTCATTCGGGAATTATATCACTCCGGGAACCATTTATAAATTCAATGCAGATTCCGGAAAATCAGAAGTATACCAAAAACCAAAAGTGAAATTTAATCCTGAAGATTATGTTTCAGAGCAGGTTTTCTATACTTCAAAAGATGGAACGAAGGTTCCAATGATGATCAATTATAAAAAAGGAACTAAACTTAATGGTAAAAATCCTACAATTCTTTATGCGTACGGAGGTTTCAATGTAAGTTTACAGCCAGGTTTTTCTGTTTCTAATGCGATCTGGATGGAAAATGGAGGAGTTTATGCCGTTCCAAATATTCGTGGAGGTGGAGAATATGGAAAAAAATGGCACGATGCAGGAACAAAACTTCAAAAGAAAAATGTTTTTGATGATTTCATTGCTGCTGGAGAATACTTACAAAGCAAAGGCTATACTTCTAAAGAATATATGGCTATTTCAGGAGGTTCAAACGGAGGATTACTTGTTGGAGCTACGATGACGATTCGTCCTGATTTGGCAAGAGTAGCATTTCCAGCGGTTGGTGTATTGGATATGTTGAGGTATAATAAATTTACTGCTGGCGCAGGTTGGTCTTATGACTACGGAACAGCGGAAGATAGTAAAGAGATGTTTGAATATCTAAAATCATATTCGCCTTTACACAATGTGAAAAAAGTTTGCTATCCATCAACAATGGTGACAACTAGTGATCACGATGACAGAGTAGTACCTGCCCATTCATTTAAATTCGGTGCAGAATTACAGGAAAAACAAAGCTGTGACAACCCTGTTTTATTAAGAATTGAAAAAAATGCAGGTCACGGTGCAGGAAGATCTACAGAACAGATCATTGGCGAAAGTGCAGATAAAATGTCTTTTGCTTTGTATGAGATGGGGATTAAGCAATTAGGAAAATAATTCTTTAAATCCTTTGAAAATATAAATCCGACTGAATATTCAGTCGGATTTTTTTATGAGGCTTACAGTTAGTTTTTGGTAAACTTAGAACTAAGTTCTCCTACTTTGTAAATGTAAATTCCCTTTGGAAGGCTTTCTACATCAATTGAAATTTTATGTTCAGATGTTGAAAAAGATTTGTCTACAACCAGCTTTCCCGTTGTATCGTAAACCTGTACTTTATTTGCGCTGTTTCCGGGATTTACAATGTTTAAGATTTTATTTGTTGGAATTGGAAATGCGGATAATTTAGTTCCTGCTTGAATTTCTTTTGTTGTTAATACAGATGTCGGTAGCGCATAAACGTCTGTTTGAGGGATAGGATTATAATTAATAGTAGTAATATAAGACTCATTGTGTACAACCAGCTTATTAACATTCAATACTGAATCATGGAAGATTTCAAATTTTTCTGCATAGCTTATAGAAGCAGGATTTGGATTGAAATCTTTAAGCAAAGTTCCGTCTTCATTAATTAAAAGAAGCTTTGTTTCATAACTATTACTATTGTTATTATAATTATAAACAGCAATTAGAAATTCGAATTTACTATCAGTATTAAAAATGTTTTTTGAGATAATATAATCTAGATTATCTGACGCAAAACTTAGTACGCTGTAGTTTGCCGGCATTGGTACGTTCACCGTTTTATAAAGAGTATAATTCGAATTATAAATTTTAAGCTTATTGTCTACCGTTTTAGAAACGTAATATGTTTCGGATGGAGTTGAATACGTCAAAGTCCGTTCCTCTGTAAAAGAATGTTCAAGAGTAAGCTGTCCAAAAGCAAAATTAGCAACAACTAATGCCGCAGAAAATAATAATTTTTTCATGGTTTTATTAATTAAAGTTTAAAATAATTTGAATCGACAAAAATACTAAAAATTTATAAGGAGGTAATAATTGAAATACTGAGTAATAGGCAAATGATAGTAGTTTGAACAAAATGTAATAGATCATAACTTTATTTTAAAGTTCACTTAATCATAAGATTATCAATAGTAATTTGTTATTTCAAAAATGCTTAATTTTAGGCATCTAATAAATCTGAAAGTATGAGACGGGAAGTTCAAAACAAAACTCCTCAATTTAATATAACTGGAAAACAAACCGAAATCTATCCATTCGAAAAAGATGGATTAGAATTAAAATCATCTTATACAAAAGACGATGTTAAAAATGAATCTTTAACACAGACTTCTCCGGGAATTGCACCTTATTTAAGAGGTCCATATTCTACGATGTATGTTCAAAAACCTTGGACGGTTCGTCAGTATGCAGGTTTTTCTACAGCAGAAGAATCTAATGCATTTTACAGAAGAAACTTAGCGGCTGGTCAAAAAGGACTTTCGGTAGCTTTTGATTTGGCAACGCACAGAGGATATGATTCAGATCACGCAAGAGTGGTTGGTGATGTTGGAAAAGCAGGTGTTGCAATTGATTCTGTTGAGGATATGAAAATCTTATTTAATGAAATTCCATTAGATCAGATCTCGGTTTCCATGACGATGAATGGTGCGGTACTTCCGATTTTATCTTTCTATATCGTTGCAGCAGAAGAACAGGGTGTAAAGCAGGAACTTCTTTCAGGAACCATTCAGAATGATATTTTGAAGGAATTCATGGTAAGAAATACCTACATTTATCCACCTTCACCTTCCATGAAAATTATTGCTGATATTTTTGAATATACAGCACAAAACATTCCTAAATTCAACTCAATTTCTATTTCAGGCTATCATATGCAGGAAGCGGGAGCAACTCCGGTTTTGGAGATGGCTTATACGTTAGCAGATGGATTGGAATATGTAAGAACGGGAATAAAAGCAGGAATGAATGTAGATGATTTCGCACCAAGACTATCTTTTTTCTGGGCAATCGGGATGAATCACTTCATGGAAATTGCTAAAATGCGCGCCGCAAGATATATTTGGGCAGAACTGTTGAAGCAATTTAATCCTCAAAATCCAAAATCGTTAGCATTAAGAACACACTCGCAAACTTCTGGTTGGTCTTTAACGGAACAGGAACCTTTTAATAATATCACAAGAACGGCGATTGAAGCATTGTCTTCAGCATTGGGCGGAACCCAATCTTTACACACGAATGCTTTGGATGAAGCGATTGCTCTTCCAACAGATTATTCAGCTAAAATTGCAAGAAATACACAAATCATTCTTCAGCAGGAAAGTGGAATTTGTGATGTAGTAGATCCAATGGGTGGAAGTAATTTAGTGGAAAGTCTTACGCAGCAGATGATCGAAGAAGCGATGAAATACATCGATGAGGTTGAGAAAGAGGGCGGAATGACAAAAGCTATTGAAGCTGGAATTCCAAAAATGAGAATTGAAGAAGCCGCAGCAAAAAAGCAAGCTAAAATTGATAGTGGAGAAGAATTTATCATCGGCGTAAATTCATTTAGATCTTCATTAAAACAGACGCCAATAGAAATCTTGGATATCGATAATACCGAAGTTCGTAGAAAGCAGCTCGAAAGATTAGAGTCAATAAAAGCAAATCGAAATACTGAAGCTGTTGAGCAGATTTTAAATGAAATCAGAGAATCAGCAAAAACAGGAAAAGGAAATTTATTGGCATTGTGTATCGAAGCAGCTCGCAGAAGGGTAACCTTGGGAGAAATGAGCGATGCCATGGAAGAAAGCTTCGGAAGATATAAGGCAAATATTAGAACAATTTCTGGAGTATATGCCATGAATGCAGGAAAAAATGAATATTTCGGACAAGCCCTTGCGCTCACTCAAAAGTTTGAAGAAGAAGAAGGACGTCGCCCGAGAATTATGGTGGCTAAAATGGGGCAGGATGGTCACGACCGAGGCGCAAAAGTTGTTGCAACAGCATTTGCTGACATGGGATTTGACGTAGATGTAGCCCCGTTATTCCAGACTCCGGAAGAGGTGGCAAAACAGGCGGTGGAAAATGATATTCATATTTTAGGAGTATCTTCTCTCGCGGCTGGCCATAAAACGTTGGTTCCGCAAGTGGTGGAAGAATTGAAAAAGCTAGGAGCTGATGACGTTACAATTGTTGTTGGGGGCGTAATCCCGCAACAGGATTATGAGTTCTTGTATGCTAACGGCGCAGATTTCATTTTCGGTCCTGGAACTAATCTTCCAAAATGTGCAGTAGACATTTTGAAGAAGTTTTTAGGCGAATAAATAAATTTTATGACTATCCACAATTTGATATAATTGAAAAATAGGATTAAACTTTTTCTTTTTACCACAAAAGGAGAAAAAGATTAATATATTAGTATTTAAGTAATAAGCCGAAAATAAGACCACATTAGTTTTAAAAAATCTTTGATTTTTATTATTTTGATAGCTTTTGTTTTCTAACAATTAAAACAGTTTTAGCCATACAAATAGCTTTTGCGCCTTTTGTGGTTAAATTTTCAAGAGTGTTAACAGAGTAATTATTAAAAGTGGACATTCAAAATAATTTGTAATGAATTTCAAAAACATAGTAAAATCCACGAAAAGAAACATCCTTCTTTTCGTGGGTTTATTTTTTATAGGAATAATACTCTTTAATTCTTTTAAAGGACCTCAAGCAGCGGAAAAATCGCCTGTTCCGGCTGATCGTAATTTAGTCAAAGAACATTTAATAGCACTTACTCAAACGCCCCGATTTCGAAACTATAAAAACCTTGATCAACTAAATACAATTGCAGAATATATTCATCAAAACTTCAATAAATACAGCGACAGTACAAGCCTCCAAGAATATCAAGTTGGAGAAGAAACATATAAAAATGTGATCTGCTCTTTCGGGACAGAGAATAAAAAAAGAATCATTATTGGGGCTCATTATGATGTCTGCGGAGATCAACAGGGAGCGGATGATAATGCAACAGGAGTTACGGGCTTATTAGAATTGGCAAGAATGCTTAAAGGGCAAAAGCTCAATTACAGAATAGATTTGGTTGCTTATACTTTAGAAGAACCTCCGTATTTCAGAACTGAAAATATGGGCAGCTACATTCATGCAAAATATCTGAAAGACAACAATATTGATGTGTACGGAATGGCAAGCGTAGAAATGATAGGATATTTTAAAGACGAAGAAAATTCACAGGACTATCCTTTGGGAATCCTTTCATGGTATTATGGAAATAAAGGAGATTATATTACGTTAGCTAAAAAGTTCGGAGGCGGAGAATTTGTAAACAATTTTAGTGATCATTTTGTTGAAGCCAATCAGGTTAAAACAGAAACCTTTACAGCTCCACAATTTATTAAAGGAACCGATTATTCTGATCATTTGAATTACTGGAAATTTGGATATTCCGCGATGATGATTACCGATACTTCTTTTTTCAGAAATAAAAATTATCATCAACCAACAGACACGTTAGCAACACTGGATTTAAAGAGAATGACAAAAGTAATTGACGGTATTTTTCTCAGTTTGATTCATTTACAATAAAGAAAAATGGCTATCAATTTTTGATAGCCATTTGTTTATTTTATATTTTCCATGATCGGAGCAACCATCGGTAAATCAGTTCTTTCACAAAGAAATAAACCAAAATTGGGATAATGATAATCGCTGTCCAGAGCCAAGGATTAATATAGATTGATAACAATCCGTTCGATACACTGGATTTTGCGAGAAAATACTGTCCGGCAGCTATTAAAATTAAACTTAAAGCTAAGACGATCATTAAATGAATACTGAAACGTCTGCTGATATTACTCACCATTTTTTTCGGAGAATAACCCAAGCTATTTTTAATAGAAACTTCTTCCTGCTTTTCTAAAAATTGAATCTTAATAAAGCTTACAATAATGTAAAGGCATAATGCAAAAATGAAAATACCTAATACGGCAATCGCTTTTAGCACAAGGAAAAGTTTAGACTTTATCTTGGCTGAGCGCAAGCTTTCCTGATTAGATTCATAATTGTTTTCTTTCATTTTTGAAATCAAACCTTCATCTCCGGAATCTTTTACCTGAACCAAAACTCTGTTATAGATTTTAGGTTGATTTGCTAGTTGAGGTTTTTCTGCCAAATTCAAAGAATCAAGAAATTTTTTCGGTATCAAAACAGAATGGATTCGGTCTGAAAGCCCAACCATTCTTCCTTTGTACGTCTTATTTTGTTTGTTGACAACAATATTAATGTTGATCTCAATTTTCTTGGCAAAATCTTCTGAAATTTGTGGAAGCCCTTGATTTAAAGCAAATCCATAATTATAAAGATTCAGATATTCCCTTGAAATAATAATCGGAATTACGTCTCCTTTCACCTGAAATTCATCATCTGTCAACGGAACATCAATCGCTTTTAAATCCAGACCTTCAAAATAAAGATCTGTATAAAAAGGAATAAAATCCCCGCCATTCGCAGAAGCTTTAAATTCATTGGCTGAAAACGGATAAACAGTCTTTATTTCAGACCATTTTTTCAGTTTTGCAACATCATTTTCATTGAAACCAAGAAGCTCTTTTCTTCCGATATTATCTGGCGTTAATTTTTTACTGAAAGTCAGCCAATAGTTGCTGTCACTGCTTTTGCTTCCGAAAAGTCTGTTGGCATTTTCGTACAGTTGCAGGCATGAAATCACAAGAATGAATGCAATAAACAAGCCTGCGTACAATATGATTGAGTTAAAAATTTTCTTCATAAGCTTATAAATGAAGAATTTGATAATCATGCTCAAAAGGAAATTCATTCAGTTCAAAAAATAAAACTGAACTTCCGCTTTTTTGAGACACTTCATTAATTAATGAAAAAGCAATCTTTTTGTTCTCCATATCCAGGTGACTGAAACATTCGTCGTAGATCAGAAAATCGGTTGGATTCACCAAACTTCTAACAATCGCGCTTCTTTGTCTTTCTCCATACGAGCAGTTTTCTGCTTTCTTGCTCAATAAACTTTCTACGCCTAATCTTGCTGCATATTCCTCCATAATCGGAATGAATTTTTTCCGATCCTGATTAAAAACACGCAACAGAATATTCTCAGAAATCGTGAGGTCTTTAATTAGTCTTACGTCCTGAAATAATAAGCTTACACCATCTTTTCTATTTTCTACAATCTTCTCAAGATGAAGGTTTTTTACAATCTGCTGATCGTATTTTATATTGCCTTCATACTGAAAATGAGTTCCGAGAATAGCAGTTGCCAAAGTAGATTTTCCACTCCCAGAGGGTGCAACAATCAGGAATTTCTTCCCCTTCTGGAAAGTGATGTTCTTTTTCCAGATCTGTGACTGTTCCAAATCTTTGGGAGTGAAATATTTAGGAGAAATATTTTCTAGAATAATATTATCCATTCATTATCAAATAATACAATGCGTTTTCATCTTTTTTATCTAGAGTAAATACCGTTTTAGAAACCATATTTCCTCCGTCTTCCTTCGTTTCGTTCACCATATCTATGATCTTCACCGCAGGTTTTTCTTTAGTATTATATTCTTTACCATCAGACCAAGAATATGCGGTAACACCTGATTTCTTATCAAGCTTAGCATTTTTCCCTGCCTTTTTATTTTGGAATTGATAAATTACATTGTTGTCTTCAGAGAAAATTACCTGATTATCAGTGATCATATATTTTTTACTTTGACCAAGAGGGCCGGCCAATAAAGACGTAAGGTCTGCCTTTTTCTTTGGATTAAATTCTAATACTACCGCATTTTTTGTTCTGTAATAATCCATAGAATCCGCAGGAGAAGATTTGAAATCTACAAATGCATAATCTCCCGTAAAAGTAGAGGTAATGTCTTCCAGTGTTTTGTCGGTTGAAGATAAATAATGATTAATTGTAGCTTCAAAGCCAGCTTCTTTAATCAGATATTTCATAAAATCTAAACTGAAAAATCCGATAGAGAAAGATTTAGCATTGTCTAGCTCTACATTTTTTACCAAGTCGTAATTGATCTTGTTTTTATTGTAATATTTTTCAACAATTTTCTTCATGTCTGCATTGAAGAAAGTTTTGGTATCCATTTCAGATTTCCCTTTGTCAAAATTAAAATCGAAACCAATTCCGGAATCTTTTATTAGTTTATTTACAGCAAGTGTCTCGATGTACCCTTTTGATGCATAGCTGGCAACAGCAGCAAGATTTACCCATCCGCTAACATCTTTATCACCAACCAAAGATTGATCTACCTGATCTTTTATCGCAGAATTTGAAGTTCCCTTACGGCTCCAGAAATCTGTGAAATATTTTTCATTAAGTGCAGAAGAAGTATCAATACCTGGTGTGTTCATATAATCATAACCAGCATAAGGATTATATTTCTTATCGGTTGTTACGATGGCCATATCACCTTTTATGCTTCCGCTCAGTTTACCGTCTACATAGATGTAATCTTTTTTGTCGATGGTAACTTTACTTTTGGTAAGATCAGACATGCTTTTTTGGAATTTTGTTTTGTCATCAACCCAGAAAAAAGCTTTTACATCAGGATCATAGGTTGATTTTCCTTGGTCAACGATAAAATAAAGAGGTTTGTCAATATTAATCCCCGATTCTTTGGGTTTGTTTACCAATTGCAAGAAGAACTTCTCTTCTTCTTTTAGGTCTTTTTTCTCTTTCAGTATTTTCTCAACTGGGATCTTATCCGAAATTGTTTTAAGGTTTACTCTGGACAAGCCTAAGGTGGCATCCGTTGTATAGTTCAGAATATCACTGTTCTTGTTAGAATTACAGGAGAATAGGATCGCGACTGCGAATACGTAAAATAACGTTCTCAATAATTTGTTTTTCATAGTTTTTATTATAAGAAAACAAATATACTCTTTTGTAAATAAGGAGAATAAAATTTCATCTCAAAGAGACTTATTTACAGCTAAATCTCAAAAAAATAAAAATAAAATCTTGATTTTCAAGAATTTTTATATATTTGCACCAGAAAATAAAGTTTAACCCATTAAAAAAACAACGAAGCAATGTTCAGATTAGATCATATTTCTCCTTTCGGTTTGCCACTTATGGTGGTAAGGCTTCGTGGTTTGGTACACTCTTAGAATAACAGTACAATGATATATCAAAACCCGAAGTCGCAAGATTTCGGGTTTTTTATTGTGTCATAATTCAAACTTCAAATTTCCCCGAAATCATTTTTAATACAATTTAGGAGCTATTTCCCGCTTTCCGCTATATCCTTTTTGCCTTTGCTTTTTTCAAGCCATCGCAAAAAAAGGATGTCGCTGCAATCGGGGCTAATGATAACGCTCTGTCAATAAACCTCATAGGTTTCAAAAACCTATGAGGTTTGAAAAACTCATCAACTAAAATATTAGTTGACAAAGATTTAATGTGGCGTATAGAAATCAAACTTCCATACCTCACCTCTAATATCTATAATTAATGGAGAATAATAACCTTCTGTTTCATCGCTTAAGAAGCCTGAGAAGCAGAAAAAGAATAAGTAGAAAAGATGTAGAAAAGCAGATAAGAAAAAAGTATAAGCGTAGTAGAGAACTTTGGGAAACAAGAAGAAAGATTCCATTAGTTCCATTGGAAAAGCCTTATCAAAAGGGATTTGTGAGATTCTTTGTCGTAAGAGATGATGTGAAAAGAACTAAAGACGGAAAGTTTTTTGAAGGAATTCTTATGAAGATCAACACCTACATGTATTCTGAAACCCGAAAATTTCAAAAAAAGAAAAGAAAATTCGGAAGAAAAATATATGTACCAAGAGATCAGAAGCTAGATCGTCTTTTACCCTACCAATGGAATGATCCAAAATTGGGATTAACAACCAGAGAAAAACAATACTTTCTGAAAAGAGAAGAATACGATCCGCTCAGAAAAAAGTATGATACGTACTACGAATTCATCGAGCCATGGAGGTTTACTTTACGAATAAAACCTTATATGATTACTCATTATAAGCCTTTAAGCTCCGATTTGGAAAAAGAAATAGATGAGCTTGATTCTTATTTAAATCAACATAAAATTGTTGGATTAATCAATAAGAAAATTCACGGTCAATCTGGCAATTGGAAAAAATACGGTGAAGAAACACATCTTATCGAAAGTAGAAAATACTTTCACTACAAAAAAATGTCCGCAACAGAGTTTGCAGATTATTTTATGGACGAATGAGTCCAATAAATGTTTAAAACAAAAACAATGGGAAATTTAAAATTAAAAGGAAAAGATATATTAAAAATAGGATATCCAAATAATCAGAGTGTTAATATCGCTTTGGAAGTCATGAAAAGAAATTTTGCGACTAAAAATATTCATCATGTGAAATCTCTTTTAAAGGAAATTCTGGTTAATCCGGAGAATTATGAAAAAGATTTAACCTTCGGACAAATTGCAGAAGCGCTGCTTTCATCCAAGAAAACAGAAAAAAGAATGTTGAATGCCAACCGTACTTCTTTTCAGATTTTCGGAAATAATATTTCGGATGAAGCGAAGAATCAATTATACACAGGATTGAAGCTTCCGATTGCACTTCAAGGAGCCTTAATGCCCGATGCCCACAGCGGATATGGACTTCCAATAGGTGGAGTTCTTGCGGTAGATAATGCTGTAATTCCTTACGGAGTTGGGATGGATATTGGTTGCAGGATGAGCCTCAGTATTTTGGATACTCCGATTTCATATCTGGACGGTGCTAAAGATAAATATGAAAAAGCACTGGCCGAACACACCAAATTCGGGATGTATGAAACGCATAAATCTCACGTTGATCATGAAATTTTCGACAGAGACACATTCGATATGATCCCGATTTTAAAACGATTAAAAGGGAAGGCGATCAAACAAATGGGCAGCTCCGGTGGTGGAAATCATTTTGTGGAGTTCGGAGAAGTTGAAATTACGGAAGAAGACGAGCAAATCGGACTTCCAAAAGGAAAATACCTCGGAATTCTTTCACACAGTGGTTCGCGTGGATTGGGCGCTGAGATTGCCCAATATTATTCAAGAGTTGCAACAGAACAATGCCCGTTGCCAAAAGAAGCACAAAACTTCGCCTGGCTGGATTTGAATACCCATCTCGGTTTAGAATATTGGACTGCGATGAACTTAGCAGGAGATTATGCTTCGGCCTGTCATGACGATATTCACAGAAGATTGGTGAAAGCGGTCGGAGGCAGAGTAAAAGCTAAAATAGAAAATCATCACAATTTCGCGTGGAAAGAAATTCACAACGGAAGAGAAATGATTGTCCATAGAAAAGGCGCAACTCCAGCCAATGAAAATGAATTGGGAATGATTCCGGGTTCAATGACCGCAAAAGGTTTCATCGTGCGCGGAAAAGGAAATCCGGATTCGTTGAATTCAGCTTCGCACGGTGCGGGAAGAGCTTTCTCGAGAGGAGAATGTAGAAATCTTTTTACTCAAAATGACATCAAAAAAGAATTAAAATTAAAGAATGTCACTTTGATGGGCGGAAATACCGAAGAAGCACCAATGGCGTACAAAGATATCAATGAAGTCATGAATGCCCAAAGCGAGTTGGTAGATATCCTCGGAACTTTTCAGCCAAGAATTGTGAGGATGGATAGGTAAATTGGTTGATAGGTTATAGTTGTTGGTTGATAGATTTTGACTGACAGCTATAAACCATCAGTAATCAACAAAAATTAACAAAAATGGGAGCACCACATAATATAAAAAGATACGGTGAAGTCTGGCCGGAATTTAGAATTCAACACGGACTGGAAATTTTAGAAAAATTAAAAAATAAAGTCATTTTATCAGGAGGTTGGGCATGGCATTTTATGTCTGAAATTGGGCATACAGAATACAAACATGCTCACGATCATAAGGATATTGATGTTTTTGTAAATAAGGAAAATGTAGCTGAAGTTGTTATGATTCTTCAGCAGGAAGGTTTTCAGAAAGTATGGACGCGTTACGATCATTTGCCAAGCGAAGAGAATTTCCGCAGGTATGAGAAAACAATCGAACGGGAAAATGAAAAATTTCACAGAATAACGATTGATTTCTTTGAAAGAAACGATTTAGAAACCGTTGAAACAAATGGGTTTACTGTCGTAAGATCTGATATTTTACTTTCATTTTACAGAAATATTCATTCGAGTGATAAATGTTGGGCAGTCATGGCTGCAAAAGATTTATTGGAAAAAGGAATTGATCCTGTTGGTCATCCGAGATTAAGTGAAATACCAAAATAAATTTAAATGAACAATAATATTAAAGGAGAAATATTTGAATTTATCAATCAATATTTTTCAAATGACAGAAAAATATTGAGAGAAAAAGCAAATGAGTTTTTGAAAGAATCTTATTTAACTGATTTATTTTTAAAAGAATTTGAAAGCATAAATATTGTTACTCACTTTCAATCTTTATCTTCCGAAACAGATAAATTTTTGAAAGAAGAAATGGGAGATATTTCTGACGTTTGGACATTTTATTTAAATGAAGATATTGATGAAGTAGATACAAGTGAAGGATATGAAGATTGGGATTTTAGAAAATATTTGGAAACAGGAAAATCACTTCATTGTTGCAGAGTCTGGATCAATTGGTTTTTAAAGATTTATTACATTCAAAATTTTGGAATAGTTAGAAAAGAAAAAATTGAAACAGATTATATCTTGAAAACTTTTGAAGCTTATGAAAATGAAAAATATAATTCGATTTTAAATATCATGAACAAAAAAGGGTATGAGAAAATTACTGATGAATTGGCTCTATTAAAAGTAGAATCAATATCTACAGATTGTAATGATAATCCTAATATTTTTGATTGTCTGTTTTCAGATATTATCTATCCTATTCATTTTAGAATTAATTAAAACAAAATGGAAAAACTGATACAAATAACCTCGGGAAGAGGACCTTTAGAATGCCAATGGGTTGTAGCAAAAGTTCTGAAGGTCTTCCTTGAGGAAACAAAAAATAATAATATAGACTACGAAATTATTCACCGTGAAAATGGGGATGAAAACCTGACATTGAAATCTGTAACCATCCTTTTAAAAGCAAAAGATTTAAATGAATTTTTAAAAACATGGTTAGGAAGTATTTGTTGGATGGGAAAAAGTACGTTCAGAAAACTGCATAAAAGAAGCAATTGGTTCATTGGTACTTTTGAATTGGAAGGATTGGAGAAAATCAATTTCAATGAGAAAGATATCCTGTTTCAAACAACGAGAAGTCAGGGAAGTGGTGGGCAAAATGTGAATAAAGTGAACACGGCAGTTCGTGCGACACACATTCCAACGGGGCAAAGTGTTTTCGTGCAGGATACGCGTTCACAATTGGAGAATAAAAAATTGTCTGTCACAAGATTAAAAGAAAAAGTGATGGAAATTCACATTCAGCAATTGGAAAAAAGAATGCAGGAAACCTGGAACAACCATTTGCAGGTGCAAAGAGGAAATCCGATCCGTACGTTTTCCGGAACAGATTTTAAAAAGAATTATCAGGAAAAATCTTTCAAAAAACAAAGAAACGTCCTGAAAAACGAGTTAAAAAACTACAAAAATGACCTTAACTAAAAGTAAATATTACTTCGAGGCTTTAGACAATTATCCTTACAGCTTGCCGGATTGTCTGGAAGCATTGAATTATGCGCTTTCTTATGATCCCGAAGATGCAGACAGTCTTTGTTTGATGGGAAGAATCTACAGCGAAATGTTAATAGATTACGAAAAAGCAAAGCTGTATTTTGAAGAAGCAATGCTGTATGATGTGACAAACTTAAATGTTCCACAATACTACATCAAATGTCTTTTAGACAACGAAGATTTCCATGAAGCTGCAAAACTGATCCATTATTCATTAAAAATTAAAGGAATTGATAAATCAACTATATGGCTTCATAGATCTTTGCTTTCCGAGAAAAGAGGAAGTTTAAAAAATGCTTTGAAATTTTTAAATGAAGCCGAAAAGCACTGTTTCACATCTTCTAGTCTTGATTCAATAAAAGAGCGCAAAAAATTTGTGAAATCTAAAATGCCTAAAAAGCCAAAGAAAAAACAAACTAAAAAGCAGAAGGAGACGAATTAAGTCTCCTTTTTTTGTAAATTTAATAATGGAATTACGTTTTGAGCTGAAAGGTTTACGTTTAAAAGAAACGTTCTCAATTGCTTATGGAAACTACGACAAAAGAGAGGCTTTACTTATAGAATTGTCTCATCAAAATTGTAAAGGATATGGAGAATGTGTTGCGATAGATTATTATCAAATCAATCTTCAACGTTTTGTTTTAAAGTTGAAGGAAATTCAAACTAGAATTGAGTCCCACAAAATCATTCATCCGAAAGAATTTTTCAAGTTTTTATTGAGCTTACATCTTCATCCGTTTTTACTTTCAGCATTGGATTGCGCGTATTGGGATCTTTTCGGAAAATTAGAGAATAAAAGTTTCATTGAATTCAATCAACTTCCTTCTGAAAACTTGATTGAAAGCTCGATCACGATTTCCGTCGGAGATATTGATACACAGATTCAAAAAATTGAAAATAATAGTTGGAATAAATTCAAAGTGAAATGTAAAGGTTTAAACAAAGCTGATATTGAAAAGCTTTTGGAATTAAATCAAAATATTGCTTTAGATTCTAATGCAAGTTTTACTGATGAAGATTGTATTTGGCTTCAGGAAAATTCTGATGTTCAGAGGTTTTCCTATTTAGAACAGCCAAGACCAATTGATCAGTATAAAGTATTGAACAAAAATAGTTTTGCCAATTGGATGGCAGATGAAGATTGCCAAAACTTAGATTCTTTGGACGAATTAATTCCTTATTACAAAAGCATTAATATCAAACTCATGAAATCGGGTGGTTTAACGCCTGCTTTAGAAATGATAAAAAAAGCCCGTGAATTAAACTATAAAATTATGATAGGTTGCATGACAGAATCCTCTGTCGGAATTTCTGCGGGTTGTGCTTTGGCAGGACTTGTTGATTATGCAGATTTAGATGGAGCAAGCCTTATTTCCAATGATTACGCAACAGGAAGTTGTGTGGAAAATGGTAAAATAATGTTGTCCGGAAAGCCCGGATTAGGAATTGAGTTAAAATAAAAAAAGCCTTCGTAGGAAGACTTTATATTTATTTAATGTAAAAAATTACTTTTTCACAGAAACGATATAATCGTAAACCCACTGATGTTGTTCATCTGTTAACTTCGCTTTTGGTGCCATAGAATTCATAATTCCTACCCATTTCACAGAAGTATGTGCTGTAGGATCTGGTAATTTATGACATCTTGTGCATGAGTTTTCAAAGATTGTTTTTCCTTGGGCAATCTGCTCTGCTGTAGAAGTTGAAGCTACGGGAGTAGTTGCTGTTGTAGCTTTTGGCGTACAAGATGCTAATAAAACAGCAGTGAATGATGCTATGGCGATTATTTTTTTCATGTTTAAACTATTTGATTGAAACAAATGTAGGAAATTCCCTTTTCCATTGATGATACGACACTTAATTTAGAAGAAATACAAATTAGAAAATCTGAATGGTGAATTCGTTTCAGTTGTCAATTGTAAATTTTTTTAATTTAAATATTTAAAAAATTCACAGGTAAAGCACATTCACTATTGACCATTCACGGTTTAATCCTTATTTTTGAACTAATGAAATTTTCTACAGAAGAGCTTATAGAAGGAATACAATCAGGCAATAAACGTTTGATTGGAAAAGCTATTACTTTGGTTGAAAGCAAAAAAGCGGAACACAGAATTCAGGCCGAAGAATTATTAAAGCAAATAATGCCTTTAACAGGAAAATCTGTGCGTGTAGGAATTACAGGGGTACCGGGAGCTGGAAAATCAACCTTTATAGAAAATTTCGGAAGACTTGTGATTTCTCATGGTAAAAAAGTAGCTGTTTTAGCCATTGATCCAAGTTCAGCCATTAATAAAGGCAGTATTTTAGGCGATAAAACCAGAATGGAAGAATTGTCAAAAGAAGAAAATGCTTTCATTCGTCCTTCTCCAAGTTCCGGGTTTTTAGGCGGTGTTGCCAATACCACTTTTGAAACGATGATGATTTGTGAAGCAGCTGGTTATGATTATATTTTAATTGAAACCGTTGGGGTAGGGCAATCCGAAGTGTTAGTTTCTGATATTACCGACGTGTTTTTATTTTTAAAAATCATTGGTGGAGGTGATGAACTCCAAGGAATAAAACGTGGCATCATGGAAATGGTGGATGTCATCTTCATTAATAAAGTGGATCAGGATAATCTTCAAAAAGCAAAAAATACAAGATTAGAATTAAAACGAGCGCTAGATTTTATTCCTCCTAAAGAAAAAGACTGGAAAATTCCTGTTTTACTTGGCTCTGCTTTGCATAACGAAGGTCTCGGAGAAATTTATGCTAAAATTGATGAATTTATCGATTTAAAAAAGAAAACGGAGCGCTTTGAAATAGTACGAACTCAGCAGGCTGAAAAACGTTTTGAATATTGGGTCCAGGAATATATTTTAGCCACGATGAAGAAAAGTAATTCTGTTGAGGAGGCTTATCTGGAGCATAAAAAAAATGCTTCGACAATGGTTTCAAGTCCAAGTACCGAAGCAAAATTATTTGTTGAGAAATTTTTACAAAATCCAAAATCCGAGTTTCGTGATTCTGAGGAAATCTAATATTCAGTTTAAGCTCGCATCGCGAATCATGTAGCAATTATAACTATTTCGTTTCTTCATTTTTTGAAATGTAACCATCATAAGAAATGGGCTGTCTGTCATTACTTCTTACTGAGGTAAATGCTTTCCCATTTTTATAAACTTCAACGATAATTTCATCTACATTATTAACGTCATTAGGTTTGATCTTGATGATCCATTTTCCTTTTTTGTTTTGAGATTTAGTTAAGGTATAATCTTTTGAGGTGAATCTGTAACTGTTATCACCTCCAACATTTGCTTTAAATGATCTTCCAAAATAAGGAAGTACAACATCCAACATTTTATCTTTTACAATAATGGTATAGTCTCCATTCAAGTCCAAAATTCTTGTTGAAGTAGAATTGGGCATAGAATTCATTACCTTAATTACATCATAATTCGTAGGGTTTGCTCTTTGTGCATGGAAGGTAAACTCCTGAGAATTGACAAGCGCATCAACTGTTTTAGAATCTGTATCCTGCGCAGAATAGCTCTGGAAGAAAAGCAAAAAACCAAAAACAAATAAGATTGAAATATACTTTTTCATAATTGTAAAATAATAGTTAAATTTATATAGCAAAATGTATGCAAATATATAGTTTGTAAAATGTTTTGGAATAGAAATTGTTAAGCTTGAATTAATAACACTCGAAAAATATGAAAATTACACATCTATTAGGAATAGGAGCAGTTGCTTTATCGGTTACTGCTTGTACAACAAACCCAATTACGGGGAGGTCTTCTTTGCAGATAGCTAATAACTCTGAGATATTAACAATGTCTGCTCAAGAATACAAAACAACATTGTCTAAAGGTAAAGTGATTACCGGGACAACAGATGCGAAAAGAGTGGTAAGCGTAGGAAGCAGAATTAAAAGCGCAGCTGAAAGATATTATCAAACCATAGGAAGATCAGCTGATCTTGCGAATTACAGTTGGGAATTTAATCTTCTACAAAGCAATGAACTGAATGCATGGTGTATGCCGGGCGGAAAAGTAGCCGTATATACGGGAATTTTACCAGTCACTAAAAATGATAACGGACTTGCCGTAGTAATGGGTCACGAGGTTTCTCATGCTTTAGCAGGTCATGGAAATGAGAGAATTTCCCAGGCAATGGTGGCTCAATATGGAGGATCTATTTTGGGAAGCACTATGTCGAACTCTCAGTGGGCAGGAATCTTTCAAAAAGTATATCCTATAGGCTCTCAGGTTGCTTTATTAAAATACGGAAGAAATCAAGAGTCTGAAGCTGATAAAATGGGATTGTATTTGATGTCTATGGCAGGATACGACCCAAGAGAGGCTGTTCCTTTTTGGGGTAGAATGGAGGCTGCTTCTACAGGAGGAAGACAACCCGAATTTTTATCAACACACCCGAACCCTGAAACAAGAATTTCAGATATTAATAAAGACCTGCCAAAAGCGCTAGAATATTATAAGGCTGCGGGAGGAAAAATATAACTTATATAGAATTTTAATCTTGAATAAGGCCTTATTAAATTTTTAGTAAATTTGGTAAGGCTTTTTAATTTAACCACCTAAACACAAATATTATGAAGAGTTTATCAATTACGGGACTTATCCTTTTAGCGGTATCTACATTACTTTTTTATCTTACTACAGATTTTACGGTTGAGAAAATAGGACTTCCTCATATTATGGGAGTTATGGCTGGTGTCGGAATTGGTTTGATTATCGGAGGAATGGTAGGTTATGTGAGCAAAGGAAGTGCAATAAAGCAAGACCAGAAAAGAAAAGAATTCAAACAATTACAAAAAGATAAAGAAGAACTGGAAAAGCAGGCTGCAGAGATTGCAAAACGCGAAGCAGAACTTCAAACACAAAATAAAAATCCTCAAATCTAAGACTTGAGGATTTTACAGTTGATATTTTCAGTTATTTCATTAAAACTTATATCCTAAACCTACCATAAATAGGTTTGGTCTGTTGTCATATCTAATTTCTTCACCAGATACTTTGCTGATAAAGTTTCTGGTATCCTTACTAAATGCACCTTCGTATTTTGCATTTACAATTAATTTTTTGATTTCAAGCTGAGCTCCAAATTGGTAACCTACCGTGAAGTTATCTCTTGAATTTTCTTTAAAGTCATTGAAAGTATCTTCTTTGCTCAAATTGTAGCTTGCAACAGGCCCGATAAATACACCAAGCATGTTTCCTAATACTTTATGACCTACAAGTACAGGTAAATCAATTCTGTTGCTTTTAACATCAAAAGTAGTATTTGAAGTAGGATCTGTAAAATCACTTTTAAAGTGAGTGTAATATAATTCCGGCATTAGGAAGAAAGACATCGGAAGGTTCGCTTTCAAGGAAAGACCAACATTAAAACCAACATTGTTTTTCCCTTCACCTTCAATTGCATTGTTCACAGTTCCTTTAATGTTTTTCCATGAAGGAGATCCCGTAGGAAATATTAAATTTGCTTTACCTGCAAGAGAAATCTGTGCAGTAGCAAGCATGGAGAATCCTATTAGCGCCATACTAAATATCTTTTTCATTATCGTCTATTTTATGTATTGTATTCTCAATCGTTTTATTGTTTTCGAGTAAATACTCTCTCAATTGTTTGAATAGCTCTGAAGAATAAACGAAGTCAATAAGGTTTTTATTGCCTGCCGTAATCAGAACGTCTTTATTTCCTTCCCATTCTTTGATCCCTAATCTTAAATAAACGATCTTCTGGCCAATCGTCATTACAGAGTTCATATCATGGGTGTTGATAATTGTTGTGGTGTTGTATTCCTGAGTGATCTCAAGCAATAGATCATCAATAATATTAGAAGTGTAAGGATCCAAACCAGAGTTGGGCTCATCACAGAATAAATATTTAGGATGGTTTACAATTGCTCTTGCAATGGCCACACGTTTTTGCATCCCTCCGGAAATTTCAGATGGATACTTTCTGTTGGCCTTATCTAAATGTACTCTTCCTATTACTTCAAAAACTCTTCTCTTTTTTTCTCTGAAAGTTAAGTTGGTGAACATGTCTAAAGGAAACATAATGTTTTCTTCTACTGTTAAAGAGTCAAACAAAGCACTTCCCTGAAATACGGTTCCGATTTCAGAACGCAAATGCTGTTTTTCTTCTCTGTTCATCACATTGATATCTCTTCCATCAAATAGAATTTCCCCCGAAGAAGGTTGATATACATTCAAAAGACTTTTAAGGAAAACAGTTTTTCCCGATCCACTTTGTCCAATGATAAGGTTTACTTTTCCTTTCTCAAAATTTGTTGAAATCCCTTTAAGTACTTCAACTTCTTCAAAACTCTTTCTAAGATTTTTTACCTCGATCATTAGCTTAATATTAATTGGGTTAATACTAACTCAGAAAGGATAATGAATACCATTGTCCAAACCACAGCCTGCGTACTTGCTCTACCCACTTCTAGTGAACCTCCTTTTACATTATATCCGAAATACGATGGAACTGTTGCAATAATAAAGGCAAACACAGCCGTTTTAGTAAAGGCATAGTAAATAAACATGTTAGGCATGTACATTTGAATACCAGTGATATAGTCAGATTGTGTCCAGTTTCCTGTTATCATTCCTGCAAGATAACCTCCACCAATACCAAATACGATACTAATCGCGATAAGTAACGGATTGAAGATAACACAGGCAATAATTTTTGGAAGGATCAAGAAATTAGGGGAATTTACACCCATAATATCTAATGCGTCAATTTGTTCTGAAACCCTCATGGTTCCAATACTTGATGCAATATATGAACCCACTTTTCCTGCTAAAATCAAACTGATGATAGTAGGTGCGAATTCCAAAATTAATACCGCTTTTGTTGCATATCCTACAAATGCAGGAGGAATAGGAAAGGAAGAAGAATCAAAGTTATTAAACATTTGAATGGCAACTACCGCCCCTACGAATATAGATGTAAAGATAACCAACCCAAAAGAGTTGACTCCTAAATCATTAATTTCTCTCATGAACAGCTTCCAGAATACCCTCGATTTCTGAGGCTTCTGCATTGATTTACCTAGAAGGATAATGTATTCTCCTATCGCTGTAAAAAACTTTTTTAACATTCTGCTAAATTAGACTTTTTTTATTAAAGCATTATTTATTTTGCATTTTTGTCTCCTCCGATTACTAATAAAATAGTTTTCAAAATGATCACCATATCTAAGACAAAACTCCAGTTTCTAACGTAAAAGGCATCGGCCAAAATACGTTTATTCATCTCCACTTCTACATCTCCTGAGTCCCCGCGTAAACCATTGACCTGTGCTAGGCCGGTAATACCGGGACTTACCATACTTCTTAAGCTATATCTTCCTATTTTCGGTTTATAATAATTGTCAACAGACAGCATATGTGGTCTTGGCCCTACAATAGACATTTCTCCTTTCAATACATTAATGAATTGAGGCATCTCGTCAAGACTCGTTTTCCTTAGGAATTTTCCAATTCTAGTAATTCTGCTATCATTTTCTTCAGTAGTTTTGGTTGAAGATTCTTCATTAACGATCATTGTTCGGAATTTAATACAATTAAAAACCTCCTCATGAAAGCCATATCGTTTCTGCAAAAATAAGACCGGACCTTTAGATGTTGTTTTTATTAATATAGCAATGATTGGAAACAACCAAGAACAAACAAATATTAATATAACAAATGAGAATAGGATGTCAAAAGTTCTTTTCAATAAATAGTTCGAATAATAATCTAAAGGATATCTTGCCTGGTTTAATACGGGCTGAGTCTGGATATAGGCCAAATCATAAAGGAAAAAATCACTTTGTGTAATACTCGGAACTAATGAAATGTGAACTTTATTAGCTTCTGCCAATCTAAAAATATCATCTTCAGTTCTTTCATCAAAAGAATTCTCAGATGGAAAGAATAGAGTATGTATCCCGTGGTCTTTCCAAAACTCTACCAATTCAAAAGAATTGATTTCAGATTTATCGTATTCAAAAATCTTGTATCCGTAATCTTTTCTTTCACTGAATATATTTTTTAATATCTCCGTAGAACTGTTTTCATTAAGAAACATGATATTCCTAAAGTTGATACCTAAACTACGGAAGTATTTAATCCCGAAATAAATGATAGATTTCGCGAAAAATATAAAGAAAAACAGGTAAAATGAAAGCCAATAAATATCAGAATTAAAAAAAACATTATAGCTTACTTTTCCTATTAAAAGTACTCCAAGAACAAATAGTAAAAAGTGAATGAGTAGCCGCTCAAGAAATATCGTATAGGTTAAGTTCCTGGAAATATTATAAATTTTTGTTCTACCACTCAAGAGCATCCAGAACATAAATAATAAGACTAAGGAAAAAACATTCTGATACCAGGTTTCCTGATCATATTTTAAATTTTCATTTCTACTGATAAAAAAGAAAACGAAAACAGACGCTATAACCAAAAGGTCTAGCAAGATAATAATCGATTTTAAATATCTAGAGTATCGAATTCTTTGCATCTATCGGCTTTATAATGGATACGAAGAGCTAAATTACGCTTTTTTTATGGTATATTAAGATATTTATGAGTCTGAACTGAGGCCTGCCATTCCGGATGTGCTAAAATAAAATCTGTAATTTTAGGATACATTTCATCACGCTTGCTCCATTCGCTTTGAAGATACAACTTACAGTTTGCTGAAACTTTTGCGGCCTGTTCTTCTGCAAATTTAAGATCGTTGTTATTGAAAACAATTACTTTAAGCTCGCTTGCTTTCTCATAAATTTCCTCTTTAGGAAGTCCTGTTTTCTTTGGGGAAAGCGTAATCCAGTCGATATGTCCACTCATCGGATATGCTCCCGAAGTTTCTATATGAATGGTGCATCCCAATTCTTTTAATTTGGATGTTAAAATATCAAGATTCCACATTAATGGCTCGCCACCTGTTAAAACAACAGTTTTACAATGTTTGGCAGCGGTTTCTGCAATTTCTTCTGCATTCATTAACGGATGTAAAGTTGGGTCCCAACTTTCTTTTACATCACACCAATGACACCCGACGTCGCAACCTCCCAATCTAATGAAGTATGATGCTTTTCCCGTGTGTGCTCCTTCTCCTTGAAGAGTGTAAAAATGCTCCATCACAGGGAGCATTTTACCTTCTTTTAATAAAATATCTTCTTCTTTATTCATTTTAAAATTAGTCGTTATAGACTGAAGTCTTATAAGCAATGATGGTATTCTTCATCAACATCGCTCTTGTCATAGGTCCAACTCCTCCCGGAACCGGCGTAATCCAGCTTGCTTTTTCTGCACAACTGTCAAAATCTACATCACCAGCCAAATAATATCCTTTAGGAGAATCATTATCTACTCTTGTGATACCTACGTCAACAATTACCGCTCCGTCTTTGATCATTTCACCTTTTAAAAAGTGAGGATCGCCTAAAGCTGTAATTACGATGTCTGCTTTTTTAGTATATTCTTCAATGTCTTTTGTATAAGAGTGTGTAAGTGTAACCGTTGAATTTCCTGGGAAATCTTTTCTTCCCATCAAGATACTCATTGGTCTTCCTACTATTTTACTTCTTCCGATAATAACACAGTCTTTTCCTTTTGTTTCGATATTGTATCTTTCTAATAAAGTTAAAATACCAAATGGAGTTGCAGGCAAGAAAGTATCCATTTCCAATGCCATTTTTCCAAAATTTGTAGGGTGGAAACCGTCAACATCTTTTCTTGGATCAATTGCGTTAATGATTTTCTCCTGATCAACCTGATCTGGTAAAGGCAACTGAACGATAAATCCGTCTACAGATTTATCCTTATTAAGTTCCTCAATTTTTTCTAATAATTCAGATTCAGAAACTGTGCTTGGAAATTTAATTAAACTAGATTGAAATCCTACTTCTTCGCAATCTTTCACTTTAGCATTTACATATGCCTTGCTTGCTCCGTTGTTACCAACAAGAATTGCTACCAAATGAGGTGCTCTTCTTTTGTTTGCAATGATCTTATCAACTTCAACCTTGATTTCTGCTTTTATTTCTTTGGATACTTTTAGTCCGTCAAGAATTTGTGCCATTTTACTTTTATTTACTTTTTATTAGATTCTTATTGATTAATGATATCTCATCATAGGTTTCAGAAATGCCAAAGACCAGAAAACCATGTGCTTTTAGTTTCTCTAATATATCTATTGTTTTCTGCTTTCCATTTGGGAAAAAACGATCATGAAATTCAACAAGAATTTGTCCAATTTCAATGTCAGAATCCAAAATATTTTCTAATACCTTATATTCTGCGCCCTCAATATCCATTTTTAAAACATCCACTTTCTTGTGTTCTAATAAAGACATTGTATCATTCAGAGTTTTAAGTTGAACTTCAATCTTTCGATCTAAATTTATATTACTCTGTTCTACTGTACTTCCAGAAACAAAATCAGGGTTTTTGGGAAAATAAAAAAAATCTGTTTTTGTTGTGTCTCCAATGCCAAAATCGAAAAACTTAAAATTTTGAGACAATTGGTTTGATTTTACCCAATTGATTGATTTTGGTGTAGGGTCAAATCCAAAAACCATACAATTATATTTCTCAATTATTTCTGTGTCAAAAGAAATATCTTCTCCAACCCCAAAAGAATAAACAATAGAATCTCTATTTAAAAATTCTGTTGCTACCAAAAAACCTCCATAGTCATTACCAAACCATTTTTTCTTTAGCGATACATCTTTTTTCAAATGATTGGTCTCGCTACTCAAAAATAACTTGATAAATTCAATTTTTCTTTTGATTTTATCTTTTGTTTTTCTGCTAAGCATTTTTATTTATTTCCTTTATAATAATTAATCAACCCATTTGTTGAAGAATCATGAGAGCTAATTGCTTCATTACTTTCAAGTTCTGGCAAGATTTTGTTTGCTAAAACTTTTCCTAATTCCACTCCAAACTGGTCAAAACTGAAAATGTTCCAGATAACTCCCTGAACAAATATCTTGTGTTCATATAATGCAATTAATTGTCCTAATGCAAATGGAGTTAATTCATTGAAAATAATTGAGTTAGTAGGTGTGTTTCCTTGGAAGACTTTGTAGTTTAATAAGAAGTCAATTTCTTCCTCAGATTTTCCTGCGTTTTTTAATTCTTCTTCAACTTCTTCTTCTGTTTTTCCGAAGGCAAGTGCTTCAGTTTGAGCAAAAAAGTTTGCTAACAATTTATCTTGATGATCAGAAACCTTATTCGGGCTTTTCGCATAAGCGATAAAATCCGCAGGGATTAATTCTGTTCCTTGGTGAATCAATTGATAGAATGCATGTTGTCCGTTTGTTCCAGGCTCTCCCCAGATGATTGGTCCAGTTTCATATTCTACAAACTCACCGTTTCTGTCAACACATTTTCCATTACTTTCCATATCTCCTTGTTGAAGATACGCTGCAAATCTGTCTAAATATTGAGAGTAAGGAAGGATAGCATATGTTGTTGCCGCGTAGAAATTACGATACCAAATTCCTATTAATCCCATTAAAACAGGAATGTTTTCAGAGAAATCTGCGGTCTGAAAATGTTGGTCGCTATCAGAAGCTCCTTTTAATAATTGCTCGAAGTTTTCATATCCAACTGAAAGAACAATGCTTAAGCCGATTGCACTCCAAAGTGAATATCTTCCGCCAACCCAATCCCAGAATTCAAAGATGTTTTCTTCTGCAATTCCGAAGTCTTTAACTGCTTGAACATTAGTTGATAAAGCGACAAAATGTTTAGCTACATCTTCCTGTTTTCCTGCTTTTAAGAACCAATCTTTTGCTGAATTAGCGTTCGTCATTGTCTCCTGTGTCGTGAACGTTTTAGAAGCAATGATAAATAAAGTGGTTTCAGGATTTAAGTTCTTTACAACTTCTGCGATATGATTTCCGTCTACATTGGATACAAAATGAACATCCAATCTTGTTTTAAAATGCTTTAAAGCTGAAACTACCATCACAGGTCCTAAATCTGAACCTCCGATTCCGATGTTCACAACATCGGTAATTTCTTTTCCGCTGAAACCTTTATGTGATCCTGAAATAATGCTTTCAGAGAAAGATTTCATATGGTCCAAAACTCTTTTGATCTGTGGTTTAATATTTTCACCATCAACCAAAATTTCTTTGTCAGAAAAATCCCTCAAAGCTGTATGTAAAACTGCTCTTCCTTCCGTTTCGTTGATTTTATCTCCTGAGAACATTTTAGAAATAGCGTCTTTTAACTGACATTCTTCTGCCAGGTTCAATAGAAGTTCTTTCGTTCTTGAGTCAATCAAGTTTTTAGAATAATCAAAAAGAAAATTGTCTTTTTTTAATGAAAACTCTTCAAAACGATTCGGGTTGTATTGGAAAAGAGTTCTTAGTTCGAAATCATTTCCTGCAAAGTGTTCATCAAGAGCTTTCCAGCTGTTTGTTTGTATAGGATTTATTTTTGATAGCATATATTTCTAAAGGATTTAGATTATTAATTTTAGAAATTAGTTTTCTGAATAAAAATTTCTAAAAAATTTGGTGTCGTTAAATTTCTAATATGCAAATTTAAGGAAAAATAAAACCTCAGATAAATTTGAGCGTTATAAATAACAATTTTTTAAAAAACAAACCCCAGATCAAGTCTGAGGTTTCATGGTTGTTATTTTTTGATAGATAAATTATAAAATTATTCGTCTATTTCGTTCAGTATATTTTCGAGTTGTTTGGCATTTTTTCCATAGAAATATCTAGTCCATAAAACAATACCTGCTACAATCGCGATAGTTCCTATGAGAACGCTGAAGATTAAAATCTGCTGATTATGGCTTGACATATTTCCTAAAGATTCTCCTTTTTTCGCCAATGTATTATAAAACACGAGTCCTAATGTGATCATAAAGTGAGGAAGAAGAAGGAATCCTAAAGATTGATATCTTTCCATGTTCAGTTTCAGTTCATGGTATATTTTCCAAAGGCTGTTTTGGGTATTTCCGGTATACAGTTCGGTTTGTTTATAAAATTTAAAGAATCCGAAAAAGTAATAAGAAGATATTACCACAAATAGGGTGTAGGAGGTATAATAAATAATATGCTGCGATGCAGGAAAATCCAGTTGCTGCGGAAAGAATCCGATAAGAATAATGCCAATAATCTGGAATGGAAGTTCCATTTTCATGCTTTTTTGGATCTTTTCAATAGGATGTTTACTTTTCTTTAATTGTTCTATATTGTTGGGAATATTTACGCTGTCGGCGTCTTCGTTATTCCATTGTTCTTTTAATCGATCAAAATTCATAGCCTGATTTTTTTATGATTTGCTGTATTTTTTCTTTGGTTCTGTTCAGTTTTACACGGGCATTGCCTTCACTAAGTCCTAAGTTATCCCCGATTTCTTTATGTGACATACCTTCCATAAAGTAAAATATGACAGCTTTTTCTAGAGATTTAAGTTCTTGAACCGAAGCGTAAAAAACTTCTAATTGCTTGTCTTTTGCAGGATTGTAATCTTCGCTTTGGACTTCAAAATGATCGGGCACATCCGTTTGATTGTTTGTCCGCTTTTTTTCTTTTTTTAAATAAGTAATAGCGGTGTTAATGGCTACGCGGTACATCCAGGTTGAAAATTCACTATTACCTTTGAAGTTCTGATATGATTTCCAAAGCTGAATAAGAATCTCCTGCTGCAGGTCTTCTCGGTCTTCCAAAGAATCGGCATAGATGCGTGAGGCCTTATACAAAATACCTTTGTGTTTGTTAACGAGATTTAAAAAAGCGGTTTCAGTTGGATTGCTCACGGTGATTTCATGGTTTGGTTATGTGCTAAAGGCTTGATACAGGTTTCAGGGTATATCCTTTTGATTTTAAAAGTTGGATAACTCCGTTTTTACCCATAAGATGAGCGCCTCCTACTGCAAAGAACGAACTTTCTTTTTTCATAATTTCCGGCATTTTTTCTGCCCAGTTATTATTTCTGTCCGTAAGCATGGCCTTTTCTTGTTCGGCATTCATTAATTTATCATTTTTAAAGTGTGTGTAAAGAGATGTTACATCTTCATTTTTAAATGCAATTACCATTTTCTTAAGAAGGATTTCATATTCCTTTCCCATTTTTAGCTGCTCAATGACTGCTTTCAAACCATAGGCTTTATTAATGGATGTAAGTTGGTCTTCTACTTTTTCAAGCCCGTAGACTTTCTTTTTACTTTTAATAGCATTTTTAAGAAGTTCTATTTCATAAAGTTTCATTTCAGTTTGAGGACATGGTGTAGCTTTTAAGGCAATAAGCGAATATAAGGCTTGTGAACTTGAATTATCCATTTTCTTTAAATCTGTTCCATAATCGTTGAGGATTTTGTCTAATTCCTTTGCTTCCGCAGGAGTAAGCTGATCTGATAGTTTTTTATCCGTCTGATACATTTTCTGCATGGTTGCCATTTCAGCAGGATCTGTATAATTAACCTCCATTACAAAATTATCAGATTTTTCCAGCGCTTTCATCACTTTCGATTTTATCTCAAAATCCGAACTGCACATTGTATGAAACGTTCCTGAAATATAAGATGGTTTTGTGAGCCCGTTCCCTGAAACTTCCCAAAGTATACTGTTTTCTGGATTGGTACTTTGCGCTTTTGCTGTCGTGAAGGTTGCTGATAATAATACTGCGAACCCAAGTTTTACTAAATTTTTCATGTGATTAAGTTTTAATTATTTATTCTTTAAACAGTAGGTAAGGGCAGTATTATAATCGTTACAGTTTTTTTTTGAAAAAAATAAAAACCTCCTGAAAATGGAGGTTTGAAAATCTAAAATTATGTTGATAACCATCAAGGTTAGGATAGTTTCAATTAAATATGATCAGGCTTTTTAAAATATTTTCTTTTTCTCAATACATACATGATGACTGCTGCAATGAGTAGAATAGGCCAGATGGTAATTAACCCCACCGCAATTCTTTGAATTAAATAGAAGCCTTCCACAAATGCATTTTTTGCATCGTAAATGAAATTGAATTTATATTTATTGTCAATGCTTTTGGTATTGGTAACCGCAATTTCTGCAATTCTAAGTTTAGGTTCTTTAATGTAAATGTCAACGGTGCTGTATTTGAGGTTGTCAACAATATTCATGCTTTCCAATTGTTGTTGATTTCCTTCTTTCATATTATCATTACCTATGTTTACTTTGTCTTTGTTGACTTTCATCTGAGCAATGTTTTCGTTGGTTTTTTTATTTCTTTGAGTTTCTAATTCTGCATATTTGATGCTGGCTGTTACATCTTCTGCATTAATAATTCTTGAATTCAGAAATAATTTTTTATCATTAATTAAGGTTAATAATTCTCCCAATTTATCGGTCGGAACACGAACCTGCATCGTGTTTTCAGTTTGAAATTTTTTCACCAACATTGAATTTTCGTTAGACGTATTATAAGTGTCTTCTGAAACTACATTGCTCTGCAAATTACTTTTTGTGACAAATCCGCCAAGCTGCTGAATAGATTTTTCAATGGAAATTGTTGCATCATAAACATCTTTCACTTCCATATTTACCTCTGCAGTTTTGATAAACTGTTTGTCTTTCACTTTGGTGGTTGCAGCGGAGGAAACACTATCTGAAACCACAACTGCCGCAGAATCTGCTGTGCCTTCAAGTTCATATTTGCTTGCTGTAGCTTCTCCCTTTTTACAAGAATAGATTCCTAATAAAAGAATACTGGCTAGGGATAATTTGATGTACGTAGTTTTCATATATAGATATTTTTTATGTTCAATTGTTGAATGTAATCGCCGTTTTTAAACTGAGATAAGCAATGGGATTTATTGATAGCGATTTCGTCAGGTTGACTTTTACTGTTTTTGCTTATTCCAAAGTTCAGGCTGAATGGGTTGTAATGTTTGAAAATCACGAGTAAAAAAGTTGTAAAGCAAAAAAGTTAATTTAATTAGTTTAAAATCAGTGTTTTGTAAATTAAACAAATGTGTTGGAGTTAATTTTCGGATTGATTTTTGCATATTTTTTACAAATCAAAACCACACAATAACTATGTCTAATACTTTTTCCAAAATCAGAAACACGATAGAATTATTCAGATCAATAGATTTTGATCAGCTAAGTGCTATTTCTCAAAAGGTAGATTTACCGAAATTGATGCAAAGCTTTTCCAAATTAGATGATAAACAATTAGGAGGATTGATGAAAATGCTGGATCCCAATAAGAAGAAAAAAGAGCTTCCGCCAATTGATGGAGATTTCTACGATATTTATCATACGTTGACTCCTGAGCAGAGAGAAATTCAACTTAAAGTAAGAGAATTCATGGAAAAAGAAGTGAAGCCTTTGGTGAATCATTATTGGTTGAGAGACGAATTTCCTCATGAATTAATTCCAAAATTCCAAAAATTAAATATCTGTGGCGTAACCTACGAAGGATATGGCTGCCCGGGAATGCCTTTCTTGATGGAAGGGGTTATTGCCATGGAAATGGCTAGGGTTGATGCTTCTATTGCTACATTTTTCGGTGTGCAATCTGGTTTGGCAATGGGTTCTATTTATATTTGTGGATCTGAAGAACAAAAGCAAAAATGGCTTCCTCAAATGCAGAAATTTGAAAAGATTGGAGCATTTGGGCTTACAGAACCTGAAGTGGGTTCTGGAGCAGCTGGCGGATTAACGGTAACCTGCAAAAAAACTCCTGAAGGCTGGATTTTAAATGGTCAGAAAAAATGGATTGGAAATGCAACGTTTGCAGATTTAATTATAATTTGGGCAAGAGATCTTGATGGTGGTGAAGTGAAAGGCTTTATTGTGGAGAAAGATAATCCCGGATATTCTGTTGAGAAAATTAAAGGGAAAATGGCGTTAAGAATCGTTCAAAATGGATTAATTACTTTGACGGATTGTTTAGTAACCGAAGAAAATAGATTGCAAAATGCCAATTCATTTAAAGATACAGGAAAAGTATTGAGAATGACGAGAGCCGGAGTTGCATGGATGGCAACAGGTTGTGCGAGAGGAGCGTATGAAAGTGCTTTAGCCTATACAAGAACAAGAGAGCAATTCGGAAAACCTATTGCTTCTTTTCAAATGATTCAGGGGCATTTGGTAGAAATGCTTTCTAATCTTACGGCAATGCAAACAATGGTTTTCAGATTGTCTGAAATGCAGGATGAAGGAATTTTAAAAGATGAACATGCTTCTTTAGCCAAAGTTTTCTGTACGCTCAGAACAAGAGATATTGTTTCCAGAGCAAGAGAAGTTCTGGGTGGAAATGGAATTTTATTAGAATATGATGTCGCAAGATTTGTTGCTGATGCCGAAGCAATTTATTCTTACGAAGGAACAAAAGAAATCAATTCACTGATTGTTGGAAGATCAATTACAGGTTTCAGTGCATTTGTGTAATGTCAATAGTCAATGGTGAATTTTGCTACGCAAGTGAATTTTAAAATTGACAAGCAAAGTGAATTCACTATTGACCATTCACTGTTATTTTCAGCTTACTAAAGCTTTATATTTCTTTTCATTATCAATAATGATCCAAAGGTTGATTAAAAATAAAACGACAGCAATTGTAATTCCAGGTGAAGATGGGGTTCTGTAAACATTGTGTAAAAGTATTCCTACCATTACAGGTAAAATTACGATTGCACCTAATGCTCTTGTTTTTGGAAAGATAAATAATAACCCTCCAATAACTTCTACAGTACCAACTAAAGGCATCAGCCACCCGATTTCGCCGAAAGCAGCGAAAAGTTTTGTTTGATCAGCCGTAAGTGCTGGCATTGGCATGTAGTGTAAAAACTTGTCGAGACCTGCATTAATAAACATAAGTCCGAAAAGCAGGCATAGAATAAACTTTACGATTTTCATAAGTGATGGATTTTTATCAAATGTAAATAAAATTCTTATTCGTTAATTAATTCGAAATGGATTGAATTAAAATTTATTTTTAACAAAATGTTTTTCTTTGATATCAGTGAATTTTATATATTTGTTTAACAAGTCAAACTAAACAAATAATATTATGTTGAAAAATTTTCAAAAATTAGATCGCGAGAGTTTAAAAAAAATTAATGGAGGAGGGAAAGAACTCTGTGATATAGGACTAGAAGGATGTCCGTGTAAAATTCCACCAGGACACCCTTGTTTAGGCGGTGGAGGTGGCGGTGGCGGCACAGATCCAGGATCTGGTTTAGGATATTGCCCGGATAATCAAAGCTATATTCCATGTGACCAATCTTGTCCAAACGGAATGAGTCCATATTGCGCTATAGGATAAAATATAAAAGCCCTCAATTTGAGGGCTTAATTTTTATACATGTATTAATTACATATTAATCCATCTCCTTCAAAGTAATATTCTTTGATATTTTGTAGCTCTTCTTCTTTTTGTGAGGCTTGTCTTCTTCACCGAGTAATTTTCCCCAAGGTTTCAATCCATCAACTCTTTCAAAGATAATTTTAATAATAGCAATTGCCGGAATACAAAGAAACATTCCTGCAATTCCCCAAAGGTGCTCTCCTAAAAGAATTCCAATAAAAGAAAACAACGCGTTGATCTTTACTTTTGAACCAACAACAAAAGGAAGGATGATATTTCCATCAACAATGTGTACTGCGATATAACCTATAAATACATAAATACAAGTGGATGGAGTAGCTGTAGCAAAAGCGATAAAGCATGAGATTAATAAAGAAATACAGATCCCTAAATAAGGAATGACGTTTAATAATCCGGTTAAAACTCCAAGAAGAATTGCATACTTTACCCCTAAAACGGTTAATACAGTTGAAGAAAGAATAGATACAATAAATACCTGTATGCAAAGACCGAAAATATATTTTTTGGTCATAATTCGTACTTCATTTACCACTTCCTGTACGCTGGCTTTATGTTTTTCGTTAAAAACGGTAAGGATAAAATTGTTTAATATTCTTCTGTAATTTAATATGAAAATGAAAAACAGAATGAAAAATACAATGAAGCCCAGACCGGTTGAAAATATACTGAAAGTGAACCCTAATATAACACCCGATGAAGATAGAAGCTTGCTTAAGCCTTGGTCTAGATAATCTAGTTGTTGGTGGATTTTAACATGGAACGTGTCTGAAACCCAATTTTGAAGGCTGTTAAAAACGGTAGTGAACTGTGTTCTTAAATGAGGAAGGTCTTTGCTGAAATTTGATAATTGCGATCCAAAGAAGTAGATAAGCCCGGTTAACATAACCAACATGATCATTACCGAAGTCATGGTTGAGATGCTCCTTGGGAATCTCAGTTTGTTTTCCATAAAAGTGGCAATTGGCAAAAATAGCATGGCCATTAAAAATGCTAAAAAGAAAGGTGCTAAAATACTTTGCCCCAATGCCAGTAGATATCCGAGCCCAATGATTGAGATAATAACCAAAGTAAGCTTAACGAGGAAAGGAAGTTTAAGAAAGTTCATAATTCGAGTCTGTAGTATAAAAATAGTAAAACCCTCCGAATTGAAGGTCTTTTAATTTAATTAACTTGAATTCTTTTTTTACAAATAAAAAAACACGCCCCCAATTTTGGAGACGTGTGGTATGTGTTGAGAAGTTAATCTACGTAAATTTATTTTTCAAGGGCAATTTCTACCACTTCTTCCATTCTGTTAACGTAATGTACGTTTAGATTTTTAAGATAATCTTTCTTAATTTCTTCTACGTCTTTTCTGTTGGCTTCACAAAGAATCACCTCTTTAATGCCCGCTCTGGTTGCTGCCAAAAGTTTTTCTTTAATTCCACCTACAGGAAGTACTTTTCCTCTAAGCGTAATTTCTCCTGTCATGGCAAGATGTGGTTTAACTTTTTTATTTTTAAAAGAAGAAACCATTGATGTCAGCATAGCAATTCCCGCAGAGGGTCCATCTTTTGGTGTAGCACCTTCAGGAACGTGAACGTGGATGTTTTTAGTTTCGATATCTTCCTGAGAAATACCAAGTTCATCATGCTTTGCTTTGATATATTCCAAGGCAATGGTAGCAGATTCTTTCATCACTGTTCCTAAGTTACCTGTCATTGTTAAAGCCCCTTTTCCGTTGCTTAAAATACTCTCAATGAATAAGATATCTCCACCAACGCTTGTCCATGCAAGACCTGTTACAACACCAGGAACTCCTGTAATCTCAGATAAACTTTTAGGTCTTGGAACGCCCAAAATTTCATCTACTTTTTCAACAGAAATTTTAGTGTCGTACTCTTTTGCTAAAGCAGTTTGTAAAGCTACCCAACGGGCAATAGATGCAATTCTTTTTTCTAAAGATCTTACTCCACTTTCCGAAGTGTGCGCTTCGATGATATGTTTCAATTCAGGATTTCCCAATTTGAATGATCGTATCGTCAAACCGTTTTCTTCCTGTTGTTTTTTAATTAAATGTCTTTTAGCAATCTCGATTTTCTCTTCCAATGTATATCCTGCGATCTGGATGATTTCCATTCTGTCTAACAATGGCGTTTGAATCGTTGAAAGCGAGTTGGCTGTAGCAATAAACATTACTTTAGAAAGGTCATAGCCCATTTCTAAGAAATTATCATAGAAAGCACTGTTTTGTTCAGGATCAAGAACTTCAAGAAGTGCTGAACTTGGATCTCCATGCATGCCTTTTCCTACTTTATCAATCTCATCCAAAACAATCACAGGGTTTGATATTCCTGATTTTTTGATGGATTGAAGAATTCTTCCTGCCATCGCTCCGATGTACGTTTTTCTGTGTCCACGGATTTCACTTTCGTCATGAAGTCCACCCAATGAAACACGAACATATTTTCTTCCCAAAGCATCAGCAACAGACTTTCCTAAAGATGTTTTACCAACTCCCGGAGGGCCTACCAATAATAGGATTGGGGATTTCATGTTGTTTTTTAATTTCAAAACAGCCATGTGCTCTAAAATTCTTTTTTTAATATCTTCTAATCCGAAATGCGCTTTATCCAAGACTTTTTCGGCTTTTTCAATATCAAAAGTATCTTTGGTGAAGGTGTCCCAAGGCAGATCTGTAAAGAAATCTAAATAATTTCTCTGAACATTATAATCTGGTGAATTCGGGTTTTGGCGTTGTAGTCTGTTGATTTCCTTCTGGAAATGTTCCTCAACTTCTGCATTCCATTTCTTTTTGCTTGCTTTTGCAATAAGATCTTCAACATCATTTTCCGGTCCGCCTCCCAATTCTTCCTGAATCGTTCTAATCTGTTGATTTAGAAAGTATTCTTTCTGTTGTTTGTCAAGATCCTTTGATGTTTTTTGATGAATTTGATTCCTTAATTCTAATTTTCTGAAATCTTCATGCATCATTTCATAGCACTTGTTTGCTCTTTCCATTAAGTTCTTTTCTTCAAGCAAACTTTGCTTTGCACTAGATGAAAAATTAGCGTTGGTACAGATGAAATTTAAAAGATCATCATTATTGTTGATGTTTTTAATCGCAAAATTAGCTGCGTTAGGAATATTCGGGTCAAGCTCAATTATTTTTAATGCTAAATCTTTAACATTCTCTAATAAAGCTTCGTATTCTTCCTGGTTTTTAGCCTTCCCATCTTTTAATTTTGAAATTTCAGCTTTAAAATAAGGTTGATTTTCAATGATCTTTTTTATCTTAAATCTGTGGAAACCTTTCGTAATAGCAGTGATATTCCCTTCAGGAAGTTTTATTATTTTAATAATTTTTGCTAGAGTTCCTGTTTGGTATAGATCTTTTTCTGTTGGCTGCTCAATATCTGAGTTTTTTTGGCTTACAATTCCGATAAAGTCTCCGTTTACTTGGGCTTCTTCAAGGAGTTGTATAGATGTCTTTCTTCCTGCAGTAATAGGAATTACCACATTAGGAAACATTACCATATTTCTTACAGGAAGGATAGGGAATATTTTTTGTTCGGAGTTTTTTTCAGTCTCCGCAAGATCAGAAAGATTGATTTCCTCGGCCACAATATCAAATCCGTCACTTATCATTTCCTCTAAACTTATATCTTCAAATTCTGTCATAATTAATCGAATGACAAATTGTCATTTCCGTTTTAAATCGTTAAAGTAGAATTTCATAATATGCCTTGAAAACGTATCACATATTATGATGTTGTAAAATGCACAATACTTATGCCATTTGTTTTTTGTTAAAAAATCTGGTCAAAATTTCCTTTTTTGCATAAATTAAATTTTAAAAATTAAAATAAAGAACTAGGATTTCCGTAATTTCTTAAAAATGTGTATTTTCGCAAACTGATAAAAAACTATAATTTATAAAATGGCAATTTTAGGACAGATTAGGAGTAAGCCTTGGCTTTTGATGGGAGTAATTGCACTGGCGCTTTTAGCGTTTTTGGTGAACCCCGATAGTATTGAGAAGGTTTTTGGTAAAAATCCTGATGTTTTAGGGAAAGTAAATGGTGAGAAAATTACCCGTGAGGAGTATAATGATCAGCTTTTCGTTCTACAACAGCAGGCTGAGCAGCAAAATCAACCGAAAAATGGTCTTGAAGAACAGGCTTGGCAGTTATTGGTGCAATCCAAACTGATTAAGCAGCAATTCGAGAAAATGGGGTTTGAAATGACGGAAGATTATTTCTGGAATCAGATTCAGTATGATCAAATGTTTGCTCAAAACAAACAGTTCTTTGACGAAAAAGGAAACTTTAAGACTCAGGAGCTTAAAAAACAAATCGAAGAATTAAAAAGTACAAGTCCGGAAGGTTATAATCAATGGATTAAAACCAGAAAATCTGTTGAATACAGATTGATGGCAAGACAAGTATTTGCAAATATTTCTACAGGTATTACAACAGGTAAGAAAGAAGCAGAAGAATTAATGAGACAAAGAGATCAGTTAGCTGATATCGATTTTGTGAAAGTTGATTATACTGCTTATCTTCAAAAAACTAAAATAAACGTTAAGACTGAGGACTTAGCTAATTATATTAAACAACACCCTGTGATGTTTAAGGCTGAGGCTAGCAGAAATATCGGAATTGTATATTTCCCTGCTCAACCAAGTGCGGCTGATGATGCAGCGGCTCAAAAAGAGATTACTAAATTATTCTCTGGAGGTACTGATGCAAGTGGAGGAAAAGAAAATTTCCAAAATACAACGAACGATTCAATGTTTGTAATGGCTAATTCTGATATGCCTTTTAACAATCAGTATTTGAAGCCAAGCCAATTGCCACAGTCTGTACAAGCTCAAATTGCAACTGCAGCAGTGGGACAAACTTTTGGACCTTACAAAGAACAAAACTTTTATGTAGTGTCTAAATTAGTAGGTAAGAAGACTTCTGATTCTACATTGTCTAGACATATTCTTATTGCATTCAAAGGAAGTCCTGCGGGAGAAGGTGTTACAAGATCTAAAGAAGCAGCTAAGAAATTGGCAGATTCTATTGGTGCAATTGTAAAAGCTACTCCGGCTAGATTTACAGAATTCCTTAAGCTTTCTAACGATCCAAATTCTGCTGCTCAAGGTGGTAGCTTAGGATGGACTACTCCTGAAACTCCTTTCGTTCCTGAATTCTTAACCTATTTGGCGAACAATCCTAAAGGTGCTACAGGTGTTGTAGAAACTCAGTTCGGATACCATATCATCAATATTGAAGATAAGAAATCTGGATCTATGGGATATAAAGTGGCTAACTTAGTAAAAGCGGTGAAGCCTTCTGATGCTACTGAAGCTGATACAGATAAGAAAGCAAGAAGATTTATCCAGCAGGTTCAAGGGAAATCTTTCAACGATTTCGTAAATATTGCTAAAAAATCTAACTTCCAATTCTCAAACCCTAAATCGGCTAAGAGATTTGACGGTCAGTTACAAGGTTTAGGTACTGATAAAGATGGAGAAATCCTTTCTTGGGCTTTCGATAAGAAAAGAGAAAAAGGAGATACAGAATTCTTTACAGTAGAAGGAACTGGAGATAAAATTGTAGTTTATCTTAACGGGAAACAAGAAAAAGGACTTGCAGATCCTGAATCTGTAAGAGATCAAATTGAAACAATTGTTAAAAATAAATTAGCAGCAAAACAAATTTCTGATAAAATTGCAGCTGCTAAAGCAACGAGCTTAGATCAGATTGCTACATTATTTGCAACAACAAAACAATCTGCACAGGTTAATTTATTAAACCCATCAGTTGCAGGTTCTATGGAGCCTAAAGTAGCTGGTGCTGCATTTGGTGTTGCAAAAGGAAAGTTATCTAATCCGGTTGAAGGTGGAACAGGTGTTTATGTTTTAATCAAAAAGAATGAAACAACTAACAAGCAACCTGGAGACCTTAAGCAGTTCACAGAATCTGTTACTCAGAGAAACTCAGGAATGTTCGGTCAGGCTTGGTTAAAGAGCTTACAGGATAATTCTGATATCGATGATTACAGAATCGAGATCTGGAATAAAGTAGGATCTCAAAAATAATAAGAGATTTAATTTCATCATATCAATGCGGCAAAGTTTTTTTGCCGCATTTTTTGTATTTAAGGCAGAGTAATAAAAGGAAACATTAATTTAAAATGTATTATATTTGCTTATTAGAAAAAATTAGCAAGTGAAGTTTAGTAAAGAATTAAAAGCTGGTGTAATAGCAATTTTAGCCATTATTGGCTTCGTTATATTATTCCAATTTATGAAAGGCAGAAGTCTTTTTACTACCGATAATATATTTTACGCAAAGTATGATAATGTTGAAGGATTGGCGCAATCTTCGGCTGTTTCAATCAATGGATTGAAAGTAGGTCAGGTTGACAAGATTATTCCGCAAAGATCAAAAGATGGAAAAATTCATTTTGTTGTAAAAGTAACGGTTGATAATAACTTTGAGTTTTCAAAACAGTCTACTCTTGAGATTTTCGAACCCGGCATAATGTCTGGGAAAGAAATGAGAGTGAATCTTTCCTATGGTGGAGTCACTGCAAAAGATGGTGATACATTACAAAGTTCTTTCAAGTTGGGTACTTTGGGAAGTCTTTCTGCTCAGGTAGGTCCTGTTAAAGATCAGCTACAGTCTGTTTTGTATCGTGTTGATTCTTTGATGGCTAATGCTAACCAAGTTATGAATGCACAGAACAGAGAGGAAATTAGATTATTGCTTACAAATCTTAACAAAACTGTAGGTGCTTTACAAACTACTGCGGGAGGAGTAAGTGCTTTAGTAGGGCATAATGATCCAAAACTTCAAAAGGTTTTAGATGATGCTAGTGTTACCATGAAAAGTGGTAAAGTTACTTTAGATAAATACGGAAACTTAGCAGAAAGCATTGATACTAAAAAGTTAAATGCTACCATTGCCAATTTAGATGTTACAGTAGATAAATTGAATCAAGTTATTGGAGGAATTGATAAAGGAGAAGGAAGCTTAGGGAAATTGATGAAGGATGAGCAGCTTTACAACAACCTGAATTCAGCATCTACCAATCTGAACTCATTGATCGAAGACATGAAAGCCAATCCGAAAAGATATATCAACTTCTCGGTTTTCGGTAAGAACAATAAAGACTAATATACCTTATGCAATATATCGATAATATTATTTTTCTAATTTTATTAGTTGCTGGTTTTGGGCTATTTGCAAAAAGTCTGCAAAAGATATATAGAAATATCAAATTAGGAAGAGAAATCAACCGCAGTGATAATAAATCTGAACGTTGGGGAACCATGGCACGAGTTGCAATGGGACAGAGTAAAATGACAGCGCGCCCTGTTGCCGGAGTTTTACACCTTTTTGTATACGTTGGGTTTGTGATTATTAATATAGAACTTGTAGAGATCATTGTTGACGGGATTTTTGGAACACACAGATTCCTTTCATCAATTTTTGGACATACTTTTTATAATTTCTTTACAGCAACATTAGAAGTTTTAGCTCTTTTGGTGGTTATTGGAGTTGTTATATTCTTTATCCGTAGAAACTTTTATGGGGTTAAGAGATTAACCATGAAAGAACTTTTCGGATGGCCAAAGAATGATGCCAATTGGATTCTTATCATTGAATTTGCCTTAATGATGGCTTTCTTTAAAATGAATGCTGCAGATTCTATTTTGCAAATGAGAGGTGTTCTTCCAGAACATGGAAGTTTCCCAATCAGTGAAATGATATTTGTTCCATTTTTAGAAATTTTCAGTTTTGATAACGGATTCTTGATGTTTACTGAGAAAGCGGCTTGGTGGTTCCACTTTATCGGAATTCTTTTCTTCATGAACTATCTTTACTATTCAAAACATTTACATATAATTTTAGCATTTCCAAGTACTTGGTTTGCCAACTTAGATAAGAAAGGAAAATTCAACAATTTAGAATCTGTTACCAAAGAAATTAAATTGATGATGGATCCTAATGCAGATCCTTACGCTGCTCCGGCAGAAGGTTCGGAAGCTGATGTTCCGTCTAAATTTGGAGCTGAAGATATTTTTGATCTTAATCAAGTTCAATTACTGAATGCTTATTCTTGTACAGAATGTGGAAGATGTACTTCTGTTTGCCCTGCCAATATTACAGGTAAAAAACTTTCTCCAAGACTGATCTTGATGAAAACAAGAGACAGATTGGAAGAAGTTGGAAGAAATATCGACAAAAACGGATCATTCGTTGATGACGGTAAAAAGTTGTTGAATGATTACGTTACCAAAGAAGAACTTTGGGCATGTACTACTTGTAATGCTTGTACTGATGCTTGTCCTATATTATTAGATCCGCTTTCTATCATTTTCGAAATGAGAAGATTCTTGGTGATGGAACAGTCTGCTGCTCCACAGGAATTGAATCTTATGATGACCAATGTAGAGAATAATGCTGCTCCTTGGCAGTATAATCAGGCAGATCGTTTGAATTGGGCGAATGATTAAAAAATGAAAAAACTATTTCTTACATTTTTAGTATTGTTATCTGGTTTTTTGTTAGCTCAATCCGCTGATCAAAAGAAAATTTTATCAGATACTCAATCTTTTTTGGATCTTTTTCAAAAGAAGGACTATGAAGGAATTATTAATATGACTCACCCTGCAGTGGTAGAAAAGTTTGATAAGCAAACGATGATTGCTGGATTCAAGAATCTACTTGAGGGGAATGAAGCTTATAAAATACAACTTAAAAATGCGGATAAGAGTGCAATCAATGTTTCTGATGTTTTTAAAACTAAAGAAACAGAATATGCATTTGCCACTTATCCTATTACAATGATTGTAACTTTTATGAATGAAAAACTAGATGAATCTAAGCAAGAAGCGGTGAAGTCTGTTATGCAATCAAAAGGTATGAATCCTAAATTTGTAAATGATAATACTTTGGAAATGGCAAAGCAAAGTATGGTAATTGCCTTGAAAGATAAGTCTACCGGGAATGAGTGGAAATACCTAAACTATGATGAGTCGAATATGATGCTTCTTTTCGTAGTTCCTGTAGATGCAATGGCAAAAGCAAAAGAATACTATGCCAATTTTTTAAATAAACAAAAAGAAAATGCAAATTAAAACAATGGCAGAATATGCTGCCGAAGGAAAATCACCGGAAGTTTTGTTTTGGGTTGGCTGTGCGGGAAGTTTTGATGATCGTGCAAAAAAAATAACAAAAGCATTTTGCAAAATACTAAATAAAATAGGCGTTGAATTTGCTGTTCTAGGACAGGAAGAAAGCTGCACTGGAGATCCTGCAAAAAGAGCAGGAAACGAATTTGTTTTCCAGATGATGGCCTTAACGAATATTGAAGTTCTGAATGCTTACGATGTAAAAAAAATAGTTACGGCTTGCCCACACTGTTTCAATACACTTAAAAATGAATATCCGAGCTTAGGAGGTAATTTTGAAGTAATACATCATACCCAATTCCTTAGAAAGTTAATGGAAGAAGGTAGACTGAAAATTGAAGGCGGTGCTTTCAAAGGTAAAAAAATTACTTTCCATGATCCGTGTTATTTAGGAAGAGCAAATGATGAATATGAAGCACCAAGAATGTTGCTTGAAAAATTAGATGCTGAGCTTGTAGAAATGAAGCGTTGTAAGACCAATGGTCTTTGTTGTGGAGCTGGAGGAGCACAGATGTTTAAAGAGCCTGAAAAGGGTAATAAAGACATCAATATCGAAAGAACAGAAGAAGCTTTATCTTTCGAACCTAAAGTAATTGCTACGGGTTGCCCATTCTGTAATACAATGATGACAGATGGGGTGAAACATTTTAATAAAAATGAAGAAGTTGTTGTTAAAGATATTGTAGAGCTTTTGGCTGAAGCTGAAGATTTGTAGGATATTACAACTTTAAAATATAATAATAAGACTCAAGATATTCTTGAGTTTTGTTATTTAAAAAATATGTTAATTATAATTCTTAATTTTATACTTTAAAATTACCAGAAATGAAGATTGAAGAATCAAGTATCGTAGAAGCTAACGACTATAGAGTTATTATATATCCGGCATCAAGACCTTTCACAACAAAGGAAGCAAAAACTATCACTGAAAAGTTATATGATTTTTTGTCTAATTGGGCTGCGCACGGAAAACCACTTTCCTCTTCTTTTAAGATTGAGAAAAATCAGTTTATTGTAGTTTGTGTTGATGAAGAGAAAGAGATGGCTTCTGGATGTAGTATTGATGCATTAGGTAAGATCATGAGAGAGATTGATGAAGAGTACCAATTAGGTTTATTCGACAGAATGAAAGCCAGTTTTGTAGAAAATGGTGAGATTAAAACGTTGAAACTTATTGATTTTAAAACAAAATTGAGAAACGGAGAGTTATCAAGAGATATCGAAGTTTTTGATTTTTCAAAAAATACATATCTTGATTTCTTAGGTCATTTTCTTTTACCAATCGATAAAAGCTGGGCTGCTTCTATAAAATAATTTCTCTTGAAAATACTCTTTATTTCCTCATGGTTCCCGAACAAGCTGGAGCCTACTAACGGCAATTTTGTGCAGCGTCATGCGGAAGCAGCGGCATTATTTCATGATGTTGAAATATTGCATGCAATTGGAGATATCAATCAAAAAGAAGAATTTATTTTTGATGACAATATAATAAATGGGATTAGAACTCTTGTTGTTTATTATAAAAATACACATAATCCTATCCTCAATTTTATAAAAAGAATAAAAGCTTATAAAAAAGGTTTTCAGAGAATGCAAAAACCGGAGTTGGTTCATGCAAATGTTCTTCATAATAATATGCTTTTCGCGGTGTATCTTAAAAAGAAATATAAAATTCCTTTTATTGTTACAGAACATTGGACAGCCCTAAGAAGAAACAACTATAATATTACATCCTCGAAAATTAAAAGGATAGCAAAATATATTGGAAATCAAGCATCAGTAATCTGTCCTGTAAGTGAAGATTTAAAAAAAGGGATAGAAAATATAGGTGTTAAAAAACCGATGGTTGTAATACCAAATGTAGTAGATACACATCTTTTTTCACCCCGATTTACTGAGAATAGTGTTTTTAATTTTATTCATATTTCAAGCTTGATTCCTAGAAAAAATGTTGGAAAAATATTAAAAGTCGCGATTAAACTTTTGAAAAAGGGTTATAATTTTACCTTACAAATAGGAGGGGATGGTGATTTTTCAGAAATAAAAAATATTGTAAAGAAAGAAGATTTACAAAATAATATTGATGTGTTTGGGATGCAAACTTTGAAGCAAGTATCTCAAAGAATGCATGATGCAGACTGTTTTATACTTTTTAGTGATGATGAAAACCAACCATGTGTAATTGCAGAATCATTTGCTAGTGGTATACACGTAATTTCAACAAATGTGGGTGGTATTTCAGAGTTTTTTCCTGAAAATAGCGGAATACTTCTGGATAATGCAGATGAAAATCTACTGGAAAACGCGATGATAAAGATACTGTCAGATCATCATTCCTTTTGCAACAAAGATACATTGGTGCAGTATGCTCAGAAGACTTTTTCCCAAGAAACTATTGGTAAGCAATTTTCTGAAATTTATCATAAAGTAATATAATGACAAAAGGGTTTTCTGTATTTATTCATAATAATCAGGTTCAAATTAAGCACTATTTTGAACATAGAACTTATGACTCAGTTTTCATAGAAACATCTGAAGTTATCATTTTGCTTGAAGGAGTTGTTCTCAATAAAAAAGATTTACTTAAAAATTCATCTGATACTTTTCAGAACTATTTAGTTCAGAGTTATTTGGAAAAGAACTGGAGGGTTATTCAACAATTAGAAGGTGAATTCAGAGGTTGTATTTGGGATAAGCAAAAGAAAAAAATATTAATTTTTACTAACCCTACTTCTACACAAAGAGTTTTCTATGCAAAAATAAATAACAAATTTTTTGCAGATTCAGATTTAGTCAGATTAAGTAAGACTCTCAAAGAACATAGTATTTCTTTGGCTCCGGACATGATTTCGTTGTATCAGTTGCTTGCCATAGGTAATCTTTTAGAAAATAGAACTCCTATTGAAAACGTTTATAAAATTTCAGATTCTCACTTTCTAGAAATTGATTGTGAACACAACATAGCTAGTGAGAAAGAATATTTTAATGTTTCTGAAATTGAGTATTATTCTAAAACTAAACAAAATGCAGTTGATGATATTCACGAAATTTTCACAGAAGCTATAAAATGGGAATACGAAAAAGATATAGAGCTAAATACTTCTCATTTAGCATTTTTAAGCGGAGGATTAGATAGTAGAATGGCAATGTTTTATGCTATTCAAAATAAATTTGACATCGGATGCGCGCTTTGTTTCTCTCATTCAGGATATCTTGATGAAAAAATTTCTAGAGAAATTGCTTCTGATTATAAATTACCCTACGAATTTGTTTCTTTAGATAATGGAAGCTTCCTTAAAAAAATAGATGAACTGACGAGAATTTCAGAGGGAACGAGTGTTTTTTCTGGAGGAATTCATGTGCAATATGCTTTGGATAATCTTTCTTTTCAGGACTTTGCAATTTTTCATGGCGGACAAATAGGTGATGGGATTTTAGGAGGGTTTAATTCTGAACCTAGAGCAAAATCTCCCACAGAATATAAAATTATAGTTAATCAAAATTTCCTTCCAAAGATTCAATCTGATCTTAAAAAAGTGATGAAAAACTATGAAAGAGAAGAAATATTTTTATTGAAAAATCTGGCATACAATAGAACTGTTCTGGGAACTCAGGTATTACAGCAAAAATCTTATCATCTTTCTCCTTTTATGACAAAGGATTTTATTAAATTATCTTTAAGTCTTCCAGAAGAATGGAAATATAAACATAAGTTTTATTTTGAATGGATGTCAAAACATTGTAAAGAAGCTACAAAATATACTTGGGAAAGAACTCTAATGAAGCCTAATGCCCATTGGAAAGTGAAGTTTGGAGATACATTTTTGAGAAGAGGATATTTGCTTTTATATAATAAGATTTTAAAATCGCCTGAAAAAGCCAGTATGTATCCTTATCAATACTACTTTGATTCTACACCGGATATTCAACGATATTACCAGAATTATTTTAATGAAAATATAGGAAGATTAGAGTCCTATCCTGAGCTGAGAGAAGAGGTGACAAGTTTATTTTTTCAAAATACTTTTTATTATAAATGTCAGGCAATTAATATTTTATCAATTTTTAAACTTTACTTTTAGTGAATGAAAAGTCTCCCAAGTTTTTTACGAAATTTTCTTAAAAATCAAGGACAGTATATTCTTGCCTCTCTTTTAATTGGGAAAATTTGTGCTTTTCTTTCTTCGTTATTTATCATTAAGCTGTTACCCATAGAAGACTTTGGTAAAATGAGTATTGTAGCTGCTGTTTTTGCTATTTTTTCATCATGTGCAGGCTTTGGAAGTAATCAAAGTTTATTGCGTTATGGATCTATTTCTGAAAGTCAGATTGATAAAGAAAAGCTTTCGGCTTATCTTTTGAGACAAGGTTTTATTTATCAACTTGTTCTTACGGTAATTTTTTTAGTCTGCAGTTTATTTTATCTGAATAAATATGAAGATATCATCTGGATCTTTATATTTTTTGCTGTACGCTTTTTAGGATTTTATTTTTTCAATTATGTTCAGACAGAATTGAGAATTAACAATAAAAATCGTGAATTTGCTAAGTTAAATAATGTCATAAACATTGCTGGATTATTTGTAACACTTGTACTGACTTATTTTTTTGAATTAAAAGGATATCTTATTGCAATCGCTTTGATTCCATTCTTATGTTTTTTTTGGTATGAAAGAACTGATTTATCTGTAAAAAAAGTTCCAAATATTTTTAATTCAAAAGAAATTTGGAAATATGCATTTCATACCTCAGGAACAACAGTTCTGTCTGACGCTCTTTTTTCTTTAGATATTCTTCTTCTGGGGTTCTTATTAAATGAGAGCTATGTGGCAGATTATCGTGTTGCTATTCTTATTCCATCTAATGTAACTTTTCTTGCTCTAGCTTTTATGCAAAGTGATTTTCCTGTTTTGGCTAAAAACTATAATAATAAAACTTTTTTGAAAGGGTATATATCTGGCTACTATAGGTTTTTTATTCCTGTTTGTTTAGTGATTTTTTTTGTTTGTACATTTTATAGTAAAGATATTTTGAAAATATTTTTTAATGAAAAATATGCTGAAAATTCATTGCTATTTGTGATTTTTACATTTACTTTTTTGATGAATATTCTCTTTAGAAACTTATATGGAAATTTAATGTCTGCTGTTGGAAAAATGGTTATTAATACAAATGTTTCCTTACTATCTTTGCCACTTTTAATAATGCTGTCTTTTATTCTAGTTCCTAAATATCACCTGATGGGAATGACGATAAGCGTTTCTGTTACATTGGTATTTTCAGGTTTCTTTTTAGCGTTCTTCTTTTATAAATATCTTAAAGAATTAAAATAAGTTTTTATCTTTGTTGAAATGAAAAATATTGTTTTCGGAATATTGGTCGTATTATTTGCACTTATAAGCTGTAAAAGGGATGATGAAGATTCTCTGCAAAAAATAGATCAGATATTTGATCTTTACATGAAAAATAGTGCAGGACAGGATTTGCTTAATGGAAAAAAAGCAGGTTCCTTTTCCTCGTATGCTGTAAATGACATTTTTGGAGATACAGATAATTCCCCTGTAAGTATTCCTCTTAAAATGACATCCGATTCTGTATTTTACATGGAGTACATTGCAGGAGCTAAAAGAGTAATTTTAGATTCAATTAGTCCTAGTGACAGAACATACCGTTCAAGGCTTGCTCTTTCGTTAAGAAGAACGGTCAACAATGTTGCAGACACAGTTAATGATGTTGTAGAGATACAATATCACTGGACTCCTACTGTTTTTGAAGTCTCCAAAGTATATTATAATGGTACCTTAAGGTTTACAAAGCAACCTGGTATGCCAAATGTAGTTACAATCGTAAAATAATTTTTAAATTTGCACAACTGTTAGATAATTACATCTAACATTCTAATAACTAACATCTAAATAAAATGTTACAAGTCAATTTTTTGCGCGACAATAAAGAACGCGTTTTAGAAGGTCTGAAAAAAAGACAATTCAAAAATCTTGAGTTGGTAGATGATGCTATTGCTACTGACGACGAAAGAAAAAAAATCCAATTTGAATTAGATTCTCAACTTTCAGAAATCAATAAAATCTCCAAAGAAATTGGAATTTTAATGAAGGAAGGAAAAAAAGAAGAAGCGGAATCATCAAAATCTAAAACAGTACAGTATAAAGAGTCGAGCTCAGAATTGAAATCTCAGTTAGAAATTAAAGAAAAGGCTTTATTAGATATTTTATACCAACTTCCAAACATCCCAAATGATTTGGTAAAAGGCGGAGTATCTGCGGAGGATAACGAAATTATTTATCAATCTCATGATGTAGAAGGTCTTGGTGAAGGAGCAATTCCTCACTGGGAGCTTGCTAAGAAATATAATTTGATTGATTTTGAATTGGGCGTTAAAATTGCCGGTGCCGGTTTCCCTGTTTATTTAAATAAAGGAGCAAGATTGCAAAGAGCTTTAGTTCAATATTTCTTAGATAAGAACGTTGAGAAAGGGTATATGGAAGTAAATCCTCCTCACGTTATTAATGAAGCTTCAGGATATGGAACGGGTCAGTTACCTGATAAGGAAGGGCAAATGTATTATATTAAAGAAGATGATTTATATTTAATTCCAACGGCGGAAGTTCCGGTGACGAATTTATACCGTGATGTTTTGTTGGAGGAAAAAGATCTTCCGATTAAAAATACTGCATTTTCTCAGTGCTACAGAAGAGAAGCGGGAAGTTATGGAGCTCATGTTAGAGGACTGAACCGTCTTCACCAATTTGAAAAGGTGGAAATTGTAAGACTTGAAAAGCCTGAAAATTCTTACGCTGTGTTAGAAGAAATGGTAGAGCATATCAAAGAGATTTTAACAGATCTTGAACTTCCTTACAGAGTCTTGAGACTTTGTGGTGGAGATACTGGTTTTGCTGCTGCAATGACCTATGATTTTGAAGTTTGGAGTGCTGCTCAGGAAATGTGGTTAGAAGTAAGTTCAGTTTCAAATTTCGAGACTTTCCAGGCGAATCGTTTGAAATGTAGATATAAGACTGATGGTAAATCTCAATTAGTTCATACTTTAAATGGTTCAGCAATGGCTTTACCAAGAATTATGGCTGCTTTGCTTGAGAATAATCAAACAGAAGAAGGTATTAAGCTTCCTAAGAAGGTTGCTGAATATGCAAGATTTGATGTTATTAATTAAACTAAAAGTTTAGACTAATATAAAAACCACCGAGAATATCGGTGGTTTTGTTTTATTCAGTAACTATGATATTTGCCTGCATTTTAGATTTGGTCTCTTTGTTAAGTATAGTTTTTATATTGTACTTTTTGAAATTGAATATATTTTATTCTCTAATTTATCAAAAAATGATTATCTTCATCAGTGTTAATTGTACCAGCGTAAAATATTAATTTTATCACATAACTGATTGCGTCAAAGCTCAATCATAAATTCTATTTACTCAATTCAATCTTATCCAAATATTTCACGACTATCCTTATTAATATAAAGGTAGATTTAAGTGATTTATATGAATTGAAAATTTTCAATCTGTAATTATTTTTTTTAAAGCGGGATCCGAAAAGCTTAAAATAGAGTAGGAAATACCAAATACAAAATCATTTTTTATGAGAAAGTTAGAAAAAATTTCTAGAGAAAATTTAAAATCAATTAACGGAAGTGGAAGCGTTCCATGTTTGGATGATCCAGCGGTTATAAAATGTTATCTTCCCGGCTTCCCAAACGGGGTTTGTATGTTTCAATACCAGTGTTGTATTAAACTAGGAACTGATCCTGAAGGATGTAAGCTTAATCCTTAGATAATAATAAAGGCCACTTCATAATTTGTGAAGTGGCCTTTTTCATATTATAATTTCTGTTTCTGTTCAGAATAATATTTTATTCAGTAGCTAAGATTATTTTCTTATCCGCATTTAAATGGTCTTAATGACAATTTGTTGCGTCGTGTTGATGCGTGCTGTGATCTCCGGGTAAATGGCAATCTCCTTGATTATCTTTAGAAATGGTCATCGCTTCAGCTCTTGGAGAAATGTAAGGGATTCCGAGTTCCAAACCTCTTACGATGAATAATCCTCCTAAAATGATCATAACGATCGGAATTACTTTTAATACCTTTACTCTAAAAGCTTGATTCATCAAGTTTCCGACCAGAACTACGGCAAACATAAATGGAAGTGTTCCCAATCCAAATAGAGCCATATATGAAGCTCCCTGCCATATTCCTCCGCTTGCTAAACTTGCCGTTAATGCCATGTAAACCATTCCGCAAGGTAAAAAGCCATTAAGAATACCTGTTGTAAATCTAGAACGGTAGTCTGCTTTTTGAAGAAGTCTTCCTAAATTTGATTTAACTTTAAATAAAAACTTAGAAAAAAAAGGGATTTTCGAAGCAAAATCTTTTCCTCCAAAAGAAAATACGGCCATTATGATAAGTAAAATTCCTACGGCTATGGTTAAGTATCGCTGAAAGCCTGCCATCTCAAATCCTTGACCAATGATTCCTAAGATAGCTCCCAAAAGAGCATAAGTGAAAATTCTACCGAATTGATACGTCAGATTTTGAAGATAAAAATTAGTAGCCTGTTTTTTTGTTAATCCCATCGATAAGGCAATAGGTCCGCACATTCCGATACAATGAAAACCGGAGGCAAACCCCAAGCCTATGGCCGATAAAATAAGTGCTATTTCCATATCACATCATAATCCATTCTGTAGTCTGTTTTGTCTTTCGTCCACATCAATCTTAAGGTATAATTTCCTGGTTTCAATACTTTTCCTGGTATTGAGATAGATTGATTTGCATCCAGCTGTTCAGATTTTTTAATATCTAAATTCTGGTCATCAGTTCTATTTAAAACAAATTTTACTGTCGTATTAGAATTGTCATATCCTTTTGGGAAAAGTACTTTAATCCCGTTTGTATCTTGGCTGTAAGTAGGTTTTTCCTGTAGGTCATCTGCTTTTTTCTTAGCATCAATTACATCTTGGTATTTTAATTCTTCTTCATAATAATTATCGGTTACCATTTCAGAATTCTTCTGCCCGTTCGGGAAAAGAAATAACATTGATAAAATAAAAACTATGAATGCAAATAATGCAATTACAACACCGTGTCCCCAACTAAAGTTTTTCATATGTAAATTTTATTATTTTTTAAAGGTTATAGGGAATATGTTCATCATTGGTGTTTATATTTCCAAATCATGGAAATTATATTGCTGAAAATTAAAATTGTAATTTAAATGGTCCTTCAAAATAGGTTTTGTAAGAATCTACCAATTTACCTTTCATATCATAAACACCAATCGTGATGTTTTGTTTTGAAAGCTTCATTTCGTCTTCAGGGAAACTGATATTAATGGTTCCTTTTGACATCTTATCTCTTTCTACAGTAATTTTACTTGATGCACTATAGATGATTTCACCATGTTTAGGCTCAATTACTTTAATTGTTACAATTTTCTTGTCGTTCGTCTTGTTTAAGAAGGTATAATTATAGGTATTGGTAATTTTTCCGTCTCTTACAAAGAATGTACTTCCTGCAGGTTTGATGAATTTAGCTTCCATCTCTCCACGATTATAAAGTAAAAACCCTAAGAATCCAACCAGTAAAGCAAGAACAACAGCAAAGCCTTTCATTCTTCCGGTGAATTTGAATTCAGTTCCTTGTTCAATTTCATTTTCAGAAGCATATCTGATCAATCCTTTCGGAAGACCTACTTTTTCCATCACTTCATCACACGCATCAATACAAGCTGTACAGTTAACGCATTCCAGCTGTTGACCATCTCTGATATCAATTCCTGTAGGGCAAACTACCACACATTGATGACAATCTATACAATCTCCTTTTCCGGCAGCTTGTCTGTCTTCTCCTTTTCTCCATGAAGATCTGTTTTCTCCTCTTTTGAAATCATAGAAAACATTGATGGTATCTTTGTCAATTAAAACCCCCTGTAATCTTCCGTATGGACAAACTAATGTACAAACCTGTTCTCTGAACCATGCAAATACAAAGTAGAATGCTCCGGTAAAAAGAACCATTACAATGAAATTGGTAGGGTGTGCAAATGGTCCTTCAGATATTATTTTAAGTATTTCCTGATATCCAACAATATACATGAGCATAAAGTGGGTGATAATCAATGAAATAATGATGTAAACAGTCCATTTTAAACTTCTTTTCCAGATCTTTTCTGTGTTCCACTCTTGTCTGTCAAGCTTCATCTGTCTGTTTCTGTCACCTTCAATAAGATATTCAATCTTACGGAAAATCGATTCCATAAAAATTGTCTGAGGACAAATCCACCCGCAGAAAATTCTTCCGAACGCAATCGTAAAAATGATAATAAATATTAAAGATGCGATGGCACCTAGTGTAAGAATGAAAAAATCTTGTGGATAGAAGGGTTGTCCAATGATGAAGAACTCTCTATCAATAACATTGAACAAAAAGAATGGGTTGCCATTAATCTTAAGAAATGGCACTGTAAAATAAATAACTAATAAACTATAACTTACAATATCTCTATAGTTGGTAAATTTCCCTTTTGGTTTTCTAGGAAATACCCATTTTCTTTTTCCGGATCGCTCCATTGTCCCTATAGAATCTCTGTAAGTTTCAGGCTCCAGAACCTGTCCTTGCCCTCCTTTTACTTCTATTTCCTCTATGTCTGACATTTTGTGATGTGTTTAATAAAAAAAGAAAAGCATAATTCGTTACTATTTTTTCATTTAATAACAAATTATGCTTTTCATATACTTTCTAATTTTCTTTTTAAATTATTCTTTTTCCCAATGAGCTTCTGTTCCCTGAGGAGCAGCTCCACCTTGAGCCGGTGTCACTGGAGGTTGCTCTTGATTGATGTGATATACATAGGCTGCAATCTTCTCAATCTCCGCACCAGAAACTTCACCGTTTTTACCAAATGCTCTCATGGCAGGGTTAGTAGGTGAACCATTCCAGTCCATGTGGAAAACGTTTTTGAATAAAGTTTTCTCTGGCTGGTTGATCCAGTAGTTATCTGTCAAGTTTGGACCGATACCACCACTACCGTCTTCTTTGTGACATGAAGCACAGTTGGTTTTGAAAAGTTCTTTACCTTCAGCAATATTATCAGCAGAGTATTTTGCTGACTCAATTGTTACAGGAGGCTGATTTTTTTCGTATTCAGCAATACTAGCAATCTGCTCTTTGTATTCTTGTTCGTATTCGCTTAATGGGTGAGCAAAATCTGTGAAAGAGTATGCACATATATAAACGATACAAAAAGCGGTCCCAAAATAGAATAAACCTACCCACCATTTTGGTAATTGGTTATCCAACTCCATGATTCCGTCGAAACCGTGGTCAATAAGGATATCTTTTTCTTCTGTTTCAGATTGCTTCTTAAATGCAGCATCGTACATTCTTCTTAGGAATGGTACTTTTTTTTCTGCTAAATAAGCTGCTTTTTCTTCTGCAGATAATTTCTTGAATTTATTATTTTCAATTAAATCTCCAATTGAACTGTGGATATAAGCCAAAATAGCACCTATTACAACAGTACCCCAAAAATATGGTGAGGCTAAAAACGCGTAGCTCTGTACAAACAAATAATAAAAAACTATTAGAAGTCCAATTATTATTAAAATGTTTACAACAACCGGTGTCCTTTGTTTCATAATAAATAGTTTAATTTTTTAAATTAAAATCATCTTCATCATCCCCCAGAGGAGCTTCTTCTTCTTCCTTATAATATTTTTTAGGCCTGCTAAAAACATATATTATTAAGGCTACGAAGAACATCATAAAGAATATCAGTGCCAATGTTTGATACAAGCCTGCATTTTCTGTATTGGATAATATATCTTTAAAGTTCTGAGGAATCATTTTTGAAGCTTTTAATGTTTAGTTATTACTTGCTGTTTTTATTTCCGTTGTTTTGATATCTGTTCCTAATCTTTGTAGGTAAGAGATAAGAGCTACAATCTCTTTCTTCTCTAACTCTCCTTTAGGTCTCTTAGCATAAGCATCTTTCAAGTCATTTGCTTCAGAGAAGATTTCTTTTACAATTTTAGAAGCTTGGTTGTCTGCCCATGCGTTAGCAGAATCTATCTGAGGTTTTGTATATGGTACATCGAAAGTATTTTTCATTAGTAACATTTTATCAACCATTTTAGATCTGTCTAAGTTAGTAGCAATTAACCAAGGATAACGAGGCATGATAGAACCTGCAGATGTAGATCTTGGGTTATACATGTGTTTGTAGTGCCAAGCACTTGGGTTTTTACCTCCTTCTCTATGTAAATCTGGTCCTGTTCTTTTTGAACCCCATAAGAATGGTCTGTCATATACGAATTCTCCAGCTTTTGAATACTGTCCGTTTTTACCGTTGAATCTAGTAATCTCATCCCTGAAAGGTCTGATCATCTGAGAGTGGCAAGCGTTACATCCTTCACGGATATAAAGATCTCTACCCTCTAATTCAAGTGGTGAATATGGTTTTACTGCTGAAATCGTTGGTACACTTTTCTTAAGAGATAGTGTAGGGATGATTTCCACAGAACTACCAATAGATATTGTTAAGAAAGATAAGATACCTAATAATACTGGTGTTCTTTCTAACCAAAGGTGAGTACCTTCTCCTTCTTTTCTGTTTTTACCGATGTTTGCTAAAGCAGGAGCTTCTGCAGGAACTTCTTTTTGGAATGATCCTTTTCTTACTGTAGCAATAACGTTAACTACCATTAAAATAGCTCCAGAGATATAGAATAAACCTCCTACGAATCTCATTTTGTAATATGGAATGATGGCAGTAACTGTGTCTAACCAGTTTTTATACATCAAAGTTCCGTCCGGATTAAATTGTTTCCACATTAATCCTTGTGTAAATCCTGCGATATACATTGGTACTGCATAGAAAATAATTCCTAATGTACCTAACCAGAAATGCCAGTTAGCTAATTTTACAGACCAAATTTTTGTTCTCCACATAATTGGAATTAGGTAATAAATAACCCCGAATGCCATGAAACCATTCCATCCAAGAGCTCCTAAATGTACGTGACCAATAACCCAGTCCGTAAAGTGACCAATTTTGTTGATGTTTTTTGTTGCTAAAAGCGGTCCTTCAAACGTTGCCATACCATAACAAGTAACTGCAACTACGAAGAACTTCAAGATAGGATTTTCTCTTACCTTATCCCAAGCTCCTCTTAATGTAAGAAGTCCGTTCAGCATTCCTCCCCAAGATGGTGCAATAAGCATAATAGAGAAACCTGTTCCCACTGCCTGAGCCCAAGCTGGAAGTGCTGTATACTGAAGGTGGTGAGGACCAGCCCAGATATATACGAAAATTAATGACCAGAAGTGAATAATAGACAGTTTATATGAGAAAACCGGTCTGTCAGCAGCTTTTGGTAAGAAGTAATACATCAAACCTAAAACAGGAGTTGTCAATACGAATGCTACTGCATTGTGACCATACCACCATTGTACGATAGCATCTTTTACCCCAGCATATGCTGAATAAGATTTCCAACCTGTGAAAGATAATGGAACTTCTAAGTTGTTAAAAATGTGAAGCATTGCCACTGCGATCCAAGTACCGATATAGAACCAGATGGCTACATAAAGGTGTCTTACTCTTCTCTTTGCAATTGTTAAGAACATGTTTGCTCCGAAAATGATCCATGAGAATGCAATTAATATGTCAATTGGCCATTCATGTTCTGCATACTCTTTAGAGGTATTAATCCCCATAAAGAAAGTAATGAACGTAGCAACAATCATAAATTGCCAAGTCCAGAAATGTAACCAAGACAATGTATCGCTGTACATTCTTGTTTTTAATAGTCTTTGTAATGAGTAATAAATACCGGTATAAACGATATTACATACGAATGCAAAGATTACGGTGTTGGTGTGCAACATTCTGATTCTACCAAAACCAAACGCCCCATGTGTGTTTATTAAGCCTTGGATGTTACCACTCTTCAAACTCTGAATTGTAGTATCATCTGTTCCGAATAAAAATTCAGGAAGTTCCGGGTAGAAGAGCATTAACGCTGCCGTAAGCCCAAACAAGAACCCAATAAGCCCAAAAACTATGGTCGCGTAAAGGAATGCCCGAACAATACTGTTGTCATAACTAAACTTTTGTGTCTCCATATCAACTATTCACTTTTTTCTTCAATTTTATTATTTTCTCCTATTTCTTTCTTGTTGGGTTTATTGCCATCATCTTCTTTTTCCTTGATTTCGCCAGAGTCAAAGAGGATTCGTACAGCCGGAGATTCGTCATCTTCAAACTGTCCTTTCCTTGCATTGACTATAAAAACGACCAAGAAAATTGCAGCCAAAGAAACACTGCAGAGGATCATTAAATATAGAATATCCATTTGACAACAAAATTAACCTATTTTCAGGGCTCAAATTTAGTGAAAAATAATGATATTAATCACGAAATAGCTGCACTTGCTAATTTAAAATCAGTCTAAATAAGGGCTTTTAAGCGTGTTTTTTGAAATACTTTCTTCCCAATATCCATGTGGAAACGGTGGTAAATGTAACTACGGTGATTGAGCTTGCAGGCATTATTAATGCTGCGAAAAGTGGATGCATGTGGCCTGTCACGGCATAGCTTAATCCTACAATATTGTATAGAAAACTAATTATGAATGTCATTTTTACAATAGTAATCGAGCCTTTACAAACGTTTAAATAGTTGTCAAGAGTTACCACTTTATCTCCGTTCATAATGACGTCAGATGAAGGAGTGAAGCTATTGGTATCATCGGCAATTGCGATTCCTACATTACTTTGTTTAAGGGCTCCCGCGTCATTTAAGCCATCTCCAAGCATGGCAACTTTTAAGTTTTTGTCTTGAAGATTTTTGATATAATTTAATTTGTCTTCCGGGCTTTGGTTGAATGCCATTGCCTGACAATTTGGTATTAATTCCTTTAATTGATTTTCTTCTGAAGAGTTATCTCCGCTCAGAATATAAATATTATAGTTCGTTAATTTTTTAAATAAGTCTTTCAGTTTGGCACGGTATTCATTTTTAAAGATGAATTTTCCTAAAAACTCGTCATTTTTGCTGATGTAAACAGCGGTTTCAAGGTTTTTTGACTCTTGGTTGTTATAACGTGCAGAACCAATCTTATAGATATTACCTCTTACGCTGGCTTCATAACCTTTTCCTGATATTTCCTGAAAACGGTCCACTGGGAAATATTCGTCCTTAGATTCAATGAATTCATATAACGATTTTGAAAGCGGATGATTGGAGTTTTTTAATAAAGTTTTGATATTCAATACATCAAATTCCTGCATTTCAGGACCTTCATATTTGATGTTTGATTTTTTTCTATGCGTAATTGTTCCTGTTTTATCAAAAACAATCGTATTGATTTTAGCAATTTTTTCGATAGTTAAAGTATCTTTCACATAGAATTTATTTCTCCCTAAAATCCTCATGATGTGACCAAAAGTAAATGGTGCCGACAATGCAAGGGCGCATGGGCAGGCAATAATTAGAATCGCAGAAATAACCTGAAACATTTTATCTAAATCAATAAAATACCAGTAGGTTCCCGCAGCTAAAGCGATGCCTAAAATAATGAATGTGAAATATTTGCTGACATTATTTGTAAGGTTGTCAAGTCCTGTTTCATGTTTTTTAAATGCTTCTTTATTCCAAAGTTGAGTTAAATAACTTTGATCCACATTTTTGATCACTTCCAATTCTAAAGAAGATCCAATTTGTTTTCCTCCAGCGAAAATTTTATCTCCGGGTTGTTTGCTGATGCTTTCGCTTTCTCCGGTAATGAAACTGTTGTCAATATTTCCTTCTCCGTTGATCAAAATTCCGTCAACAGGAATGATTTCCTGATTTCTAACTAAAATTCTATCACCAACTTTTATTTCAGATAATAAAATATTATCCTGCTTTCCTTCAAAATCAACTTTCGTTACGGCAATTGGATAAAAAGATTTGTAATCTCGATCATATGAAAGGGCACTGTATGTTCTTTTCTGGAATATTTTCCCCAAAAGCATAAAGAATAAAAGTCCACAAAGCGTATCAAAGTATCCTGGTCCGTAATCAGTAACGACTTCATAAATACTTCTTCCATAAAGAACAAAGATTCCTAAAACAATCGGGACGTCAATGTTGACGATCTTATTTTTTAATCCGTACCAAGCAGATTTGTAATAGTCTGAAGCAGAATAAAATACAACAGGGGTAGCTAATAGAAATATTAAGGTTCTGAATAAGCCTTTATAATGCTCCATCCAGTAATCTTCGCCTCCAATATATTCAGGAAAGGCAAGGAACATTCCGTTACCAAAAGCGAATGCTGCAATCGCAAATTTTACCAATAAAGATTTGTCGAGATGATCTTCGTTTTTATCGGCAGTTTCAAGGCTGATAACCGGTTTATATCCTAGATTGGTTAAAAATTTAGCGAGTTCGCTTAGTTTCAGGTCGTTATGGTTGAATGAAACCTGTAAGGTCTTTCTTGTGAAGTTGACCTGTGAATATTTAATATTTTCATTTAAGGTATGAAGGCTTTCCAATAGCCAAATGCAAGAAGAGCAATGGATTACAGGGACTTTAAATGTGATTAAGCTTGTGTTCCCTTCCGAGAAATCTGTTACTTTATCAAAGATTTCCGGGGTGTCTAAATAATCAAATTGGGAAGCGTTTTCATCACTTGGACGAATTCCTGCCGTTTTATTTAATTCGTAAAAATTACTTAGATTATTGGTATTTAGAATTTCATAAACAGATTTGCAACCGTTGCAACAGAAGATCCTTTCGTCAAAAAGAATTCTTTCCTTTTCTATACCTTGTCCACAATGAAAACAGTTCTCGCTCACCTCCATAAATTATTGACTTACAAAATTATAACATTTTTTTTTGTTTATCGTTTTAAAATGTGCTATTTTTGTGATAAATGTCATATAAAATGTCGCAGGAACAACAGATTGCAATTGAAGAGAGGTTCGCCAGAGTTTTTAATGATAAATCATTCAAGGAAAGACTTACTAGTGCAGATTTTGAGAAGTATATTAACGCCAAGAAAAGGCTGAGTTTTCAAAAGCACGATACCATTTTCGAAGACGGGGAAACTCCAAAAGGAGTCTACTTTTTAGATAAAGGTGCTGCTAAGCTTTCCAAATCGGGAGCTTTCGGGAAAGACCAGATTTTGAGATTTATTAAAGAAGGTGATATCATCGGCTACCGATCTTTGCTTTGTGGAGAAAATTTTCAAGCCAAAGCAGAAGCAATGACAGATATTGAGTGTATTTTTCTTCCTGCCGAGGTTTTTATGTATCTTCTGGAGGTAGATCCTCAGTTATCTTTCGTAATGCTTCAAAAAATATCTTATGAATTAGGAGAGTCTTCAAATACGATTACTTTCTTGGCTCAAAAAACGGTAAGAGAGAGGTTAGCTGAAATTCTGATTTTATTGGAACAGAAATTAGGTGTTGACCCAGAAGGATTTATTAAAATCTCTTTAACAAGAGAAGAGATTGCCAATATTATAGGAACGGCAACAGAAAGTGCCATTCGTTTGATTTCCGAATTCAAACAGGACAGTTTGATAGAAGTAGACGGAAGAAATATCAAAATTCTGAATCACGACAAACTAATGAAACTAGGACACGTAGTTTTATAAATCATACCAAAAACTTAAGTCGGCGAAAGCCGACTTTTTAACTTTTAAAAAATAGATAAATTATGTCTGTTCACTCTGAAATTAAAAAAGTTACTACTGAAACCTTGCGTAAAATGAAATTCGACAAGGAGAAAATTACTATGCTTACTGCATATGATTTTACCACGGCTAAAATGGTAGATGCAGGTGGAATTGATGCTGTTTTGATAGGAGATTCTGCAGCAAATGTAATGGCGGGTTTTGAAACTACCTTACCCATTACATTAGATCAGATGATTTACCATGCCCAAAGTGTTGTTCGTGGAACAAACAGAGCATTGGTGGTGGCAGACTTACCTTTCGGAACCTATCAGAGTAATCCTGAGAAAGCATTGGAATCTGCGGTGAGAATGATGAAAGAAGGAGGAGCACATGCGGTAAAGATTGAAGGAGGGAAAGAGATTTCAAAATCTATCAAAAAAATTATCAATGCCGGAATTCCTGTGATGGGACATTTAGGTTTGACACCTCAGTCAATTTACAAATTTGGGACGTATAAAGTAAGAGCAAAGGATGAAGCTGAAGCTGAAAAACTAATTGCTGATGCTCAGATTTTAGAAGAATTAGGATGTTTTGCTATTGTTTTAGAGAAAATCCCAGCTGATTTGGCTAAGAAAGTAAGTGAAAGCATTTCTATTCCAACAATCGGAATCGGAGCTGGACCAGATTGTGACGGCCAAGTTTTAGTGTATCACGATATGGTTGGGATGAACCAAGGTTTTAGTCCAAAATTTTTAAGAAGATATCTGGATCTTTATACAGAAATTACAGGAGCTGTGGCTCAATATGTAAAAGACGTGAAAAACGTTGAATTTCCAAACGAAACTGAAAGCTACTAATATTATTTAATGAGAAACCAACAAACGATACAAGGAATTATTTCCGTAATTGCTGTGATTTGCCTTGCAGCGGGATGGTTTAATATTTTTTCTCCGGACGTAAGTAATCTGCTTTCCAAAAGAGTGTTTTATATAATAATAGGAATAAGCTTTGTTCTTCAGGCTCCTTTTCTTTCCAATAAAAATTTTATTTATCCAATGTATGCGGCGGCGGGTTTATGTATTATCGGTGCATTTTTACCGTTGGATTCAAGATTGGCAGGAATGAAAACATTAGGACTTCTGGGAGGGATTATTCTTTCTTTTTCAAACAGACAAAGACAGGCTTAAAAAATGGAGGAGCAAATTGTTTATGAAGACAACCATCTTTTGGTGATAAACAAAAAAGTAGGTCAGCTTGTACAAGGTGATAAAACGGGTGACGAATCGTTATTAGATTCCATCAAAAATTTTATAAAAATAAGAGATGCTAAACCGGGAAATGTTTTTCTCGGTTTGGTTCATCGTATAGACCGCCCAACTTCTGGGTTAGTCATTTATGCTAAAACGTCCAAAGCACTTTCCCGTTTAACACAAATGGTTAAAAACAGGGAGGTGAAAAAAACGTATTGGGCAGTTGTGGCGAAAGAGATGATTCCGCAAAGTCAGCGTTTGGTGCATTATTTACAGAAGAACGAAAAAAATAATAAAGCCATTGTTTTCACAAAAGTAACGGAAGGGGCAAAAGAAGCGATTCTTACCTACCACGTTATTAAAAAGTTGGATAATTATCTTTTGCTGGAAATTGATCTTGAAACCGGAAGACATCACCAGATTAGAGCTCAACTATCTAAAAGTGGAGTTCCTATTAAAGGAGATTTAAAATATGGCGCACCTCGATCCAATCCGGATGGTGGAATTAATCTTCACGCAAGAAAACTAGAATTTATACACCCTGTCACCAAAGAAAATATTGAAATCATAGCTCCCGTTCCGCAGAATGATGCAATTTGGAGAGCTTGTGAATAGTAAAAACTAAATAAAATGAAACTTAAATTATTATTCTTTGCCACATTGTTGGCTTTTACCTCTTGTTCAAATAATGATGATGAAGTAACAACTGATATTACTCAGCCAGTTAACGGAAACACAGGTAAAGTATCTTGGAATTTCCCAAATTTATCGCAACCCTCTGCTGGAAATGAATTAAATTATACTTTTGATTATGATGCTCAAGGAAGAGTAACTAAAAAGATAGGAGGAAAGTTGGAACTTTCCGGAAGTACGGGGTTTTCTTATTTTTACTCGAAATCAGTTTATACAACAATATCTTACACAGGAAATATGGCGATTATGAAAAATTATAGTGGCGATACTAGTTTTAGTGTTATGTTGGAAGAAAGAAAGTTTGAGTTTGATAATCAAGGAAGAGTTATTAAATTAATTATTCCTCAGGTTAATAATGTATATATGGACAAGCATTTGACGTATACTTATGACACTTCAGGGAAATTGACCGAAATTTTGACTCAATATCCTAATATCCCTTACGACCCAACTGATCCTGCAGATTATATTTTGACATATGTAGAAAAGTTTACTTATAATAACTCAGGAAATTTAGAAAAGGCAATTAAAACTGAAAAGCATAATAATATTGATGCTTATGTTACGAATGAAATTATATTTGATAATTTTGATTCTACCCAAAATCCGTTCAAGAGTTTGGGTATTTTTGAAGATTATTTCTATTTTTCATTATCAAAAAATAACCCTCGAAGAAAAATTTCGAAAGAATTTAAACCTTATAGCAGTGAATTTTTTCTGAACCAATCAAATTGGACTAATCAATATAATTCTGATGGAAGCTTGAAGCTTTTTTACTAAAGAAATATTTAAAATAAATGCGAAGACTGTCTCAAATTGAGATGGTCTTTTTCATTTCAAATAAAATTCAAAACCTATTAGGTTTGTTTTATGTAAACAGCTTTAGAGATGAGATTCAGTAGAAATACCGAAATTCAAAGCAGTACTTCCACTATACCCATATTTGTTTTTTTAGGATAGCTTTATCCTATAATTTTAAAGGACAATATTATGCTTACACTTGGACAGCTTAAAGAAGCTACATGTTCGAAATCATCGTATGCTTCAGGGTTTTTACCCCATATTATAGAAAATTGTGAGCATTTTTCTATTAATACTCCTTCGAGAATTCTTAACTTTTTGGCACAACTCGGGCATGAAAGTGGTGGATTATTTTACACAGAAGAACTCGCAAGCGGAAGCGCTTATGAAGGGAGAAAAGATCTTGGAAATATTCAAAAAGGAGATGGCGTAAAATTTAAAGGAAGAGGATTGATTCAAATTACAGGCAGAGCAAATTATAAAGCAATATCAACTGCTTTAGGAACTGATTTTATTGTAAATCCTACACTTTTAGGAGGAAAGAATGTTACCAAATGCAGTAATGTACAATTAAAAAATGCAGCGCAAAGTGCAGGATGGTTCTGGAATACGAGACATTTAAATGAACTGGCAGATCAGATAGATATCCATAAAAGTATTGATACTGGAAATAATCTGGTTGTCTTTAAAAAAATTACAAAAACAATCAATGGGGGCTATAATGGTTTACCAGACAGGCTTAACAGATATAAAGCAGGCTTAAGTTATTTTCTTTAATGCCCGCTTTGGAAAATAATAAAAGTCAAGAATTATCTGGATCCATTTCATTCAAATGAAAGTTTGAAACCTTATTAGTAAGCGTACTTAAAAAACTACAGGACCATCTCAATTTGAAGATGGTTTTTTTATTTCAAATAAAATTCAATTTTGTGCATTTCAAAAAAATAACTACCTTCGTCCTATACTTTAGGGGTGTCTGTTAACAAACAGACTGAGACTTTACCCTTTGAACCTGATCTGGATCATACCAGCGTAGGGAAAAGTGAGATGACTTTTTGTTGTGCTTTCTATGCACAATTATGGCCATTCCTAAAGTGAAATGTTTAATTAAAACTTTGGAATGGAACTCACAATCAACCACACTCGAAAAACTTTTGCTGAACTTCCCGAAAATCTGGAAGTACTTTTAGCTATGGAAATCCCCGGAAAAAAGAAAGGTATTGCCGTAGCGCTCAACAATCGGATCATTCCACAGTCGGCCTGGCTGGAAACATTTCTCAAAGACAACGATTCTATTTTAATCATTACCGCTACTCAAGGCGGTTAATTCTCATAAATACCCAATCATTTTATGGCTCACAAAATCACACGTTCGCCGTTTCCGAACTCAAAGAAAATTTACGTTGAAGGGAAAATTCACCCGATTAATGTAGCAATGCGAGAAATACACTTAAGTCCGACGAAACTTACCAACGGAACTTTAGAAGAAAATCCTCCGGTTACAATTTACGATACCTCTGGACCTTATACGGATGAAAATTCAGAGATTGATATTGAAAAAGGTCTTCCAAGAATCAGAGAACAATGGATTTTGGATCGTGAAGATGTAGATGTTTTAGATAATATCACTTCAGAGTACGGGAAAAAACGTTTGGCTGATCCAAAATTGGCTGACTTACGATTTTCGTACAATCACAAACCAAAAGTTGCCAAAGAAGGAAAAGAAGTTACCCAGTTGTATTATGCAAGACAGGGAATTATTACTCCGGAAATGGAATATATCGCCATCAGAGAAAACCAGCGCATTGAGCAATTGGACACTGTTTCAAAAGATATGGCTTTTCAACATCCGGGAAATAGCTTTGGAGCAAGAACACCGAAAAGCAAAATTACTCCAGAGTTTGTAAGAGAAGAAATTGCGAGAGGAAGAGCCATCATTCCGAATAACATCAATCACCCGGAAAGTGAACCGATGATTATCGGAAGGAATTTCTTGGTTAAAATTAATGCCAACATAGGAAACAGTGCCGTTTCATCGAGTATTGACGAAGAAGTTGAAAAGGCGGTTTGGGCTTGTAGATGGGGCGCTGATACGATCATGGATTTGTCTACAGGGAAAAATATTCACGAAACAAGAGAGTGGATCATTAGAAATAGTCCGGTTCCGATTGGTACTGTTCCGATTTATCAGGCGTTGGAAAAAGTAAAAGGAGTTCCAGAAGATCTTACTTGGGAAATTTTTAAAGATACTTTAATCGAGCAGGCAGAGCAGGGGGTTTCTTACTTTACGATTCATGCCGGAGTTTTGTTGAGATATATTCATTTAACAGCCAACCGAGTAACAGGAATTGTTTCCAGAGGAGGTTCCATCATGGCAAAATGGTGTCTGTATCATCACAAAGAAAGCTTTTTATACACTCATTTTGAAGAGATTTGTGAGATCATGAAAAAATATGATGTTGCATTTTCTTTGGGAGACGGTCTTCGTCCGGGCTCAATTGCAGATGCAAACGATGAAGCTCAGTTTGCAGAATTAGAAACGTTAGGTGAACTTACAAAAATCGCCTGGAAACATAATGTTCAGGTGATGATTGAAGGTCCTGGCCACGTTCCGATGCACATGATCAAAGAAAATATGGAGAAGCAATTAGAAGTATGTGATGAAGCACCATTTTACACGTTAGGTCCTTTAACGACAGATATTGCACCGGGCTATGACCATATAACTTCAGGAATTGGAGCGGCAATGATTGGCTGGTTTGGTTGTGCGATGTTGTGTTATGTAACGCCGAAAGAACATTTAGGACTTCCGAACAGAGAAGATGTAAAAGTTGGGGTAATCACCTATAAATTAGCTGCTCATGCTGCAGATTTAGCGAAAGGTCATCCAGGAGCACAATACAGAGACAATGCTTTAAGCAAAGCGAGGTTTGAATTCAGATGGGAGGATCAATTTAATCTTTCATTAGATCCTGAAACCGCGCGATCGTATCATGATGAAACATTGCCGGCAGACGGAGCAAAAATTGCCCATTTCTGTTCAATGTGCGGGCCTAAATTCTGCTCTATGAAAATCACACAGGAAATTCGTGAGTCTGCAGAAAAAGGGATGTTTGACAAATCACAGGAATTCATCGAAAAAGGGAAAGAAATTTATATATGATCATCGTTATCACTCCCGAAGAAATGATAAAGAATGAAGCAGAATTGATTAATGAATTATTTCAGGAAGGATTGGATGTACTTCACATCAGAAAGCCTTTCATTAATTCAGAAGAAATTAAGAATTTTATTCAAAAGATAGATTCAGAATTTCATCATCAATTGGTATTGCAGAGTCATTATGATTTGGTGGAGAATTTTAATATTTCAAGATTTCATTTCAGAGAAATTGACAGGCAAAATATTGTACATGAATCTTTTACAGATAAAATCATTTCAACGTCTGTTCATGATATTGAAATATTTAATGAATTAGGTGAAGAATGGGATTACGCTTTTATCAGTCCTATTTTTCCAAGTATTTCTAAAAAAGGATACGGAGAAAATTCAACGATTTTGGATGATATTAAAAAGCAAGACAATCCAAATGTAAAACTGATGGCTTTGGGAGGAATTAATGAAAATAATATCAACAAAGCTTTTGAAAGTGGAGTAGATGGAGTGGCTTTATTAGGTGCAATTTGGGAGAGTGATGAACCTTTAAATGTTTTCAAAAAATGCAGAAAGAACGTTCTTTTGTAATGAGTATTGCCGGCTATGATCCAAGTGGTGGAGCAGGTTTGTTGGCAGATATTAAAACATTTGAACAATTGAAAGTTCAGGGGTTGGGAGTTTGTACGGCAATGACTTTACAGACAGAATCTCGATGTTTAAGCTTGAATTGGCAACCATTATCTGAAATCATACAATCAATTGAGATTTTAATGAAAAGCTATGATGTTCAGGTTGTTAAAATTGGAGTTGTTAAGGATGCATGGATGCTTGGGGAAATAGTAACAACAATTAAATTGATTAATCCTGAAGCAAAAATAGTCTGGGATCCGGTGTTGAAAAGCACGTCTGAGTTTTCTTTTTTTGATTTGAGTACAATTCCCGAATTGGAAAATGTTTTAAAACAAATTGATTTAATCACCCCAAATTACAATGAATATCAAGTTTTAAAAGAAGCTCATCTTTTCTCACAATCACAAAGTTCGTGTTCGGTTCTTATTAAAGGCGGTCACAGAGAGGATAAAGTGGGAACAGATATTTTAATTGAGAATGGAAAAGAAATTATAATTGAACCCAATGATAAAATTTCTGTTTTCTACTCAAAACACGGGTCAGGTTGTGTGCTTTCTTCGGCTATTGCAAGCTATTTAGCTTTAGGCAACAATTTGGAAGAGGCCTGCAAACAAGGAAAGTTGTATATCGAAGAATTTTTAAAAAGCAATCCCTCTTTATTAGGGTATCATTCAAATTAACAATGGAAAAATTACAATACATATCTCAAGGATTTACCATAGAAGATCAGGAACTGAACATCCGAAAAGCTCTTGATAATGGAGTGAAATGGATTCAAGTTCGTTGGAAAAATGCTCTGGAAAATGAATTCATCAAACTTTGTGAAATCTCAAAAAAGCTATGCTCGGATAATCAGGCGGTTTGTATCATCAATGATCATGTTCATATTGCGAAAGATATTGATGCAGACGGCGTTCACTTAGGTTTGAATGATCAATCTATCGAAATAGCAAGACAGGTTTTAGGAAAAGATAAAATCATAGGCGGAACAGCTAATACGCTTTCAGATGTTCTACAAAGAATAAATGAAGGATGTGATTATATTGGTTTGGGACCGTTAAGATTTACCTCAACGAAAGAAAAACTCAGTCCTATTTTAGGTTTTGAAGGTTATGAAAAAATCATTCAGGACTTAAAAACTCAGTCATTGGAAGTTCCAAAAATCTTTGCAATTGGCGGAGTTGTCCTCAATGACATTGAATTACTACAGCAAATCGGAATATATGGTGTTGCCGTTTCAGGTTTAATTACGAACGAAACCGCTACAGTACATGAAATTAAACTCGCATTACATGAATAATCAACAATTAATAATAGCAGATAGAGCCTTCGAATCGAGATTGTTTTTAGGAACAGGAAAATTCGGAAGTCTTGAAGAAATGGCAGAATCAATTATCGCTTCAGAAACCAATATGGTAACGATGGCTTTGAAACGAATAGATTCCCAATCCTCGGAAGATGATTTGTTAGGTTCATTAAGATCTACAAGAGCGCATCTTTTGCCTAATACTTCAGGAGCAAGAACAGCCAAAGAAGCAGTATTAGCGGCACAATTGGCAAGAGAAGCATTGGAAACGAATTGGGTTAAATTAGAAATCCATCCCGATTCTAAATATTTATTACCCGATCCTATTGAAACGTTGTATGCTACGGAGGAATTGGCAAAATTAGGATTTATTGTAATGCCTTACATTCACGCCGATCCTGTTTTATGCAAACGTTTGGAAGATGCAGGAACGGCTGTCGTTATGCCACTTGGAGCACCAATTGGTACGAATAAAGGCTTGAGGACAGTAGATTTTTTAGAGATCATTATCAGCCAGAGTAATGTTCCGGTAGTGGTGGATGCAGGAATTGGTGCTCCTTCCGACGCGGCAAAAGCAATGGAAATGGGCGCAGATGCAGTTTTGGTAAATACAGCGATTGCAGTGGCAAGGAATCCAATACATATGGCGTTGGCTTTTAAAGAAGGCGTAATTGCAGGAAGAAGAGCCTATGAATCAGGGTTGGGAGCGATTGAAAATCAGGCAAAAGCCTCTAGCCCGTTGACATCTTTCTTATTTGAATAAAAAATCATGAACAGTTTTAAAGATATTTTTGAAAATTATCACTGGGATGATATTAAAGCCAAATTGGAAAAAGTAACCTTATCTGATGTTGAAAACAGCCTGCAAAAAAGTACGAAAACAATAGAAGATTTTCTGAATTTTCTTTCTCCTGTTGCGGCTCAGAAATTAGAACTGATGGCTCAGATGACGCAGAAAATCACACAGAAACGTTTTGGAAAAACAATTCAGCTGTATGCACCATTGTATCTGAGTAATGAATGTCAGAATATCTGCACTTATTGTGGTTTTAGCTTAGACAATTCCCTTAAAAGAAAAACACTTTCCAGTACGGAGCTTATTATAGAAGCCATGGCGTTAAAGGCAATGGAAGTTAATCATGTGTTGCTGGTAAGCGGGGAAGCGAATAAAACGGTGGGACTTTCCTATTTTTTGACGGCGGTTCGTTTCCTGAAACCTCATTTTGCTAATATTTCTATTGAAGTTCAGCCGTTGTTGCAGGAAGAATATCAACAACTTCACGATGAAGGCGTGAATGCGGTTTTGGTATATCAGGAAACGTATCATCAGGAAGTTTATAAAGAATATCATCCGAAAGGAAAGAAGTCTAATTTCAATTTTCGTTTAGAAACGCCTGATAGAATAGGAAAGGCAGGAATTCATAAAATGGGTTTGGGCGTTTTATTAGGTTTGGAAGATTGGCGGGTTGATAGTTTTTTCAACGCCCTTCACATCGATTATTTACAGAAACAATATTGGAAAAGTAAGTTTTCGGTTTCATTTCCTAGATTACGCCCTGCGGAAGGTATTATCGAGCCTAATTTTATTATGGAGGATAAAGATTTATTACAATTAATCTGTGCTTATCGAATTTGGAATGAAGAGTTGGAGATATCCATTTCCACCAGAGAAAATGAAAAGTTCAGAAATAATATCATTTCATTGGGTGCAACGGCAATGAGTGCCGGATCAAAGACGAATCCTGGAGGGTATGTGGTAGATCCTGAATCGTTGGAACAGTTTGAAACCAGCGATGAAAGAAGCATGAATGAAATGAGAAGTATTATTAAACAGGCGGGCTATGATCCTGTGATGAAAGACTGGGATTCTGTGTATAGTGGAATTTAGAATTTAAAAGATTTTGAACCATTAAGAAAATTGAAGAGATTAAGTTTAGTTAAGAAAAAATCAAATAGATTTTAAGTACTAAAAGCAATGTTCTTTACAACGAAATTGTTTAAGCTCTTTTATTTTAACCGCAAAAGACACAAAAGATTAATAAATTATAAGTTTATCCTGAAATGTAAAAAAAAGAATACATAAGTTGAAAAAATCTTAGATTTTTACTCTTTTGCGGGCTTTGTTTTCAAAATAGTTAAACTTTAAATGATTCAATAATAGCTTTTGTGTCTTTTGTGGTTTAATTCTTTAATTAGTTTAAACAGGCTTAGCTTAAAAAACCTTAATGGTTTAAAATAATGAAAAATTATAAATGAAAAGCGAAGATATTTTTGCACGATACAGCCGACAGATCTTCATTGAAGAAATAGGTTTGGATGGACAACGAAAAATAATGAAATCCAAAGTGCTTGTGATTGGAGCAGGCGGATTAGGAAGTCCTGTGATTCAGTATTTAGCAGCTGCAGGAGTTGGAGTTTTAGGGGTAATGGATTTTGATGAAGTAGAATTACATAATTTAAATCGACAAATTATTCACAATGAAAATTCGGTGGGTGTTTCTAAGGTTAAAAGTGCAGAGCAGTTTATAAGCAACCTCAACCGTCATGTTCAGTTTATTGGAATTGAAAAGAAACTAGATGAATCCAATGCAGAAGAAACTATTTCTCAATTTGATGTTGTTATTGATGGTTCAGATAATTTCAAAACAAGATATTTAGTCAATGACGTTTGTGTAAAACTAGGTAAGCCTTTAATTTACGGGAGTATTTTAGGGTTTTCTGGGCAGGTTGCTATTTTTAATTATCAGGGAAGTAAACATTTAAGAGATCTATTTCCCGAGCCACCTATTGATGAAGATCTTCCGGATTGCGACAGCCTGGGCGTTTTGGGTGCATTGCCTGGAATTGTAGGAAGTATGATGGCAAGTTTAACCTTAAAATTGATTACGAGTTTACCTTTAAACATCAATCAACTCACATTAATTGATACATTGAGCTGGAGATTTCAAACTGTTGATTTTTAATAACAATATTCAATAAGTTTTGGCTAAAGCCAATTTGAATTTTTTGCATAAAAAAAACGGACTAAAGTCCGTTTCTATTGATGAAGTATTCGTGTTATTCGTGCAAAATATTCGTGCTAATTTGTGTTTAAACAAAAAATTATTGTGCCTGCTGCATTACACTGGTATCTTCTTTCTTCGTTTGGTTCAAAATGTTTGAATCCTCTTTAGCCAATTTATTTTTGGTCGGAATCTTATAATTAATTGACAATCCGAAGTTTCTGCTGTCGTACTTATTTCTCAACATCACAGTTTCTCCTACAGGCGGATTAGAACGTACCTGCATTACCTGGCCATTGAAAATATCATTTGCAAAGACAGAAACCGTTAAGCGATTATCCATAAACTTCTTTGTTAAAGTAATATCAACATTGTTGTTAAATGGTTTTTCTGCAGTAAAGTAAAAATATCCCGCTTGTGGTGTTAAGTAACTGTAATTAGCGGTTAGTTTTATCTGTTTTGGTAAAATCAATTGGGTAGATACATTAAAAATCCAAAACCCTTTATTGTTCAAGTTATCAATTTGATGCTTCTGATATCCCGCATAAACATACATGAAATTAATTTTATCAGGATTAAAATTAAACTTCATAATCTCACTTAGTGATTTACTGAAGATCATAAAAGGAATAGGAAGTCCAATATTGAAATTATGAATTTTCATATTGGAAATATTTACCTGCTCGTTAAAAAGATTTTTCCCATCTTTTCTGATGATCTGTGCTACTTGATTCGTTGCAGAGCTTACGCTGTAGCCAATAAAAGCATAATCAAAAGCCGAGATCTTTAATTCATAATTATCAAAAATGGTTGGTTGTAGATTGGGGTTACCTGTTACTTGAGTATTGGGACCTTGAAACGTTGTATTGTTCGGGTTTAAGGCTGAAATACTTGGCAAGCTTATCTTTTTATTATAGTTGGCAGCAATATAAACCTGACTCATCATGTTATACTGCACACTCGCATTAGGGAATAGTTTAAACTTATTAAAAGGCATTAAATTATCCTGAACTAATTTTTTGTCTTGGTCAAAAAATCTTGTTACCCCAGAGATATCATAGTTTTCAGCACGTGAACCTAATGTAAAATCAAACTTTTTTAGTTTTGCCTGAAATTCCAAATACGTTGAAGCTGTTTGTCTTTGATACTCTAAATTGGTTAATCCAAAACTTTCAGTATCATAATCCTGTCTTTCGTATAAACCTCCAAAACTTACTTTTCCACCATCTAGAAGTTTGATAGGTTGTGAATAATCAATTTTAAAGTTGGCAATTCTCATATCAGATTTGTTATTCAGAACATTTCCACCAACAATAGAGATGGGTTGGCCATCTGAATATTTTCCTTCTCTGAAAAGATTATTTTGATCAAATTTGCTCGTAGATTTTGTGTATCCGAATTGGAAATCTAGTTTCTGAGATTTATCTGTAAAACGCTTTTGATACGTCACGACAGCTTCTTGTCTTAGATTATTAGTAAAGGCTGCATCGGAAGCATTGAAGATGAAATCTCTGTAAGAATATTCTTGCGGATCAGTATTAGGAATCTTAATCTTTTCAGCACCTTCACCATTACTCAGTGTATAATTACTGTTGTTGTTGTGATAAATATCGTAGTTTAATAATAATTTATCCTGCCCAAGATCAAAAGTTAATCCTGATTTTGCAAAATAACCTCGCCCATATCTATCTGTATTGCTTAGTAATAGATTATCCTGATTGGTATCCATCATACTTTCGCGGTAATTCTGACCCACATTCAACTGCCATCCAAAATATTTATTTCGGGCATTTAAGTTCAATGAATTACTGGTTCGGCTTCTGTATTTATCGTAATTGGTAAATGAATAATTTCCTGAATAGGTTGCTGTTAAATATTTATTGGCATTCTTATTCGTGATGATATTCATGATGGCACCTCCTGAAGTGGCGGGGTATTCAGCACCAGGTTGGGTTACTACTTCTATTCTGTCAACAGAGTTGGCGGGCATTCCTTCCAAGAAAGAATTTAATTCATTGGAAGTAATGTTTAAAGGTCTTCCATTCAGATAAACCTCCAAAAATTTTCCCTGATACATCATTCCTCCAATATCTGTAGAAATAAGTCCTGGGAGTTTTTTTATCCCTTCTAAAACATTTCCGTTATTAAGCTGAGGTTGTTCAGAAAAATCAAAGATCGTACGATCTGCTTTTTGTTCAACGGCTTTTTTAGTTTTGGTGATGGTCACCCCTTCAATTTCCTTTTCTTTTACCTGACTATTGGTCTTCTCCTGTGCATAGGTAAACATAGAGCCTATCACAGAAAGAACGAATATAGTTTTTTTCATACTGTTTTTTTACTACTATTCAGTTAGACGCAGAAAAGGAAATTTTGTTACAAAAAAGCTTTTGTGAGTATATTAAAGGGAATTGAATTCTATATAATCAAACTCAGGAGATGAAGTGAATAGCTGTCTTAACACTGATGCATGACCATTTCCTGCAATGACAAGTATTCTATCTTCTGTATTGTGAGGGATATTCTGAATATTACGAAACATTCTAAGGTTTCTGTTATACCAATACATTGAAAGCATATCTGCACCGTCGTGGTCTCTTAGCTTAAAATCTCCTGTAAGATAAGCACCATATTCATACTGATGGTATTCTTTACTGTTCATATACTTAAAGTTTTCCAGAATAGATGTAAAGCTTTTAGGTTCGCTACTTTTAAAGAAATCGTTATATTGATTAGATATCGCATCATCACTCTGAAAATCATAATCTTGGCTAATCTTATTGAAATAGACAGAATCTTGTTTTCCAAACTTTTCTTCAAAGTCTCCCCAGACAGATGCTGCATCTATACTGAATAGTTCATTGAGCTTAAGTTCGGTAGCAATACGCATCGCAAGCTGATAACGCTCATCTCTTTTATCTCTGTGCTTTCCTTCGCTATATTCTTTTAGTTTTTGGTTGGCGTTCCATTTTGGCCATGCCTCGATGGCTATTTTTGTAGGTTTAAACTTTTTGATGTACTCCACAAGTTCTGTTACTTCTTTGGCAGTTTTAGGAGCAAGAACATCTACTTGGTCGCTTTTTTCTGTTTTATGAGCATCAAGATTAGGATAATCAAAATGGAATGATCCTACGACCAAAACTTTGGTTTTAGGGTTGCTAAAATACTCTGATGGTTTTTTCTGAGCCGTAAGAAAAGTAGAGAAGCATACGAGTAGGCAATAGATTAATGTTTTCATAATTATTTTATTTGTTAGTTATTTTATTTTGATACTCCAAAGGTAGATTTAAGGTAAAACCTATGAAATAGCGTTTAGATAAAGCCTTTAATTCTCGGGGTTAAAAGATTTTCGTCGGAAAAAAACAGTCGTTCATCGGAAATTAGAGTTCATAACTTCCCAGATATTCTATTTTTGCTTTATGAAAGCGAACAAACTTATTTATCTGCATATTTTCTTCTGGGGAATTTATATGATCGGATCGGTTCTTATTCCTTATTTTATATTTAATACAGAGAGAATCATTCTTAATATAACTTTCTTCCTCACGAGTTTTATTTGCTTTTATGTGAACTATTTTATGGTAGCTCCCAACTTTTTTGATGCAAGTAAATGGTATAAATCTGTGATTGCATTTTTGTTGAGTGCTTCGTGTTTTGTTTTTGTTCGATATTCTGTGGAAGAGATCTTATTGCCTGCAACAATAGGATTAAGGAATTATAAAGAAGGAACTAATTTCGGATTTTACTTTTTCGATAATATTTTTTACAGCAGTACCACTATCTTTATCAGTACCACTTTTTGGTTTTTTAAATATTTTGTTGAGGTAGAAAAAGAGAAATCAGAATTAATTGAAGCCAAAAAAACAGCAGAATTGCAGGCGTTGAAAACACAGATTAATCCACATTTTATTTTTAATTCTTTAAATAATATTTATTCTCTTGTATATCAAAAATCTGATAAAGCGCTGCCTGCGCTTGAAGAGTTGAGCCAACTCCTGAGATACAGTACCAAAGATCTGGAGAAAGATTTTATAACATTAGATAAAGAAATAGGATATATTGAGAGTTTGATCGCGTTAGAAAGTTTAAGACTGAAAAACCCGGAACTTTTGCTCGTTGAAAAGAACATCAATTTCCCTAAACTTAATATTTCTCCTATGCTTATTGTTCCGTTTGTAGAAAATGCCTTTAAACATGGAGATTTTAGAGAGAAGGGGTTTGTTGTAAAGATGTCTGATGATAACAAAGTCCTTCATTTTAATCTTCATAATTTCAAAAAAGATAAGATGAAAGATTCTACGTCGGGTATTGGAATTGAAAATGTAAAGAAAAGGCTCGAAATTTTATATCCCAAAAAGCACGAACTCAATATAAGAGAAACCGAATCGGAATTTATTGTAGATTTGAAAATCAATTTTGCTGAATGAATAAGATAAAATGTATGGTCGTGGATGACGAGCCATTGGCAATTTCCCTGTTGGAAAACTACGTTCGAAAAATTCCGTTTCTGGAATTGGTCTTTTCCACAGAAAACCCGATAGAAGCTTTAGATTATATTCAAAATAATGAGGCAGATCTGGTTTTTCTTGATATTCAAATGCCTGAATTAACGGGGATTAATTTCATGAAAATTGTCGGCGATAAATTAAAATATATTTTAACGACCGCGTATTCTGAGTATGCGTTGGAAGGCTATGAACACAATATCGTCGATTATCTTTTAAAACCTATTTCGTTTGAACGTTTTTATCAAAGTTCATTGAAGGCTCAGGAACGTTTTTCTTTTGTTGAAAATAAAGTAGATTCTCATTTTTTTGTAAAATCTTCCGGTCAGCAACACCGTATTAATTTTGAAGATATTCTTTATATAGAAAGCATTAAAGATTATGTAAACATCAAAACTGCCAACCAGGAATATATTGTGCTGGACACGTTAAAATCTCTCGAACAGCAACTTTCTGAATGGTCTTTTGTAAGAATTCACAAATCATTTATTATCAATACCAATCAGATTAAAAGCATCAGTGCTAAAAAAGTGAATTTATTTTCGGAGCAGGAAATTCCAATCGGAGATATGTATAGAGAGAATTTTCTAAAGAAACTGAAATAAAGAACTTGTTTAAATAGCTACTTGAGCAGCTTGCTTATGATGTATATATTTGATTTAGAAAGATTATATTTTGTATATTTAGAATATATGAAGCCTAATATAAATAAACATGGTTTATCTAGATATATTCCAGAAGATATAAAAAGAGAAATTCGTAAAAAGTCTGGTTTTGGATGCGTTATTTGTGGTAAGGGAATTTATGAATATGATCATATAAATCCTGAATTTAATGATGCAAAAACTCATGATCCAAATGGAATAACTTTATTGTGTGGCCAATGTCATTCAAAGAAAACAAGAAAATTTCTTTCAAGAGAAACAATATTAGAAATGATGGCTAATCCAGTACCATTTGTAACAGGATTTGTTAATGAGTCAATGGATATTAAATTGGATGAAAATTTAATTATTAAGATTGGTGCTGCAATATTTACAAATTGCCCTATTCCGATTGTATTTAAAGGAAAAGAGGTATTGAAAATTTCTAAGCCTTCAGACGGAAGTACCAATATTTTATTAAGTGGGATTTTTTTTGATTCTATTGGTAATAAATCATTAATAATTGAAAATAATGAATGGAAAGCGAATACAGAAAATTGGGATATTATTACGAAGGGGGGAGAATTAATAATAAAAAATGAATTTGAACCATTCTTGATTATGGAAAACGATAAACGTAATATTTTAAATATTAAGTTTTTTAAAACTGAAATTGGAAATATGAAATTTGTGATGAGTGATCAGGGGATTTTTATTAATAATTCTAGAATTATAAAGGAATTTATTGCTGAAAATTGTCAAATTGGAATGATGATAGGATAAAGTTTTTGTCATATCCTCTAAAATTGATTATTACTAGATATTTATTGGAGTTTCATCAGAATTTTCTTTTTTAATCAATAATAGGGATATTGAAACTACAAAATTTTGGAAAGTCTCAAATAAAAAAAGCAACTTCAATTGAAGTTGCTTTTTAGGATCTATTAATCTAACAATTAATGTTCTTGTCTTTTGATTAAGTTCAGCGCAGAACCTGCCTTAAACCAATCAATCTGTTGATCGTTATACGTATGATTTGCCATGATGATGTCTTTAGTTCCATCAGCATGTACAAATTCTAACGTTAGTTGTTTTCCTGGAGCGAATTGATCTAGATCTAAGAAGTTAACGGTATCATCTTCCTTAATTTTATCATAATCAGCCTCATTAGCGAAAGTTAATCCCAACATTCCTTGTTTTTTAAGGTTTGTTTCATGGATTCTCGCGAATGATTTTACCAATACTGCTTTTACACCAAGGTGTCTTGGCTCCATGGCAGCATGCTCTCTTGAAGAACCTTCACCGTAGTTTTGATCTCCCACAACAATCGTAGGGATTCCTGCAGCTTTGTAAGCTCTCTGTACAGCAGGAACTTCACCGTGCTCACCCGTTAATAGGTTTTTTACACTGTTTGTTTCCATGTTGTAAGCGTTTACAGCTCCAATCAACATATTGTTTGAGATATTATCTAAATGCCCTCTGTATTTCAACCATGGTCCAGCCATAGAAATGTGGTCGGTTGTACATTTTCCGAAAGCTTTAATTAAAACTCTGGCACCTACAATGTTTTTTCCGTCCCAAGCAGGGAATTCTTCTAACAATTGAAGTCTGTCTGAAGTTGGGCTTACGTTTACAACTACTGAAGATCCGTCTGCAGATGGAGCTTGATATCCATTATCATCTACAGCGAAACCCTTTTCAGGTAATTCAAAACCCTTTGGCTCATCTAGTTTGATTTGCTCCCCGTTCTCAGCAGTTAAAGTATCTGTGATAGGGTTGAAGTCTAATCTTCCTGAGATAGCAATAGCAGCCACCATTTCAGGAGAAGCTACGAATGCATGAGTATTTGGGTTACCATCTGCTCTTTTTGCAAAGTTTCTGTTGAAAGAGTGAATGATTGAATTTTTTTCTCCTTTTTCAGCGCCTTCTCTGTCCCATTGTCCGATACAAGGTCCACAAGCGTTGGTGAAGATTCTTGCGTTTTCAAATTTTCTGAATGAATCTAAGAAACCGTCTCTTTCTGCAGTGAATTTCACTTGCTCAGATCCAGGGTTGATTCCTAAAATAGCTTTAGGCTTAACACCTTTTGCAACCGCATCTTCAACGATAGAAGCTGCTCTTGAAAGATCTTCATAAGAAGAGTTGGTACAAGAACCGATCAATGCCCATTCTACTTCAATAGGCCATCCGTTTGCTTCCGCTTTAGCTTTAAATTCAGAAACTGGAGTTGCCAAATCCGGAGTGAAAGGTCCATTCAAGTGAGGAGCCAATTCAGAAAGGTTAATTTCAATAACTTGATCGAAATATTGTTCAGGGTTAGCATAAACTTCAGCATCACCCGTTAAGTGTTCAGCAATAACGTCTGCAGCATCCACAACATCTTGTCTTCCTGTAGAAGCAAGATATCTTCTCATAGAATCATCATATCCGAAAGTTGAAGTGGTAGCTCCAATTTCAGCACCCATGTTGCAGATTGTGCCTTTTCCTGTTGCAGATAAAGACTGAGCACCTTCTCCGAAATATTCTACGATACATCCTGTTCCTCCTTTTACGGTAAGGATTCCTGCTACTTTTAAGATAACGTCTTTTGCAGAAGTCCAGCCAGACATTTTACCGGTTAATTTTACCCCGATAAGTTTAGGCATTTTAAGCTCCCAAGCCATTCCTGCCATTACATCTACTGCATCAGCACCACCAACTCCGATAGCAACCATTCCTAATCCTCCTGCGTTTACCGTGTGAGAGTCGGTTCCGATCATCATACCTCCTGGGAATGCATAATTTTCTAGGACAACCTGGTGAATGATTCCGGCTCCTGGCTTCCAGAAACCAATTCCATATTTATCGCAAACAGAGCTCAGGAAGCTGAAAACTTCTGAGTTTTTATTAATACCTTCCTGTAAATCTGATTCTGCACCTACTCTCGCCTGAATCAAGTGATCAGCGTGAGCAGTTGAAGGAACAGCCACTTTAGCTTTTCCAGCCTGCATAAATTGTAAAAGCGCCATCTGTGCCGTTGCATCTTGCATAGCAACTCTGTCTGGTGCAAAATCTACGTAAGAGTTTCCTCTTTCATGTGCTGATGTAGCATTTCCTTCCCACAAGTGGGTGTAAAGGATTTTTTCTGAAAGTGTAAGAGGTTTTCCCACGATTTGTCTTGCCGCAGCAATTCTTTCTGGGTAACGCTCGTATACTTTTTTGATCATGTCAATGTCGAAAGTCATATCTATTTTAATTTTTCTTTTCCAATAATTTTTTCTCCGGTTTTAAATTAAAATTAAAGTCGGAAATTTCCTTTAATACAAACTCATCAAATTCCGTTCCTACCATCTATAAAGTGGTATAAATAAGATGAATAATTAATATTATTTATACCTATCAAGTTAAGGAAAAAATAATTTTTGAGTTGTTGACATAGGTTAAAATAATATTAACGACTCTTAAATGGAAAGGTTCTAAATAAAAAAAGAAAGATTTTAATCCAATGGACTAAAATCTTTCTTATATAAGTTAAAACAGTCTTACGACTTATCGTTAAATTCTATTAATGGCCAACCTGAACCAACTCCTTAATAGGTGGAGCAAATTTAGTAAGGTCAATACCTTCAACAGCTGTTTTGTACTCGTCGATATTAGGAATTCTTCCCATGATCGCAGAAAGTACAACAACCGGAGTTGAAGCCAATAGAGATTCTCCTTTTTTACGTTCAGAATCTTCCACAACTCTTCCTTGGAAAAGACGGGTAGAAGTAGCTAAAACAGTGTCCCCTTTTTCCGCTTTTTCCTGGTTACCCATACAAAGGTTACATCCTGGACGTTCAAGGTACATCATGTTCTCGTATTGTGTACGAGCTTCACCTTTTGGAGTGTTGTCGTTAAATTCGAAACCTGAATATTTTTCTAAAAATTCCCAGTCACCTTCAGCCTTTAATTCATCAATGATATTATAAGTAGGAGCAGCTACCACCAATGGAGCTAGGAATTCTACTTTACCATTTTGTTTTTCAAGGTTTCTAAGCATTTGAGAAACGATTTTTAAATCTCCTTTGTGAACCATACAAGATCCTACAAATCCAAGATCAACTTTTTTCTCGCCTCCGTAATACGTAAGGTCTCTGATGGTATCGTGAGTATATCTCTTAGAAACATCATCATTGTTTACATCTGGGTCAGCAATCATTGGTTCAACGATTACATCAAGATCTACAACAACTTCAGCGTAATATTTAGCATTAGCATCAGGAGTTAAAGCAGGCTTATCACCTGATCTGATTTCCTCGATTCTTTTATTAGCTTTATTAATTAATCCTTGAAGAACTTGGTTGTGATTATCCATTCCTTTGTCGATCATGATCTGGATTCTGCTCTTAGCAATTTCCAATGATTCAATCAAAGTATCATCTTCAGAAATATTGATTGAAGCTTTAGCTTTCATTTCTGCAGTCCAGTCTGTAAATGTAAACGCTTGGTCAGCAGGAAGTGTTCCGATGTGAACTTCAATAATTCTACCTTGGAATACGTTCTCCCCATCAAATTGCTTCAACATCTGAGCCTGAGTTGCGTGAACTACATCACGGAAATCCATATGCTCTTTCATATCTCCTTTGAAAGTCACTTTCACAGATTCAGGAATTGGCATTGAAGCTTCACCTGTTGCTAAAGCTAAAGCTACTGTTCCAGAGTCAGCTCCGAAAGCAACACCTTTAGACATTCTTGTGTGAGAGTCACCACCGATGATGATTGCCCATTCGTCAATCGTAATATCGTTAAGAACTTTGTGAATAACGTCTGTCATTGAATGATATTCACCTTTCGGGTCACGTGCTGTGATTACTCCGAAATCGTTCATGAATTTCATTAATTTAGGAATGTTTGTCTGAGCTTTTTTATCCCAAACAGAAGCAGTATGACATCCTGACTGATAAGCTCCGTCAACAATTGGAGAGATTACCGTTGCAGCCATAGATTCCAATTCCTGAGCAGTCATCAAACCTGTTGTATCCTGAGATCCAACAATGTTTACTTCTACACGAACGTCAGAACCTGCATGTAATAATTTACCTTCTGTAACACCAACGGCATTTCTGTTGAAGATCTTTTCAACTGCAGTAAGACCTTGTCCTTCGATAGAAATTTCTTTAGATGGAGCAAAAACAAGAGGCGTTTCAATTCCTAAAAGTTTTGCGGCAAATGTTTGTAGTTTTTTACCAAATACGATGGCATAAGAACCACCCGCTTTGATGAACTCTAATTTTTGAGGAGTAAATGATTTTGAAATATCTTTCAATTCAACATCTCCGTTATATAATTTCTTTTCTTTAGTATTGATTGTTAAAACTGTTCCTGTAGCTACAGAATAAGCTTCTTCTAAAACGATGTCACCATTCTCGTTACGAACAGGGTTTCCATTTTCGTCTAATTTTTTTACCCAGTTTTGAAGGTCGATTCCGATACCTCCTGTTACGTCCACTGTAGTAAGGAAGATTGGAGAAATACCGTTTGTTCCCCCAACAATCGGAGCAATATTTACAAATGGAATATATGGGCTTGCTTGTTTACCTGTCCAAAGAGCTACGTTGTTTACCCCAGACATACGAGATGAACCAACACCCATTGTTCCTTTTTCTGCAATAAGCATTACACTTGCATCAGGATGTTGAGCCTGTAAAGCTTTGATTTCCTCTTGCGCCTGAGGAGTAATCATACATTTACCATGCAATTCACGGTCTGATCTTGAGTGCGCTTGGTTACCCGGAGAAAGTAAATCTGTAGAGATATCACCTTCACCAGCGATAAATGTTACAACCTTTACTTCTTCAACAACTTCTGGAAGTTTTGTGAAGAACTCAGCCTGTGCGTAGCTTTCAATGATTTCTTTTGCGATTTCGTTACCGCTATTGAATGCTTCCTTCAGACGGTTAGTGTCTGCGTCATAAAGGTAAACCTGTGTTTTAAGAACGTTTGCAGCTTCTTTAGCAATAGAAATATCATTTCCTAAAGCAAGATCCAGCAATACTTCAATTGAAGGACCTCCCTTCATGTGAGATAATAATTCAAAGGCGTAAGCCGGAGAGATTTCTTCTACAACTGATTCACCTAGAATGATTTCTTTTAAAAATTTAGCTTTTACACCAGCCGCGCTTGTCGTTCCTGGTAATGTGTTATAAATAAAAAAATTAAGAGAGTCTGCCCTGTATTCATTAGCTGTATCTTTAATTTGCGAAATAATTTCGCTTAATAATTCAGCACCATCAATTGGCTTTGGATGAAGTCCTTGGTCTTTTCTTTCTTCAATCTCTTTAATGTAATCCTTATAAATATTCATATAGAAGTCTTTTCAATGTTAAAAGTAGAGTTTGCTACTTTTCTTTACAAGTCTGTATAAATATTCAATGCTATTTTGAGCGCTCGCATTTAGATACACATTATAGACCCGAGTAAAGTCAGCATAATCTACACCTTTTTTTAAATGTGAGATAATATATTGTTATAAAAAGGGGAGCATAAATAGACTTTTTTGAAACTGTAATTGGTTTACCTGAAATCTTTCTTGTCGCAAAACTCTCTTTCGAAAACGTTTATCTACTTTTTTGATTCTATCTGTATCAAGTGTTGTATCTTAAAAACGCTTTTAAATTATCAAACAATTAAAAAATTGTTCCCAAAATTACGAATTTTTAATATTTTATCAGGAGGATATTATTTAGATTCTTTATAAATATGAATTTTATATTTTCTATTTTTAGCCGTATTTTTACAAGCAAATGATGAGTATGAAAAAAATAATTAATTTTCTGACGGTGTTTATTTCGATTTTTATTTTTTCCCAGGTAAAACCGGTGAAGAAAGTTCCTGTAAAAAAAGCACCAAAGAATACTGTTAAAAAGGCTCCTGAAGAGGCTAAGCCCAATCCTGAACTGGTGGTTATTAATAAAGATCTTCCTGTTTTAATTCCAAAAAAGAAAGATGGGAAATTCGGATATATTAACCAAAATGGTAAATTTATCATTCAGCCGGAATATCATATTGCCGTTTTTTTTGCTGAAGATTGTAATCTTTTAAACTCTCCCAACGAAAAGATCAGGAAATTTGGCACAAAAGAATATGCCACTGTTGAAAAAGATTTAATATCCTATCGAGTTGATCATGCAGGAAAAAGAGTGTATCAGTTCAAAGATGCTGATCTTGGACAATGCAAATTTGGGGACTATAAACAACAGCTATATCAGGCTTATATTTTAAATGGTTTTTATGGTATCATTGAAAAAGCAAAATTTGTAAATGCGGCAGATTATCGTGATTATCAAATTTACCCTCAATATCAATATTTATTTATCATGGAAGGGGATGATGTGGCAGATCCAATGATTGTAGCTTCTCAGAATGACAGATTTGGTGTGATTGATGTTAATAATAAAATAGTTATTCCTTTCGAATATTCTAATATCAAAAGGAATTTCAGCTGGAAATTGGGTAAAATGTTTGATGTTACTAAAGACGGTGTCAATTACTATTACATTGATGCTAATAATAAAGAATATTAATGATTTGAGTGTTTTTAAGACTTCATAATTTCCTTTCCTGAATTCAAAGCAGATATCTCGTACATTTTTTGTAATTTCGCGGCTGAAATAAAGGGGTGCTGTAACAAGCTGAGATTATACCCAATGAACCTAGAACGGATAATGCTGTTTAGGGAAATTAAAAATGAGCAATAAGTAATAGATCATGAGTCATTCTCAAATTATTACTTATTACCAATTACTCATTATCGATCATAATCCGCCCCTTTTATTCATTAAATTTTAAAAATTTATAGAATGAAAGGATTATTTTTTTTAGGGCTTACCGTAGGCTCTTTTGCTTTTATACAAGCACAAAACACTGATTCCTTAAAAATAAAGGAAATTGAAGCGGTCAACTTTACCAAAAGACTTCCTGTTGCTAAGGAGATTATTAATGTTCAAAAAGATTTAGACAGTAGAAATCTTGGACAGGATTTACCCATGTTGCTTAAAAATCAAACTTCAATTATTTCGACTTCCGATGCCGGAAATGGAGTAGGATATACAGGTTTTAGGATTCGTGGTGTTGCCGGAAGAGGAATAAATGTAATGATGAATGGCGTTCCGTTCAATGATTCTGAAAGTCAGGGAACGTTTTTCGTGAATGTTCCGGATTTAACGAGTTCGGCATCACAAATTGTTATTCAAAGAGGGGTTGGGACTTCCAATAACGGGGTTTCTGCTTTTGGAGCGAGTATTAATGTGATCTCAAAAGATCCTGAAGACAAGCTTTATTTTAAAACGGATGACAGTTATGGATCATTCAATACCTATAAATATTCTGCTGAGGTAGGTTCAGGGAAATTCTGGAAAAACAGACTTTCTGTGATGGGAAGATATACCAATATTCATTCTGATGGATATATCGACAGAGCTGCATCTGATCTGCATTCATACAATTTTACTGCACTTTTCGAAGAAGGTAAAACGAGAATTCGTTTGATGGCTTTTGGAGGGAAAGAAAAAACGTATCAGGCATGGAATGGAATAGACCGAAAGACTTGGGAAACAGACCCGAAGTTCAATTATTCAGGAGCTATTCTTGATGCAGACAAAAATATTATTGGGTTCTACGATAACGAAACAGATAATTACAGACAAAACCATTATCAGCTACTTTGGGAGCAGAAGTTCAGTGATCATTGGAATCTAGAAACAACTTTGCATTACACAAAAGGGAAAGGCTACTATGAAAACTATAAGCAGAATGCTAAATTTTCGAAGTATAACCTACCCAATATAATAGAAAACGGACAAACATTACAGCGTACAGATTTCATCAGAAAAAAATGGTTGGATAATGATTTCTACGGAATGGTTTCAACGCTTTATGGAAAGTTTGAAAACCTTGACCTTAATTTTGGAGCAGTCGCCAATCAATATTACGGAAGACATTTTGGAAATGTGACAGGTGTATTTTTACCGCAGATTAATGAAAGTGAGTATTACAGAAACCGTTCTGTGAAAAGTGAAGTGTCTGGTTTTGCAAAGGCTTTGTTTAAAGTAAATAATTTTGAATTCTTCGGAGATCTACAGCTTCGAAATATAGATTATGATATCAAAATAATACAGGCTGGTGATGGTGAAGGGGGTAACTTGACAAAGAACTGGTTGTTCTTTAATCCAAAAGCTGGGGTGAATTACAGAATAGGAAACGGAAAGGTCTTTTTATCTTATGCGCACGCTCAACGTGAACCGAACAGAGATGATTTATTAGCTGATAATAATGTGAAAGCGGAAAAGCTTCATGACTTTGAAGCAGGATTAGAAAAGCAATTCGGGATTTTATCTGTTACGGCCAATTTATATTACATGTATTATGTTAATCAGTTGGTTTTAAATGGAGAGCTGAATAATGTTGGGGCATTCATCAGAACAAATTCTGGAGAAAGTTACAGAAGAGGAATCGAGCTTGGTGCGTTGGCTAAACTTTCCAAACAATGGGAGATCTCAGGGAATGTAAGTCTTAGCCAGAACAGAAACCTTGATTTTAAAATAGAAAATGCATCAGGAATTAAAGATCTAGGAAATACACAGATTTCTTTCTCCCCGGATGTGATTGCGAATGTAGGATTGAAATTTAATCCAAATAAGAATTTCCAGTTTGCATTGATGAACCAATATGTTGGAAAGCAATATTTAGATAACGTTGAAGATGAAAATTTGCAGCTGAAAGATTATCTTCTGACCGATTTTAATGCGCAGTATCAATTCAAGATTGCAAATAATGACGTTGCATTAAAGCTATTGGTGAATAATATTTTCAATAAAAAATACGTGAATAACGGAGCAGTTTCTGAAGGACAGCCTTTCTATTTTTCTCAGGCAGGAACTAATTTTATGTTCGGAATAAGCTGGAAAATTCAATAGTAAATAGGTAAAGATAACTCAGAATTGTTTTCAATACCTCAATAAAGACATTTAAACAAGTAATATTATATTTTAGAGACTGTTTCGGCAGTCTTTTTTATGTCAATAAATCATCTAAAAAGTCATGGAAAAGTTATAAATTTGCCATCAAATGAATATTTCAGCTTACATTTTAGAATATCTGAAACAATTTGGTACTGTTACAGTTCCAAGCTTTGGTGTATTTTCTCTTGAGAATTCTAAAGCAATTATCAACTCCGAAAACGGAAGTATCCTTCCTCCGGCAAGTCAGATTGCTTTTACACCTGACTTTGAGATTCAATCTGATGATTTAATCGCTTTTATTGCAGAACAAAAGCAAATGTCTTTTGCCGCGTCGAAAAGTGACTTAAAAATTCAGACCGATTTTTGGAAGAAAAAACTTCAGGCAGAACAGACTTTAGAAATTCAGAATCTCGGGACGGTCTTTATTGAAGAAGGCCATACCCATTTTAAAGGAAAGAGAATAGAATCCGGACATCCTGATTTTTATGGATTGGAAGAGATTAAATTTTCTGATATTAAAACAAAAGATAAATCCGTTGTTTCTGAAAAATCCGGAAAAGAATATAAATTCAGCAAATCACTTCTTTGGATCTTTTTAATCGTTATTCCTATTTTAGGAATCGTTTATCTGGCTTTTACGAACCAAGAACTCCTTTTTGGGAAAGAATCTTTTAAGAAAGAAAAAGACTCAATCAAGGTTAATGCAAAACTATCAGTATTGGTAAGAGACACGGTAAAAGTAGATTCTACCAAGATGAAGATGGCAGATTCTGTGAAAACGTTGAAAAAAGATTCAATCGTAAAACCTGTTGTAAAAGCTGTTCAAATTCCAACAACCCCAAACAAGACTAAGGCTACATGGCAAAAATAAAAAAAGCGTCAGAATCTCTGACCATCATGACTAATATCGTACTTCCTAACGAAACCAATTCTTTAAGAAATCTTTTTGGAGGTGAATTACTAGCAAAGATGGACCGTTGTGCGTCTATTTCTGCAGCAAGACATTGTGAAAGAAGAGTGGTTACGGCTTCTGTGAATCATGTTTCTTTTCATCACCCGATTCCGGAAGGAGGAATTGTGATTTTAGAGTCTAAAGTTTCAAGAGCATTTTCAACTTCTATGGAAGTGTATGTGGATGTTTGGTTGGATGATCCAATCACTCAAAAGAAAACGCATAGCAATGCTGGAATTTACACTTTCGTTGCTGTAGATGAGTTTAATCGCCCAATTCCAATTCCTGAAATGGTTCCCGAAACGGAAGAGGAAAAAGAAAGATTTGCTGCTGCATTCCGTAGAAAAGAATTGTCATTAATTCTTTCAGGAAGAATGAAACCATTGGAATCTGTGGAGCTGAAGAAGTTATTCCAAGAGCCGAGTTAAAACGCAAATAACACAAATGTCTTTCACAAATTTTCACAAATAGTTTAGTGTTATTCGTGAACATATTTGTGAATAGTGTTTAAAAATAAAAAACACAACTAGTAAACACAAATTCCCACAAATGATTTGTGTTTATTTTTAAGATGAAAAATATATGAAAACAGATATTTCAGAAAATGATATATCACGAATTGTCTATGAAACAGGCTACTTAGTTCATAAGGTTTTAGGTCCTGGACTTTTAGAAAGTGCATACGAAGAATGTATGTTTTATGAGCTTAATAAAAGTGGTCTGTTTGTAGAAAAACAAAAGCCGATGCCTTTGGTTTATAACGAAGTGAAGCTAGATATAGGATATAGATTAGATTTATTAATTGAAAGTAAATTTGTTTTAGAAATAAAATCTGTTGAATCTTTGAATGATGTACATTTAGCACAAATCCTTACCTATCTCCGTTTAAGCAATTGCAAGCTAGGTATGCTAATAAACTTCAATACTCTACATTTTAAAAATGGAGTAAAAAGAGTGATCAATGGCACATTGTAAATTGGTGTCATTTGTGAAAATAATTTGTGCCATTTGTGTTTAAGAATTATGAAAATACTACTTTTAGATAAAAACCATCCTTTAATTACTGAACAGCTTTTAGCGAAAAATTTCACATTGGAAGAAGATTTTTCTTCGTCTTATGATGAGGTTTGTGCTAAGATTGAAAATTACAACGGAGTGATTATCAGAAGCCGAATTCCTTTAGACCAAAACTTTTTGGAGAAAGGGAAAAATCTGAAATTCATTGCAAGAGTAGGAGCGGGGATGGAGAATATAGATATTCCTGTTGCTGAAAAATTGGGGATTCAATTGATCAATTCTCCTGAAGGAAACAGAGATTCTGTTGCAGAACATGTTGTTGGAATGTTGTTGATCTTAATGAACCGACTTTTCATTGCTTCCCAGGAAGTGAAGAACGGAATTTGGTTGCGTGAAGAAAACCGAGGTGATGAATTATTAGGAAAAACAGTTGGACTTATCGGTTATGGAAATATGGGGAAAGCTACGGCGAAAAGACTTTCCGGTTTTGGCTGTAAAGTGATATTCCATGATATTCTACCAGATCTTTCTGATGAATATGCAACACAGGTTTCTTTGGCAGAATTAAAAGAAAAAGCGGAGGTTTTAAGTTTGCATATTCCTTTGACAGATTTGTCATATTATTTAGTTGACGGACCATTCCTTTCTGATATGAAAAATGATTTCTATTTCGTAAATACAGCGAGAGGAAAAAACATAGAAACGAGAGCTTTAGTTGAAGCGTTGAAATCTGGAAAGGTAAAAGGAGCATGTCTTGATGTTTTGGAATATGAAAAGTCTTCTTTCGAAAATATTGAAACAGAAAATGAAGAGTTACAATATCTTTTAAGTTCTGAAAAAGTAATCGTTACGCCTCATATCGCAGGTTGGACGCATCAGAGTAAAGAGAAACTGGCGCAGGTTATCGTTGATAAGATTGTTGCTCAGTTTGTTTAAATAAATCTCGTTGAGGTACTTCAACTTTGCTCAGCATGATGTCGCTATAACTATTCTGTTAAAAGTAAACGGGTAGTATTAGGAATGTCATGCTTAGCGAAGTCAAAGCATCTATAAAGAAAGTTATCATTTTACAATTTCCCGATTTTGCTCCTGTTTATGTTAAATAATTCATAATATGTAACAAGACTTCAATATTTATTTTGAGTTTTATTAAATTGCCCGCTCATTTTTGAAACTCATGAAGAAGCGTAATTTTGTCCTTGTTTTATCCGTTTTTTTACTAATTTTTTCTTGTAAAAAAAAATCCGAATCCAAAGAATCTGTCACTGAAAACACCACCAACCTTCCTAATTATGGAAGTGTAGATTTGGCTAATGTTTTCACAAAAGGCGACGGGCAGCTTCCTAACAAAGCTTCTCTTGTTCGTTATATCGATCAGTATTATAAAAAAGTTTGGGAAGCGAGCGATCTAAGCGGCGGAATATTAGTGGCCAAAGGCGATGATATCATTTATGAAAACTACAGAGGTTTCGGAAGAGCAGGAGGGCAAATGCCAATTGATAAAAATACACCTTTGCATGTAGCTTCAGTTTCTAAAACATTAACTGCAATGGCAATGATGAAGTTAATAGAAGCTGGGAAAATAAAATTTTCGGATCATTTAACTCAGTTTTTTCCAGGATTTCCTTATCCGAATGTAACGGTTCAGACTTTATTAGACCAAAGAAGCGGGCTTCCGAAGTATGAGTATTTTATTACTAAAATTCCACAAGCAGCGCCAGAGCTTTCTAAACCTTATATTACGAATCAGGATGTATTGGATATGATTATTAAATACAAGCCTGATTTAGCAAGAGATACAGACACAGGTTTCATGTATTGTAATACCAATTTTGCATTGCTGGCTTTGTTGATAGAGAAAGTTACAAAAACACCTTTTCCACAAGCTATGAAAGAAATGGTTTTTACACCATTGAAAATGAATAATACCTATATCTTTCAGGAAAAAGATATTCCTACAGCATCACAATCTTTTTATAACGGAAATAAGCTATATCCTTTAGATAGGCTGGATCTTATTTATGGCGATAAAAATGTATATACAACGCCAAGAGACCTTTATAATTTCTCAAAAGCAATGTTTTCAAAAGAGTTCTTAAAGCCTGAATTGATGGAAATGGTTTTTGCTCCTCACAGCAATGAGAAAGCGGGAATGAATAATTATGGACTCGGGTTCAGAATGAAAATTTTTGATAACGGTGAAAAGTTAACCTATCACAATGGTTGGTGGCACGGAACAAACTCTGTTTTTGCGCATTTATTAAAATCAAAAGTGACCATTGTTGCTATTGGAAATAAATATTCAAACAAAGTATATACAGCCCTTGCTTTATCAGGTTTGTTTGAAGATTTCCCGGTACAGAAAGATAAGCTTCACAGCATCATGAATGACAATAAAGATTCTTTAAATGGCGGGCAGGATGTTCCAGAATAATGTTTACTTTTGCTTAAACATATTCATGAAAAGACTTCTTCTATTATTTATTATAGGTTTTCTTGTGCAGTCGTGTGCAAGGGTAGGCTCGCCGGTTGGTGGACCTAAAGATTCTTTAGCACCTAAATTTTTAAGCTCAAATATTGATACAACAAGAATTAATGTTAAAAGAGATATTCGCGAACTGCGTCTTGATTTTGATGAATACATTACGTTGAAAGACATCAATAAAAACTTAATTATTTCTCCACCCATTAAAAATATCAAGCGGATTTTACCTTCAAATATTGCCAATAAATTTATTTTGATCCAGTGGACGGATACTTTAAAAGCCAATACAACATATAATTTCAATTTCGGAAACTCAATTGTTGATAATAACGAAGCGAATATTCTGCGTTATTTCAATTTTGCTTTTTCTACAGGAGATAAATTAGATGATCTGTATATCAGTGGTGAAGTAAAAGATGCATTAGCTATCAAAAAGCAAGCTTCCGGGACCGAAAATAAACTGGTTGTTGGTTTGTATCAGGTAAAAGATACCATTAACTATAAGCAAAAACCTTACTACATCACTAAAGTAGATGCTGATGGTTATTATGAACTGAATTATCTGTCACCAGGAAAATATAAGATTATTGCTTTTGAAGATGAAAACGGAAACTCAATGTATGATCCCGGAAAGGAAAAGGTTGGTTTTAAGAAGGAGGTTATAGATGTAGAAAAGTCTATTTCAGGATTGAATTTAAAAGTTTATCCTTCTAAAAAAGCATTGAAATATGTTGAGATGAAAGAAATGCCGGGAGGAGTGATGATGGCATTTGAAGGCCATCCTAGTGAAGTGAAAGTTAAGCCTTTGAGCGAAAAAATTAAAGATTACAAAATTACTCATACTCCAAAATCTGATACCGTAAGAGTTTGGTTTGATGCGGTGAAAAGTGATGTTGGGCAAACCGCAACGGAGAATTTAAAGTTTGGGTATAATGCCGACCAGAAAAAGGATACGCTTTATAATGCCTCGCTGTTTTATAAATACAATGCGAAGAGTACTATGGAGATCAATAGTGATAATGGAGGTGGAATGTTACCTCCGAAAACTGATTTCAAGATCACCTCAAATTATATCATAGATAAAATAAACCCTGAAAAGTGGGTGTTAAAAAGTGATAGTTTAACCACTCAGGATTTTACAGCTCAGATTTCTGAGACGAATCCGTATCAGATATTAATAAAATCAGATTTTATTGTCGGGAAAAAATATCAATTAACGGTTCCTAAGACTACGGTTTCTTCTTTCTACGCTAAAACTTCGGAATCAAAACGTTTCGATTTTGAAGCTGATAAACCGGAGAATTATGGTAGCCTGACATTTAAATTAGAAAATGCTCCTACCTCCAACTATTGGATTCAGTTATTAGATCCATCAGAAAAGGTTATTTATCAAAAATATACAAAAGGAGACGAAATAAAATTTGCTATACTGAAGCCTGCTGAATATATCGTAAGGATATTGGTAGATAATAATGACAATAAATATTGGGATGAATCAGACTTCCTCAATGAGGTTTTTGCTGAAGATTCTTATGTCTATTATAAAGTTGCTCTTATAAGGCCGCTCTGGGATACTAATGAAACCTGGGATTTAAAAGATACCAGAACGTTAGACAGCCCTAAAATTTCTACACCTTCTAAAACGGCGGTTCCGAATGAAAATAAGGATAAACCTGTAAAACAAGATGCAAATAATCGTGAGTTGAAATCAGGAGATGCTATTTTAACTCCAGTGAAGTAAGAAAATTATGAAGACCGCAAAAAAAATTGTGTTTTGGACATTAGTAACTTTTGCTATAATCCAGTTTATTCCAATCGATAGAGTTAATAAACCTGTAGATCATGCTGTGAATTTTGTTGAGGCAAAGAATACCCCGGAAAAGATTCGTGAATTGATAAAAGGGGCTTGCTATGATTGTCACTCTAATGAAACAGTATATCCCAAGTATGCTTTTATAGCACCTGTTTCGTGGTCTGTAAAGAGCCACGTTAATGATGGTAGAGAACGTCTTAATTTTTCTATTTGGGGTACTTATAATAAAGAACTGAAAGAAAGTATGCTGACGAGAGCTGCTGAGACGGTGCAAAATAAACTAATGCCTTTGCCTGGATATATTGTTTATCACAAAGAGGCCAATTTAACTGAAGCACAAAGAAAGCTATTGTCTAATTACTTTGAAGAAATGCTTAAGAATAAATCGTATTAACATAAAAAAAACGTCTCCAAGTCTGGAGACGTTTTTGCTTTTAAATATTCTTTAAATACTGTTCAAAAAATATTCTCTGAGAATCAAAAGCGATATCATCGAGGTTGATTTTATCTAAAGGAATCCATTGGGTCTCTGAGATCTCAGATAATTCAATATTCACTTCAAATTTCTCCGAAACGGTATATTCATAAAATAAATCAATTGTATTATAATCAATTTCTTTGTATTGATAGATGTTTGGAAGACTCGTTACATATTTTAAGTTTGAAATATTGATGTCAAGCTGAAGTTCCTCAAAAAGCTCTCTTTTACAAGTTTCTTCTGCGCTTTCTTTTGGGTCTACAAAACCTCCGGCTAAATCTAGTTTTCCTTTTTTAGGCTCTTGATTTCTTCTGGTAAGGTAAACTTCATCACCATATCTTATTACTACGGCAACTGCGCCGGCAACGTTGTTATAGAGTCTGAAATCACAATTTGGGCAGCTCCATTTCTTTTCGCCGTCCCAATGTAGAGTTTCTTTGCCGCAGCTTGGGCAATATTTCAATAGTTTCATTGCGCAATATTACTATTTCTCGGGTGATAGGTTAATATCACATCGCGAAGTTCTTCAGTTTTTAAGTGGGTATAGATCTCTGTTGTGGTAATGCTTGAATGTCCTAGCATTTCCTGTATATAACGTAGATCTGCACCGTTTTGTAATAAATGGGTCGCAAAAGAATGTCTAAACGTATGTGGAGATATTTTCTTGCTTACACCCGCTTTATCGGTAAGTTCTTTTATAATTAAGAATACGATTACTCTGGACATAGAGGTACCTCTGCTGTTCAGAAATAAAGAGTCTTCGTACTTTTTATTGATTTTATTTTTCGAACGTGTTTCTTCAATATAGTTTTTCAGCAAATCAGCAGTGTAATTTGCCAACGGAACGAAACGGGTTTTGTTTCCCTTTCCATTCACTTTGATATAATTTTCTATGAAGTTAATGTTTGAAATTTTCAGGTCAATAAGTTCTGAAACGCGGAGTCCACATCCGTATAATACCTCAATGATACACTGGTTTCTCTTTCCAAGATCTGATGATACTTCTATAGCGCCGATAATTTTATTGATATCGGGAAGGCTTAAAGTGTCAGGCAAATATAATCCTAACTTAGGACCTTCAAGCAAAGCTGCCGGATTGTCTTCACGAAACTCATCTTCAAGTAAAAATTTGAAGAATGCTTTTATAGAAGATATCCATCTTGCTTGTGATCTTTCGCTGAATTTTTGCTTCGAAAGGTTGAAGATGTATTCTTGTAGATTTTCATACCCTATAGAGCCCGGACCGACATTTTCCAGATCTTCTACTGCATATTCTCTTAGTTTTTTAATGTCCCGAACGTACGCGTCGAGAGTGTTTTCTGAAAAATTTCTTTCAAATCGAAGAAATATTTCAAAATCCTTAATTTTTTCATCCCAAGTCATGTTTGTGCTTATTTTTTTAGTTCACAGTCCGATATTTGTTCTATTTCAATGTTATGGTTCCTCAAGAACGATATCCCATCATCGTCCGAATATTCATTAATATACACAAGTCTGGAAATTCCTGCCTGTAGAATAAGTTTGCTACATTCTTTGCAAGGTGATAACGTTAAATATAACGTTGCGCCTTTTGCAGATTGTGTAGAAGAGGCTAACTTTAATATTGCGTTAGCTTCTGCATGCAGTACATACCAGTGTGTTTTTCCGCCTTCATCTTCACAGCAGTTTTCAAATCCCGAAGGAGTGCCGTTGTAACCATCTGAAATAATCATCCTATCTTTTACGATAAGAGCTCCTACTTGTTTTCGTTTGCAGTAGGAAAGGTTTGCCCACTCGAGGGCCATTTTTAGATAAGCTTTATCAAACTTATTCATACAGCTTCATTGTTTTTTTTCGAAATAATTGGATTAATTTTCTTAGAAGTTAGGCTTTCTTTTTTCAATAAAAGCAGAAACTCCTTCTTTCTTATCGTCAAGTTCAAAAAGCTCCCCGAAATATTTAATCTCAGCTTCGAAACCTTTATCTGTATCAGATAAGTTTACGGCATGTATTGCCTTTGATATTGCCATTGGTGAGTTGTTGGCAATTACATTTGCTAGTTCTTTTGTTTTGGTTATTAATTCTTCAATAGGATATACTTCATTCACCAACCCGATTTCTTTAGCTCTCTGAGCTGGGATCATTTTGGCTGAAAAGATCATTTCATTGGCAATACCTTTTCCTACAAGCTTTGGAAGCCTTTGCGTTCCTCCGTAACCAGGAATTAATCCTAAGGTAACTTCTGGAAGACCCAATTTAGCATTTTCCGATGCGTATCTGATGTGGCATGCCATGGCAAGCTCTAAACCACCTCCTAATGCAAATCCGTTTACGGCTGCTATAACAGGTTTAGATAAGTTTTCTATTGTATTAAAAAGAAAGTTTTGACCATTTCTGGCTAATTCTTCTGCTTTTTCTTGTCCGAAATCACTGAATTCTTTAATATCAGCGCCAGCAACGAAAGATTTTTCTCCACTTCCTGTAATAATGATTACTCTGCATGAATGATCATTATTAAGTTCGTTTATTGCAGAACTGATTTCCTTAATTGTCTTCGCGTTTAAAGCATTTAAACTTTCAGGTCTGTTAATCGTGATTATTGATAATTTATCTTCTTTCGTTAATAATATGTTTTCGTAACTCATTTTTCCACTTTAAATATTACTTTTTGCAAATTATAAATTTTTTACAAAAAAAAGGAAAAAATACTATTTTTTTTTCCTTTAAATTGAAATTATTATTCAAATATGTTTATTTGGAATGATTTATCATATTTGCATCTATATTAACATTTAGTTGTGATGCTACTTTCATGCCAAGTTCAATATTTGCTCTAAAAAAATGACATAATTGTCTATTTATGATTTCATCTCTCTTTGGACCATCAATTCCCTTCATACTTTCAATGATATTATGAATTAGATGTTCTCTGTCTTCAGTGTTCATTGCTTTTGTATATAATAACCCTGGTTGAGTGTAGTGGTCATCATCATTTTCGTTTCTGTTGTAGCTGGCAACGTGGTTGCTGTCTAGCTCATATTCGAAATTTTTATAAGCTGAATCTGCCTTAATATCATCAAAACTGTTAGGATGATAATTTGGTTTGTCTTGATATTGACTAGAATCTGCCATATAACCGTCTCTTTGATAGTTGTTAACGGCAAAAGGGCAACGGTTAACTTCCAATTGGTGTGCATTTACGCCAACTCTGTATCGGTGAGCATCAGGATAAGAGAATAATCTTCCTTGAAGCATTTTATCGGGAGAGAAACTAATTCCGTCAATTAAATTACTTGGCGAGAAAGTAGATTGTTCTACGTGTGCGAAATAATTTACAGGAACTTCATTCAATTCCATTTCGCCCACTTCAATCAAAGGGAAATCTCCTTGGAACCAAACTTTAGTAATGTCAAAAGGATTCCATCTGAAATCTTTTGCCTGCTCTTCTGTCATTACCTGGATGTACATTGTCCATTTTGGGAAATCTCCACTATCAATAGCGTTGCAAAGATCTTCCTGAGCGAAATCGGGGTTTTCTCCTGCCATTTTCACGGCATCTTCATTGGTGAAGTTTTTAACTCCCTGTTTTGTTTTAAAATGAAATTTCACCCAAACTCTTTCGTTATTGGCATTGATCATTGAAAAGGTATGAGACCCAAAACCATGCATGTGTCTGAATCCGTAAGGAGTTCCTCTGTCTGACATCAAAATTAAAACCTGATGAAGTGACTCCGGGTTTAAACTCCAAAAATCCCACATCATTGTTGCGCTCTTTAAGTTGGTTTTAGGAACTCTTTTTTGGGTATGAATGAAATCTGGAAATTTTTTAGCATCCTTGATAAAGAATACAGGAGTGTTGTTTCCAACAAGGTCCCAATTTCCGTCTTCTGTATAAAATTTCAAAGCAAATCCTCTAGGGTCTCTTGCGGTATCTGCACTTCCTTTTTCGCCACCTACGGTAGAGAAACGGGCGAACATTCTGCATGAATTTCCAACTTGTGAAAATATTTTTGCTTTGGTATATTTACTAATATCATGTGTTATGGTTAATGTTCCATAAGCACCACTTCCTTTTGCGTGAACAATTCTTTCAGGGATTCTTTCTCTTACAAAATGCGCTAAGTTTTCCTGAAGTATAAAATCCTGTAATAATACGGGACCTCTTGGACCCACGGTCTGAGAATCTTGATGCTCAAAATATGGAGCACCGCTGCTTAATGTTAATTTTTTAGAATCCATATAGTTATGATTTGAATGATTAATTTACGGTTTATATACTATTATGTAAAGGTACTAATTATCAAAATTACAGGAATTTTTAATTGCTAATCGCAAAAACATCATATCTTTGTAATAGATAATATTAATCAGATGAACATTCAGCAATTGGAATATCTTATCGCTGTAGATAAGTATAAACACTTTGGAAAAGCAGCTCAAGCTTGCTTCATTACACAGCCTACATTGAGTGCAATGATACAGAAATTTGAGGATGAACTGGATGTAAAGGTTTTTGATAGAACTACCCACCCGATTCGTACTACGGATGTTGGGCTTCAGATCATTGATCAGGCAAAGGTAATTATAGAGTCCGTCAATGAATTGAGGAATAAAGCTAACCTTTTAAATAATATCTTAGGAGGAACCATCAATTTAGGAATCATTCCTACGGTATCATCTTTCATTCTACCTACTGAGATTTTTGCATTCTTGGAAGAGAATCCGAAAATTCAGATGAATGTAAAAGAAATGACCACTGATAGTATTATTAAAGCTTTAAAAGCAGGAGAATTGGATGCAGGAATTATTTCAACTCCTTATGATACGGCTGACGAATTTTATCAGGACTTCTTATTTAATGAAGAATTGATGATCTACAGTTCAAATACTGAGGCTAATAAGAAAAATTCTTACGTTGTTCCTGAAGATCTTAATGTTGAAAAAGTTTGGTTGCTTGAGGAAGGAAACTGCCTAAGAAACCAATTTGAAAATATCTGTCACCTAAAAGAGAATACGTTGAAACCTAAGAATTTAGATTTCTTGGCGTCTAATATTCAGACTTTGGTACATATGGTAGATAAAGTGGGTGGAATCAGTATTTTACCAGAATTAGCATTAAGCCAACTTTCTGAAGAGCAAAAAGAAAATGTGTTCAGGTTTAAGAAACCTTTCCCTTACAGAGAGATAAGCATCATTTATTATAAGCCTACTTTTAAGCAAAAGATTATTGATGAATTATCTAATTCTATCAGAGTTTCTTTAAAAAACAAACTAAATTATAACGAAAGCCCAAAGGAATTCGTAAGTATAAAACCACAATAGTTTAATTTTTTTAATATTGATAAATCATTAATTTAAAGAAAATTATAATTAGTAAACAAAAGTTTTGAGTATTAAAAAAATAGTACTTAAATTTGTCAACGTTTACGAACGAGGAAAAATTTGACCTGATTGCAACCTCTATAAAAAAAAGCTAAAACAGTATTTCTATTTTGAGCTTTTCTGGCAATTATTCAGGTTTTTCTTCATTTTTTTTAATCTAAAAATACAGAATAATATGTCTTATTTATTTACGTCTGAATCAGTTTCAGAAGGGCATCCAGATAAAATTGCCGATCAGATCTCTGATGCGTTAATCGATCATTTTTTAGCATACGATAAGAGCTCAAAAGTAGCTTGTGAAACTCTTGTTACAACAGGGCAGGTAGTGTTAGCAGGTGAAGTAAAGTCTGATGCCTATTTAGATGTACAGACTATTGCAAGAGAGGTTATCAACGGAATTGGATATACAAAAGGAGAATACATGTTTAATGGTGATTCTTGTGGAGTTATTTCTGCAATTCACGAACAATCTCCGGACATTAACCAAGGTGTTGACAGAGCTGTAAATGACGAGTCTTTCGAAGCTAAGGCAAATGCACAAGGAGCAGGAGACCAAGGAATGATGTTTGGGTATGCTACCAATGAAACAGCGAATTATATGCCTTTGGCATTAGATTTAGCCCACACTATTTTGAAAGAGCTTTCTGCTATCAGAAGAGAAAATAAAGATATCGTTTATCTTCGTCCGGATGCAAAAAGCCAAGTTACAATTGAATATTCTGATGATCACAAACCAGTAAGAATTGATTCTATTGTAGTTTCTACTCAGCATGATGATTTTGCAGCTGAAGAAGAAATGTTGAACAAGATTCGTGAAGACATTAAAAATATTTTAATTCCTAGAGTAGTCGCTTTACAGACTGAGGAAATTAAAGCGTTATTTAATGATCAGATCAAATATCATATCAATCCAACAGGGAAATTCGTAATCGGAGGACCTCACGGAGATACAGGTCTTACAGGAAGAAAAATCATCGTTGATACTTACGGTGGTAAAGGTGCTCACGGTGGTGGTGCATTCTCTGGAAAAGATCCTTCAAAAGTAGATAGAAGTGCTGCTTATGCAACAAGACACATCGCTAAAAACTTAGTGGCTGCAGGTGTTGCTGACGAAGTTTTGGTACAGGTTTCTTACGCGATTGGTGTTGCTGAACCTTGTGGTTTATACATCAATACTTACGGAACTTCAAAAGTAGCGATCAACGATGGTGAAATTGCTAAAAAAATATCTACAATTTTTGATTTAAGACCTTATGCTATTGAGCAAAACTTAAAATTGAGAAACCCTATCTATCAGGATACTGCTTCTTACGGACACATGGGAAGAGAGCATTATGTAGCTGATAAAACTTTCAATAAAGGTCACAAGAACGAATTAACGCTTACAGGGCTGGAATTCTTTACTTGGGAAAAACTAGACAAAGTAGACGAAATTAAAGCTTCTTTCGGAATTTAATTTTTTTCTCAACATAATAAATTACTGCTTTATCTTTCAGGTAAGGCAGTTTTTTTTAATTTTACACTTAAATAATTTAAAGATGATGAATTTCCGAGTTGCAATAACCATTCTGTCCGCATTCTTTCTAAGCATTTTTGCCAAAGCTCAATATACGATGCATAAGATGCTTACGGTAGGATATACGTACCAAAACCAGAGTTTTGGAGAAGTGGGAGGGAAGTTGCTTTTCCTGAAAAATGATGACGTTATTTATAGACTGGGAGCTTCTGCATTGATGGGCTCTACCCATTCTGAATTTGCCATAATGCCGAAACTACAGGCAGACGTCTTATTAAATTTTCAAAAAGATGTAGATTTTTATCATTCTTATTATTTTATTATTGGGGCAGAAGGAACAAATAAATACGTTGCTCCAAAAATTGGAGTTACACTTTTCGGAATTTTAGATCTTACGGGTGGTTACGCCTTCCCAATTAGTAATTTAAACGGTAAAGAAATGAAAGGTCTGAATGTTAATTTTACATTAAATATCCCTACTGTATTCATTCATGACATGTTTAAGTGATTTTTTTTAAATTTTTCTTGTAAAAAATTAATAATAGGTTAACAGTTATTAAAAAATTATTATATTTACACCAATAAATAATGTACCGCCTATTGATTCTACTTTACTCCAAAGAACTGTTTTGTATTTACAGCTAAGGCTAGATTAATTATCTAGAGGAAAGTCTGTCTACAAATTTTTTTATTATTGAGAAGAGTTATGAAATCAAAATCGGATAGTTTACTAATTTCCCTTTACCAGAAAGGAGACGAATCAGCATTATCAACGCTTATTCACCGTCACCAGAGAGAGCTTTTTACATTCATTTTTTACAAAATTAATGATGAGGACTTGGCCAATGATGTTTTTCAGGATACTTTCATGAAAATTATCTTAATGCTAAAAGAAGGCCGTTACAACGAAGAAGGAAAATTCATCCTTTGGGCAAAAAGAATTGCCTACAATCTTATTATAGACCATTTCAGATTAAAATCAAAAAACATCAAAGTTTCAGAAACTACTTTCGAAACGGATGAGTATTCTATTTTTGACCTTATCAGAGAGCCCTCTGAGAATATTGAAGATCAATTGGTAACCAATCAAATTCAGGAAGATTTACTAAGAATGTTGCAATTTTTACCCCTTAATCAGCAGGAGGTAATTAAACTTAGATTCTTTGACGGGCTAAGCTTTAAGGAAATTGCAGATCATACTGATATGAGTATCAATACTACCTTAGGAAGAGTGCGTTATGCGTTAATAAACCTGAGAAAAATCATGGATGAGAATAATATCATATTAACGAGATAATAATTCTTAAAAATTCTCGTTTTAAGGAAAAACATTTATCGCCTATGAAAAAAAATGATTCCTTAAAAGTGAAAGCTTTGAAACCTAAGAAAGAAATTATCGATTTTTTGCTCAATTTTTCTAAAAATATTGATGTAGTTAAAACTAAGAGTAAGAATTATCCGATCTCTAAAAATTAAAAGTATTAATTTTGTGCTGTATGAAAATTCAGCACATTTTTTTTGATCTTGATAATACGCTTTGGGATCATCGTAAGAACGCTTATCTTACCATCAAAACGCTTTTTGAAACAAAAGAAATCTCTTTACAATATAATATTGATTTTGAAGATTTTCACGCAGTTTATCATGAGATCAACGAAAAATTGTGGGAAGATATAAGAGACGGGCTCATTGGAAAAGAATACTTGAGAGAGCACCGTTTTTATGATACGTTCAAACATTTTGGAGTAGAAAATAAAGAACTTTCTCTATATTTTGAAGAGCATTTTTTAGATAAAATTCTTAATCATAATGAATTGGTAGAAGGGGCAGAAGAAATCCTGGAATACTTAAAATCTAAACATTACACGCTGCATATAATCTCTAATGGCTTTAAAGAAGTAACAGAAAGAAAATGTATTCTGTCTGGTATTGCCCATTATTTCCATACCATTACAAGTGCCGATTCTGTAGGCGTTAGAAAGCCCAATCCTGAAATTTTCGAATATTCTTTAAGCTTATCAAATGCTCAAAAAGAAGAAAGTATTTTGATAGGAGATGATTGGATTGCCGATGTTGTAGGATCTCAAAACTTTGGCATTGATGTTATTTTCTTTGATGTTTACAAAGAGAATAAGCAGGAAGAAGGCTTAAAATCAATCACACACCTTTTACAGATTAAAGATTTTTTATAAAGTTTTTTAGTTAATAATTTTATCCTTGTCAAGGTTCAAAATCTTGACAAGGATACCCTTAGTATGTCAAGAAAAAAGCACCAAATATAATTTTTCATATTTTTTCTTCATTTTCATTTTTTCCTAATTCTTTCCTAATTTGATATACATCTTTGTTCCATAATAATTAACAAACAACAATTAATTATGGAAAAAAGAAATAAAATAACAGTGGTGTTGGCGTTAGTGCTTTTATTAATGATGGGCTTTGTTTATGGACAAGACCGAGTGATAAGCGCTAATCAATTACCAAAAACTGCTAAGAATTTTCTGTTCGTTAATTTTAAAGGAATTGCAACAAGTTCTGTTATTGAAGACAATGAGATTTTCGGAGTTGATGAATATAAAATTCTTTTAACAAACGGGATAAAAGTTGAATTCGACAGCAAAGGAAGCTGGAAAGAAGTAGATGGTAAACATCAGAAAGTTCCTTATGGTTTCATCCCTGCAGCGATAAAAAATTATGTTGCTAAGAGTTTTCCCAATACTTACATTGTCAAAATAGAAAGAAAAAGGTGGTCTTATGAAGCTAAACTTTCTAATGGAATAGATCTGGAATTTGATAAGAACGGAAACTTTAAACGAATTGACGACTAATCACAAAAATCACACACTAACAACAAAAATAAAGAATATGGTAAATTGGAACATAATGACAGGTAAAGCGATTAGAAAAAGCATTCTAAGCTATATTACAAGAAATCACGCTGGAAGCTGGATTGCTTCTATTGAAGAGAAATACAATGCATACAAGATTAATTTGATGAACGGGTCAAGTCTTATTTTTGATGCAAAGGGAAAGTATATAAAAACAAATTCTTAAATGCATACACGAGCCTCCTGCCTTCAGGAGGTTTTAATTTTATATATTTGATTGAACTTAAGATGTATTAAAAAATGCAGATATGAAGATTTTAATTATAGAAGATGAACCGGAATTAAGAAATGTAGTGCAAAGTTTTCTTGAAGCAGAGCATTTTATTGTTGAATATGCTGATGATTATCAATCAGGGTTAGAAAAGATCATCTCTTATGAATATGACTGTATTCTTTTGGATATTATGCTGCCGGACGGAAATGGAATGGATCTTCTGAAGGAAATTAAAGCAATACATAAAAAAGATCCCGTAATTATTCTATCTGCGAAAGATTCTGTAGATGATAAAGTGAACGGATTAGAAATCGGTGCAGACGATTATCTCGCCAAGCCTTTTCACCTGGCGGAATTGATGGCAAGAATTAAATCTGTCATCAGACGAAAAAATCAGGATGGTGAAAATACCATTAGCTATAAAAACATTCATATTGATCCGGAAAGCAGGGTTGTGAAAATTGATGATAATGAATTGATCCTTAATCGTAAAGAATACGATCTCCTCTACTATTTTGTGATAAACCCGGAAAAGACGTTGCAAAAGACAATGCTTGCAGAAGCAATTTGGGGAGATTACATCGATCAGGCAGACAGTCTGGATTTTATTTATTCTCAAATTAAAAATCTTCGTAAAAAATTAAAAACACTCAATTCAAAAGCTGATTTTCAGGCTGTTTACGGAATTGGTTATAAATTTATTTAATGAAAGTTTCTCTAAAATATTACACCATAAAGTATCTCATCACGATCTTGTTATTGATCATTGCTGTTTGGGCTGCCTTGTTTTACGCTTATATTTTAGATGAAGTATATGATAATGTAGATGATGGTTTAAAAAACAGGAAAATACAAATTATTAAGGCCGTTTATTTTGATGAAAACCTGTTAAAGAATAACGAGTTTGGCTTTAATGAATTTAAAATAAATCCAATCTCGGCATCTGACTATAAAGATAAGAACAGGCTGTATAATAAAATGTATTATATGGAATATGATGATGAAGAACAGCCCTACCGAGTTCTTAAAACCGATTTTATAGATCAATTTGGAAAACATCAGCAATTGACCATCAGAACGTCTACGGTAGAAGAGGATGAATTGGTTTATGACCTTACAACTGCTTTAGTTGTTTTATATCTATTATTGGTCGTAAGTATTATTGCCGTTAACGGATTTTTGCTCCATAAAGCCATGAGACCGTTTTATTTAATTCTTGATAAGCTTAAAAAATATCAGTTTGGTGTTTCTACTTTTAATGAACCTCAAAATTATTCTATAAAAGAATTCGAAGAGTTGAATATTGAGATTAATGAAATGATCGAACGTAATGAACTTGTTTTTCATCAGCAGAAACAGTTTATCGAAAATGCGTCTCACGAATTACAAACGCCATTGGCAATTGTGATTAATAAAATTGATCTTTCAATTCAGAATGGCGAACTGGATAAGAAAAACCTCAACTTTTTGAATGATGTTAAAAATGATCTCAGAAGAATGGCGGGATTAAATAAATCTTTGTTAATGCTTTCTAAGATTGAAAATAATCAGTTTAATAAAATATCCAATGTCAATTTTAATATATTGATTAATGATTTAGTGAAAAGCTATGAAGATTTTGTTGAATATAAAAAGATCAACATCAATGTTGTAGAAAAAGAAGTTTTTGAAGCTGCTTTTGATCCCGATTTGGCTAATATTCTTTTGTCTAATTTGCTTAAAAATGCGGTAAAGTATAATAATCAAAATGGAGTCATCAATATTATCACCGAAAAAGAAAAGCTGATATTTCAAAATACAGGTTCCGGAATTCCTTTGGATCAATCTCAGATATTTAATCGTTTTTATAAACAAGGTTCAGATCACGGATCTACAGGATTGGGACTTTCCATCATTAAGACAATCATAAAACAATATCCTAGATTAGATATTGTGTATGGGTTTGAAGAGGGAATGCATTGTTTTATTCTTTCGAAAAATTAGAATGACAAAAAACAAAAGCCTTTCACAATGAAAGGCTTTCTTATATTTTAAAAGTTTGAATTAAATTCCTAAACTTTCTCTTACTCTTTTGATGGTTTCAGTGGCAATCACTCTCGTCTTTTGCGCACCTTCCTGAAGTTTAGCCTCTAGTTCATTAAGATTGCTCATGTAATAGCTAAACAATTCTCTTTCTTTGGTAAAACGAGTCATAATTAAATTGAAAAGCTCCATTTTAGCATGTCCGTAACCAAAATTTCCAGCTAAATATTTAGCTCTTAATTCTTCAGTCTGTTCAGGTGTTGCAATCAGTTGATAGATCGCAAATGTTTTATCTGTTTCCGGATCTTTAGGTTCTTCCAAAGATTTTGAGTCAGATTCAATGCTCATCACCTGTTTCTTCAACTCTTTTTCAGGTAAGAAAATATTGATAATGTTTCCTCTTGATTTAGACATTTTGTGTCCGTCAAGTCCGGGAACATATTTTGTGTCTTCCTGAAGTTCAGATTGAGGCAAAACGAAAACTTCACCCATCTGATTATTGAATCTTGAAGCTACATCACGAGCAATTTCTAAATGTTGAAGCTGATCTTTTCCAACAGGTACAATTTCAGCATCATACAATAAAATATCAGCAGCCATTAAAATTGGGTACGTAAACAAACCTGCATTTACATCCTGCAATCTGTCTGCTTTATCTTTAAATGAATGCGCTAACGTTAGTCTCTGATAAGGAAAAAAACATGATAAATGCCAAGATAGTTCACAGGTTTCAGGGATATCACTCTGTCTGTAAAAGAATGTTTTTTCGGTATCTAGTCCACAAGCAAGCCAAGCCGCAGCTATTTCGTAGGTGTTTTGTTTCAATTCTTTCGCGTCTTTGATCTGCGTTAATGAATGCAGATTCGCGATGAATAAAAATGATTCATTTCCTTCCTGTTTTGATAGCTCAACAGCAGGAATAATTGCACCCAACAAGTTTCCAAGGTGTGGTGTTCCGGTGGCTTGTATGCCGGTAAGAATTCTTGACATTTGTTTAAATTATTTATAAAAATTAATGAATTGCAAATTTATGGATTTCTCCCGCAGGTTTCACAGATCTACACAGATATTTATTTAGACTTGGAAAATATCAATAGGAGCGGACTTTAGTCCGCTTACATAAACGAATAATCTATTGGCTTTAGCCAAAACTTAAATCTTACGTAAACACATCATCTGTGAAAATTTGTGTAATCTGTGGAAAAAAATAAAAAAATTAAGGAATCAAAATCTTCTCTCCTCCAAATTTTGGTTCAACTCCCAAAAGAAGATCCCAGTAAGCTTTTGCTTTAGCGAGGTATTCACGCATATTAGTTTTAAAACCAGCGTATTTATTAACATCTTTAGCATTGTAGCCATATGCTTCAATTCCGTTTTTTTTGGCTAAAAACACAGCTCTTTCATTGTGGAATTTTTGTGAAATAATAACCAGTTTTGTCTGTCCGAAGATTTCTTTAGCCCTTACAATGGAATCAAGGGTTCTGAAACCTGCATGATCTAGAAAAATATGGTCTTGTGGAATTCCATATTTCATTAAGGCTAATAGCATATCTTCAGGTTCATTATAATCTTTCGTGCTATTATCTCCGCTTACAATGATGTATTTGATTTTACCACTTTTATAAAGGTCTATTGCGGCTTGTATTCTGTTGTAGAAATACGCATTGGGAAGTCCGTTGCTTAAGGTTTTACTTGTTCCTAAAAGTAAAGCTGTTTTTGTTTCGGGAACATCAGCAACAGTATAGGATACAAATGCATCACTTTCTTTTTTGATGCTATAGTTTGCCCAGGCAATAAAAATAAATCCTGCAACAATAAGAAGCAGGAATATTTTAAATATCGTTTTGATTATTTTATTCATCTTGTGTAATTCTTTTTAGAATTCAAGGCCATTGGGAAATGCCTTTTTTCTGAAAACTAATAATAAAACAGCTCCAACGGTGATTGCAGAATCCGCAACATTGAAAATGTATTTGAAGAACTCAATATGTTTTCCTCCGATTATTGGAAAACTCTCAGGAACGTTCCAGTCTACCAAAGGGAAGTGAAGCATATCAACCACACATCCTCTCATAAATGTGGAATAACCTTGTCCAATCGGCACAAGCTTAGAAACTCCGCCATACCCAATCCATCGGTCTATACTAGGATCATATATTGTTCCGCTATCGAAAAGTAATCCATAAAACATTCCGTCGATAAGATTACCTATGGCACCCGCAAAAATGATAGCCATTGGGATAATAAGATAGTTGGAGGCTCCTTGTTGTAACCACTTTTTGAACATATACACCATTCCTCCTATTAAGAATATTCTTAAAATAACAAGGAAGTATTTACCTATAACTCCTCCGAAATGAAGGCCATAAGCCATTCCCGGATTTTCTACAAAAGTAAGTTTGAAGCCCGGTAAAACGGTAACACTATCATCTAGATTGAAATGAGTTTTAATATAGATTTTTGAAGCCTGATCAATTAATAAAATAAGAAAGGTGATAAATGCAATCTTTTTCATTACAATCCTTTTGGTTTATAAGGTTTCCCTATTTTCTCATTTTTCTTACCAATCACTTTTTTAATCGTCTTAGTGTTGTGGTGCATCTTGGTATGGAATTTCTCGAACTCGATGTTCATATCTTTTAAAACACTTTTCAGCGCATTCAATTCCATTGCATTTTTAGTGTGTACTATTATAGACTCCATCTTTATTTTATTTAAATTTTTACTTTTTAGACAATTCGTCTAACCTTCTTCTGTCTTTAGCAGACAAATCATTGACTCCGTTTTTACCCATTTTGCTTAAAAGGTGGTCAATTTCTTTTTCCCTGTCGCGTTTATCTGAATTAAATTGATCATCAATTGTATAGTTGGTATGTTTCTCAGGAAAGAATTTGTTTTTGATCCAAACTCTGTTGAAAAACCCTAACACGACAATAAGAATGACCCCTAAAATTAACAATTCGTTCATGGATATAAATTAAAAATTAGGTTTATAAAGTATTTCATGAAATACGATATAAACCCAAATTTATTTTACAAACCTTACGGTTATTTCTGCATATTTTTCGCTTCGATGCTTAATGTAGCATGAGGAACAGCTAATAATCTTTCTTTAGGAATCAGCTTTCCTGTTACTCTGCAAACACCGTACGTTTTGTTCTCAATTCTGATTAAAGCATTCTTAAGATCGCGCACGAATTTTTCTTGTCTTCCTGCCAAAATAGAATTTTGCTCCTTGCTTAGCGTCTCAGCTCCCTCTTCAAATGCTTTGAATGTTGGAGAAGTATCATCCGTCCCATTATTCTGGTCGTTGATGAAGCTTTCTCTGATGAGCTGCAAATCTTTTTCTGCTTTCTCTATTTTCTCTTTAATGATTGCTTTAAATTCTTGTAAATCAGAATCATTATATCTTACTCTTTCGTCTGACATGTTCTTTTCTCTTTTTTAATAAAATTATGAAATGGGATTTGAAAAACAATAACTATATATTAATTTTTTTCAACATTTATCTTAAATTTAACCTCATCTATTTCGATTTCGTTAAAATTTGAAAGTGAAGATACAATTTCTATTTTATTTGACAAGACCTCGGATGAAATATATTCTTCATTTTTCTGAATATCATTCAAGAAAGGTGAATTCTCTTCCACGAAGATCTTTATCTTATCAGTTAATTCAAAATTCTGCTCTTTTCTAAGGTTTTGAACTCTGTTGATAAATTCTCTTGCAATCCCTTCAGATTTTAACTCATCTGTTAGCGTCAAATCTAATGCCACAGTTATTTTCCCGTCAGAAGTTACTGTCCATCCCGGGATGTCTTTTGTTGAAATTTCAACATCCGCCAGCGTAATTTCGTAACCTTGAACGTCTATTTTTCCTTCTTTTTCTAAACCTGAAATTTGCTCGGCAGTAAGGTTGGCGATCTCTCCTCCAACTACTTTCATATCTTTTCCAAGTCTCGAACCTAAGGTTTTAAAGTTTGGCTTTATTTGTTTTACAATTAAGTGAGATGCTTCTTCTGCATTGATTAATTGCAATTCTTTAACATTAACTTCTTGTTTAATTAATTCTGCAACAGCTAAGATTTGCTCTTCTGCTTTCTTATCTAACACAGGAATTAATACTCTTTGAAGTGGCTGTCTTACTTTTAAGCTTTCTGCACGTCTTATTGACAATACTAAGCTTGTAACTGTTTGTGCTAAATGCGTTTTTTCAACCAAATCCTGATCGATCAAACTTTCATTAGCAACAGGGAAATCTGTCAAGTGAATGGATTCGAAGCTTTCTTTTCCGGTTACTTTATTTAAATCCTGATACAATTGATCCATAAAGAACGGAGCGATTGGTGCAGATAATTTAGCAATAGTTTCCAAACAAGTATATAAAGTCTGGTAAGCAGAGATTTTATCTTCCGAGTAATCTCCTTTCCAGAAACGTCTTCTACACAATCTTACGTACCAGTTACTCAGGTTATCGTTCACAAAAGTGTTGATTGCTCTTGCAACTCTTGTAGGTTCGTAATCTTCGTAGAATGCTTTTACTTCTTTTATTAATAGGTTTAATTCAGATAAAATCCATCTGTCGATTTCTGGTCTGTTTTCAACTTCTTTTTCAGAATACTTGAATCCGTCAACATTCGCATACAATGCAAAGAATGAATAGGTGTTGTATAATGTACCGAAGAATTTTCTTCTTACTTCATCAATTCCTTCTACATCAAACTTCAAATTCTCCCAAGGATTCGCATTCGAAACCATGTACCAACGCGTAGCATCTGGTCCGTAATTGGAAAGCGTTTCAAACGGATCAACTCCATTTCCTTTAGATTTTGACATTTTGAGACCGTTTTTATCCAAAACAAGTCCGTTGCTCATTACATTTTTATAAGCAACTGAATCAAAAACTGCTGTTCCGATTGCATGAAGCGTGTAGAACCAACCACGAGTCTGGTCAACACCTTCCGCGATGAAATCTGCAGGGAATGCTTTATTATTGTCAATTAATTCTTTGTTTTCAAAAGGATAGTGCAACTGCGCATAAGGCATCGAACCTGAATCAAACCAAACGTCGATCAAGTCGCTTTCACGGTTCATTGCTTTTCCTGATTCTGAAATCAAGATAATTTTATCAACGATGTTTTTGTGTAAATCAACCAAAGAATAATTTTCTTCAGACATATTTCCGATCTCAAAACCTTTGAACGGATTTTCTGTCATCAATCCTGCTTCGATGGATTTTTCGATCTCGTTGTATAGCTCTTCTACAGAACCGATGATGATCTCTTCTTTCAGATCTTCAGTTCTCCAGATTGGCAATGGGATTCCCCAATATCTTGAACGGGAAAGATTCCAGTCGTTTACATTTTCTAACCAATTACCGAAACGCCCTTCTCCGGTTGATTTTGGTTTCCAGTTGATTTCCTTGTTTAAATTAACCAATCTGTCTTTTACAGCAGTCATTTTTACAAACCAAGAATCCAATGGGTAATATAAAAGAGGCTCCTCAGTTCTCCAACTGTGTGGGTAACTGTGAACATATTTTTCAACTTTAAAAGCTTTATTTTCTTCTTTTAAACGAATCGCAATTTCAACATCAACAGACTTTTCAGGTGCTGTTCCTGCATCATAATATTCGTTTTTAACATATTTACCGGCAAAATCTCCCATGTGAGCCGTAAATTTCCCTTGTAAATCTACCAAAGGAACCGGATTTCCGTTTTCGTTTAACACCAACATTGGCGGAATCTCAGGTTTAGCTTCTTTCGCTACTTTCGCATCATCAGCACCAAAAGTAGGAGCTGTGTGAACGATACCTGTTCCATCTTCTGTGGTAACGAAATCTCCTGAAATTACTCTGAAAGCATTTTCCGGATTTTGGTAAGGTAAAGCGTAAGATAATAATTGCTCATATTTAATTCCAACCAAATCAGAACCTTTGAATTCTGCTAAAATTTTGAAAGGAAGGATTTTACTTTCTGAAGTGTAATTTGCAAAATCTTCATCTGTTCCTTCGTTGAATTTCTTTGCAAATTGTTTTCCAACCAAAGCTTTAGCCAAAACAACGTTAATAGGCTCAAAAGTATATTGATTGAAAGTTTTAACTAAAACATAATCGATTTTTGGTCCGACAGTTAAAGCTGTGTTAGAAGGCAACGTCCAAGGAGTTGTTGTCCAAGCTAAGAAATGTACATCTCCAAAACCTTGTAAAAACGAAGGTAATGTCTCAGGAAGTGTCTTGAATTGTGCAACAATTGTTGTGTCAGACACATCACGATAAGCTCCGGGCTGATTCACTTCGTGTGAAGAAAGTCCAGTTCCTGCTTTTGGAGAATAAGGCTGGATGGTGTATCCTTTGTACAATAAATCTTTGTTGTACAATTGCTTCAACAACCACCAAACAGTTTCCATGTATTTTGGCTTATAGGTGATATAAGGATCATTAAGGTCTACCCAATATCCAATTTTCTCGGTAAGGGTATTCCAAACATCCGTGTAACGCATTACTGCTTCACGACATGCCTTGTTGTAATCTTCAATAGAAATTTTTTTGCCAATATCTTCTTTAGTGATTCCTAATTCTTTTTCTACGCCAAGCTCTACAGGAAGTCCGTGTGTATCCCAACCCGCCTTACGGAAAACCTGTTTTCCGTTTTGGGTTTGATAACGACAGAAAATATCCTTTAATGCTCTAGCCATAACATGGTGAATTCCGGGCATACCGTTTGCTGAAGGCGGACCTTCATAAAAAACAAACTCAGGTTGCCCCTCACGAATCTCAACACTCTTATTGAAAGTTTTATTTTGTTTCCAAAATTCCGCTACATTGTCTGCTACATCAATAAGGTTGAGGTTTTTGTATTCTTTAAATTGGCTCATTGTAATATCTCAATATCGTTGATTAATTAAGTTGGCAAATTTACTAAAATTTGTCGGTTTATAATATATGTTTTATTTTGATATTTCCAATTAAAAAGTTCTGTTTCAGAAATATAAATGTTGAGATTGATTATTTGTGGATTGTGAATCGTGAAATGTGAAGTTTTTGATCTGAATTTTAAACATAAATAACACGAATGTTTTCACAAATGTCACAATTCTATAGCGTGTTATATCAATAGGAGTGGGCTTTAGCCCAATGTCATTAAGTTAGTGTATTTCATAAGCTATTTCGTTGATTTTTAGGAACTATTGGTTTTGCTCTTGCTCTGTATTTACCAATATTCCTT
>NZ_FRAV01000075.1 GCF_900142445.1 Chryseobacterium polytrichastri | reverse complement strand
ATGCACTCATGTAGAGTTTTCTCATTCCTATGTTTTCTTAGTGTTAATAGCTTATTTTAAAATCGTGCAAATTTAATGTTTCCTGCTGAATAATATAATTCTATTTCATAGAGTTAATTTTTCATTGTTTATTCTTGTGCAAAAATATTCTACCATCACGACAAACCATGTCGTATTATATGAGAGATGCTTTTTTATTACTTTGGGTTGGAAAGTATTCAAAATAAGAAAACATTAAGTGTCTCCGTCCGTCCGTCAAAATATTCATCTATATCAATCCTTTCCTGCTAAGTACTTAGCTGAGATCTTCCATAAAAATATGGAGCTAAAAAATATATTCATAAACCTAACTCTATAATTAGCCAACCCTTAAATCCATTATCTTTTCATTAAAAAATCATAAACTTTTAAGATTTTCAAGACAATTTTTCTTTTAATCCATATATTTGCATACTATGGAATACAATACCCAAAAAACTCAGCTTAATATGCCAGAATATGGCAGAATTATACAACAATTGGTTGAGCGTTGCAAAGAGCTTGTTGACAGAAATGAAAGAAGCGAAATGGCGATGGCGATTATCGATTTTATGGGTCAAAGAAACCCACAACTTCGTGATGAAGACAATTATAAACATAAACTTTGGGATCATCTTTTTATTTTAGCAAACTATGATCTGGATGTAGACTCTCCATATCCATTTCCTACAAGGGAACAGTTGGCAGAGAAGCCCAAAACAATGGAATACCCTAAACTACAGGGAGATTTTAAATTTTACGGAAAAAGTATTCTTCAATTAATAGAGAAAGCAATAGAACTGGAACCCGGCGACGAAAAAGAAGCCCTGATTGAGGTTATTGCCAACAATATGAAGAAGTCTTATAATGTTTATAATAAGGAGCATGTTACAGATGATGTGATCTTCCGTCATTTGAAAGAGCTTTCGGAAAACAGGTTGGATCTTACCAATATAGAATCTTTAGAAAAAAGCAAGATCTATTACAGCACCAACAATAACCGAAACAACAATAACAGAAGCAACAGCAATAATAACAGAAACCAAAACCAGCCTAATAAAAGAAGGCACAACAATAATAACACTAACAACAGAAGTAACAACAATAACAGAAAGTAAATGAGTGGAACATTTCAAATAAGAGGAGGAAAAAGACTGCAAGGTGAAATTACTCCACAAGGAGCTAAAAATGAAGCTCTTCAAATTTTATGTGCAGTTTTATTAACTGATGAAGAGGTAAGAATTAAAAACATTCCGGATATTCATGATGTCAACAGATTGATTGAAATTCTTGGAGACTTCGGGGTAAAAGTGACTAAAAATGGTCACGGTGATTACACTTTCAAGGCTGATAAAGTAAACTTCGATTATATAAAATCCAACGAGTTCAAAAAAGACGGTGCCAAACTTCGTGGCTCTATCATGCTAATGGGACCTATGTTGGCAAGATACGGCGAAGCTTATATGCCAACTCCGGGTGGAGACAAGATCGGAAGAAGAAGATTAGACACTCACTTCCAAGGATTGGTAGAACTTGGTGCAGAATTTCATTATGACGAGGAAGAATATTTCTATTCATTAAAAGCTAAAGAACTTAGAGGAAAATTTATCCTTCTAGAAGAAGCTTCTGTAACCGGAACGGCCAATATCGTAATGGCAGCCGCTTTAGCAAAAGGAAAAACAAGAATTTATAACGCAGCATGCGAACCTTACCTTCAGCAACTATGCAAGATGCTGAACAGAATGGGTGCTAATATTTCAGGGATCGGTTCTAATTTAGTAACCATTGAAGGAGTAGATTACCTTCACGGAACTGAACACACGATGCTTCCTGACATGGTAGAAATCGGGTCTTGGATTGGTCTTGCGGCTATGACAAAATCTGAAATTACCATTAAAAATGTAAACTGGAATCAATTAGGTGTTATTCCTAATACCTTCAGAAAATTAGGAATTCAGCTTGAACAAAGCAATGACGATATTTATATTCCTGCTCAGGAAAACTATAAGATCCAGAAATTTATTGACGGATCTATTTTAACGATTTCTGATGCCCCTTGGCCAGGATTCACTCCAGATTTGTTATCTATTATTTTAGTAGTGGCAACTCAGGCTAAAGGAAGTATTCTGGTTCATCAAAAAATGTTTGAATCAAGATTATTCTTTGTTGATAAATTAATTGATATGGGCGCACAGATCATTCTTTGTGATCCGCACAGAGCAACTGTGATCGGTCTTAATCAGGAAGCTCCATTAAGAGGAACAACAATGGTTTCTCCAGATATCAGAGCCGGAAACGCCCTTCTTATTGCAGCGCTTTCTGCAGAAGGAAAATCGATTATCCACAACATCGAACAAATCGACAGAGGATATGAAAATATTGATGGAAGGCTGAAAGCGATCGGAGCTGACATCGAAAGAATTTAATATACTGAAAATTCAACATACAAAAAGCGTTCAAAATATTTTGAACGCTTTTTTATTTTTCTGAGAAGTTCGGATTACCAGCCGCCACCTCCGCCGCCGCCGCCGCCTCCACCGGAGAATCCACCACCACCTGAACCGCTGCTTGAGCTTGACGGTTGAGTAGATGCAGATTGTATGGAATGGGTAAGACTTGAATTCAGTACATTTCCAAAACTATAGTAATTGATGGCACTGCCAACATACCATGTGCTCACATATTCTGTTCCGTTTGCCATGTTTTTCAATACCTGGTCAAATTTCTTCCCCCAAATATCATCCACCCCCAACACCATTGCAAAAGGCAACAATGTTTCAAAAACCTGTGGCGTCATCTGAGGTGGATTATGAAATTTCAACTGCTCGTTTTCAGCAGCTCCCATATACATTTTGAAACCTTCAATTAAAGATTGTTTCCTCAACTTTTCTTCTGATGGTCTTTTAATTAAATATTGATAAATCATCAAGGAAGTAAATCCTAACATAACGAAAAAGTAACATACGCTGAAATTAATCAGTTCACTTCCGCTACTTCCAACTTTAATAAAACCAAAAAGTCCAATGAGAACAAAAAATGGAACTGGTATTAAAAATTTCCACGAAACTCGGTTGGATAAAAAGGCAACTACGCAGAATATCACTAAAGAAATAACATATACGAAGATCCCACCAATCAGTTTTTCTGGTTCCGGATCTATTTTAAAGCTTATGATTAATCCTAAAACATACACCATTGAAATCAACAATATTGGAACAATAAGCTTTCCATAATTATTGCCTTCATTTAACAATTGATCATACTGAAATTGCAATGCTCCTTTAAAGCTAGTAACTACATTTTCAATTTTTGAGTTGTATTGACCGTCAAATGTAATAGTTTCATTTCCTGTAAAAAGAGTATTCATTAAACTAATCTCTTCTTTTGGTAAAGACTGATCCGGTTCTTTTAATTTATTCAAGGTAAAAGTCTTAGTATTGAACAATCCTAAAATTCCAGAACTTTCGCCTTCGATAATTTTCAAATAACCTTTTACCGCAAGATTTACAATGGAAGCCGTTACCAATTTATTTTTTAAACTTTCATCCTTTATATAGCCCATAGAAGCTGGTGAAAGGTTTTCAGGAACATTGAATTGTGGATAAACTGTTGGTTTCTCAGGATCTACTCCATATTTTCTCCAAGTTGAATAGTAATAGAAAAGCAATCCTAGAAATATAATAATTCCACCCATCAGAACGCCATATTTCTCAATAGAAGTTGGCGGTGGTGGCGGAACCATAATTCCTTTTTGAAATCCGGCAGCAATTGTCAATCCTTCATTTGGACCTAAGTTAGTGGCAGACCATTCCATTGAATTGTCTGATAAGACTTTAGAACTGCAGTTTTGAGCATTATTTCCATAAGCTCCTGTATAACAAGAATTCTGAAGAATCTTTGCGCCTTCAGGAAGTGTTACCTTTGCAGAAATGCTGTCTACGGCAAAATCCCAAACCGTTCCGTTGACATTCCAATAAATCTCATCATACTTATCAAAAAATCCGATCTGATTTTCTGTTGTATATTTTATTTCATAATTGTAATTACCCGGACTTAGAATAACATCTTTCTTTCCTACATATATCTTCAGATAACCATCCCCGGTTTCTTCATGATAATCTTCCTCTACTCCATCTTTCTTTACAGAAATAATGTTATATCTTACTTTCTGAGTTTTGTTATTTAAATTTCTCGATAAAGGAAGCGCACGGTAAATTCCTCTTTTGATATTAATTCCGAGACTGTGTACTTTGATATCCTCCGTAACATTCAATGCAGATTTTTTATCAACAACAATATCAGAATGAAAAGAGAGAATGCGTTCAGCTCCTCCATCTTTTATACTATCTCCTTCCTGAGAAAAAGCCAGCGTGAAAGTCAGTACATAAAAAAGCAATAAAAACTTTTTCATCCCTTAAAATTTTACCGTTGGAACTTCTCTTTCTGCGGCATTTTCCAGTTCGAAGAATGGAGATTTTTGGAATTTGTACATATTAGCGATAATATTACTAGGAAAAGTTTCTACCAATGTATTGTTATCGCGAACAGTTCCGTTGTAATATCTTCTTGATTTTTCGATATCATTTTCTAAAGAAGTCAGTTCAGATTGCAATTGTTGGAAGTTAGCGTTTGCTTTTAAATCCGGATATTGTTCTGCTACAGCATATAAATTCATCATCGCCTGATTCAGGTTTTTCTCAGCTGCTTCTTTTGATTCTACAGAATTAGCACCTACCGCCTGAGCTCTTGCTCTTGTTACGCTGTCTAATGTTTCACGTTCGTGAGTAGCATACCCTTTTACTGTTTCTACCAAATTCGGGATAAGATCGTGACGCTTTTTAAGCATTACATCAATACTGCTCCACGCTTCCTGAACCAAATTTTTCAGTCTTACCAATCTGTTATAAATGGAAACTCCGTAAAGAAGAAAAATGACTACTAATGCGATTACAATAATTAGAATGATCATAGATTTTAATTTTAATTTAGTTTAAAAATACCCTTTTTTATATTATCATGTATAATATACTTTTTAACAAACAAAATCTTAACCACAAATTGAGAATAATCTCTTTTTAGTTGATGAATGATATTTGAATAAAATCAATAGACACAAAAAACATGAGTTATCTATTCGAAATTCAGCTAATTATAAAACAAATTTTGTATAATAAAATATTTCACTTCCGCTTAACACAAGAAGATTTTCAAAATCTATATACTCAACTTGTTTAAACTTTTATTTTAACCGCAAAAGTGACAAAAGATTAACAAATTAGTCACTTTAAGTTGAGCATTAGGCTACAAATAAGAGCAC
>NZ_FRAV01000072.1 GCF_900142445.1 Chryseobacterium polytrichastri | reverse complement strand
CTTCTTTTGGAATATAGCCTAAAACTTCTTCTAATTTCATAAATCTGTTTTAGACTCAAATATAATAATTTTGAGGTTTCGAACACTTATGGCATCTTGCTCGTAACCCGTTGGAAATTTACAATGAAAAACCACCGCAATAGCGGTGGTTTTTGTTGTTTTATAAAGTTGCTGAATTTTTAGCAAAAAAGTCTTTAAATTTTTCAATTGAAGTTTAAAACAGGGAAATCCCATTTTTTTCCAATTGAAAATCCATATTTTTGGGACCGTCGAACAGAGAAGCGCTCAAAAAGTAAATGTTCGCGCGAGAAAAAATGAAGTAGACAAGTTCTGAAAAGTTGAGCGGTGTTGTATAATTATAAGTACAACAGTAAAGAGTTACAAGAGACTGGGCAATACGACTACGGGGCAAGAATGTACATGTCTGATATCGGACGTTGGGGTGTTATTGATGTCATGGCTGAGAAGTACAGAAGACACAGCCCTTATAATTATGCCGTTAACAACCCAATCATGTTTATTGATCCGGATGGTAATGAAACTGTTTATTCAGGAGAAGCTGCACAACGAGCATTTACGGCTTACAAAGCTACAATGTCTACAAGTTCTGAATCTTCAGGAAGTAATTACTTTACAGGGCTTAGTTTTAATGGATTTAGTGATCCGCCTAACAAAGGTTTTTGGGAACGCGCAGGTAATTTCTTTATGGACCTTTTTGGAGGGAAGAAAAGTACTAATAAATCTACTGTAAAAGGAACGGTAATAGATATTGCTTTCATTCCTGAAGGAGTTGAGGCAGCTTTAACTTGGGAACAAGCTACGGCATCTTTAGGTATACTAAGTAAGGGGCTTTGGGGATTACCTTTAATGTTAAATGGGGATTGCTCCTAACTCAAAACCAATTACAGGAACAGGCGATATACCAATAGCCACAACTGGCGAACCACAAGGTTCAAGTTTATATTTATATAGAAATATGAGGAGTGTAAAAGGTATACCTATGGTTGGAGAAGGTTTAGATAAACTAGGGTTAAGAGATAAAGATGTTAATTTTCTTTCTAACTCTACCATGATAACGCCTCTTTTCTCAAATGGTTTATCTGTTACTGTTGGTTACGGAAATACAATGCCATCAGATGTTCCTGACACTCATAAAAACAAATTCTATTTAGAATATCAGCAAGCTCATTGGTATCTTATGGCTTGATTGGAACACCTGTCCCTAATATTTCAAATCCCTTTTATGGACAAATACGACCTGCAATTCCTATGAATGTAGGAACATTTAGAGCATTAATTCAAAGTACTGCCCCAGCTTGGCAACCTGTAAAATAAATTATATGGAAGAAAGAAACGTAATTATAAAACAGATTCAAGAAAAATTAGAAATTGAACTAAGACCAGAAAATATATCCAAGATGACCTTGGATGAATATAGAGATTTTATTATTTCAATGTTTAAGTATATAAATTTATACAAAGATAAATATCTTTTAACATTCTTAGACTTTAGGGAATTTGCAAATAACTTTATATTTAATTATGAAGATGATGGTTATGAAGATAATTGTGGCGAACGAATAAGATTTTTCATGGATGAATTAGCGATTTTATATACTTATCATCCACCATTTTTTTGGGATTCTAACTTTGAGGATTTCAAATATAAAATGAAAAGACATGTCATGAAAGGTAATGGTTTATAAAAATAGTAAAGAAATTATAGTTAATGTTCCAGATGTGTTGGTATCCAATATTCCCCATGCTGGCGCGAGCACAATGTCATTAAGTTAAGGATTCAGCGTATTTTTTACCATTAAATAAATGGAACATCTCACCAATTATAAGGAGTAAAATAGAATTTTTGTAATTCGAAATAAGAATCAAGTACTTAACTTAATGATAGCGGGTGTGAGTATCTCGCTCGTACCTCACACCAAATTTATAACACAAAAAACCACTGCAACCGCAGTGGTTTTCTCATTCACAAACAAACCACCCAATCCAAAATATCTTTCTTATATTTGTTATAGTCCCTCAACCCATACAACATCAAATCATCATGAAAAAAATCCTTTTAATCATTCTGGGAATTCTTATTGTTTTAATTATCGTTTTACTAGTTAAAACTTTCACTTATCCTTTTAAAAAGACTAGTGCAACAGCAACAGAAGGATGGAAGGTGACCCGAAATGATTCTGCTATTCAAAGGTTTTCAAACGGAATAAAGATCGCGACCATTTCTACAGGCGAATTGGGAGATTTTAATTATTCTACTTTTGATACATTTAAGGAATATTTAAAAAAATCATACCCTGAATTGTATCAGAATACGGAAAACTATGAGGTCAATAAGTACGGATTGGTTTTTAAACTAAAAGGGAGTCAGCCCAATCTCGAACCTATTTTATTCCTTTCTCATATGGATGTGGTTCCTCCGGGAGATGCCGATGTTAAAAATAACGAAGAGAATATTTTCAGACCCAATGATAAAGCGTTACCTCGAATTACAAAAGTAGCAGAAGATTGGGATTATGCCCCTTTTTCAGGAGCGGTTGCCAATGGAAGAATCTACGGAAGAGGAGCAATTGATATGAAAGGAATGTTGTTTTCTTTATTGGAATCAATGACGAGTTTAATAAAAAGTGGTCATGTTCCTCAACGTGATATCTATTTAGCTTTTGGTTTTGATGAAGAAGTGGGTGGACAAAAAGGGGCGGTTCAGATTGCCGATCATTTCAAAAAGCAAGGATTAAAATTCGATGCCGTATATGATGAAGGCGGATTGATATTAGAAAAAGGAAGTGTAAAAGGAATTGATTCTGATGTTGCGGTGATTGGATGTGCAGAAAAAGGATTTTTATCCGCAAAGATCAAAGTAAAAGGATTGGGTGGACATTCTTCTATGCCCCCTATGGAAAGTGCGATTGGTAAAGCAGCGATCATTATGCAGCGGTTAGAAAAAAGCCAGATGAAACCGGAAATTACACCACTTATTAAAGAATTCTTTGATACGATTGGTGGAGTGATGCCTTTTACGAGCAGATTGGCAATTTCCAATCAGTGGCTTCTAAAATCTTTACTGCTTTCTCAGTTGGAAAAAAACAATTCAACGAATGCCTTAATTCGTACAACCACAGCGTTGACGATGATGAAGGGGAGTGATGCCCCCAACGTACTTTCTCCTGAGGTAGAGTTTGTTGTGAATTTTAGAATCCTCCCCGGAAATACGATTAAAGATGTTAAACAGCATATTGCTGAAGCTACAAAAGGTTTTGATGTGGAAGTAGAAGAGATTGACAATACAAAAGAGGCTTCGGCGGTGTCACCTACCAATACAAAAGCATTTCAGTTGATTCAGGCGGGGATTAAAGAGGTTTATCCCGATGCTATAGCTGCTCCGTATCTTACGATGGCGGCTACGGATGCTTATAAATATCAAATCGTGAGTAAAAACATCTACCGATTTATGCCGATTAAGATCAACAGCTCGGAGCAGCAGAGTATTCACAGTACCAATGAATATCTCAGTATTGAAAACTATATGAAGATGATTCGTTATTTTGAATTTGTAATGAAGAATTACGATAAATAATCGAAGTATGTATTTGAAAATTTAACCACAAAAGGAACAAAAGTATCATTTACATATTGAAAATAAGCTGTTTATAATATGAAGTTTACAATAGCATACCATTTCGACTCCGCTCAATTGGCAAAGATTTTTTAAACTTATGTGTTCTTTTTTACATTTCAAAATTAACTTAAATAACTCAAGTGTTAATCTTTTGACTCTTTTGTGGTTAAAAAGAGCATCCACAAAAATCTTTTTAATTAAAAAATAACACGTCAAGTTTTGTCGCATTACCGCTATAGCTTTGTCATATCAAAATTACAGAGCTATGGAAGTGCCGTTTTATTTAAGTTTTAATGAATTTGAGAATCGCTATTACGATAATCTTGAAAAGTGGTTTGAAGAGTCTCGCAATACAAGCGAAATCGACTATCTGAAAAGTCTTGCAGAATTATACAGTCCTTATCTGTATTATAATTTTGCGAATGACAGACTACAGACAGATGCATCTATTCATATTAAAAACTGCTTTTTTCCCTATTACGAAAAAATGGGACTTTCATTCTGCACGAGCTGTGGAAACGGAAAGCAAAAACAAACAGGTATGAATCATGTGTTTGAATGGAAAACAATCACCATGATGGAATATGCTCAACATATTTTAGATAAAATCAACAGATATTTTTTGAAGAATAATATTTCTCCCAAAACTCAAAATGTGCTGGATTATATTAATAACCAAAAGATCATCACCTCTAAAGATGGAGCAGGATATTGCGTGAATTACAGCCAACATCAATCCACCATTGCCTTTCTGAAAGCGTATTTACCTTGTTATGGACAAACAGTGGATATTGCGGTGTATAGAGATTTTATGTTCTCGATGGTGCAGATCGCGGAGTGTATTGATAGGAAATTGAAATCTGTACAGGCTTTTGAAAATACCATTCATTTTAAAGCAAAATCAGAAGCAAAATTTAAAGTCCAAATGAGTCATCAGTTTTTGATGATCTGTAATTAACAATTGAAACCAAAACAATCATATATAGCTAAATTGTAGTTTGAAAATAGTTAGTATTCTTTTCAAACGAAAATCCTGATCAAAACGGTCAGGATTTTTTTTGTTGATTAATGAGTAAAGGACCATTCTCTATTTCTTTTTATAAGGTAAATTCCAGATCACATCGGCGGCAAGATAATGAACACCCCCTTTTGCAATACTGTGGCTGTTTCTAATCAGATCATCTACATAGCCAATATCCATAGTGAAAGGAGAATTAGGAATTGCAAACATATAATAAAGGCCAAGACGCATTTCTCTATATCCGAATTTTGTCCATTGAGGCTCAGGATCATTAAGATAACTGATGGAAAATAATCCTTCAGCACTTAATGCCAATTTCTGATTGTTTTTTGATGAAAGCTTATAAGTAAGCTGACTTTTAATACGGGTTCTTAATTGAAAGCTTTCTTCCACAGCATGAAAATTGGGATCAAAAAATTTTCTGAATTCTTGTCGAATCGTATTTTTTAACGTCCATTTTTTTCCAAGATCAAAACTATAGTCATATCTTCCGTATAGTCTTATCTCTTGCTCTAAACCTTCTTTTTCGTAAGGTGCTGAACTTTCATAGACAGGTTGACGACGGTAACTGATGGCATAACTATATTGCTGATGTTGAGCAAAGGAATGGTAAACCTCATGATTAAGGACAAATATGGCTTGTTTAGAAAAGGGGTTGTCATTATCGGGACTACTTTTCCTACCGACAGCAATATAGCTTAAAGACTGTTTTTTTCCTAAAGAATCAAGTTGTCTTTTTACTCCGAAGGCAGACCAAAATGCAGTGTTGGCTTCACCTAAACCTGGCGGACTGATCTGTGCCTTGACAGTACTTCCAATACAACCCAATAAAAATAGTCCAGCAATGATTTTTTTATCCCTAAGAATATTGCATGACCTTTTAAATAGTGTCTTTAATAGTTTCGAAAAGTTAAAGTCAGTTTGAAGGGTAGGTGGTACACAGAAATGATAATTTGTCATAATGAAATTTAAATCCTTTATTGATTAAATGATTGCATAAATGTTTTTAATACTGTTTAAAAACATGACAAATTAAAGAAGAGATTTAGGAATGTTTTAGGAATAAAAAAGGGATCAGTCTCAAAAGTTGGGGAGAAAATAAAAAATGCTATTTTTGTATAATGCTAAATGATGCCGAACTGCTTAAATTATTTTTACCTGAACTGTTGATTGAATATTTTGAGATTGTAAAATTTGAAGAAGAAAACCAAATTCTACAT
>NZ_FRAV01000047.1 GCF_900142445.1 Chryseobacterium polytrichastri | reverse complement strand
ACCGGAAATGATGCATAAAAAATCCGGAAAAGTAAAATCTTCCGGATTCGTATCTTAATTGATAACTTGTAAACCTATTTTAGGACTAGTCAAAACATTTAAAAGTTACTCAAATAAAAAGTGAGGCATTTCTACCCCACTTTCAATATCATTATTACTATGAAAATTAATACCCAAAGATTTCCTCAAGAGTTACCTCTTTAAATTCTCCCATTTTATTAATAGATTCCATATTCAGATTTTCTTTTTTACCGATGATAGCGGTATTGTATTTCAATGGCTTAACTTCAGTATCATAGAAATTGGTCAACTGAGGCAAGCTCAATCCCTGAATCTCAGCATAAATATCTTTTCTGATATCATAATCCACTCCTAATTTTTTTAGAGATAATTGATTAAAGAAAATACTCGTTCTGTTGATTCTGTTGGATGCAATCTGTTTTAATGCAGAACCTTTTGAATTTTCGAATTGTGTCGGAATTTGTGGCAACTGAGCCATCAAGTCATTCATCGCTGTTACTGCCAACGGAAGTTTGTTTGATTGTGTTCCGATGTAATTAGTAACATAGTTCGGATGATTACTTTCGGTTGCGTTTGCATAAGAAACATATGCAGAATATGCCAACGATTTACTTTCTCTGATCTCCTGAAAAACGATAGAAGATAAACCACGTCCGAAATATTCATTGAAAACATTAGCTTTTCCGAAGTTACCAAGATTTACATTGCTCCCTTTTGCAATTTTAGACATTTCCATTTGCACCATGTCATAATTGGTGAAATATACTTTTCCTTCAGTTGCAGGTTCAGCATACACCTTTGCTTTTGCAGGCTGTAAAGTCGCACTTACAATATAAGGCTCAACTGCTTTTACTAAGCTTTTCTGATCTTGTCCGTAAACGAAAATTTCATAAGGATATTGATTAATCGTTTTGATTTTTTTCATCAAATCATCAATATTAATGCTTTGCAAACGCTCTTTAGAAACGATATCCGTCATCCTTGAATCTTTCCCGTATTTCGCATAATTACTCAATGCAGCCATAATTCTCGTCTTGTCTTTCTTCACAGCTTCTCTAGTCTCCAGCATTGTTTTAACTGTCTGATCATAAATTGCTTTATCAGCCTTTACGTTCGTCAGCCAATGATTCATCAGTTCAACACCTTTTTTCATATTACTTTCAAGTCCGCTCAACGTGATCACCGTTTGGTCATTTGAAGTTCTGAAACTGTTTGAAATTCCAAGTTTGTAGAATTCCTCTTTCAATTGTTCAGGTGAATATTTATCTGTTCCCAAATATTCCAAAGCTGTTATAGCAAGAGATAATTCTTTGTCATTATCTGTTCCAAAAGGGAAAATATAATTAACCTGAGCAATTTCGTTATACTTATTTTTTACAAAGCTTACTTTCTTATCTTTAATCTGAGACGTTTGTATTGCTGTTTTATAATCAATAAATTCAGGTTTAATTTCAGTTGGTTTTATGGCTAAAACTTCTTTTAAGAAAGGTGATTGAGCATCTCTGTTCAATTTAATCGGCGTAATTCCCGGATTCTGCACACGAACCAATTTATCATTTACTCCTTTTTCTTTGTAAACAACTACATAATTATCTTTGAAAAATTCGTTAGCAAATTTTACAACATCTGCCTTTGAAATCTTTTCATATTCATTGATTTCGTCCAATTCCTGCTGCCAAGTTCTTCCGTTGATATAAGTATCGTAAAGATTGGTTGCCAAACCGTCTGCCGTTTCCCAAGTCTTCATTCTCTGAACTTTCTTGTCATTCACGATCGCTTTCAGCATCCAATCAGGGAATTGACCTTTTTTAATTAAATCAACCTGGTCTAATAATAATTTTTTAGCATCATCAAAACTTTGTCCTTCTTTAGGAGTTACCGACAAAGCAAAAGAACCATACATCTTAAATGGAGATTCGTATGCGCCTGCTCCTAGTGTCTTTTGTTTTTGATTAATATTAAGATCAATTAAACCTGCATCGCCTCTGTTGCTTAAGATTTCAGCAACAACATCAGCCAATCTTGCTTCCTGAGTCCCGTAAGAATCGGTTCTCCAAGCCATTGTCATTCTTGCTGTAGACGGACTTTTTACTGTTCTGGTAACAATTGACGTCATTGGAGCTTCTGTTACCATTTTTTTCATTGGTAATTCTTTGTATTTGAAAGAACCAAAATACTGATCAACCAACTTTATCGTTTTATCATAATCTAAATCTCCAACCAAAACAACTGCCATATTATTAGGAACATAATATGTGTCAAAATATTTATGAATCGCTACCATTGAAGGGCTTTTCAAATGTTCTGAAGTTCCGATTGTAGTTTGCTGTCCGTTGGGATGTTTCGGGAAAAGCGCTTCCATTAAAGCATAATTCACCAAACGTCCGTCGTTATCCTGAGCTCTATTATACTCTTCATAAACCGCTTCCAACTCTGTATGGAAAAGACGTAAAACCAATTCAGAAAAACGTTCTTTTTCTACTTTAAGCCATTTCTCAAGTTCGTTTGCTGGAATATTATTTTTATAAACCGTTTCATCCAACCAAGTATGAGCGTTAGTTCCTGTAGCTCCTAAAGATGAAATTGCTTTATCATATTCATTAGCAATTGCATATTTAGATGCTTCCTGAGAAACCTCGTCTATTTTTTTGTAAAGTGCCTTCTTCTTTTCAGGATCTTTTTCTGCTTTATGTTGCTCATAAAGATCAGAAATTTGTTGAAGCAACACTTTTTCTTTTGCCCAATCCTGAGTTCCTAAATGTGAAGTTCCTTTGAAAACCATATGCTCTAGATAATGAGCCAATCCTGTATTGTCGCTAGGATCATTATTTGACCCCGTTCTTACAGGAATATAGGTTTGAATTCTTGGTGCATCTTCATTTTTAGCCAGATATACTTTCAACCCGTTCTTTAATGTATACACTCTTACACCTGACTGATCGTTTTTTACCGTTTCGTAGGTATACCCTTGACTGTCCGTCAGCTTTTGTGTTTCAAATTTCTGAGCCATCGCACTCAACATGCAAAATAGCGAAACAGAAATAAAAAATTTCTTCATAATATTATTTATTTAATCAAATTTCTTTTAAAATGTATTAGTCTGGCTTTGTCTTATACTTGTTACAGATTATTTATTTACAATTGTGAGAGATTTTGTCATGTTTTATCTACTAAAACCCACATGATATCATCAAAAAATAATATAATTTACATATAATCTATTTTCACTATTTTAGCCGATTGATAAAGTTAATCACAAAACAGATGAATTTTTTTTCATCTGAAATCTACAACTTAAAAATATTTAGGTGAAAAAACAAGATCTTCCTCAGGACGAAAGCAACTTGAAGTCAGCTAACATGACCGAAGTGTTGTACGTGACTGATGAAAACAATAATTATACAACGGCAAACAGCATTGGTTGGGACGTTAAAAAAGCCGCTTTGGATGAATCTTTAGCCTTAATTAATGAAAGAATAGAAGAAGCCAAACAAGATGTTGCCAATAATATAGCGAGTCCGATTGTTTATTTCATGGAACTGAATAAAATGGATTTACAAGTTCTTGCTTCCTACGCCGGAATGTGGCAATGGAGAGTAAAGAGACACGCAAAACCAAAAGTATTTAAGACACTAAGCGAATCCGTACTGAAAAAATATGCCGATGCATTCGGGATTTCAGTGGATGAATTAAAAAATTTCAACGGTAAATAAATAGAAACCTTCAAGGTTTTAAAAACCTTGAAGGTTTGGTAAAATCAAGCAACGAATGAAACTTAATTTTGAACACCATCAAACTGCGCATTGCGAAAACGGTGTTGCCTCTAATTTACTAATAAACAAAGGGCTAAAACTCAGCGAACCGATGATCTTCGGAATTGGTTCGGGGTTATTTTTCGTGTATTTACCTTTTTTAAAAGTAAATTTCGCCCCAGGTTTCAGCTACAGGCCAATGCCGGGAGCTATTTTCAGCAAAGCCGCAAAAAGACTGGGAATTAAAATTAAAAGAGAAAAATTTTCGAATCCTAAAGACGCACAATCAGCGTTAGAAAGAAATTTAGAAAATAATGTGCCGACAGGTTTACAAGTTGGAGTTTTTAATCTTACGTATTTTCCTGAAGAATATAAATTCCATTTCAACGCCCACAATTTGGTCGTTTACGGAAAAGAAGACGGAAGATTTTTGATCAGTGATCCCGTGATGGATTACACCACTTCCCTTTCCGAAGCCGAATTGGAAAAAGTAAGATATGCCAAAGGAGCACTTCCTCCCAAAGGCCATATGTACTACCCTACTTACATTCCTGAGAATGTAAATATAGAAGAAGCCATAAAAAAAGGGATCAAAGATACTTGCAAAAATATGTTGGCTCCCGTTCCGCTTATTGGGGTAAAAGCCATGAGATGGGTAGCGAAAAGTATCCCGAAATGGGCTGATAAAAAAGGTACGAAAGTGACCAACCATTATCTGGGGCAACTCATCAGAATGCAGGAAGAAATTGGAACCGGCGGTGGCGGTTTCAGATTTATTTATGGCGCTTTTTTACAGGAGGCTGCCGTAATTCTTAAGAATGACGAGCTAAAAGAACTGTCTAAAGAAATTACCGCTATTGGTGATCTTTGGAGAGATTTTGCAGTAGATATTGCAAGAGTTTACAAAAACAGAAATTCAAAAAGCAATATCTATCAGGAGCTTTCAAAATCGATGCTTCATATTGCTGATCTGGAAGAGGCTTTCTATAAAAAACTGAGAAAAGCAATTTAACGTGGAGAACATCATTGAAATAAAAAACCTGTATAAAAAATACAAGCATGCAGAAGAGTTTTCTGTAAATGATATCTCGTTGAATATTAATCAAAACGAAATCTACGGAATTCTGGGGCCTAACGGAGCAGGAAAAACAACATTAATTTCTATGCTCTCCGGGTTGATAAAACCTACTTCAGGAACTTTTAAGATCAACGGATTATCTCCTCAAAAAGATGGTTTTAAATTAAAACAAATCATTGGAATTGTCCCTCAGGAATATGCATTATACCCTACGCTTACAGCGAAAGAAAACTTAATGTTCTTCGGAAGCCTGTATGGTTTACCTCATAAAAAATTAAAAATCGCGATTGATGAATCTTTAGAACTTATGGGGTTATCAAAATTCGCAGATAAAAAAGTAGAACAATTCTCAGGAGGAATGAAACGCCGTTGCAACCTTATTGCAGGAACACTTCACAATCCTAAAGTCTTGTTTCTTGATGAACCTACTGTCGGTGTTGATGTTCAGTCTAAAAAAACAATTATTGATTATCTTTTAGATTTAAATAAAAAAGGAACGTGCATCATTTATACCTCACATCACCTTTCTGAGGCTGAAGAATTCTGTACAAAAATTGCGATCATTGATCATGGGAAAATCCATGCTGTTGGAACTCCCGAAGAATTGGTGAACAGAGTTGCCAGTGCCGAAAACTTAGAAGATGTTTTCATTTCATTAACCGGAAAAGAATTAAGAGATGTTGTTGTATAAATTGTGGAGAAGTTTCGTTAAGGAAATCCTTTTATTGAAAAGAGATATCGGTGGAATCGTCATTATTTTTGTGATGCCTTTATTGTTGATTATCACAATCACTTTAATTCAGGATTCTACTTTTAAAAATCTGGAAGGTTCAAAAATTCCGATTATTTTTATTGATAACGACAAATCTGAAATTTCAAAAAATATAAAACACGAGCTCGAAAATGGTAAAACATTCGACTTAGTAACCAATTACAATGAAAAATCTGCTCAAGACGCTGTTTTTTCAGGGGATTATCAAATGGCCATCGTCATTCCTGAAAATTTAACGAAAGATTTAAATGCAAATATTGATTCTAAGGTTCAGACCATTGTAAGCTCATTTGGAATTGAGGCAGATGCTGCTTCTGTAAAAAAGAATGTTGACATAAAAGCCAAAGACATTCACTTGTACTTTGATCCGGCAACCAATATCGGTTTCAAAAACAATGTAATGAATGCCGTTAATAAAATGGTTTTTGAGATTGAAAATAAAAAGATCTACAAAGCCTTTCAGGATCAATTGGGAACCACCGAAAATCTGGATGAAAATAAAAACTTAATCAGTTTCAAAGAAATTACCCCTACAAAAGGGAAAATGGACATTATACCGAATTCTGTTCAGCATAATGTTCCGGCTTGGGCGCTTTTTGCGATATTTTTCATCGTCGTTCCGCTTTCTATTAACTTAGTGAAAGAAAAAAGTCAGGGAACGAGTGTAAGAGTAAGAGTGAGTCCAACGCCTTATTATATTCATATTTTAGGAAAAACATGTACCTATTTAATCATCTGTATCATTCAGTTTTTATTGATGGTAGCGGTGGGAGTTTACCTTTTCCCTTATATGAATTTACCTCAGTTTGATGTAACAGGAAAAATGTTCCATCTCATTATCGTTACTATTTTTGCAGGATTAGCCGCAATTGGCTTCGGAGTTTTGTTAGGAACTCTGGCAGATACCCAGGAACAATCTGCACCGTTTGGTGCGACTTCTGTGGTTGTATTGGCAGCCGTTGGAGGAATATGGGTTCCCGTATTCTTAATGCCCGAATTTATGCAGACAGTTGCTAAATTTTCACCCATGAACTGGGGATTGAATGCTTATTACGACATTATTTTAAGAAACAGCGGAATCGCTGGTATAGCAAAAGAACTGGCTTTATTATTTGTATTTTATATTGCCATGGTCACTATTTCAATTTTTTATGAAAGGAAACAAAATGCAGTCTAACGAAAAACCAATCCAGTGTACTGAGGAAGTACGAGTACGATTCAATGAGACAGATCCTTTGGGAATTGTTTGGCATGGCCATTACATTGTGTATTTCGAAGACGGAAGAGAAGCTTTTGGAAGACAGCATGGCTTAACTTATCTTGATATCCAGAAAGCAGGATTCGTAACGCCTATCATAAAAAGTACTTGCGAACATTTTCTGCCTTTAAAATATGGAGAAACCTTCAATATCGTAACCACTTTTGTTAATTCAACTGCAGCGAAATTGATTTACAGATATGAACTTTTTAATCAAGACAATAAATTGGTTTGCAGCGGAGAAACCATTCAGGTTTTCTTAGATTCTGATAATAATTTATGCTTGTATAATCCCGAGTTTTTTCAAGCTTGGAAAGATAAAATGGGATTATGAGAAAAGAAGTTTACATCACAGATTACAACTGCGTCACTCCTTTAGGATTTGATGTTGCATCCAATTGGAATGCCTTACTACAAGGAAAATCAGGAGTCGCAAAACATAAAGTGATCGAAAATCAGGAAGCTTTTTATGCTTCTATCATCGATTCTGAAAAATTGGAAGAAGAGTTCAACAAGTTCTTCGACTCGGCTCACAATGACAATACGAATTTCACAAGACTTGAAAAAATGTTTTTGTTAAGCTTAAAACCTTTGGTGAAAAGACATAACATTACAGAAGAAACGGCTTTTATTTTATCAACAACAAAAGGAAATATAAGCTTATTAAAGAATAAAGCAACTTTACCGGAAGGTGCTTATCTTTCAAGTCTAGCACAAAAAATCGCTGACTTTTTCGGATTTAAAACCAAACCCCTTGTTGTCTCTAATGCATGCGTTTCAGGAGTAATGGCCATTGCTATTGCTAAAAATATGATTCAGGCAGGAAGATATAAAGATGCGTTTGTTGTGGCTGGAGATGAGATCTCAGAGTTTGTGATTTCAGGATTCAATTCTTTTCAAGCCATCGGAAGCAAACCTTGCCAACCTTATGATAAAAACCGCAGCGGAATCAATATTGGTGAAGCTACAGCAGCAGCTTTTATTACAGGTCATTGCGAGGAACGAAGTGACGAAGCAATTTCAAACGAAAAGTTTAGTTTTAAAATATCAGGAGATTCAGCCATTAACGATGCAAATCACATTTCCGGACCTTCAAGAACAGGAGACGGATTGTATGCAAGCATCAAAAATGCAATGACAGAGGCTAAAGTTTCAGCAGAACAAATCAATTTTATATCTGCTCACGGAACTGCCACAATATATAACGACGAAATGGAAGCCATTGCTTTCAACAGAATGGAATTACAAAATGTTCCCCTCAACAGCATGAAAGGTTTTTACGGACACTGTTTAGGAGCATCAGGTTTATTGGAAAGTATTATATCTATGGAAAGCGCCCTTCACAATACCTTAATTTCATCAAAAAACTTTGAAGAAATGGGAGTTTCCCAGCCTTTACATATTATTAAAGAAAACCAACCTGCGGAAATCAAATATATTTTGAAAACAGCTTCAGGTTTTGGTGGGTGTAATGCAGCAATTGTTTTAGAAAAATGTTAATACGATGAAGAAAACAGACATTTGCACCATAGAAAACTCAAAAATAACCGTCAATGAAGACGTTATTTTCGAAAGTCAATCTGAAGTATTTTCAGAATTTGCCAAAGAAGCTTATAAAAGTTTAGAAGTAAATTATCCTAAATTTCATAAAATGGATAACTTAAGCAAACTCGCTTTTCTGGCTTCCGAAATGATTTTAAAAGACGGAGATCATAGCCAAACAGCAATTGTTTTGGCCAACAGATCATCAAGTTTAGATACTGATTTTAAATATCAGGAAAGCATCAACTCTCAGGACAATTTCTTTCCGAGCCCAGCTGTTTTTGTATACACGTTGCCCAACATCTGCGTGGGTGAAATTAGCATTAGACATACAATGCAGACAGAGAATACTTTTTTTGTTTTGGATGAATTTGATGAAAAATTTTTAAATGATTACTCAGAACAGATCTTACAGTCAGGAAAGGCTGAAAAGGTACTCTGTGGCTGGGTAGAGCTATATCAGGAAAGTTACAAAGCTTTTGTATATTTGCTAAACAAGTAAATTCCAACAATCAAATCTGATTAGTAATTTTTATAGTATGAAAAATATCTTTTTATTGTTAACATTTATATTAGGTTTTACAAGTTATGCCCAAAAGGTTGAACTTGAGAATTTTCAATTAACTAGTTATGATATTAATTCATCAGATAAAATAGAATTTAGTTCATATTCTACTATAGATAAAAATGGAATGCTAAATGTGTATATTAATGGATATAAAACTGAGACTTATTATTCCTATCAATTGAATGATGCTGAAATTAAATCAATAAATAAATTAGGTAAAGAAGACCTTGAAAACTTTATTGCAAAAAGGCAGTTGGATCCAAATCATTTTTACGCTGGAAATAGAAACTACATTTCGTTTCAAAAAAATGGAAAGAAAAAAGAAATATGTTTTATTTTACCTTTAATGAATTCTGAATTTAGCGAAGTTTTAAAAATGCTTGAAAAAACAATTTATTCACAGCAAAATGTCGCAAAAATTTCAAAATTTGATATCGATTTCAATAAATTGCAAATAGATATTCTTAAACAAAATCAAATAGACAATTATTTACCGCAAAAGCAATTACCTCCTCCTCCAATGTCAAGGTAGAATTAGATAATTCTTATATGCGGTGACTATTATATTATACATTAAATAAATTATGGAAAACTTACAAACTGAATTAAAGCACAAAATTATCGAAGTACTTAATCTTGAAGATGTTTCTATAGAAGAAATCAAAGATACTGATCCGTTATTCGGAGGAGGTTTAGGATTAGATTCTATCGATGCTTTAGAGTTGATCGTTCTTCTTGACAAAGATTATGGAATAAAATTAGCCGATCCTAAAAAAGGAAAGGAAATTTTTCAATCTATCGATACGATGGCAAAATTCATCGAAGAAAACAGAACAAAATAAATGAGTCAATCTAGCAATGTATCAGTTTAACAATGTAATAATATTGGTAAACGGTTAAATTGATACACTGTTACATTATAAGATAAAATGAGTCAAAAAATTGCCATAACAGGAATGGGCATCATTTCTTCCATCGGTAACAATGTGGAAGAAAATTTCATTTCGCTCACTTCCGGAAAACACGGAATTTCAGATATTCAGTTGTTTGAAACCCGCCACATCGGAAATATTAAAACAGGCGAGATAAAACTATCTAATGAAGAATTGGTACAAAAACTTCAGCTTAATGAAGATAATAATGTAACAAGAACCGCTTTATTGGGTATGGTTGCTGCAAAAGAAGCGGTAGAAAGTGCCGGTATATCAGATATCAACGGCTACAAAACGGGGTTAATTTCTTCAACAAGCGTTGGCGGAATGGATATCACCGAAAAGTATTTCTACTCCTACGAAGACTTTCCTGAAAAGCAAAAATATATAGACTCTCATGACGCAGGAAATTCATCATTAGCCATTGCAGATTATTTAGGTCTTAAAGGCATGGTTTCTACAATCAGTACGGCTTGTTCGTCTGCTGCCAACGCGATTATGATGGGTGCAAAGCTTATTAAAAATGGCGTGTTAGACCGCGTGATTGTTGGTGGAACAGATTCTCTTTCAAAATTTACGTTGAATGGATTCAGTACCCTAATGATTCTTACCGATTCTTATAATACGCCTTTCGACAATGACAGAAAAGGATTGAACCTTGGAGAAGCAGCCGCTTTTCTGGTGTTGGAATCTGAGGAAGTTGTTAAAAAAGAAAATAAAAAAGTACTCGGATATCTTTCCGGATATGGAAATGCCAACGATGCCCACCATCAAACTGCTTCTTCGGAAAACGGCCAAGGCGCTTATTTAGCTATGGAAAAAGCATTAAAGGTTTCAGGTTTACTGAAAGAAAACATCGATTATATCAATGCGCACGGAACAGCAACTCCGAATAATGATCTTTCAGAAGGAATTGCGATGATCAGGCTCTTTGGTGAAAATCAGGTTCCGGAATTCAGCTCTACAAAAGCGTTTACAGGTCATACTTTGGCTGCTGCTGCGGGAATTGAAGCTATCTATTCATTATTGGCGATTCAAAATAATATCATTTTCCCCAATTTGAATTTTAAAACGAAAATGGAAGAATTTGATTTAACACCCGTTACCGAATTGAAAGAGAAGAATATCGACCATGTACTTTCTAACTCATTTGGGTTCGGAGGAAATTGTTCAACCTTAATTTTCTCAAAATCATGAGTGCCGTGTATATCAACAGTGCAGCCTGCATCTCGGTTCAGGACACTTTAAATGAAAATTTCATCCAAAATCTTACGCCTGAAAATTCAATTCAGATCGTAAAAGCTATTGAACCTAATTACAAAGAATTCATTCCGCCAGCGATGAGCAGAAGAATGTCTAAAACGGTAAAGATGAGTTCTGTAGCCTCAAAATATGCTTTGAAAGAAGCCGGAATTGAAAACCCTGATGCAATTATTGTTGGAACAGGAATGGGATGTTCCCAAGATTCTGAAAAGTTTTTAAAAAATGTGATTGATAATAATGAAGAGTTTCTGACTCCGACTTATTTTATTCAATCCACTCACAATACGGTTGCCGGGCAAATTGCTTTAGCATTACAATGCCACGCTTACAATTTCACGTATGTAAACACTTCTTCGTCTTTAGAATTCTCCATGCTAGACGCCAAACTTCAAATTAATGATGGTGAGGCTGATCATGTTTTGGTAGGTTCAACGGATGAACAAACCGACAGAACAATGGAATTGTATAAATTAAACAATACCATTAAAAAAGAAGAAAATCTTCCCGTTGATTATTTAGACTCAACAACAGAAGGCGTTATTTGGGGAGAAGGTTCAAGCTTTTTTGTTTTAGGAAAAGAGAAGACAGAAAGTTCTTACGCTCAGCTTAGAGATATTAAAATCAACAATAGATTAGAACAAGATGAAATTCAAAACTTTATCGGAGACTTTCTAACGAAAAACAATCTTACCTTTGAAGAAATTGATGCTGTGATTTTAGGTTTTAGTGGAGATTCTAAATCGGATATTTATTATACTAAAGCAATGGATTTATTTCCAAATTCAGCATTGTTATATTACAAGCATTTAAGTGGGGAATTCAATACAGCAAGTGGTTTTTCTACATTTATGGCTTGTCATATTCTGAAAGATCAGCAGATTCCGGAAGTGATGATGATTAATGGTGTGAAAAGAGAAGGTATTAAAAACATTCTTTTGTATAATCATTTGGGAGGAAGTGATCATAGTTTGCTTTTGTTGGAGAGAGCTTAAGTTTTTAATATAGTAAATACGATATGCTTGTCATTGGCTACGCCGAATCTTTGATTTCTGACGAAGGAAGAATCTCTTAATACTCTTAACAACTAAATTAATTCTTAATGTTTCAAATTAAACCATTAAGTTTGGTGTTAAGTTATTAAGAATATTAAGTTTAGATTCCAGGCTATACTTCGTTTCGCTCTGAATGACAGCTCAAAATCAAAATAATAAAAAGATGAAACACTATCTGTTTATTCTATTTTATCTTTCCTGCAATGTATTCATTTATGCATTTCATGGGACTTTTTGGGTGTATCTGTTTTGTTTCTTATTTTTTTCGGCGGTGGTCGTTTGGGGATCTTTCGATATTGAATTAGGATATTTTGTCAATAGTTTGACGCATAAAAGAACGAAAGTCAAGGAAGTTGCTTTAACTTTTGATGACGGTCCGACTGAGTTTACCCCGAAGTTCCTTGATCTATTAAAAGAAAACCAGATAAAAGCAACGTTTTTCTGTATTGGAAAACAGATTGAAAAATATCCCGAAACTTTCCAACGAATTATTGCAGAAGGACATACAGTTGGAAATCACACCTTATCTCACTCCAACAACACAGGATTTTTGTCTACCTCAAAAATGGTTGAAGAGATTGAAAAGTGTGATGAAATTATTTCTAAAGTCGGAAATATCAAGACCAATTTATACCGTCCTCCATTTGGCGTTACCAATCCGAATATTGCTAAAGCTATTAAAAGAACTCACAAAAAAAGCATCGGCTGGAATGTCCGTTCTTTAGATACAATCACAGACAACGAAAAGAAAATTTATAAACGAGTTACCCACAATCTAAAGAAAGGAAGCATTATTCTTCTTCATGATACTTCAGAAAAAACGTATAATGTTTTGACAGATTTATTAGTATTTTTGGAACGTGAAAAGTATTCGACTTTTAGGATGGATACTATTTCAACCACAAAAGATACAAAAGCTTTTAATGTCTAAGAATTTTTAAGCTAGAATGATTGCGTATAAGAAGAACAAATGAGTTTTGAAAATCTTTGATTTTCATCTTTTATGAGCTTTTATTTTCAAAGTATTTATTTAAAAAAATAATCTTTTGTGACTTTTGTGGTCCAATTTAAAAATCAAAACAATGATTAAAAATATTGCTTTCGGAGCATTCTTATTATTTTCAAATTTCTTTTTTGCTCAAAATACAGCAATGTCAGGAGCTGAAGCAAAAGCTTTCGTTACCAAAGTTTCATCTGAAACAAAAGAAATCAAAACCTTACAAAGTGATTTTACCCAAACCAAAAAGATGGATTTTTTGGATAAAAACATTGTGACCTACGGAAGAATGTCTTTAAAAACACCCAACATTTTAAGTTGGAAATATACAAAGCCATATCAATACAGCATTATATTTAAGGACAATAAAATATTCATCAATGACCAAGGAAAGAAATCTTCTGTAGATGCTAAAAGTAAAACCTTTGAAAAGATCAATAAACTGATTGTAGGAAGCTCAAACGGACAGATGTTTAACGATCCTGAATTTTCAGTAGCTTACTTGAAGAATGCAAATTACAACATCGCAAAATTTACTCCAAAATCTGCTCAATTGCTGAAATATATTAAGCAAATTGAATTAAGTTTTCCTAAAGGTGAATCAACCGTTTCACAGGTTAATATGACGGAAGCCTCAGGAGATACTACAAATATTGTTTTTAAAAATACAAAAATCAATGCGCCGATTTCTGCTTCAGAGTTTTCTTTATAGTCTGATTTTAATCCTATTTGTTTCGTGTAAAACCTATCAGCTTACAGATGCAAAATTAATTTCAAATTCTGAGAAGACCGTTGAAAATTTATATTTTTCTTCGAATGAAGATTACGTGTATAAATGTCAGATGGATATTTACAAAAATCATGTAAGCGGAATTCTAATTATCAAAAAGATTAATGACGCGACACACCGTGTCGTATTAACTTCTGATTTCGGAAATAAATTAATTGATTTTGAGATTTCCGGAGATGATTTTAAGCTTAACTATGTTTTAGCAGACTTAGACAAAAAGATTGTCATTAATTTTTTAAAGAATGATTTTCAGAAATTGCTAAAACAGAAATATCCTGTGAATGAAAGTTTTGAAAATGAAAAGTCAAAAATTTACCTCTCAAAATTGGATAAGAAACAATATTATCTGTTCTTCAATAAAGAAAATGGATTGCTGAACCAAATCATTTATACCAAAAACAATAAGGAAAAAATCGATTTCACTTTTGAAGCAAAAAAACATATCTTCGCGGATAGTTTGAATCTTCAACATAAAGATTTCAAGATCAATATAAAACTATTTCAAATAACCGAAACTGAATAATATAACATGAAAAAAACGGCACTTTTACTCTTTGCTTTATTTACAACTTTATCTTTTGCTCAGGTAACTTTTAACCCTGGAATAAGAGCAGGAGCGAATTTTTCGCATTTCACCAATAATGAAAATCAAACATTCTACTGGCCGGATTCTCCAAACGCGAATATGAAAATGGATTTTAAAACTAAAACCGATTTTTATATTGGGTTTCTAGGAAATATTCGTTTTGCAAAATTTTATGCTTTACAGCCGGAAATTAATTATTCGAGACAGGGAGCCAAGTTTGAAACCAATGTTAACAACTGGAACGGACAAACACTTTCTGTTTCTTATTTGGGACTTCAATTGGTTAATAAATTCTATTTCAATAAATTCAACGTTCTTGTGGGGCCTACTTTAGAATTTGTTGTTGACAAGAAAAATTTTGAGCCAGATAACGAAATAGATTTAGGAATTACAGCCGGTCTAGGATACGACATTACAAAAAACTTTGGGGTTGAAGCAAGAGTAAAAAAAGGTTTTGTTCCTGTTTACAACTTCTACGACAATCATACAAACGTTACTTTTCAGGCGGGCGTTTACTATACATTTAACATGAAAAAATAATTTTATGCAGACTATTCTTACAGACTTTTACACCTTACAATCATCAGAAAAAGAAGAAAACGGACGTTTCATTGCCCATATCACGCTCAATAAAGATCATGATATTTTTAATGGACATTTCCCAGGAAATCCTGTAACGCCAGGAGTTTGCATGATGCAGATCGTAAAAGAACTGACTGAAGAGTTTACAGGCGCACCATTATTTTTAAAATCTGCTTCGAATGTGAAATTCATGGCCATCATCAACCCATTTGAAACACCGGATTTAGTATTACAATTGGATATTAATGAAAGTGAAGATGAAGTGAAAGTAAAAAACACCACTTTATTTGGCGAGACTATTGCATTAAAAATGTCTGTACATTATAAAAAATTGACATCATGAAATTGATCTTATCATTCATAACAGCTTTTATATTTTTCTTTCAAAATGATTTGGAGTCATTAAGAAACAGTTATGCAAAGGCCAATCAATCCAACGAAAATACACAGGCATTTATTACTACTGCCGAAAAACAATCTGGTTCTGATGCTGTGACGACTGGTTATAAAGCCGCTGCAAAAATCATGGAGGCCAAAATTGTTAAACAAAACAGAAAGGCACTCGTAAAAGCTGGAGCAACTGATCTTGAAAGCATCATTAAATCTAATCCTAACAATATTGAATTAAGATTGATAAGACTAAGCGTTCAGGAAAACATCCCCAAAATAGTAGGTTACAGAGGTGGATTAAAAGATGATAAAGCATTCATTTTAAGCAACTACGGAAAGCAAAATACAGCTATGAAAAGTTATATTAAAAAATTTGCTGTACAATCTAAAACCATGTCTGATACTGAAAAAGCATCATTAAAATAAAACAATGACCCTTCCTGAAGCACAAAATGCAATTTCTGAAAAAAAGATTTGTGTTTTAATACCTACTTACAACAACGAGAAAACTCTGAGAAGAGTAATTGATGGTGTTTTAGACTATACCGAAAATATCATTGTGATCAATGATGGGTCTACAGACTCTACCCAACAAATCCTCTGTCATTATTCTCAAATTACAACGATTTCCCTGCCTGAGAATAAAGGCAAAGGAAACGGACTTAAAATAGGTTTCAGAAAGGCAAAAGAATTAGGTTTCGATTATGCAATAACCATTGATTCAGATGGGCAGCATTATCCAGATGATATTCCGGTTTTTGTGGAAGCTTTATTGAATGAAGAGCACAATGTTTTACTCATCGGAAACCGAAATATGTCGCAAGACGGAATCCCAAAGAAAAGTAGTTTCGGAAATTGCTTTTCTAATTTCTGGTTTTGGTTTGAAACAGGCATTAAGCTAGAAGATACTCAATCCGGCTACCGTCTATATCCTTTACATAAAATTCCGAAAAAATATTTTACTCCAAAATTTGAGTTTGAGATTGAAATTATTGTAAGAACAGCCTGGAGACACGTTCCCGTAAAAAATGTTCCTATAAAAGTGTTGTATGATCCTGCGGAAAGGGTTTCACATTTCAGACCGTTCAAAGATTTTACGAGAATCAGTATTCTGAATACCATCTTGGTAACCATTACTTTGCTTTATATTATTCCAAGAAATTTTATTAATAATTTCAGAAAGAAAAGCTTTAAAAGATTCATCAAAGAAGATGTTCTGGAAAGTGACGGAAGCAACCGCACAAAAGCTTTCTCCATCGCGCTTGGAGTTTTTATAGGCCTTTGCCCGTTATGGGGATTCCAGACCTTATTAGTGATTTCTTTATCTGTCCTTTTTAAGCTAAACAAAGTCTTGGCTTTTGTTGCATCCAATGTTAGCTTACCTCCATTAATTCCTTTTGTTATTGCCGCTTCCCTATTTTTAGGTTCTCCTTTTGTGCATGGAGACAGTAATATTTTAAGTAGTGATATCAACTTTGATTTAATTAAAAATAATCTTCTTCAATACGTGATCGGAAGTCTGATTCTGGCAAGTTCGATGTCTTTGATTTTAGGAACAGCCACTTTCCTGTTCTTGAATAAAGTGAGTCCTGATAATAAATAATTCAACTCTCTTTTACATAAAACTGCAAAGCCTTTCGACCTTGCAGTGATTTATGATAAACAAATTATGTTTTATTTTTTCGTGAGTTTCTGAGAATATGTCTTTCCATTCTTATCAACTAAAACAAGCATATAAATCCCTGAATTTAACTGTTTAACCGAGATTGAATTTCTTTCAACTTTTGTCTGTAAAACCATTCTACCGCTCATTTCATATACTTTGGCATCTGTTGGAATAAAATCATTTTTAGTTTTAAAATTAACAATATCATCACTCGGGTTTGGATAAACCGTGAATAATTCCTGAGTAGCCTGAATGTCTTTAGCTCCTAAATAAGATCCTTCCACCACATGTAATGTTGTATTAGGCGTTACATTATAAATGGTGTCAACCAAACCTGAAGGCCATTTAACAATTACTTTTGTAATGGCTGTAGCCTGACCAATACCGAAATGAGCATTCAGTGTATTCATATTTCCGAATCCCACTCCACTTTGTACATCTCGAATTTGTTTTCCCCAGGCTCCATAGATCTCCACTCTTGCTCCAATCCCATTCCTGTTACTTTGGGTTCCCTGTAAGGTTACTTTAAGCCATTTATTGCTATTTCCTACATTCATCAGAACTGTACTTCCATTCTGAATATCCAGAAAACCATCATTATTAAGATCACCAATTGGTCTTTTGTCGGCACTTAAACTATACGTATTAAGGTTGGGCGAAAATTTAAACGTTCCATCTCCAAACATAATTGTATTTCCCGCGCCCAATACATCAAGAAAGCCATCATTATCAAAATCATACGCCACATACTCCCTACTTAAATTATTAACAACATCATATCCTGAACCTACAGAAACATCTTTAAAAGTTCCATCACCATTATTTTTCATGACTTTACTTAGGCCATTTGTTGTCGCATTTATTCCTACTACAGCATCCATCCACCCATCATTGTTAAAGTCTCCCCAAGCCGCAGACCATGTCTGAGTAGGATTTGCCATATTAGCGGCAGCAGCAACATTTGTGAAGGTTCCATCACCGTTATTTCTAAGCAATTCATCAATGTTTCCACCAGGTCCTGAACCTCCTCCGCTACATTTTGCAATATAGAGATCCATATCTCCATCGTTATCATAATCTACCCAAATAGAACCATAATTTCCTCCGGAAGGAAAATCTCCCATTCCTCCCTGATTGTGGTTCATATTGGTCCCATCATTCATATAAAACCTGTTCGGAGCATTATCATCACATACAAAAGCATCTAATTTCCCGTCTTTATTAATGTCTATAAAGTTAGTCCGCTGTGTTAAAAATGACTGAGGTTTTCTATCCGACGTATAGCCTGTTCCTCCAGCATTAGCTTTTACAAAGGCTATCCCGGTTCCTGAGCCATACATAAGATCGTTAAAACCGTTATTGTCGTAATCTCCCGCCGCTATGCTCCATGTAGGCAATATAGTAGTACTCGGAATTGTATAAGTAACATTATTAAATCCACCTCCAGGCTGCTGATAAGAGATAACCATCTGAGTATTATTTACTACAGAGACAATATCATCCAAATAATCTCCATTCATATCTACAATACAGTTATTATATGTACCTGCAACGCTCACCGTCTGCGGAAGGAATGAAAGTCTGCTGATAATAGGTGGCGCTTCAGCCACGGTAAAATTAAACCCTAGACTAGTCCATCTATTATCGAATACCACATAATAGGTATTTCCGGCAATTGCTCCAAAAGTAACCTGCGAAGCAAACCCTGACCCTGGAAAGTCGTCATTTGCTGTTATACAAGCTAATGCTCCACAACTTCCTGCGTAGACCATCAATCTTGTATCTACATTTTGTCCTGCCATTACCGAAGAAACAGTAACACTTTTATTTTCTGTAGCTGTATATTTATACCAAATTGCTGCTTGTCCTAGATTAGCCAAATTACAAACTGTGGTAGGCGGTGTTCCCGTAATTAAAGGGGCCGTATAAGTTCCTGGAGTAATATCTATTGCAGAAGCACATGTAAGCTGTGCTATTCCCCATGTTATATTACATAATACAACAAAAAAGGATATTATTTTTCTCATATTTTTTCATTTTGGTTATTAGTTTTAAGGACAGTTTTGATTCAGTGAATTGATCCATTGCTTTAAAAGTTCTACCCCTTCATCATGCACAATGGTTCTTCCTAGCAAAGGCATTCTATTATTCTCATCTACAGAATTGAGTCTAAAGTTCATTACCGACTTATTATGATTTCCCGGCGTTATAATTCTTTCTAATGAAGGACCTTGCGGCTCATCTGCCATCACACAAACTCCCATATTGGTAAGATTCGTTGTTTGACTAAAACTCAGCCGTATAGCACGATAATCACAACGCGCATTCTGTTGATGGCAATGTGCACAGTTGATGTCTACATAAGAGCGTAATCTTATATCTAAAGGCTTGCTGGTATCTTTGTAATTAACCGTAGAAACAATACCAGAAGGGTAACTTAGCAAATAACCTTCATCTACTAATTTTTGTAATTGATTTTTAACTCCTCCTGAGTAAGTGTAAGTTGTATTTAGATTTTGAGGTTTTACACCAATGGGAATTGGTTTATTATCTAGTTTATGACAAGCAAGACATTCTGATTCAGAAGGAATTCTGTAATCTATGGTCATAACCTCATTATTCTCTTTCTTGAAAGTAATATTTTTAGAACTGCCACTTGTAAAATCTGTTCCAGTCACCAGATTGGCCTCTGTTTGGTCATCATTCCACAAATATTCTGCAAAAACCCAACCGCTTGATTTTCTAATCATTAATCGGGTTTCCAATATTTTGGTCGTGTTATTAGGCTGTACGGTATTGTAATAAAAGCTTTTTATTAAAACAGTACCTACAGGAAAATTCAGTGTTTTATCATCTGCATCATAATTCGCTTTTACACCTTGTGGCATCCAGATAAATCTCTTTTTAAGAGCGTAGTCTGTAAACAGCGAACTGGCAGGTTCATAAGGAATTACCTTACTAGATGGCGTTAAGTTTTTTAGTTCACCGGTAAAAAATGCATATGTAGATAATTTAGCGTAAGGAACCGCATTGATATCAAAATTAACAAAAGAACTCTCAACTTCTACCCCTTCCATTTTCTCATCTTTACAAGAAAATAGCATCAATAAAAATACAAGAGATAAAAAATAGTTTTTTCTCATTCGTTTCATGGTTTTAAGGAAACGAATATAAATAATAAATCAACTACACACCAAATATTTTCACATCAAAAAAGCAGAATCAATCAAAACAATAAAACAAAAAAGCTTTTAAATTATTAATTACTCAACAAAAACACCACAAATCCTCACAAAAACATAAAACTAATTTATTAAAAACAATAGAGCAAAAGAATCATATCTAATGTCAATTATTAATAACCTGAGCTTAATTTCACTTATTTCAAAATAAACTGAACCAAATCTTTTAAAAATATTTCATCAACATTCCCTTTACCTTCATAATCTTTCGGAGAAGGAGTTCCACTACCTTTAATAAATAAGTGATTCAAAGAAGGATATAATTTAAACTCTGCCGATTTATTGCTTTTTAATTGATTTTTCCAAAGATTAAAATCTTTTTCTGTCACCTGATAATCCCTCCCACCTTGTACGAAAAGCATAGGTGTTTTAATTGATTTTACAGCTTCAAGAGGTTTATAATCCAGCAAATATTTCCAATAGGTAGCAGATAGTCCCATCGGAAGTTCAGATGTTGGAGAGTCTAAACTAAATTTTTTAGAGTTTAAAAACTCAACTTGTTTTTTTATATTTTGAATATCTTCGACTGAAATTTTTGAAGGTTCGATTTTATGAATATATTCAAACTGATCAATAAGAATTTCCTGTAACGGCCTAGCATTTCCAGCCATAAAAATATACTTTGAAACCTGAGCTTTTTCAGCAATTTTAGGCATTACGTAAGCACCTTGGCTATGCCCCAGAATAATAATCTGATAGCCTTTAAAACTTTCATTCGCCTTAAAATACTTGGCAACATTCACCGCATCAATGATGGTTTCCTGCTCTACGGTAGATTGATTATTAAACGTTTCAGGGTTCGAATACGTTCTCTTGTCATATCTATAAGAAGAAATTCCATTTTTTAAAAGATACTCAGCAATATCCTTGAAAGGCTTATTCTCACCAATTGTTTCGTCTCTATCTTGCGGCCCTGAACCATGTACGAAAATAACTAATTTCTTTTGATCACCTTGCGTTGGCTGTAAAAGCGTTCCTTTTAATTCAATATCATCACTTTTTATTTTTAAAGCAGTTTTATCGTCTGCTTTATCGAAAGTTTTATGAGGAATAAAATAAAAACCAATGATTTTATTTTCAGCATTAAACGTAATCTGAATATCCAATTTTGATTTTTCAAAATCAGAATAAAAATAATACGTGTCTTTTTCGTTATTTACCTCAAGAATACTTTTAAAATTACCCATCTGTCCTTGAATTTGTGGATAAAGCTCTTTAAGATCATTCACAGAAATTTGAGATCCAACAAAAGAATCAAAATAAGTATGCGCTTTTTCCGCATTATGATCAGTAAATAAGCTCTTGATAAAATTTCCTCCAATCTCTGGTCTAGACTGAGCAAAGAAGAATAACGAAATGAAAATTAAAATGGCTGTTAAAAGTTTTTTCATATTTAAATTATTTATAAACAACATCCGAGAACAACAAAAGGGTTGTAAAAACAGTTACAAATATCGCAATAATCACCAAAACAAGTTGTACGGTAAAATTTGCTTTCTCCAGATCTTCTTCTTTGGCTTCAAAAGTAAAATTGATTTTACCCGGATTTTTAATAATTTGCCAAATGAACCATAAAATGATCAGGTTTAAAATAATCGGAGAAAAAAGGAATAATTTACTTCCGGATCCACCTGTATTTTTTCCATACCCTTGAATAGGAATAGTGTCTGGAATTGAACTGTATTTACTTAGCAAATACACAGAATAACAAACGATTATAAAGAACGGGATTGAAAATAAATACTGTATACTTTTGGGGATCATTGTAGCTTTTTTAGTGTTTTCTTTAGATATTTTTCAACATTCTCTTTATCGGGAACGGTCGTAATTTCTTTTGTCAAAGCCTTTTCAAACTCCGTTTTTGCTTTTGAATATTCTTTTCTGGCGAAATAATATTTTCCAGCCTGATAATATACGAACCAAAAATCTGGATTTAACGATTGATAATGATCAATTACATCATCAGATAACATAACATCCTTTTTTGAAATTGCATCACTGATCTGAGATTCTACAATTTTAGAAACTTCAAAATTTTTAAATTCTTGAGAATCAACAAAAGGATCTTTTGGAATATTTAATGTGGTAGTGGCTAATTCATTATTTTGAAGCTTTTGGTTAGAGAAGATTTTATTGAGGTCATAACAAACAAATTCACCCAATTGATAAGGATTTGAAGACACCCAAACCAATCTCTTTTCCGGCGAAAAAATTACAGCATGATGCGCCAATAATTGGTTGATTGCCTTTTCATTTCCATAGCCTATCTTCTCTCCTTTTAATCCAGACTTATCTCTCAGAATAGAAGCCATTTTTTCTGGATTTAGTTTTTTCTTTTCCTGTAATAGCTCCTCAAGCTTTTCGTAGCGGTATTCAGAATGGCTTTCCAGAATGTGTTTCTGGTTTCTTTTGTCATCTTTATACGCTTCTGATTGAAAATGATTGGTACAAAAAACTTTGCTTGTATTTTCAACTCTATAAACTCCAAAATTGTTTGGGGAAACTTCAATAATCACTGCATTTTTATCGTTTGCGCTTCCCACCAAGATTGATTCAGAAACAAAAACTTTTCTCTTTTTGGCAATAGCAATGGCTTCATCAATATTTTTAGCATATTGTAGAATTTCTCTCGTTACAAAAGAAATCGGAGTCTTAGCCGTTAATGGAATTTTAGATTTCCCTGCATTAATCGTGACAGTAATTCCTTCTTTATTCATTCCCGAAACAACCCCAATCATCCCTGGCCAACTTACCGACATGTAGGGGATTCCCTGCTCTGGTTCTACGAATTCTATTAATTTATTTTTAGCAAAATCATCTCCAACATAAAAATCGAAATTTCTTCCAATCAGCAGATCTCCGCCTTCAGAGTTTTCATTCCAAACCGCTAAAGAAGTGCATCCTACCACCATCAAATCCTGCATCGCATGACCAATATCGTGGGCGCCATGCAAGTATAAACTTCTTAAATACTTAGGCGCAATAAAGTTATATTTATCTGATGCATATCGAGATAGCCCGAATAATTCTGCCTGATAATCTTCCCGTACATTGAGATACATTTTCCTGTTGTACCATTTTAGAAAACCTCTCAATAATTTCTGCTTAAACTTCGAGGGAACAAAACCCTCCACTTTAGAAAAGAAAATCTCTTCCTGTTTTTGCATTAAGTTTTGAGTCAGTGCTCCGTTATTATAGCCTAATTGTAAAGGGTTTCCTTTAATATATAACTCCCAAAGCTGTTGTTTGTTTTTGGTAAGATAGTTTTGATTAAAATTAAATGTAGAATCATTAATCTTATGAACTGTAGGAACTTCTAAAGAATATTGTTTAACCTCAGGAATATGTTTGATGGATTTTCTGATACCACAAGATGTGAGACTAAGAATGAAAAATAAAAACAATGAGACTCCTATTTTACGGTATTTGTCATTCTGACGATAGGAAGAATCTCTTTTTACAAGTTTAGATTCTTCACTACGCTTTGCTTCATTCAGAATGACAAGAGTATGTTTAAATTTCATTATTTATTAATCATTTGTGTCAAGCGTTCATCAACAAGTTCTTTTCCTAAAATTTCAGCACAGGTATTGAAGGCACCAATTGTACATCCCAAAATCCCGTGCATATTCACGGATTGCCCTGTAAGAAAAAGATTATTGATTTTTGTTCTTGGAGAAACCATCGTTTTTAAAGGATTTTCCGAGCTTTTTATATAGCCATACATATTTCCTTCAAAGCTTCCGATATAATCACGGTAAGATAGGGGTGAAGATGTATATACTTTTTTAATAGACTGTCGCAAGTTTGGAATTTTCTTTTCCAACGCATCAATCATTTTCTCAGCTTTCTCTTGCTTAAATTTTTCATATTGTTCCCCTCTCTCATGCTCTTCTACAACCGTATTTACTGTTTTTTGCCAAGCTTTAACTTCAGCAAAATCCATATAGGATATAGCAGTCAAACTTTCAGCAAATTCAGGATGAGATGTTGAAGGCGTTGAAGAAAGCATATACGTTTCCGGCCAACTATTTTTATCGTACCGATAGGCATTCCAAACCAAGTTTTCGGATGAATAATGGTAAATATTATGATTAAAATTCGGTATAGACTGAGGTTTTAAGACTAGATAAACACTGAAACACGAAGAAACAGGCTCCCAGCTTAACACTCTATTGAGAAAGGATTTTTTTAATCTTTGCTCCCCAATTAATGTAATGAGTGAACGGATTTCAATATTGGAAATAAACTGTTTTGCAGCATATTCTTTTCCTGCTTTAGTCTTTACGGCAATTAAAGCATTCTTTTCATTGAAAATAAATTCGGAAACTTCTGCATGCTTGTATACCTCTGCTCCGTATTCTCTTAGTTTTCTTATTAAAAGTTTTGAGATCTGGCTTCCTCCTTTCACGCATTTATACGCACTTTGCATATATGAATTCACCGTTAAAGCATGCACATGAAAAGGAATATTTTCAGAATCTCCCGCGTAGAGAAAATTTGAACCCAATAAAACCGATTGCAGCTTTGTATTGGAAGTAATGGACTCTATGAATCTTTTTGTATTTAAATGGAGAATTTCTTCATTGTAATGATCTTTCCCAACGACATTATATCTAGGAAACTGATTGCAAACTCGTTGAATTTCTTCACAATAATTTTCTAAATTTTCTTTTTCATTCGGAAAATATTTAGAGAGTTGATGTACAAAGTTTTCATACCCTTGCGCATGGGGATATTCAATTTCATCATCTCCAAAAGTGATCTTATCATATCCGTCAACATCCATTTTATGAAGTTCAAGATCATTCATAATCTCTAAATAAGAAAAGAATTGATGAAGATTTTGCCCTTTTGAGAGTCCGCCCAGATAATGCACTCCGGTATCGAAGATAAGTTTATCCCGGGAAAATGTCTGTAAATTTCCACCATACTGATTGTTTTTCTCCAAGACACAGACTTTCAAGCCTTCTTTCGCCAAAATTAGAGCCGAAACAAGACCTCCCAATCCGCTACCGATAATCAATATGTCGTATGTTTTTTTCAAGGAGATTAATTTTTCATCAGCCTTGTCAAGGTTTAAAACCTTGACAAGGCTTTTTCAACGCTGAATTGTTTGCAGCCCGACTTGAGCGAAAATCCTTTTTTTGCCAAAGCAAAAAAAGATTGGGAGCGGAAGACGGAAAAGCTGCCCTAAAAATATTGAAAATTAATCAATATCATCCCAAAAATCAAAGTAATTGAACCATTGAAGGGGATATTTTTTGATCATGGATTCAAGGTTTTGCACATAAGAATGTAAAAGACCTTGTGCATCACGCTTTTTCACTGCCTCAGCCACTCTTGCATACAAGTGATAATGAAGGTTCTTTTCTTTCATTACATACACATAAACAACGGGAACACCCAATCTGGAAGCAATAAGAAAAGGACCAGCCGGAAATTTCGCGCTTTTCCCTAATAATTCGGCTTCAAGGAATTTTGATCCTTCAAAATATCGATCACCGGTAAAGCAAATCAATTCATTTTTAGATAACGCTTCATTGATATCGAAAATATGGGACATATCATCTTTCACGTAAATGAATTTGATATTACTTTCTTTAACTGAAACACTTTCCAGATATTCTTTAATTACTGTAACTTCCTGATCTGTTGTTACTAAATTAATCTGACAATCAAAATCAATATCAGCAAAAAAGTGTTCTGCGATTTCAAAATTTCCAATGTGTGCACTGATAAGAACCCCACCTTTTTTTTCTGCTAAAAGGTTTCTAAGATTTTCAATTCCGTCAAATTCATAAGTGTATTTTTCTCTTAGTCCTGCCGAAATAGCCGTTTTGTCAATCAAAACTGTTCCGAAAGTGAAATAACTTTTAAATAATGAAATTTTTGTTTTCCAAAATCCGTAATTCAGTCTTTTTTGAAAGTAATAAGTGAAGTATTTGTTACTGTTTTTTTCGAACAAAAAATAATATAAAGCAACAAAATAAAGTACAAAATATGAACTTTTAATCCCGATATTTCTAATACACCAGACGAAAATCCTGTAACCCAGAATCGTCCCTTTAGATTTACCTTTCCATTTGTTCATAATTTATTCTTGTTCTTAACACAAGGTTCGCAAAGATTTTCAATATAATACTGTTTTTAGGTTCGCAAGGGCGTTTCACTCAGCAAAGACAATATATTCCGTTAAAATTTATAGAAAATAAAGTTTAATCGATAATTAAGCGTTTTTTTCAGTGATCTTGTTTTGAATAGTCGAATAAAAATCATCAAAAGTGATCATTTTTTTGAAGTCTGCTTCGCCTAATTTCACCCCGAAATTAGATTCGATAACCACTACCATATCAATATAATCTAAGCTGTCTAAGCCCAGAGTCGTTTTAAGATTCCCGTCATGACGGATTTCGTCCCCGTCAACTTCGAATTCATTAACCAAAAAATCATTAACGATAGCAATAATTTTTTCCCTTTCCATGTTTTTAATAAAACTTTTTAACAATTAATGCGGAATTGGTGCCCCCAAATCCAAAAGAATTCGACAAAAATACGTCAATTTTTTGATTTTTCGTTTCAGAGACTAAATTTATCCTTTTTGCCTCATCATCAGGGGTTTCCAGATTGATATTGGGAGCAACGAAATCATTTTGCATCATCAAAATTGAGTAGATAACTTCACTTGCGCCTGCCATCCAACATTCGTGACCCGTCATTGATTTTGTAGAACTCACCGGAACATCACTCCCGAAGATCTCATAAATAGCTTTTGCTTCGTTCGCATCACCAATTGGTGTGGAAGTCGCATGAGCATTAATATAATCTATATCTTTTACCTCTAAACCAGATTGTTGCAAGGCTCTATTCATTGCTAACGCAGGGCCGTCAACATTAGGAGTTGAAATATGTCCACCATTGGATGAAAATCCATATCCGATAATTTCTCCTAAAATAGTTGCTCCTCTTTTCTGTGCAGATTCTAAGCTTTCAACAATTAAAGAGGCTGCTCCACCACTTGGAATTAAGCCATCTCTGTCTTTATCAAAAGGTCTTGATGCTTTTGTAGGCTCATTTTCTCTTACCGAAAAAACACCTAATCCATCAAAACTCGCCATTGAATATTTGTTGGTTTCCTGAGCTCCTCCGCACACAATCATGTCTTGCATTCCACTCTTAATCATCATATAAGCCAATCCCAACGAATGAGATCCGCTAGCGCAAGCTGCACTAATGGTAAGATTAATTCCTCTTAATTTAAATATTGTTGAAAGGTTCATGGTTACGGTAGAATTCATTGATTTGAATATCGCACCAGAACCCATTAAAGTAGTATCTTTTTTCTCTCTTGCAATATCGATAGATTCTACCACTGCCTGAGAAACACTATCATTACCGTATAGAATTCCTACTTCATTATTATCTAAAAAGTCTTGATCAATTTTCGCCTGTTTTAGCGCATCGCTGGTTGCCATATAAGCGTATTCACTTTCCTCGCCCATACTTATACGCTGGCGTCTGTTCAAAAGATTCTTTAAATCCGGCTTTGGAACCACGCCCGTAAGGCCAGACCTGAAACCAAATTCTTTCCTTTCGTCTACTAAAACAATACCTGATTTTCCTTGATACAGGGATTCCTTTACTTCTTCCAACGAAGTCCCGATGCAAGAATAAATTCCCATTCCGGTAATTACAACCCTATTTTCCATCTTTACAAATTTAACAATGTATCAATCTAGCAATGTAACAACAATTGGCAAACTGGTACATTGGTATATTCTTACATTAATTAAGAATAGATTCCTCCATTAATATTAATCACTTCACCTGTTATGTAAGAAGATTTTCTAGAAGCTAAAAATGCCACTAAATCAGCCACTTCTTCTGCTTCTCCAAATCTGTTGACAGGAATCATAGCTTTCAACTCGTCTTCATTGAATTCCTGCGTCATATCTGTTCTGATAAACCCAGGTGCTACAGCATTTACAGTGATATTTCTTTTGGCAACTTCCTGAGCCAACGCTTTTGTAGCGCCAACCAAAGCGCCTTTCGCTGCAGAATAATTCGTCTGGCCCGCAGTTCCTTTTACTCCGGAAACAGAAACCATATTGATGATTCTACCATATTTATTACGCAACAATTTTTGAATAAAGAAATTGGTTACGTTGAAAAATCCGTTTAAACTTGTGTTAATCACAGAATTCCAGTCTTCACTTGGCATCCACATGAATAAGCCATCTCTTGTAATTCCGGCATTATTTACAATAACCTCAACTACTGAATCTGCATTTTTCTCCTGCCACTCTCCAAGAACCTTTAGCGTTTCTTCAGCATTTCCTACATCGAATTTTAAAATTTCTCCTGTAGAACCTAATTCTTCTACTTTCGCTAACGTTTCCTTAGCGGCAACTTCGTTTGAAGTGTAGTTGATAAGTATATGATAATTTTTTTCTTCTGCCAGTTTTATACAGATTGCTCTTCCGATTCCCCTTGAGCCACCTGTGATGATTGCACATTTCATTTCTTAGTTGTAGTTTTTTTTTTAATTTTGAAACAGTTCTACATTATAGAACCATTTGTTTCCTAAAAGATTCCCAGATGTATCAATAAAGCCCCATTTTCCAGATTTTTTCACTCTTGAAACTCCATCATTGAACCCTTTATTTTTTTCTGTAAATCCAAAGCTTTTAGAAATATCGTAATCCATTGGAATAACCAATTTCCCTGTCTTATCAATAAAACCCCAATCCTTTCCTTTTACGGGAGCAAGATGATCATTACTGAAAACCTCAGCATCATTGTAAGTAGGCTCTATTACATAATTTCCGGTAGGATCAATATATCCCCATTTACTATTTACACAAACAGGAGCAAAATTTTGATTAAAAGCTCTTGCCTTATCGAATTTAGGTTCAATAACCCAATTTCCTGTTTTATCAACAAATCCTATTTTACCCTTTTTCTTGGCATACGTCATCGGCTGGCCTTCAAAATCCCAGATTCGGTCAACCTCATCCATGATCTTAAACTCTTTTCCGTCGATAACTCCGTATAAACTTCCTTTCTTAGCCCAAGTTGTTCCATCTGCATATTCTCCTATATCACCATATTCAAAAGGAACAATTACATTTCCTTTCGCATCAATAATTCCCCAACGGCTATCTTTAGAAGCTCTAGCAAAACCATTTTGGAAGGGCTTTATAATTTCATATTCTGCACGAATAACCACTTTGCCATCCGTATCAAAAGCACCAATTTTATTACCACCTTTCATAAAAGCTAGCCCTTCATTAAAATCATATAATTTATCTGAATAAGGCATTGTAAGCTTCTCACCTTTTTTGTTGATATAAAACCAGGTTTTGTCTTTTTCCACAATACAAATTCCATTGTGGAAATCTTTTATATTTGAAAACGAAGGCTGAATTACTATTTTCCCATCTTTTCCTATAAATCCCCAAACTTGGCCCTCTTTCACAGCGGCCAATCCATCTGAAAAACTTTTTGCGGTTTCAAAGCTTGGTTGAATAACGTAATTTCCAGACTTATCTATATACCCAATTTTAGATTTTTCTTTCACCAAAGCTAACTCTTGAGCGAAAAACAGCTGTCCGACTAGCAAAAGTAAGAGAGAAAATATCAACCCCTTTTTCATTATTTTCCGTTTTTAAGATATTGTTTTACTTTTTCCAAATATGGATACATCACCATATCATCTGAAAACGCCGGAATAATCTTTCTTATTTCATCGTACAATTCTTTTGTAGAAGATGAAACTTTATCTTTAAAATCAAGATATTCAATAGCCTGAATGATTGTGATTGCTTCAATAGCTAATACTTCAAAAGCATTTTCAATTACTTTTCTGCAGATCACCGCTGAGTTTGTCCCCATACTAACAATATCTTGGTTATCATTATTGTTCGGAATACTGTGAACATACATTGGGTTTGATAACATTTGGCTTTCAGCAGTTGTTGAAGTTGCCGTGAACTGAACTCCCTGCATCCCGAAATTAAAGCCTAATTTACCTAAATTAACAAAAGGAGGTAAAATTTCGTTAATCTTAGCATTTAGAAGATAGTTTAATTGTCTTTCAGCTAGCATTGTCAGTTTTGTTACCACAATTTTAAGCTTGTCCATTTCCAAAGAAATATAATCTCCGTGGAAATTTCCGCCGTGGTAAACGTGCTGACCTTCAACGTCTATAATTGGGTTATCATTCGCAGAGTTGATCTCATTTTCAAGAACCTTTTCTGTGTATTCTAATGTATCTAAAACAGGTCCCAGAATCTGAGGAACACATCTTAATGAATAATATTCCTGAACTTTTTCCTTGAATACCTTTTCTTGTTCTTCGAAATGAGTATACAAATGATCTTCTCTTTTTCTGATCAATTTACTGTCTGATAAATGCGCACGCATTCTTTCTGCAATCTTCTGCTGACCGTAATGTTTTTTTGTTCCGTTCAACGCTTCAGATAAATGATCATCATACGCCTGAACAATCTCATTAATAGCACAAGATAATTTAATAGAAATTTCAGTTAATTGATTGGCTTTGTATGCATTTACAATTCCAATTCCTGACATTACAGAAGTTCCATTCATCAAAGCAAGACCTTCACGAATCTCTACTTTTATGGGCTCTAATCCTTCAATCTCAAAAACTTCTTTTGTGGATTTTCTTTCTCCTTTATAGAATACTTCGCCTTCACCGATAAGAACTAATGCTAAATGTGCTAATTGGACTAAATCTCCACTTGCACCAACTCCTCCGTGTTCGAATATCAAAGGCGTAATATCTCTGTTAATTAATTCTTTAAGTAAATTAACTACAGAATGATGAACTCCTGAATTTCCAAGAGATAGCGTATTTAATCTTGCCAACATACAAGCTTTAACTTCTTGTGGAGGCAAAGGATTTCCAATCCCCGAAGAATGGCTTCTTATTAAGTTATATTGTAACTGATGTGTATCTTCATCGCTGATTTTAAACTGAGCCATCGGCCCAAAGCCCGTGTTTACGCCATATATCACTTTATTCTTAGAAAACTCTTTCAAAAACTGAAAACTCGCATCCACTCTGGCTAAAAGTGTATCATCCAGCTCTATTTTTTCATTATTTACGACGATATCCTGAAAATCTTTCAGTTCTAAAAAGCTATTTATTTTCATTAATTAAAAAGTAATAGTAGATAATTTTATAAAATATTAATTATTTGTCACTAATTTTGCGGCAAAGATATAAGTTATTATTAAAATAAAAAATCAAAGATGAGCAAAGAATTTGTTGATGTTCTCGTAATCGGTGCTGGACCTTCCGGATGCGTATCTTCTTCATACTTAAAGAAGAACAACATCAACGTAAAAGTTGTCGAAAAAACAAAATTCCCAAGACTGGTTGTAGGCGAGAGCCTGATTCCCAGAGTAATGGATCATTTTGATGAAGCCGGACTTTTTCCTGCACTAGATAAAATGGGGTTTGAAAAAAAGTTGGGAGCCCGTTTCTTAAGAGGTGACGAAGTTTGCATCTTTGATTTCAGTAATAAATTTGGTGAAGGCTGGGACTGGACTTGGCAAGTACCAAGAGCTGATTTTGACAATACATTGGCTCAGGAAGTTATTAATAAAGGAATTGACCTTGAATTTGAAACTGAAGTGATCGGAATTGAATTTAACGGAGCAGATTCTATCACCACTGTAAAAAACAAAGACGGAGAAACGAAAGAAATCCACGCAAAATTTGTGATTGACTCCAGCGGTTACGGAAGAGTTTTACCTAGATTATTAGATCTAGAAAAGCCTTCAAAACTATCTCCTCATTCTGCAATTTTCGCTCATGTAGAAGATCTTAACAGAGAAGAAGGCGAAGAAGGAACGTTGATCTCTTTTGACATTATAGAAACTGAAGTTTGGCTTTGGGTTATCCCTTTTTCTAATGGAAATACAAGCGTAGGAATTGTGGGCCCAACTGAATATATTGATCAGCTATCCGAAAACGGAGATACTGCAGAAGCATTGAAAAAAGCAATTTCACTTTCTGATTATTATGTAAAACGTTTCGGAAATGTAGATTTTCTTTTTGAACCTAAACACTTAAAAGATTATTCTTGTTCGGTGAAAAGCTTATTCGGTGACGGATTTGCGTTAACAGGAAATGCGTCAGAATTCTTAGATCCTGTTTTCTCATCAGGAATGGCTTTTGCAACAGAAGGTGGGATGACTGCCGCAAAACTGGCATTAAGACAGCTGAACGGAGAAAAAGTTGACTGGCAAACAGAATTCGCAGATTATATTTTATATGGTGTAGATGTTTTCACAACATATGTGAAAGAATGGTACACCGGAAATCTTCAGGAATTATTTTTCCATCAACCCGAAAACCCGGATGTAAAGAAAAAAATATGTGCAGTTTTAGCAGGATATGTCTGGAACAAAGACAATCCTTTTGTAAAAAAGCACGATACAGTGGTTAAAAATCTTGCCAACCTCATCAAACTTGAGAAACAGCAAGAACAGCTATAAAAAAATCGGTCTGAATTTCAGACCGATTTTTGTTTTATTTTAAAGCACTTTTAATTGCCTTTCCTAATTCTTTTCCTGTTTTTTCATATGCTGCGGATATTCTTCCATACTCCATCCCATAATCAACTTTACTTCCTGTTCCTTCAATCTTATTCCCTTGTATTTTTGCCATTACCTTAGAAGGGTTCTCAGTTTCAACAAATATTAGTTCTGAAGATAATTTAGCAGGCTGTGTAACAAATCCTGTCCATCCCGCATACACCCATTTTGTCTCTATTATTAAGGTATATTTTGTTGTAGCACCTTTAGTGAATTTAATTTTCTTTGCTTTAGCATTTAAACCATCTATAAACTTATCTAAAAAAACAGATTCTTTATGCTTTTTCCATTCTTCATTCCATTCCTTCCAAGCTTCTTCGCCTTTCTTCGCTAACGTTTCTGTTTTTCTTCTTTCAAGATATTGAGCTTCCGTATAATTATCTGCTTGAAAAAGTGGATTTTCAAATTTAAACTGAACATTTACTTCAGTTTGATCTTTCAAGAAATCAAAATTTCCAGATTCGAAGTTAATTTGACTCTGTGCAAAAGCTGTTGTTGCTATTGCCATAAACAACAGCAAGAATAATTTTTTCATAGTTTATAATTTTATTTTAAAGTTTGCAAATATAGAATTTCACTTAATAACATACTGTTATTTTTTAGTGTAATGATCTACTTTTAAAGCAAGCATTTTTGAAGTTTTCGCAAAGCATTCTGCAATTCTGTCATTATTATTAGGAACACCAAAACCGTTATCTCCTGTTGCTTTAATTCCCTCAACAACCATTAAAACATTGCTAGGATTATCTGTTTCAACAAAAGTCATTTTACTTGAAACTAAGGCTTTGTCACTTGCCAAAGGAAAAAATAATCCTACATGAATCCATGTAGGCTCAACAATCAAAGTATACTTAGTTTGGGCAAATTTATTGGAAGCCTGAATCACAGCATTTTTATTCCAAGACATCATAAATTTATCCGGAAAAGATATTTCTTTACTATACTCCCAATCTGCTTTCCATTTTTCTGCCTCTTCTTTTCCTTTTGACTTTTCAATTTCCAACATTCTTTGGGCTAAAAATTCTTCTTCTGTTAAGTTCTTTTTTTCAAACTTAAGATGATCATATTTGAAAACAACCTTAACAAACTTTTGATCCTTTAAAAAATTATAATCTCCGGAAATAACTTTCACTCTTTGCGCCATTAAACAACCGGAAAGAGCTATTAAGAATAAGAATAACGTTTTTTTCATGGTTAGCTTTTGCTTAGTTTTTATCTTAAATCTATAAATGTAATTGGTTTTCTGCTGTTCGGATTAAAAACTGTTTTAGACAAAATATCAAAATCAATAATTTCAATTTTTGGACTTACCCTCAATTTTGCACGGAAATGATCTCTTACTTCATTTACAAAGTTTTCGGAGTCACTGTCTGTGCTTATTTTAATGATAATTTCATCCAACCCAATTTCATTAGACTGGATAACGATCTGATAACACAAAATATTATTAAAATCATTCAAGATATCATTCATTGCAGGCGGATACAACGTTGTTCCTTTATATTTAATCATCTGTTGCTTTCTTCCAACAACAGGACCTAACCTCATCGTATTTCTTCCGCATTCACAAGGCTCATAATGTGCTTTTACAATATCTCCTGTTTTAAATCTTAATAACGGAATCGCCTCAACGCCTAAGGTTGTAATCGTTAACTCTCCACTTTCTCCTTCCTTAACTAAATTTCCCTCGTCATCCAGAATTTCTGTAATAATTAATTCAGGATGATGATGCCCTCCAACTTGAAATTCACATTCCGTAAAGGCCGTGCTCATTTCTGTAGAAGCGTAGGTTGAGAATAATTTAATATTCCATTTCTCTTTAATTTTCTGTGAAAGAATATTATCTGTAAAATCCTGATTTTTGATACTTTCTCCGATACAAACTGCCCCATACACACTGGAGTTTTTATAATCAACCCCATGCTTTTCAGCATAATCAATCATTTTCAATAGAAAAGAAGGAACGGTGATTAAATATTTAGGCTTATATCTAAAAATAGAATCCCATTGTAATTCGGGAATTCCAGGCCCCATTCTCACAACACTTGCTCCCATTTTTCTCAATCCGAGAAAATAAGCCAACCCAGCCATGAACCTTTTGTCGATGGTTGTGATCATCTGTACAACATCTCCTTTTTGAATTCCTGCACAGGCAAAAGAAATCGCCTCATTATAAGCCAATCTTTCAAGGTCGTTATCTGACAAACCAAAAGTCACAGGATCTCCCAATGTTCCTGATGTCGTACTGTAATCCACAATTTTATGACTCGGAATACAGAAAAAATCATCATTATTTTGCTGTATATCATTTTTCGTTGTAGTTGGGATCTTTTGTAAATCCTCCAAAGACTGAACATCAGCAATATTGATATTATTTTGTTTAAATAATTTCTGATAAAAAGGGGAATGCGTTTCAAGATAAGTTAAAAGCTCCTGAAGTTTTTGCTCCTGAAATTGTTTAATTTCTTGAATATTTGATTTTTCGATTGATGGATAAAATTCCAATGGTTTTTATTTTAAGTCACAAATTTATTTAATTAAAATTAAAAGAATGGATTATTAAATTTTTCTCCCACTGATTTGCACAGATTTTCGCAGATGATTATGGTTTAATTCTGTGCTTATTCGTGAAACCCATTTGTGATATTAGTGTTTAAATAAATTATCTACGAAAAGTAAAAGTTTGAGTATTTGTATTCCCTGCAGTGTTGATTGTTGTCACTTTCAACGTATGCAAACCTGAACCTTTTGGACATTTTTCATCAAAACCATAAACAAAATCATCTTTTACACGCGCAAACCTAAGCCATTTACCATCAAGCTCCGCACGGAATGAAATAATATCACCGATCTTGGTTATTCCTTTTAATCTTAAAAAATTACCACTAAGAAGTGCTTCATCTTTCCAACTTGGAGATACAGAAGGTAAACTGGTAACTAATAATAATTTCGCTGTGCCTAATCTGTTAAAGTCGCCTTCTACCCAATCTCCATTCCATTTTCCTTTTACTGCGCTGACATCACTTCCATAATCGAGCTGCATGACGACTTTTTCTTTTTCTTCACTGGTCAATTTTCTGTTAGTCTTTATCTTTAATGTATAATTATCATGAATTGGGATTAATGGGCTATTCAATACAATAGCATTTGAAATTGCTTCACCTCCATTTTTTTCATACATATTAAAATTCACTGCATCATACACCGCATTCTTGCTCAAATTAATTTCTGCATTTTCTGTTTTAATGGTTTTTGCTTGATTTGGGGTGACTGTTTTATCATTAGAAGAAACCTTATCTAAACTTTTAGTTAACTGCACTTTTGTAGTGAGCCGACTTGTATTTCCATTCACATCTTTTAAAACAATTTCAATATTGTGGATTTCTTCATCTTTAAGATTGATCATCCCGTTTGAACCAGAACTGTAATTCTCCAATCTCATTCCCGGCAAAGTGGATAAATGCTGAATACTCATTTTATCTTGAACGAACTTCGCATAATCAATACAACCATTACTATAGCGTGTATCATCATAGCTCACTTTATCAATTTTAAAACGATAAACCGACTTCCCATCCATCAACAATTCTGCATCATAAATTCCTAAATTAAAACCCAGATTGGCTTTATCCACCGCCTTTATGGCAAAACTTATTGTAGGAGAACTCACTTGTACAACATTAGCGGTATAATTATTCCCTGTTTTTTTAACCGCAACTCCATTAGCTCCGGGTTCATATGTACTGAAACGTCGGTCATACCAATACAGCTCACTAATAATCGGGGCAATAGTATCCGGAATGTTAAATCCAAAAAGTAAAGGATTGAGACACATTTCTGTTTTTGTATCTCTGATTTCAAAATGTAAATGCGGCCCAGCAGAACCTCCCGTATTTCCACTAAAAGCAATTAATTGTCCTTTTGTCACAGGAAACTGATTCGCAGAAAAAGTAATATCCTGTTCCCATTTTTCGTCTTTGTATTGTTTATCTTTTACAAATTCATCCAGTTTATCAAAGTACTTATTCAAATGAGCATAAACTGTGGTATACCCATTCGGATGAGTAATGTAAACTGCATTTCCAAAACCATATCGCTCTACTTTTATTCGGCTTATGTAGCCGTCTGCTGCTGCAACAACTGGTAAGTTTTCTTGGCTATTGGTTCGGATGTCCAACCCCATATGAAAATGGTTGGAACGAACTGCTCCGAAGTTGGCAGCAAGATTAATAGGAATATTTAAAGGATTTCTAAAATAATTTTGAGGATAATTATTCTGTGCAAATATTGTAATGCTATTGATAAAACAAACAAGAAATATCAATCTGGAAATGGTTTTCATACAAATGGTTTTAAGTGTTATTTTAAAATTACGAAATTTTTGTTGAATGTTTTTATTTTCCCACAGATTTCACAGATGACTACATTTAATTATTCAGAAAATCCTTGTCAAGGTTTAAAACCTTGACAAGGATTACAGATTTCACGGATTTTCACAGATGATTGTATTATCAATCCGGGTAATCTGGTGAGAGAATATTTAAATTTTGGCTAAAGCCAAATTCAGAGTATTCATTTTGAAAGCGGGCTAAAGCCCAATGTCATTAAGTTAAGGCTTTAATATATTGATTTTCAGTTAATTTAGTTTGTTTTACTGGTTGTTTTTTTGTATATTTAAC
>NZ_FRAV01000070.1 GCF_900142445.1 Chryseobacterium polytrichastri | reverse complement strand
TGCTAGATGCTAGATGCTAGATGCTAGATGCTAGATGCTAGATGCTAGATGCTAGATGCTAGATGCTAGATGCTAGATGCTAGATGCTAGATGCTAGATGCGTTGCCCCTGTCATTGCGAGGAACGAAGTTCCGAAGCAATCTCAAAAAAACATACATCTTTTACCAAAAATTATATCCACACTTTTTGTCATCCTGAAAGGATCTCAACTATTCCTTTTAAATCATTTTTTGTATTTACATTTTACAAAGAACAATCCCTCATTTTTCATTCATTTAAAAATCTGCTTAATCCGCTTGATCTGCGAGAGAGATCATTATCCTCAAACTTAAACCTCCTGTAGAAGTAAAGCAATCTCTTTTTTCTGGGTGTCAGCGCAAACCTCACAGGTTTTTAAAACCTGTGAGGTTTTAGATTTATACGGTTTCACTCAGCAAAGATTGATGTGCTTTGAGTGGCTCAGTAACTTATTTTTTTAACAACTATTTATCTTAAAGACAAAAGCCCTAGCCCTGATAGCAGCGGTTACCCCGCAACAAGGAGTTGGAAAAGGTAAGGATTTTAGCGTTGGACTGCACCGGCGTGAGGAGTATGAGCGGATAGCAGGAAATAGCTCCTGAAAAATATCTAAAGTTACATTATTACTTCCATTATATTTTGACTCCTAACAAGGGGGACAATAAATAGTAAAAATAGACTTTCCCTTTGTATTCCTTTTATAGGTTTACATCTTATATTTAAAATTAAATTATCTTTTGTCTTGCCCAAGCAAAATAAAGCTAAGTATTTACTTTCATTCATAATGCTAATTTTATCTTGTCTAATCTACTGAAAATAGGAATTATTTGAATATGAAAAATAGATTTATTCATATTATTAATCTTTGAAATGCTGTTGAATAAATGAAAAAATATATTTTAATAATTATTTTATTATTTATTTAGGTTAAATGTTTTTTGATTGTGAAATAATTGTAAATTAGCCGCTTTATTAGTGTATATGAAAAAGATAATTCTACCTATTGTATTTGCTGCATTCGCAGTATTTCCTTCTACTTTATTTGGACAAGATAATGAGAAGCTTATTAAAGACTATATCTCTCAAAATAAGTTAAGAGAGTATAAGAAATCTGACCTTACGAATTTCATTATTGATAATGTAGATAATTCGAAGTCTTTAAATGGAAATGTGGTTAAGTTTCAACAAACGTATAATGGTTTTCCAGTATATAGTTCTGTTGGGACCGTACTTATTAAAGACAATAAAATTGTTTATTACACGGATAACTTCGTAAAGAATTATTCGGTATCTACATCTAATACTGCTGTGATTAGCAAAAGTGCTGCACTTCAGAAAATTGCTGAAGATCTACAAAATCCGGAGATTAATAATTTTGCTATTCTGGGGTTCTCTGAAAAGAATGGGAATAATGCTGCATCAGTAAGGCAAAGATTGGTTTATACCACTGATGTAAATGAAAATCTACATTTAGCATATGAATATAGTGTTACAGAACCTAAAACCTCAAATTATTGGAATATTCTAGTAGATGCAAAAGATGGTAAAATTATTGAAAAAAATAATTTAACATTATCGTGTAATTTTAAAGATGATGCTTATTCTTCAGATTTTACACACGATCATTTTACCAATAATACGCATGAGTTAATCGGCGCGGAAAATAAAGCTGAACAAAATTTTCCTTTCTTTGTTCCGGATAATGCTTCATATAACGTTTTCCCTTTGCCTATTGAGTCTGCTACTTTTGGATCTAGATCAATTATTTCAAATCCTTGGATGCTTAATGCTTCGCCTGAAGGATGGCATTCTGATGGTACCACTCATTATACTATAACCAGAGGAAATAATGTTTTTGCGTATGAAGACGTTGCGGGAACAGCTTTAACTATACCCCCACTTTATTTACCAGGAACTCCTGCAGATGGAGGAGCAACAAGGAATTTCAATTTTCCTTTTAATATTGATGGAACACCTGCAGCTAATAGAAATGCTGCTATAACAAATTTATTTTATTTAAATAATAGAATCCACGATGTTTTCTACCAGTTTGGATTTACAGAATCTGCCAGAAACTTTCAGGATAATAACTTTGGAAAAGGAGGTGTAGATGATGACTCTGTATATGCTGAAGCACAAGATGGTAGCGGATTAAATAATGCCAATTTCGGAACTCAACAGGATGGAATTAATCCTAGAATGCAGATGTATTTATGGTTAGGATCGAATCGTAAACTATTTTATAATACTCCGTCTGATGCAGTTGCAAGAGTTGTTAATGCCGGTGTTGCACAATTTGGACCAGCTTTAAATGCTACCGGAATAACTGGTGATGTAAAGCTTGCAAGTGTTATTGATGGATGTACTGCATTACCTGCGGGTGAAATGACGGGTAAAATTGGACTTATTGAGAGAGGAGGTGCTGCTAATTGCGGTTTTGCTGTAAAAGTTAAAAATGCGCAAAATGCTGGAGCTATTGGTACAATTATTTATAATAATACAGCTAATGGTGCTACCATAGGAAACATGGGGGGAACAGATGCTACAATCACAATACCATCTATATTAATTACAAATGCTGAAGGAGAGTTCATCAAAACAAAACTAGCTGCGAATACTGTTGTGAATGTTGATCTAAGAGTAGATGCGAAATATGATGGTAGTTTTGATAATGGTATTGTTACTCATGAATATGGTCATGGTATTTCAAATAGGCTAACGGGAGCTGGGTATAACTGCTTAAATTCCAATGCAGATAAAGAACAAATGGGTGAAGGTTGGTCAGATTTCTTTGCTTTAATGTTGACCAATAAAGCGGGAGATAATGCTTCAGTAGCAAGGGGTATTGGTACGTATGTAATAGGAGAAGGCAATACTGGAGATGGTATTAGACCTGCAAAATATTCTCCAAATTTTGCGATAAATGGCTTCACTTACGGTAATACGAACGGAATGGAATATAATAATGGAACTGCTGTTGTTCCGGATGTGCATTCTATTGGTTTTGTTTGGGCAACCATGTTATGGGATTTAAATTGGAAGTATGTTGAGAAATATGGTTACTCTTCTGATGTAACAGCCAATACTACTAATGGTAGTTCAAGAGTTTTACAGTTAGTTACTGATGCATTAAAGCTTCAATCTTGTAATCCTACGTTTATTGATGGTAGAAATGCAATTTTAGCTGCTGATTTAGCTACAACAGGAGGCGTAGATAAATGTATGATCTGGAATGTTTTTGCAAAAAGAGGGTTGGGAGTTAATGCTTCTGCAGGAAGTAAAACTAATATCAATGATCAAGTACAAGATTTGACTGTACCTGCTGAATGTGCTAGCTTAGCAACAAACGAAGTAAAAGCAGTTAAAAATGTAATTTCAATCTATCCAAATCCTGCTAAAAACGAATTCTTCATCAACTTCCCAAGCAATACTATTGGTAAAGTAAGTGTTGAGATTTACGATATGTCTGGAAAATTAGTTTCTTCAGAAGATAAAATATCTCCTGATGCCAAGAAAGCAATTTCTACAAGTAATTTAATAAACGGAACTTATATGGTGAAGATCAAGGGCCTTGGCTTTGATGCTGCATCGAAAGTAATTGTTAACAAATAAGATCAAAAAGATCAAATTATATATCGCCTCAAGCTTGCTTGGGGCGATTTTATTTATCTATGATACTAATCACCTTCTGACAAATTTGATTATTATATCGTAACTTTGCCGGCTGTTTAAAAAAAAGAATATGAAGAAGAAAAATATACTTAAGGGAGTTTTATTTGTCGGAGTGGGAGCCAGTATATACGGTATGTTAGCAACATTTGTTAAAATGGCTTATCATGATGGGTATACTACTTCTGAAGTTACTACTTCTCAGTTTATACTGGGATTGGTAGGTTTATTAATTTTGAATTTTATTCAAACCATAACCTCAAAACAAAAATTATCATCACCAAGTGGTAAAGAAATAAAAATGCTTATGCTGGCTGGTACATCGTTAGGATGTACAAGTTTATTTTATTATATCGCAGTTCAATATATTGCGGTTTCTATCGCTATAGTATTGTTGATGCAGTCTGTATGGTTCAGTGTGGTTGTAGAAAGCTTTTTGACTAAGAAATTACCTAATGCAAGAAAAATAGTATCCGTTGTTATTGTTTTATTAGGAACAGTTTTAGCTACCAACCTTATCAATATGGATATTGAGCTAGATTGGCACGGTATCTTTTGGGGATTACTAGCAGCAGCTTCTTACACATTAACAATGTTTACATCTAATACATTAGCTACTCATTTACCGGTTTTAAGGAAAAGTATTGTGATGCTTTTAGGAGGTTCTATTGTTATATTCCTATTCTTATTCTTTGCTCAGATAGGGCCAATGTATTCTGATGGATTAAGATCTATTTATTTAAATTTCACAGATAATATAGAACATATACATTCTTTTAATTATTCAATATTGTGGACGTATGGTTTTGCTCTAGCTATTTTTGGAACTATCATTCCTCCCATTTTATTTAATATTGGTTTCCCGAATGCAGGGCTAGGTTTAGGAAGTATTGTTTCATCATTGGAACTTCCGGTTTCTGTAACAATGGCTTACGTTTTGTTAGGCGAAAAGGTTGAATTGATTCAGTGGATGGGAATTATCCTTATTCTTTTTGCTATCGTTTTAATGAACTTACCTTCTAAAAAAGAAATGACAGTAGCAGAAGTAGCTTAAAAATAATAAATTAAATATATAATGAAAACCGTTTCTCTTGAGACGGTTTTATTTTTTTAATGAAAAGATCTTTCCATAGCTTAGACAGCGCCATAGCCATTCCAGTAGTCCGTAATTATACTTTTTCAGCCACCATCTACTAAAGATGATCTGTGAAATAAAAACAAGAATGGCAATCAATATATATTGGTATAATGGCCAATCTACCTTTAAATTAATAAAAAGAAAAAATGCAATAATATTTTGTGTGATATAGTTGGTAAGAGTCATTTTACCTACAATTTGTAACCCTGAGAAAATACTTTTAGCTTTACCTGTATTATACATCCAAATAATTCCTGTAGTTATAAAGGTCATAATACAAAGTATTTCAGGATAAAATAGATTGTAATAAGTATTGAATTCCCACTCATATTTTTCTATTAGAATTTGACTAATAAACAGAACAATTGATAAGCTTAAACTAACCCAAAATATCTTCTTTAAAAATCTTGGATTATTATTTATGATTGAGAAAAAATTACTGCGATGCAATGCAGCACCAATTAAAAAACAGCCTAATTGTATTAAATGCAATATAACAGAATAGCTTAAACGCAACATCCATTTATATCTCATAATAAGGTTGGCTTTAATATAATCAAAGAAAGTATTCTTGTCATAAAATTCATAAAATAGATCACGGTTTTTAGGAGTAAACAATAAGTGGTGTCTCCCTAAAAAGGATTGTAAAAATGGAGTTAGTAATAAGATTGTAATCCCAAGGATAAACAACGTTCGGGTATTAAGATTATAGAAAAGGAGCAGTATTAATCCCATAAAGGCATAGTCGTTGAGAATATCTCCACCAAAAAAAAGTGTATTAACAAAAGCAAAAACAAATAGCCACAGCATACGCTTGATGAAAAATATACTTGTCGGTTGACCGCTGGAACTTATCTTTTGTAATAATATGGAAAAACTAAAACCAAATAATATAGCGAGTAAAGTCCAGCCTTTTGAACCGAGTATAACTTCAGAAATACTTTCGATGAGAGAAGTGAGTGCATCGGTTTCTATCTTTATTGAATGAGTATTCCAAGTGTATATTGTGGCATAATTCATGACAACAACACTAAATAATGCCCAACCTCGTAAAATATCTATAATAGGAATTCGTTGATCTTGTAAAACTGGACTGTTTTTATTCATAGATAATTGTGATAAGTATAAAAGTATCCTGTGAATAATACTTTTTGGTTGTTTTTTTTCAAATATACTTTTGTATTCTATGGTCTGAATATTATTTATGTTAATGTTTATATAAAAGAATATTTGAAAATGGTAAATTATCTTAAAAGTTTTAAGCTAAAACTAAAATACTCATTATAAACCATTTCCTTTGGAGTAGATTTTTTAATTTTATACGTAAATAAAAATTCATGAAATATTTTAGAAATGCTGTTGCGGTTATTATGTTATCGGTTGTGCCAACTTTACTTTTTTCACAAGTAAAACCTTTGGATGCAGATCTTACGAATTATCAATATCCTTATGAAGTTCATTTCATTAATTTAAAATCTCAGAACAACGATCTGAAAATGGCTTACATGGATGTAAAGCCTAAAACGTCAAATGGGAAAACAATACTGTTGCTTCACGGAAAAAATTTCAATGGGGCTTATTGGGCAAAAACAGCAAAAGATCTTTCGGATAAAGGATTCAGAGTAATTATTCCTGATCAAATCGGGTTTGGAAAATCATCGAAACCTCATAGTTATCAGTTCTCTTTTTCTCAATTAGCAGAAAATACAAAAGCCATTTTAGATGAATTGAAAATTGAAAAAACAATTGTCTTAGGCCACTCAATGGGGGGAATGGTTGCCACGAGATTTACATTGCTATATCCTGAAAAGGTTCAAAAATTAATTCTCGAAAACCCAATCGGATTGGAGGATTATAAAACTTTTGCAGGCTATCAAACGATAGATCAAGCATATCAGTCAGAGTTAAAAAATACAGCAGAAACTTATAAAAATTATCAACTAAAATTTTATTATGATAATAAATGGAAAGCAGAATACCAACCTTGGTTAGATTTAATTGCAGGCTGGACTTTACATGCTGATTACCCAAAAGTAGCTTGGGACGCTGCATTAACCGGATCAGTCTCAAAAGTTGGGGAGAAAATAAAAAATGATATTTTTGTATAATGTTAAATGATGCCGAACTGCTTAAATTATTTTTACCTGAACTGTTGATTGAATATTTTGAGATTGTAAAATTTGAAGAAGAAAACCAAATTCTACAT
>NZ_FRAV01000069.1 GCF_900142445.1 Chryseobacterium polytrichastri | reverse complement strand
CCACATTTTTCGAATCATTATCTTACGCCAAACCAAATGCACAACCAGTCTGAATTGAAAATGAAAACATACAAAACAAAAAACCAAAGCAAAAATGTTTTTGCTTTGGTTTAATTATCTATTTTTGACCTATAATCTGTATCGCATTTTTAGGACCAGACAGATTTTAAAAATTGTATCCGATTAAGAATACATTTTTTCTCTTAATTCTTTGATCTTTTTATCAGAAAGATATTCGTCATAAGTCATTTCTCTATCGATAATTCCTTGAGGAGTTAATTCGATGATTCTGTTACACACTGTTGAAAGCATTTCGTGGTCATGAGATGACAACAATAGATTTCCTTTAAAGTTAGACAATGAGTTGTTCAGTGTTGTGATACTTTCTAGGTCTAAGTGGTTGGTAGGTTCATCAAGTAAAAGAACATTTGCTTTCTGAAGCATCATTCTACTGAACATACATCTCATTTTTTCACCTCCTGAAAGTACAGTACAAGATTTCAACGCTTCATCCCCTGAGAATAGCATTCTTCCTAAGAATCCTCTCATGAATTCTTCGTGACGTTCTTCATCATTTTTAGTGAATTGTCTCAACCAATCTACCAAGCTGATGTCTTCTTGGAAGAATTTAGTGTTATCCAAAGGCATGTGAGATTGGTTTGTGGTAACTCCCCAAGCTACATTTCCTTTATCTGCTGGATTATTTCCTGCTAGAATTTCAAAAAATTCAGTAATTGCTAAAGAGTTTTTAGAAAGTACAGCTACTTTATCTCCTTTTTTAAGGTTTAGATCGATGTTTGAGAACAGTAATTCCCCATCTTTCGTTTTTTCAAGACCTTTTACATCTAAAATCTGATCTCCTGCTTCTCTTTCCATTTCGAAAATAATAGCCGGGTATCTTCTTGAAGAAGGTTTAATGTCATCGATGTTTAATTTATCGATCATTTTCTTTCTTGCAGTTGCCTGTTTAGCTTTTGCAACGTTTGAACTAAATCTTGCGATGAAATCCTGAAGCTCTTTTTTCTTTTCTTCCGCTTTTTTGTTAGCCTGAGCTCTCTGTCTTGTTGCTAGCTGAGAAGCTTGATACCAGAAAGAGTAGTTACCAGTGTAAAGGTTTAATTTAGCATAATCTAAATCTCCAATATGCGTACAAACCGTATCTAAGAAGTGACGGTCGTGAGATACCACAATTACAGTGTTTTCGTAATCTGCAAGGAAATTTTCTAACCAAGCAATTGTTTCAATGTCAAGGTCATTCGTAGGTTCATCCAGAATCAATACATCAGGGGTTCCAAAAAGAGCCTGAGCCAAAAGAACTTTTACTTTGTCCTGGTTTTCAAGTTCCCCCATCATTTGCCAATGCATGTCGTCCTTAATACCTACGTTAGAAAGCATGGTCTGTGCATTAGATTCCGAGTTCCATCCTCCCATTTCATCGTAAACTACCCCAAGTTCACCTGCTTTAATACCGTCTTCATCAGAGAAGTCTTCTTTGGCGTACAAAGCGTCCATCTCTTCTTTTATTTCAAATAATTTTGTGTTTCCTCTTAAAACAGTTTCCAGAACAGTATATTGATCGTATGCAAAGTGATCCTGCTCCAAAACTGACATTCTTTTTCCTGGTTCCAGAGATACATGTCCTGTTGTTGGATCCTGCTTTCCTGTTAATATTTTAAGGAATGTAGACTTTCCTGCACCATTTGCTCCGATGATCCCGTAGCAGTTTCCTTTGGTAAACATGATGTTTACATCATCAAAAAGAACTCTTTTCCCGAATTGTAAAGATAAGTTAGATACTGTTAACATATAGTTTTGTAAATTTGGCGCAAAAATACGAAAAGAATTTGGGTATTTCGTAATAATGTAATATTCAAGTTTTTAAATATGGGGTATTTTTTATATATTTCATTAACGAAATTACAAAAAACGAAGTCTCAAAGAGATGACTTAATATAGGATTGAAGATAATTCAATCTTAATATAACTACTAGGAATACTAAAATGAAGATTGAAAAAACAGTCAATATATTAAATAGGAGAGCCAGATTCGAATATGAATTTATCGAAGAAATGGAAGCAGGTATGGTTTTAACAGGTACTGAAATCAAATCGTTACGTTCTTCAAAGGCTTCCATAACAGAATCGTTCTGTCAGTTTATTGATGGGGAATTGTATATCATTAATATGATGATTGATGAATATAAATTGGGAACATTTTATAATCATAAAACAAAAAGGGAACGGAAATTGCTCTTGCACAAAAAAGAATTGCAAAAACTTGAAAAGAAGCTAAAAGATGCAGGTAATACGATTATTCCTTTAAAATTGTATATAAATGATAGGGGCAAAGCGAAGGTGCTGATTGCCTTGGGAAGAGGGAAAAAGCTTTTTGATAAAAGGGAGAGCATAAAAGATAGAGAAAACAAACGAAATCTGGACAGAATATTAAAGAAAAGTTAAAAATCATTTGAAAAACTTTGTTTATAAAGAAAAATTATATTTATTTTGCATTATCAATTATTTAATCATTTAATTCTATGAAAAATCTAAAATTAGGAATTTCAGCATTGGCGCTTACTGTTGCTTCTACTGTGTTCGCTCAGACTACCAACAATCCGTGGATGATCGGGGTTGGTGCTCATGCGGAAAATCACACAGCAGTTAGAACTGGATTCAGTAATACGTTCTCTGCTAAAAATTTAACGAAGACAATGTTCAATACGAACAACTTCTCTATTACACCTCCATTATCTAAGCTTACAGTTGCAAGAAACGTTGCGAAAGGTTTCGTTGTAGATTGGCAGACTTCTGTTGGGAATGTTGAGAACAAAAGATTCAACATGGGTAAAGAGTTTATGTTGATGACTGGTCTTGGTTTACAAGTGAAGGCTGCAGGTCTTTTATGGAACGAAGAATCTTGGTTTGATCCATATTTAAGAGTTGGTGCTAACTACTTAAGACATGACTATACTGCTCTTACTTTCCCAAGAACTGATGTTAACGGAGAGTGGGTTCAAAATGGAGATAACGGTAACGAAAATGGTAAAGCTAACTTCTTTACAGTTTCTACTGGTGCTGGTGTAAATTTCTGGTTGACTAAAAACTTCGGTTTAGGTGTACAAGGAGATTACGTATCAACTCCAGGTGACAAATCTACAGTTGCTAACTTCTGGCAAGCTTCTGCTTCATTGAACTTCAGATTTGGTAACAGAGATAGAGATCATGATGGTATCTTAGATAAGGACGATTTGTGTCCAGATACACCAGGTTTACCTGAATTCCAAGGATGTCCTGATACTGACGGTGATGGAGTTCCAGATAAAGACGATCAGTGTCCAGATGTTGCTGGTCCAGTTGAAAACAACGGTTGTCCTTGGCCAGATACTGACGGTGACGGTATTATCGACAAAGATGATGCTTGTCCTACAGTTGCAGGTCCTGCTGAAAACAACGGTTGTCCTTGGCCAGATACTGACGGTGACGGTATCCTTGATAAAGATGATGCTTGTCCTACAGTTCCAGGTCTTCCTGAATACAACGGATGTCCTAAGCCAAAAGAACAAACTGCAATCGAATTAGAAGCTAAGTTTGGAAGTGTATTCTTTGATTTCAATAAAGCAACTATCAAAGCAGAATCTAAAACTGCATTAGACGAAGCTGCTGATTTGATTAAGAAAGACGGAGGTAACTATCTATTAGAAGGTAGAACTGATGCTAAAGGTGCTGCTGCTTACAACTTGAAATTATCTAGAGAAAGAGCTGCTGCTGTAGTTGCTGCACTAGATGCTAGAGGTGTAGATGCTAATGCTCTTAAATCTATTGGTGTAGGTGCTGCTAAAGCTACAGTTCCTGCAAAAGCTTCTGATGCTGAAAGACAAGTTGACAGAAAAGTAGTTGTAAAAGCTGTTACTGATGCTGCTCAGTGGAGTGCTCTTCAAAAAAGAGATTACGCAGATCCAACTCCAGTAAAAGTTAAAAAAGCTACTAAAAAAGGAGGTAAAAAAGCTACAGCTAAAAAGGCTACAGCTAAGAAAGCTCCAGCTAAAAAGAAAAAATAATTAATTTTTCTAAATAATAAATACCTCCAGTTCTCTGGGGGTATTTTTTTTTCGTTTACTTTTAATTAATTTTGTTGAAAATTTAAAATAAAAATGGGAAGAGCGTTTGAATATAGAAAAGCTTCTAAAATGGCCCGTTGGGATAAAATGGCCAAAACTTTTTCTAAAATAGGAAAAGATATCGCATTAGCTGTAAAAGCTGGTGGACCTGATGTTGAGGCAAATCCTGCATTGAGAAGATGTATCCAGAATGCCAAAGGAGCAAACATGCCGAAGGATAATGTTGAAAGAGCAATTAAAAAGGCAAGTGGTGCAGATGCAGAGAACTATGAAGAGATTACATATGAAGGATATGGGCAAGGAGGTGTTGCTTTCTTCGTAGAATGTACAACGAATAATACTACGAGAACGGTTGCCAATGTAAGAGCTGTTTTTAATAAGTTTGACGGTAACTTAGGCAAGAATGGTGAATTAGCTTTTATCTTCGACAGAAAAGGTGTTTTCAGTATCGATATTGCTCAGATCAAAATGGATTGGGATGATTTCGAAATGGAAATGATCGACGGTGGAGCAGAAGATGTTGAAAAAGATGAAGAGGAAGTGATGATCACCACTGCTTTTGAAGATTTCGGTTCTTTATCTCATAAACTAGATGAGCTTAAAATTGAAGTGAAGAGTGCAGAACTTCAAAGAATCGCCAACAATACAAAAGAAGTTACAGAAGAGCAGTTCAAGGCAAACATGAAAATGCTTGACCGTTTCGAGGAAGATGATGACGTACAAAACGTTTATCACAATATGGAAATTACGGAAGAGTTGATGAACTCTCTATAAAAATAATATAACATTCATATACAGTTAACTTTCAATTAGTTTCTTTGCATAAAACTATGAAAAGAGATATTGAGTTAGTTGTTATTTCGGATGTTCATTTGGGAACTTATGGATGTAAGGCTAAAGAATTATTAAGATATCTAAATTCTATTCAGCCTAAGATTTTAGTTTTGAATGGTGATATTATCGATATCTGGCAATTCAAAAAGTCTTACTTCCCTAAACCTCATTTGAAGGTGATCAAGAAAATTCTTTCCTTGGCCACCAAAAATACTGATGTGTACTATATCACAGGGAACCACGACGAGATGTTCCGAAAGTTTACCGATTTTCAATTGGGTAAGCTTAAAGTCTGCAATAAAATTTGTTTAAACATTGATCAAAAGAAAACCTGGATCTTCCATGGGGATGTTTTCGATGCATCTGTCCAGCATTCTAAATGGATTGCTAAATTAGGAGGAAAAGGGTATGATTTATTAATTGTAATCAATAATGTTGTAAATTGGTTTTTAGATAAAATGGGGAAAGAGAAATACTCATTTTCAAAAAAGATCAAAAACAATGTGAAAAAAGCGGTGAAATATATCGGTGATTTTGAATTGACGGCCTCTGAGTTGGCCATCGATAATCATTATGACTATGTTATTTGCGGACATATTCACCAACCTCAAATCAGAGAAGTTATCAATAAAAAAGGATCTTGTACTTATTTGAATTCCGGAGATTGGATAGAAAATTTATCTGCTTTGGAATATAATGAGAAAGAATGGAAAATCTTTTATTATGATGAGCATAAACATTTGTTGAAAGATGATGAAGTAGAAGAAATTCAGGATATGGATAATTCTGAGCTTTTAAAAATAGTAACCAATTTTTCCTAAATGAAAATCTTATACGCATTTCAGGGTACCGGAAACGGACATGTCGCAAGAGCACAGGAAATTATTCCCATTCTTAAAAAATACGCTTCGGTTGATACATTGATCAGTGGTCATCAATCGCAATTAAAGGCTGATTTCGACATTAACTTTCAACATAAAGGTATTTCCCTTCTTTATAACAAAACCGGAGGATTATCCTATCGAAAAACGTTTGTGGAGAATAAGTTTTTTGAAGCAATCAAAACGATTAGGGAACTAGAGTTAAAACAGTATGATTTAATTATTAATGATTACGAACCGTTGACAGGTTGGGCTAGTAAACTCAAGAAGCTTCCTATGATAGAATTAAGTCATCAGGCGTCCATGAGTTTTGCTGAAACGCCGAAACCAGATAAGAAAGATTTTCTTGGAGAGATGATTCTGAAATACTACGTTCCCAGTGAACGGAAGATAGGTTTTCATTTTGAAAATTATCACCCACAAATCAAAAAACCTGTTATTCGCCATAAAATAAGAAATCTTAATCCTGATAAAAAAGGCTATTATCTTGTTTATTTACCGAGTTTTTCTGATGAAAATATTATTAAAGTTTTAGAGCAAATTCCTGTTGAATGGAAAGTGTTTTCAAAGCACAGTAAAATTCAGTTTAAAGTAAGAAACGTTGAAGTTTTCCCAATTGATGAAATTCAATATTTAAAATATTTTGAAAACTGTGAGGGTATTTTATGCAACGCCGGTTTCGAAACTCCTGCTGAGGCCCTTTTTATGGATAAAAAATTATTCGTTATTCCTATTCATAACCAATACGAGCAGGAATGCAATGCTTGTGCTTTAGATAAAATGGGAATTCCGAATTCTAAAGTTTTAGCATTAAATGAAATAAGAGATTGGGTAGCTTCTGATCATCATCTTAAAGTAAACTACCCGGATAATATTGAGGATATATTGGTGAATGATGTTTTAATTCTTTAAAAAGATATCATCTACATCGCTCATTCTCGTCATTACAGCTCTTGCGTAAGAACAGTGTGGATAAACCTTCCAATTATTTTCTCGCGAGAATTTGATGGCTTCCTCAACCAAATATTTTCCCATTCCTCTGCCTTCAAATTCAGGGTGAACTAAAACGAAGGAAATGATTAATTTATGATCTTCAGGAAAAATGGTGTAGGTTAATCTTCCTATTTCTTTGATTTCGTTATTTAGCGTAAGAACTCCGCCGTTTCCGGATTTATTGTTTTCAAATTTCATAATTAAGGCTTTGTTGATTAAATACAAAAACTGCACCGAGCTATTGTTAAACACAAATTACACTAATTTTTTCACTAATAACACAATGTTGTGTATCAATAGGAATGGGCTAAAGCCCAATGTCATTAAGTTAGTGTATTTCATAAGCTATTTCGTTGATTTTTAGGAACTATTGGTTTTGCTCTTGCTCTGTATTTACCAATATTCCTT
>NZ_FRAV01000068.1 GCF_900142445.1 Chryseobacterium polytrichastri | reverse complement strand
ATGTAGAATTTGGTTTTCTTCTTCAAATTTTACAATCTCAAAATATTCAATCAACAGTTCAGGTAAAAATAATTTAAGCAGTTCGGCATCATTTAGCATTATACAAAAATAGCATTTTTTATTTTCTCCCCAACTTTTGAGACTGATCCAAAGTCTTATTCTCTACTCACCGAATATCAGCTAAACAGCCTATTCATCTATTGAACATCTTGTAGGTTTAAAGATTCGCAAATACATTTATTAATCTTTAAAATCTCAAGTTATGGAAACCTACAGTGTACTTTTTTATCCAAAAAAAGTCAAAAACAATTCTACAATTTCTACAGTCTATTTACGAATTACCATTTCCGGTAAGAGAACAGAAATTTCAACGGGGCAAATTATTAAAACATCACAATGGGCTACGAAGTCTGGAAAAATAAATGGCAATACTTCTGGAACAAAACAATTAAATTCTTTTTTAGAGGGAGTAAGGGCTAGGTTATTTGAATGCTACAGTAATTTGTTTAATGAAGGGAAGGAAATCAACTGCGAAAATCTTCGTAATAGATATTTAGGAATTGAGGAAAGAAAAGTTACCCTCATGGAGGTTTTTAAGGATCATAACTCAAAGATGGAAGAGCTTATAGGAAAAGAATACTCCAAGGGAACTTGGGAAAGATATGAGACTTCTTTAAGACATACTGAGGCGTTTATGAAATGGAAATTTAACATTGCCGATGTTGATGTTCGATATATTAATGCGGGATTTGTAGCTGACTATGAATTTTATTTACGTACTGTACGAAACTGCTGTAATAATTCCGCTGTTAAGTATATTAAAAACTTTCAAAAGATTATTAACATCTGTATTGATAATGAATGGATCAGTAAAAACCCTTTTGCAAATTATAAATCTAAAATAGTAAATGTAGATGTAAGATTTTTAACTGATGCAGAATTAAGAAGAATTCAGGGAAAGAAATTCATTACAGAACGATTGAAAGTTGTTCGGGATATTTTTGTTTTCTGTTGTTATACAGGTCTTGCTTACATTGATGTGAAGAATCTTACAAAGAATAACATCACAAAAGGAATTGACGGGGGATTATGGATTAAAATAAAAAGAACCAAAACCAATGTTGAGGCGAGTATCCCTATACTAAAAGACGCACTTGAAATTTTGGACAAATACGAAAATGATCCGAAATGCATCAATGAAATGACCATTTTACCTGTACTTAGTAATCAAAAGATGAATGAATATTTAAAGGAAATCGGAGATTTATGCGAAATTGATTTTGATATCACTTTTCATACTGCAAGACATACATTTGCTACTACAGTTACGCTTAACAATGGAGTGCCTTTAGAAACTGTGAGTAAAATGCTTGGGCATAAGAATATAAGAATGACACAACATTATGCTAAAATACAAGATCGAAAGGTTGGTAGTGATATGTCTGCTCTCAAAAATATCTTAATGGAAAACAAAGAGGTTGTTTAAAAATGTTGAAGAAGTAATCTCTTAACTCTCAATTCAATTCAATTCCAAAATAAATTATGCAATTTATATTAATGTAATCTCTAATAGCTTAAAAGTGATCTGAAGTAAAAATCCTCAAATTATAAATTTGAGGATTTGTTATTATTTATTGTTAAGAGGAAATAAAGGATATGTTGACAAAAAGGTCATATTAGGAATAATAGAGTGAATTTTTTTTTGCCATTTGTTGGGATGTATTAAGTTACTTGCATATAGTTTTAAAACTGTAAGTACATACAAATGTAAAAGCAGTAGTATGTACAATTGTATATATGTAATTTTGTAATATAATATTCTCTAGCTTTAAAGCATTAATATAAATAATTGATATACTTAGTAGTGGTATCAAGATAATATATATAATTCTACATAGCATCCACACAATGATGTGATAAATTTATTGAAAGCCTATTATATTCATAAAACCCAACTTGCAACAGGTGAGCAGCCTAAATGCAATTATTGTGAATCTCGAATTGAACATTCAGCAACATTGCAAGTTGAACATTACAGGCCTAAAGCAAAAGTGCAATCAGGATAGAACGACTACATTGAAATAAGTGGATATTATTGGGCTTGAATGGACGAATCTGCTATTTGCATGCCCTAAGTGCAATGGAAAAATGCAAAAGGAAACAAATTTCCTATCATAGGGATTAGAGCATAGCCACATAATCCTATTGCAACAACGGGTAGAAATTTAACACTTGTTAGAGTAGACTGCTATGCAATTCAACCTATTTACAGCTAGAGCTTCCTTTGTTATTAAACCCTGAAGTTGATCATCCGGAAAACTGTCTTATTTTTGATACCCTCGGAAGTATCAGTGGATATAGGCATGGGATGGATAGAGGAGAAATTAGTAAAGATATTTATAGATTAAATAGTGATGAGTTGCTTATTTGTCGAAAAAAAGTTTGGAACGAAATTAAAAATGATATTAACGAAAATGTAGATGGACATCTAGCAAATATTCTGGATGAGTGAGCACTTAGATTTCATTTTGGTATTACTGCTAAAAAACTTTTTTTATTGGTATATAATGAAGTGCTAGCGCAAAACCCGTAGCAAACATTTGCTTTTGCCTGACTCGAACTACTACTAAGCCATGCAGAATATTTATTGGAGATTTTTAAAATCAAATTCAATGTAGTTAGATTTTAAAATACTGACTTTTTAATAACTGTACGGAGAAGATAGGAGAACATTCACAATTTTACAGATCGGTTCGCATGCTCTGTGAGGCTATATTATAGTTGCCACATAGTGTCGTTTTGCCATTGCAATTTTTACACAATCGTTTAAAATGCAAGAAGTCCGCTAAAAAGCTGACACCTTACATTTTTTGTCAAAAGGAAAAAGAAGCTAATTTTCACCAATGATTTCCTCACGAAATTAGCACCTCTCAATTTTTATTGCTGAGAAATTATTTTCTCAGCAGTATTATTGGTTTAGGTCTTATCTACAACAAACATTTTCTAAATCTAAATCCAATGGTAAGGTTTATCTTTTCTGTTTAGATAGCAGTGCATCTCCTCTTTTTTAAGTTCCGGAAAAAATTCTAAAGCTTTATCAATTGCATAATTTGGCAAGAAATGAATTTCCTCACGAATTGCTTTAATTACTTTTTCGTAAGTGTAAAATTCTACAATTATGTCAATTTCATTTTGATTACCACGTTCAACAATACGACCGATAATTGACTTATAGGCTTTATCAAGATCCATCGCATCTAAATCATAATCCCAAAAAAATGCAGGATCGAGATCAAAGGACCGACTTTTTTTATTTCTTGTTTTCATAATATAAATTTACTGAATATTAGTGAGATATGAAATTTTAACGCTTGAATCCACGTCCTTTTTGTTTGTTATTTTGCTCCTTGATTTTAGTAAACTTCAGTAATGGGTTGTACACTGATTTTTTTAATCTCTCTTCTATTTTTTGCCAAGTTACATCTTTACCTTTCATAATCTTAACTTGTACATCCATATCGATATTTTCATAATGTAATAAAATTAAAGCAGCAAGAGAGGGATTTCCTCCGTACTTTTTTTGATAAAAATCAAGATAAGTCTTAAGGGAATTGTGTTCCAATAGAAAATGCATATCGACAAAGTCCTTTATTCTGCTTCCATCTTGAAATATAGCGTGAAGTTTCATTGCACCTATATCCTCAAGGGATGCGAGCCTAACGTTTTCTTTTGTTATTGTAGGCAATTGCCATTGGTACTGATGTGCAAGGATATCGACCTTGATTTGAGATATTTTCAAAAGCAATGTATTTTCAAACTTATTTTTAACTTCAACAGGATAGATATTAGCAAAATAGTTTAGGATAGAATTCTCGTCAAACGGTTTAGTTGTAAACAGATCAATGTCAATACTTAGGCGATGACCCAGCATTAGACTGAGTGCAGTACCACCCACCAAAGTAAAATCGCTTAGTATTTCATCTTTCATCAGTTGTTGAAGAAGTTCCCACATTTCCTTACTGACAGTTTCTTTATGCAGCATATTTTCATTTTTCAGAAAATTAATTATGAAAAAGGAGGTATGCTTTTACACTTGTGTTGTAGGGAACTATTTGGCTTAGTTTGTCAATGAATGTTTAAATCAGAAGCCTTTTATGGATAGAGGTATTAATAAATGGAATTACAATTTTTTTCTGTTGGTAGGTACGCAAATATGTACCTGCATATTGATACAACCAACTTATATTTTAGCATAGTTTGTTCTTTCAATTAGCTCTAATAATTTTAAAAAGTCCACCTTTTAGTTAGGCACCCTAAAATTTACAATATGCAGATGGATTCGTTTTGTACTTTTTAATCATTAATCAAAACCAAGCCTGCTTTATAAAAAGTAATGTTCCTAAAATTCTTTTAAGAATGAATTTATTGGTTATTAAAATGTGTTCCATTTAACAACTACATGGAGAAGTTAGGAGCTCATTCGCAACTTTGAAAGTCCTTACGTCCTAACAAAGTTTCTGCTTCGCTCTACGAGGATTTTATTTCTGGTTTAAATAAATGAAGATTTTAAAATCATTCAAAATAAAAGAAGTACAAATCCGTAATATTTACTTTTTCATTTTAAGAGAATATGAAGAATTATACCTTATAAGATTTTTTTTCAAGGTTTCTAGTCTATAAAATGTTCACTACTCTGTCTTTAATCATATAATATTTCGATGACATTTTATAATAGATATCTTTCCTAATTAAACTCTGTCATTTTTAAATTTCTTGTTGTTCTTTTAAGGTTGACGATAGTAGTAATTACTCTCCAATTTTTATCATAGTTTTTGTGTTTTCCACGATATTTACTGCTGCAAATTCTGAATATTTTACAATCTCTATTGATATGTTCTATTATTACCCTCTTGGAAGCCTGCTTTTTATTTTCATCCTTTTGTTGCTCGGTAAGTGGTTTAAATTTCGATTTTTTGTGTGGAATAATACTATTTTCATGAATCTTTTGAATTCCTAAAAAACCTAAATCTGCTAAGATGGTAATATCCTTAGCCATTTCAACCGATTGGTTTTTAAACATCTGAAAATCATGAACAGTACCTACAGCAAAGCTAATCCCTTTGATTAATCCTATCAAAATACACCCGATGATTAATACCTTTATCGTATGTCGCTTTTTTTACTCGAATAATAATCTTCTTGATTTTTTAAGGGACGCTCTATTTCTTGCTCACATACATCAATAGCTACTAAATTGGTTTCTAGGCTCATTTTTAAACTCCCAATATCAGGACAATTCAAACACCTCAATAAAATCATCTCTGTAAACTTACATCTCTTATAAGCATAAGATTCACTAATCCTAAATCTTTTACCTAAGGTTAAATAGGTTTCATAATTTCTTATATACAATAAGTAAATTAGAATTTGATTTTCTGGAGACATACTACTTCTATTGCCTAATTTACGGGTCCAAAGCTCCGATTTATAAACATCTAATTCTTTAAGAAATATAAAAGCACCCTTATTAACACCAATCAAACGCTGGAATTCTGACGATTTCCTCACTTTATATTCCTCAAATACATCCATTACTGCAAAAATATTATTATTGAAATACAGAAAGATAATTAAGAAAGATATCTAATATGGTTTTTGAATCTACTATTCTAGTTTTATATATGGTATTTCTAAAATCACTAGTATAGATTGTTTTATACATTCTGTTATTACGACATTAGATTCCAAACTATGCTAAATAATGCAACTTTAGGAAAAAATGTAGTAACAAACTTATATTACATTTATTAATATCGTTTGTGGTACACAATGAAAACCTCTATCAATTTCAAGGCTGCTAAATTAAATTCTGAAGCTCATAATTTCAGAAGAAAAACATTTGATTATATCCGAAAAGATTTAAGCCAAAAGAATGAATATTGGTCTGAAGAAAAAATTGGTGATAGACTTCGTAAAATAGAAATTTACTGTAAAGAAAAGTCAGGCAGGAAATTACAAAAGAATGCTATGCCGATTCGTGAAGCCGTAGTTGTGATTAAGGAAAACACTACGATGCAAGATCTACACTACTTGTCTAAAAAGCTTCAGGAAGAGCTTCAGATCAGAATTTTTCAAATTACTATTCATAAAGATGAAGGTCACTTGGATAAAGATATCAAAGAATGGAAGCCAAATTTGCATGCTCATTTAGTTGCCGACTGGCAGGATTTAGATACTGGTAAAACATTGAAGCATCAGTCATTTCACTATTCTAAAATGCAGGATATTACCGCTGAATGCTTAGGAATGGAAAGAGGGGTTGAAGGCTCTAAAGGAAGACTTGAAGCTATAGAGTTTAAAATTCAAAAAAAAGAAGAGGAATATCAGGCTCTCAATGAAAAAATAAATGAAATGAAATGCGAAGTAGGTTCTCAAAAGTTTAAAAATTTCATTGTGAAGGAAAACAACTTTTTAGGATTTAATAGGATTAAAATAGATAAGACCATTGAAAACTATGAGAAAGTTTTTAAATCCTATAATGTAAAATTGATCAAAGACAGAGAGGTTTTACAGTTAAAAACCAAAATAATTTCAGAACTTCAAAGCAAGAATATTAATCTTACAAAAAAAATCTCCGTATTGAAGAAGAAATTATCAAGTGTTTTATCCAACGTAACTATTTATTCCATTGAAAAACAAAAGTATTTGGATTCTGCAAAAGATACTTTAATAAAAGCGCTACAATTTGAAAAATTGAAACAACCTGGGTTATTCGATACAACGAAAGAAAAACTAATCAGTATCGTCAATGGAGTGGGTAAAAAAGTTTGTGAGGAAAATAATATTCTTTTTTCTGCATTTGAGGAAATTTTTAAAACTCAAGAAAATAGCTTTGAAATAATTTCTTTATTAAATTTTGGTGATACTCAAATTCGATATGACTCTGAAGATATTCCGGTACTGCAAAAAAGCAAAAAGATAAGAAGGTCATAAAAGGACTGATGAAAAAATAAATAAAAGAAAACGAAGGTATCGTTTCAGATTATTAAAAGACAAGTTCAAGTCCGATGGATATGATGAAAAATCTCCACCTTGCAGGTAGTATTTTTCATCATAAACTTACTTTTTAAAATCTTCAACAATGGATGAAAGGCTTTCTTTTTTTATCTTTTTTCTTTTGAAAAATTTATCGATTCCATTTGTTCAAACTTCCAATGTTCATATTGAAGTCATCTTGACTTAAAGAAACTTTTATTTTTTATTTGAAATAAAAAAAGGGATTAGGAAATTAGTGTCGCTAAACTAAAAAAAATCC
>NZ_FRAV01000065.1 GCF_900142445.1 Chryseobacterium polytrichastri | reverse complement strand
CATTGTATAATCTCGTTGTGTACGCTTTTCTCTATTCCTATCTCGTTTTTCCATAATAAGTATATTTTCTGTAAACCTATTTTAGGACGCGACAATACAAAACAAAAAGCCCTATTCAACAACAGTGGCTTTATGGAGGTGGAATAAGAATTAATAATATTAGTTATTATGATGATCCAAATGAGACCGTTCCACAGAAAACAACTACATTTTCTTATAAGAATTTTTCGGATTTAGGAAAAAGCAGCGGAGCATTGGTGTTTCCAAAGCCTGTACTCAACTACGAGTATAATTATACCAATACATTTGTTGCTAAATGTGGAGGTATGTCGGTTGGAAACTGTCCATACCCTTATGGAAATACATTTGGGATATACTCATCAGGGAATTTTCTTCCTGTTCAGAAAACACAAGGTTCAGATGTAGGATATCAGAATATAACAGTTTCAGAAAAAGATAAAGGAAAAACTGAATATTCTTACACCTCACCAATCGATAAGCCTAATCCACTCTATATTTCTCCTGAACTACCGCCATTTCTTCCTGTAGATAATTACGATTATAAAAGAGGATTGCTAACGAAGGATGAGAAAAAGAATAATATGAATATAAATTTGTATAAAAAGGATACTGAATATAATACCTATGATACAAAAATTCTTACAGGAGTAAATGTAAGTTACATCAATTCACCCTATTCTGAGTATGTGTATGCAGGGCGTTTTAATTCTTATGAAAATTATGTGACCAATTGTATACAGAATCAACAATTAAATCCTTTTTGTGGTAGCCGCTCCAATGTGAGTAGCATGATGCGCATTTTACCTGTGCGTGAAATCATAGGAAAAGCTAATCCAAATCATTCTGAGTCTATAGAATATTTCAATGGAAACCCATTGAAGGCCACTGAAGATATAATCTTCAATACAAGAGATTATCCGATTAAGGAGGTAACGACACATTCGGATTCCAAGATCACGGAAACCAATTATCAGTATGCTCATGAAAAAGCAGACCAAAGACTTATTAGTGCCAACATGATTGGTATTCCTCTGGAAACATCTACCATTCAAAAGAAAGATGCTAATGATGTATTAGGAAAGCTTATTTCAAAAACAGAGACAAAGTATGACAACCCGGGTAATCTGTTCCCAAGCTCAGAATTGTCGTATGATATTTTAAATAATATAGTTTCTACAGAGGTGAGTTATGATAAGTATGATGAAAAAGGAAACCTACTTCAATACACCACAAAACTTGGAACTCCTGTCACCATCGTTTGGGGCTATAACAACACCCAGCCCATTGCGCAGATTGAAGGCATAACGTATGATCAGTTGACGGGACAGGTTTCTCCATCAGCTGTAGTTTCAGCTTCAGATGAAGATGCGGCTGATCCAAGTAAAGAAGGGTTGTTGCTCGATGCCCTAACTGCCTTCAGGAAAAATTCTTTTTTTGCAGACAAGAAAATAACAACTTATACGTATGATCCACTGATTGGGGTAACGAGTATTACTGCACCTACAGGAGTGAGAGAAATTTATCTCTATGATTCTGCAAACAGGTTAAAAGAAGTAAAGGTGAGAGAAAAAGACAGCGCAGGAAACTACGTGCTGAGAACAGTGAAGCAGTTCAATTACAACTATAAACCTTAAATGCACACATCATGAAAAAACAATTCATAAAAAAAGCACTCTCGATATTCGGCTTGATGGTCGCAGGAATATCGTATGCACAATCTAATACCGAAAATTATGTGCAGTCTAAAAACTGCTTAAATAATGATTGCAGTAAAATATCAGAGACCATTACCTATTTTGACGGATTAGGCAGAGCAAAACAAATCATCAATGTAAAAACAAGTTCTACAGGAAAAGATTTGGTAACCCCTGTTACGTATGACGGATTCGGAAGACAGACAAAAAATATCCTGCCTACTCCCGTAGCTAATCAAAATTCACTAATTCATTCCGGAATTACGAATGAAAGTACAGCGAATTCATATTATGGTGTCGCCAACGCATATGCAGAAACAGAAATTGAAAACTCACCATTAGACAGGGTTTTACAACAGGCGAATGCGGGGGATGCATGGAAACTCAGTTCAGGACATACTCAGAAATTCAGGTATGAAGCCAATGCAGGGAGTGAAGTGAGAAAGTTTGTGACCAATACTTCAACCCATACGGTAAACAATATTTCAAATACCATTTCTGCTTTGTCTATTTCCTCTGATAATTCAGGATATTATCCTGCAAGTGTACTGTATAAAAATACGGTAACGGATGAAGATGGAAATCCTGTGGTTCAGTTTGAAAACGGACAAGGTCAAGTTGTTTTGATTCGCAGAACAGACGGTTCGCAGAATATTGATACGTATTATGTGTATAATGAATATAATCAGAAGGCATTCATTATTACTCCAAAAGCCGTAAAACAAATTGAGCAAAACAATAAGATGATCACGGAGAGTATCTTAAATGACCTCTGTTATCAATATAGATATGACGGACAGGATCGTGAAGTAGAAAAGAAACTGCCCGGAAAAGACTGGCAATTTACGGTATATGATAAGCAGGACAGACCAGTTTTAGCACAGGACGGAATTCTCAGAACCGTAAACAATAATTTCGGTAGCAAGGGCTGGATGTTTACCAAATATGATCAGTTCAACAGAGTGGTTTATACCGGTTTCTTCTCCAATACGGCAACAAGACAGGTGATGCAGAATGCTTTAAACAGCATGACTGACAATGCCTCGAATAATGAAAAGAGGAGTTCAGCCTTTTTTACCTTACAAGGCATGGAGGTGTATTATGACAAACGGGCTTTCCCTACAGGAAGCATGACACTGCTGACGGTAAATTATTATGATACCTATCCTCAAGGTGCACCCGCTGTTCCTTCCACTATTTTAGGTCAATATACCTTGTCACAAACATTAGGAGTAAATGATGATGCCACAACCAATAACCTGCAAACAGCTTCGTATGTAAAAAATATTGAGGATAATAACTGGACAAAAACATATAACTACTTTGATTCAAAGGGAAGACTCATTTCAACAAATAGAATTAATCACTTAGGCGGTTATACCAAAATAGAATCGGAACTTGATTTTACGGGAGCTCCAAAAAACACAGTTACGAAGCATGCAAGAAGAGCTGATGAAGCCGGAATAACGATAAAAGAACGTTTTGTCTATGATGATCAAAAAAGATTGGTCCAGCATTATCATCAGGTAGACAACAATGTTGAGCAATTGCTGGCAGACAATTCTTACAATGATATTTCTCAGCTGATTAATAAAAAAGTAGGTAACAATTTACAGAGTATTGATTACGATTACAATATCAGAGGATGGTTGACTGACATCAATAAAAACCAAATGAATACCCCAGATCTGGGTGGGAAATTGTTTTCTTATAAAGCAAAATACACAAGCAGAGACGGAATTGAAAATCCTGATACCGGATTATTTTCAGGAAAAAATGTAGTTCCAAGATTTAACGGTAATGTTGCAGAGACAGATTGGAGAAGCTTTGAAACATTAGGTGCAAATCCTTTGCTTACTCCAAAAAGATATGGATATGCCTATGATAAATTAAATCAGCTAACGGCAGGTTATTATCAGAACCCTAACAATCCTTATAGCAAAGAGAATACGGAATCACTAACCTATGATCTTAACGGAAATGTAACTGCTCTTTACAGAACCTCCGTAATGGATTATGGAAGCGGTATTGCAACTGTTATTGATAATCTTGACTATACTTATGCAGGAAATCAGGCAATAAAGATTAAAGATAACAGCGGAAACCGTACAGGATATGAAGGAACGACAGGTTTCCCGATAGATTATGATGCTAATGGGAATATGAAAAATATGATGGATAAGCAAATTACAAAGATTGCTTATAACCATTTGAACCTGCCGAATACAGTAAACATTGGTTTTGATCAGGTTTATTCCCAAATTTTAACCAAATACAGGGCTGATGGTATAAAAGTAAGAAAGGAAAATACTAAAACGTCTGTTGGTGTAGCAGGGACAATTACCACAAAAGAAACTACAGATTATTTAGATGGTTTTCAGTATTTTAACACAATAACTTCAGGCAGCGGTGGAGAAAGTTCAGAAATGATGGTGCAGTTAAAACGTGCTTTTGAACCACAGGCATTTACACCGATTGGAATTATTGAACCAACAATAGATCCTCCTTTTGGTAGCGGTGTGATCGCTGATCTTAAAACTCCCGATTTACAGTTTTTCCCGACAGCTGAAGGATTCTATGATTATACAAAAAATCAATATATTTACAACTACTCAGATCATTTAGGAAATGTAAGGGTAAGTTTCGCAAGAAATAGCGCAGGTGTTCTGGAAATTGTAGATGGTAATGATTATTATCCTTTTGGGATGAACCATCTGAAAACGGGTAATGCTTTCTTCGGACAAGGCAGTTTTAAAAATTACAAATTCGGTAAAAAAGAATTGCAGGAAACAGGTTTCTATGATTTCGGAAACCGAATGTACATGAATGACGGAGTACGATGGATGAGCCCGGATCCTTTGAGTGAAGAGTTTTCCGACTGGTCTCCATATAATTACGCATTCAATAACCCAATGAGGTTTACGGATCCTGATGGTAATGCTCCTGAAGATGCAGTTAGTGAATGTTGTGCCCATTTAAAAGGTTTTGCGCTTACAATGGCAGACAACGTTATGGGAACTAATTTCCGTAATACGTATGCCACAAATTCTCAGGACTATAGAAATGGAGTGAGTAATGGTCATGGAGCTTCAATGATTTTGAGTGCTGCAATGGCACTAGATGGTGGAGGAAGTATTGGAGGGGGAACAATGGGATTGGTAGCTTCGGCTTCAGCATCGGGTTCGGGTGTAGGAACTTTACCCGGAGCAGCTGGTGCACTAGTTAGTGGTGCAGCCCTCGCAAAAGGAACGGTAGAACTTGCAGGAGCTGGTGTTATTCTTAAGAATACCATTGACAATATACAGAGTGATAAAAAAGCAAGCTCTTCATCTGAATCAAATAAAGGTAGAAGTGGTAAACAAGCCAGATTAAAGGAATTATCTACTGATCCTAAATTAGGTAAAGCTGATAAAGGATGGCTAAAGTCCGATATAAATAAAATTGAACAAGGAAAAAGAAAAACAATTAGAAATCCTCCTGGCAAAGATTTAGCGCACGAAAGAGGTAGAGAAGCAGCCAAAGGTTATTCCTATGAATATTCTCACCTGCAAAATAGAAAAGATCATAGAAATCAGCATAAATATGATAATGGGGGAAGAAAAAATAAAGAAAGACCAGTTAATTAAAAAATATGAACCAAAAAGAAATTGAAAACGTAGTGTCATTAGAACCTATCGAAAGGTATAAATACTTTATCAAAAAGGTGGCAGATTGGGAAACATTTTTCACATTACTTAATGAAGATGGAGAGTATGTACTTTCAGAATTAGATGACTACAAACTGCTTCCTTTATGGAGTGCAAAAGAATATGCCGAGTTATGTAAAATAGGAGGTTGGGAGAAATATACAATTAAAGAACTTAGCCTCGATGATTTAGAAGATGAAATTATGGATTTTATTACTGAAAGGGATTGTTTAATCAATGTTTTTCCAATTTACGATATGACAGGCTTTGTAGTAAATCTCCAAGAATTTACGCGAGATTTAAATGAAGAACTTGAAAAGATACAGTAAAAACATTACCAGGAAAGCCACAAATTGTGGCTTTTTTAAAGCATTCATTAGATGAGAATAGTGAAACATTTAGAACAATACATTGGTACAATATCTAGAGCTACAGATATTGTAGATAAAAAATATAATCTTACAATTTCAGTATATGATAATATTCCTTTCGAAGAGATTAGGACATATTCTACACTTGGAATGAATCGATATTTTATTGATTATTATTATGAATTTATTTTTGTCTGTATGGCAAAATATAATGAAAATGAAATAGCCTCATTTCTAACTAGCTTTGCTGAATATTTGATTGATGCAGAAAACGGTGTGCGTAGGGGTGACGTTTTATCATTTGATTTTACAATGACTTCACAAACTCAAATGAATTCATTATACTTTACTTTACCATTTTATTTTGATGATAATTTACAGCAACTAAAATTAGAAAACAAAAATGTAATTTTCCCTCTTATAATTCCTATTTATAATGAAGAAGCCCAATTGATAAAAGAGAAAGGATGGAATAGTTTTGAAGAATTTCTTGAGGAGAACGAAGTAGATAATTTATTGGATTTAAATAGGGATAAGTACTTTTGGTAAATCAATTTATATTAAAATTAGCATATCAAAATGATGTGCTAATTTTTAAAAATAAGAATGATGGAATATTAACTATGTATATACTGAAGGTTTGCACCACGGTGGTGCGAGGATCTTGCTCGCATCCCATTGTAAATTAATAATACTTTATCAAAAATAGTATTAATACGATTGAGGTTGCTGTTTTTAATTCTTATGGTTTAACGGTTAAAATTATCGAAGACCCAAATGCTTTATTTACAATTAATTTAGCAAAGCCAGTATCAAAATTTACAGATGAGGGAATTGTTACAATTAATGGATCTAATAAGCCTGATGGAAATATATATGATGGTGAAGTAACATCCAAGGACGGCTCTAGAACACTTGCTCACGAACTTGCTCATAAAGCAAGTTTACCACATATATTTTCAGAAACAAGTAAAGTTGAAAATAATAAGGAGAATAAAAACAATCTTCTGAATTCTGAAGATGTACAACAAAAACCAGAGCTTAGAGATGCTACAGGAACTAATTTAGTTCCATCTCAAACAAACGATATTAAAAATCATATCAGGATTACAAATGAAAATAGAGAAAGAAAAGAAAAAGAACAGCAAAAATTAAATCAAAATGAGAATCAATAAAAATATTTTTTTAACAATAAGCCTTTTAGTTGTTAATTTAATTTCATGTCAAAGTAAAAAAGTTTATACTAATAATTTTGATAAATTGTCCATAGAAAAAAAACAGGAAGTAAAAACATATTTAGATGAATTTAATAAAACATATCCTAAGAAAGATAACGAAATAATATTAATGCTCAGTTATGAGTGTTTTCTAAATAAATCGGTTATTATTAATAAGAAAATATCCAAAAGTTTTAACGAGGATAAAATTCATGGTGGGCATTTAGGTAAAACAGCCATAATTACGCTCGAAAAAAATTTAAAAAGAAAAATAGAATTAAGTTTTTCGGATGGAAAGAAAGTTAAATTTTCTTTGAAAGATAATTACGATTATATATCTATTTGTTATAGTGTTCCTGCGAATGAATGGTATATAGAATATTATGATTACCCACAACTATATTTTAGCGAGTAAATGTATACTAGATTAACCATACTGCTTATTTTTTTATCTTAAATCCTATTTCATGCCAAACTAACAAAATTATTTCTTTTAATAAATATGAAGATTTAGGCTTAGATAGGAAAAAAGAAGTAGATGAAAATCTGAAAGATGTATTAGAGCATTTATCAAAAAAAGAAAATGAAATAGTTATATTGTTTCAGTATAATTGTTTTTTTAATAAGAAATTGGAGATTAATGGAAAATATGGCTTAGACTTTCCTAAAGATCCAAATGAAGATCATTATGGACAAAAATTTAAAAAAGTAAAAAAAGAAGAAGGCCCTATTAAAATAAAAATATCTGATATGCAAGCATTTATAATTAAACAGCAAAAAGGATTTGATTATATAGGAGTATGTTATAATGAAAAAGAAGATAAGTTATATATAGAGTATTTTGACTATCCTCGAATTTTAAGAATAGAATAAGGTTTCATAATTACAAACCTGTTTAACAAAAACCTCGTATTTTTCGAGGTTTTTATTGTTTATAGTGCAGCTAAATTATTAGCAAAAAAGTCTTTAAGTTTTTTGTTGATAAGCATTTTTTCCATGTATCGGAAAATGGTTTGCTATCTTAAGAATCTCCTCTTCAGTAAATCGACTATGCATATAACATCCGAGGTTGGATGACCAAGATTAATGATCCTGTTAACCTTAACGGAAAATTGTTTGGGTATGAAATCAGGTATAATAATCCTGTCAATCCAACGATTGCTCCCGGAAGATTTAATGGTAATATTGCAGAAGTTGACTGGAAAAATTCTACAGAAGATCTATTGAAAAGGTATAACTACGAGTATGATAATCTGAATAGATTAAAAAATGCCTTCTACAAAGAACCGACTACAGGAAACAG
>NZ_FRAV01000091.1 GCF_900142445.1 Chryseobacterium polytrichastri | reverse complement strand
TCAGTAGTCTCGGCATTACTTGTAAAGAGTGAGGTGTGTTGCAGACAAAATTAAAATGCTTGGATTGATCTGTTTTTAGGCTGGCTTTAAACCATTTATTCTAGCAATAGGGCACCTGATATTTACTGTCATTATTTGTGGTAAGCATTTTAATGTTCAGATCAGACATGATGTTCTGGCGTATAAAGTCCAGATCTATTTTTCAATTAAAAACTAAAAATTAAATATTATGAAAACGAAAGAAAGTTTCGCCAAAAAATTAAATAGAAATCAAATGAAGACAGTGTATGCCGGAGATTCTTCTAAATTATGTTCAGTTCCAAGTTCTTCTAATTTTCTGTGTATTTCTGATAGGAAATGTGCACAGGTCTGTGCTTCTGAAGGATATGCTGATGGGTCATGTCAGGGCTTACGTATTAAGTGCATATGCCGGAAGCCTTGTTAAATAGTAAAAATTATCTTAATAATCCTGCTGATATTTAAACGCAGTTTAAATATCAGCGTTTAAATGGTATATAGTCCTGTTTTTAATCAAAGATGGGTTTTCTGTGCTCTTCCCAGAGAATAGATTCCATCCTGGGACTGCCTTTCAAAAGCTTACCTACAAGTGGTGAGATACTTTCAAAATACAATATTGCTGACAAGATCCTGAAGTTTATAAAAGCTTCGCACGTTGTCCCCTCCCCAATAAAATCAATATTTTGTTTCATGTAACTAATCAAACTATTGAAATTGAGTGCCTCTGTCTGAATGAAAAATCAATCCTTTTGAAGTATTATTTTTTTTAAAGCCATTTTCCCAGCCGCTAAGCTTGTTTCTTCGGTACTCATTTGACTACTCAAGCCTCCTGCCAATTATTTTTCGGTCATATAAATCAATAATTGCTGTCAGGTATAAGAATCCTTCTTTGGTTTGAATATAAGTTGTCCATACTTTTGCTCGATCAGTAACGATGAAATTCCTGTCCAGCAAATTTTCTACCACTATATAATTGTGTTTTGAGTCGGTAGTAACTTTAAACTTTTTGCTCAGTTTACTTCTCAAAAAGTAGTAGAGGCCACTAAAATAGAGTGTCGAAAGATCACGAACCTTAGAAAAAAACACTGCAAATGGACTTAGACACTTTTTGGGGGCAGTCCATTTGCAGTGTTTTTAGTTATTTGGATTTTTTCTTTGAAACTTGTTTGACTAAAACATATTCTTCATTAACACCTTCAACAGGTTCTTTTGCTTTTTGGATTTTCACCAGAATTACATATTCAAAACCCGGTTTATAATTAAATCCTTTGATTGGATTTTGAAAATCTGACCATTCTTTTTGTGATTTATTGGTTTTTACCTGATAGCAGGCTCCTCTTTGAGTAATTCCTGCGCAGTTTCCTGTTTTAGGACCGATAATAAGAGTTTTAGTTTTTGCAGCAGTTTTCTGTGCAGATGCGAATACTGAGGATAATACTAACATACCCGTCAAAATTAATGTTCTGTTTTTCATTGAATTTAATTTTTTAGTTAGAGCCTGTTTAAAAATTGTTAATAAAAAAAGAGTAAGGGCTAAAAGTTTGATAAAAATTGTCATTTTAGAGTTGCAAAACAAAAAACGTCAA
>NZ_FRAV01000053.1 GCF_900142445.1 Chryseobacterium polytrichastri | reverse complement strand
AGTTATTTTCTTCGATATGATGATTGATCTTGCGGAAAGCGAATATCAAATTGATATCAGAAAAAACTCCGCATCCGCACAATCAGCAACTTCCGGAGAACAGAAAAAGAAACTTTAGTTTTTATCTGTGGATTGCCCGGACTGCTGGGATATTATATCATTAAAGAAACATTTGTAGATGAAAAACTGGTAAGAATCCTATGAATAGGAATGATTAGGAAAGCTTTTAATAATAACTATACAGGCAAATTAAAAAGCAGTAGAAAAGGAGACCTTTCCAGTCTCCTTTTCTACTGCTGACAGTATTGCTTTTAGTACATTTTTTTGATTTTCATTATGTAATATGGGTTGGTATTAAGAACATCAATGTCTGCTAATCAAAAAAGGTTTAGAAGCATCTGATTTTACCCAATTTTTTGTGAAAAATTATAAAATCCATTTGTAGCCTAAATTTTTGTTCTTTTTAATTCAATAACGTTGTTACCTTGCTCGAGATGAAGACTGTCTCCTTTTACCCTTGCTGTCATATCATCTTTCTTATAAACAGTTTCATCACCTTTCGTTTCTGTTTTTGGTAATGTGAATGTTTTTTTATTGCTTGTAATAGCAACCGTACTTTCTTTAGGATCATTTTTGAAAACTACTTTTACTAAAGCACCGTCTGTTGCTTTATAAACGAAATCTGTCTTTTCTGTTTTCTGTCCGTTAACCTCTATTGTAGATGAGCTTACTGTAGAAGAATCTATTTTCCCATTATTATCAACAATAGTTGTTTCCGAACTATCAGATTTGATAACACTTTTATTTCCGCTTTCAGTTTTATTGCAGCTTACTAATGATAAAGCTACCAATGAAACAGTGATTAAAAGTCCTTTTTTCATAGTATTTAATTTTTTTAATGTATTTATAAAATATGTTGTCTGTAGTGAATAGATTACAGCAAATTTAGTGAAACAAAAAACAAACCAATAATAACAACTCAGGCTCAAAAAAATAGAGACTAAATTTGAATTGCTTTTTTAATTTCTATTAATAAAAGAAAGTGAAAAATAGGAAAAATATTTTAGTGGTCTTTAAAATGTAACTTAATATTTAAATTTTTAGAATTTTATAATTATATAGGATTTAAAATTAACTAAAATTTAACTCAGAATTACCGTAAAATAGAGTCATTATGTGGGTGAAAAAGTTGAAAATTGATTAAATTTGTATAAACTATAAAAAAACGGAAAAATGAGTTACATTTCTTATATAGAAGCGAGACAAATTTTGGATTCAAGAGGAAATCCTACAATAGAAGTAGATGTATTTACTGAAAACGGTGCAATGGGCCGTGCAGCAGTTCCTTCGGGAGCATCTACAGGAGAGCATGAAGCGGTTGAATTACGTGATGGTGGTTCAGAATACATGGGGAAAGGAGTTCTTAAAGCTGTTGAAAATGTAAGAGAGGTAATAGCACCTGAATTAGTGGGTCTTCCTGTTTTTGATCAGAATCTTTTAGATCAAATTATGATTGAGCTTGATGGAACACCTAATAAAGGTAGTCTTGGAGCTAACGCAATCCTTGGAGTTTCTTTGGCAGCAGCAAAAGCAGCAGCAGCTGAATTGAAAATGCCTTTATATAAATATGTAGGTGGTGTTAATGCAAACACACTTCCTGTTCCTATGATGAATTTGATCAATGGTGGTTCTCACTCTGATGCCCCTATTGCATTTCAGGAATTTATGGTAATGCCGGTAAAAGCAGATTCTTTCTCTCATGCGTTGAGAAAAGGAACTGAAATTTTCCATAACCTAAAAGCTATTCTTCATTCTAGAGGTTTGTCTACTGCAGTAGGTGACGAAGGTGGTTTTGCACCAACTTTCAAGGGAACTGAAGATGCTTTGGATACTTTGCTTCAAGCAATTGAAAAAGCAGGTTACAAGCCTGGTGATGATGTAATGATTGCATTAGACTGTGCTGCTTCAGAATTCTATAAAGACGGAATTTATGATTACAGAAAATTCCAAACTCCGGATGCTGCACAATTTACAAGCAGCGAGCAGGTTTCTTACCTTGCTGAATTGGCTAATAAATATCCAATTATCTCTATTGAAGACGGTATGCAGGAAAATGACTGGGAAGGTTGGAAAATGTTAACTGACAAAATCGGTGACAGAGTACAATTAGTAGGTGATGATTTATTCGTAACGAATGTTGAAAGATTGTCAAGAGGAGTAGAAGAAGGAATTGCAAACTCAATCCTTGTAAAAGTAAACCAAATTGGTTCTCTTTCTGAAACAATGGCAGCTGTACAAATGGCTCAACACAATAAATTCACTTCAGTAATGTCTCACAGATCAGGAGAAACTGAAGATTCTACAATTGCTGATTTGGCTGTTGCAATGAATTGCGGACAGATTAAAACTGGTTCGGCTTCAAGATCAGACAGAATGGCGAAGTACAACCAATTATTAAGAATTGAAGAAGCTCTAGGTGAAACTGCAATTTTCCCGGGATTAGGAGCATTTAAAATCAAAAGATAATTGAAATTATAAATAACGGCAAGCGATAATTTTTGTTTGCCGTATTTTATGGAATTTAGTAAATTTAGAAAAAAAATAAATAAATGTCAGACAACAAAGTAATATTGAATTACGACGGTAATTCATATGAATATCCAATCGTGGATAGTACTATCGGAGACAGAGGGATCGATATTTCAAAACTAAGAGACCAAACAGGTTTAATCACTCTAGATTTAGGTTACAAAAATACAGGAGCTACACTTAGCGACATTACTTACTTAGACGGGGATAAAGGGGAATTATTCTACAGAGGATATCCTATTGAGCAAATTGCTGAAAAGTCTAACTTCACAGAGGTAATGTATCTTTTGTTACACGGTGAGCTACCAACTTCAGACCAATTCAATACCTTCAACGGTAATATTAAAAAATATAACTTCGTAGCAGAGGAGATGAAAAAAATCATCGATGCTTTCCCTCGTTCTGCTCACCCAATGGGAGTTTTATCTTCTTTAACATCTGCATTAACAGCATTCAACCCGAAAGCGGTAAATGTAAACTCTAAAGAAGAGATGGATCATGCTGCTGAATTGATGATCGCTAAATTCTCTCACCTTTGTGCTTGGACATATAGAAAAAGTCAAGGTTTGCCGCTTAACCACGGAGATAACAACCTGAGTTACGTAGAGAACTTCTACAAAATGGCTTTCAGATTACCAAATGCTGATTTTGAAATGAATCCTGTGGTAGTTCAAGCTTTAGATAAATTATTAATTCTTCATGCGGACCACGAACAAAACTGTTCTACATCTACTGTAAGAATGGTAGGTTCTGCTCACACAGGTCTTTTTGCTTCAGTTTCTGCTGGTATTTCTGCACTTTGGGGTCCACTTCACGGTGGTGCAAACCAAGCGGTAATCGAAATGCTTGAATTGATTGAAAAAGATGGTGGAGATGTAAACAAATGGGTTGCAAAAGCAAAAGATAAAAATGATAGCTTCCGTTTAATGGGATTCGGACACAGAGTTTACAAAAACTTCGACCCAAGAGCGAAAATTATCAAGAAAGCTGCTGATGATTTATTGAGTGCACTAGGTATTGAAGACAAAGCGTTGGATATTGCAATGCAGTTAGAAAAAGTAGCATTGGAAGATGAGTACTTCATCGAAAGAAAATTATATCCAAACGTAGATTTCTATTCAGGAATCATCTACAGAGCGTTAGGAATTCCTACAGAAATGTTTACAGTAATGTTTGCATTAGGAAGACTTCCAGGATGGATTGCTCAATGGAAAGAAATGAGAATCAAAGGAGACCCAATCGGAAGACCAAGACAGGTTTACCAAGGAGCTCAAAAAAGAGACTATATCGATTTAGTAAACAGATAATATTTGTTTCAGATAAATATAAATCCCAAAGTTATGCTTTGGGATTTTTTTTGTTTTTAAAGTTTAATCATCATTAAGTAATTTGCCAATTTTATTGTTGTAAATATTAGCAACCTTTTCAACCTGTTTTTCTGTTCTTTTTTGAATATCTATTGATGTTTTTACCCCTTGCACCATAATCATGGAACCTCTTCTTGTTTCAATGAAATATTTTAAAATCTCACCATCTTCTAATTCAACCTTTCCAAATGTAAAATCTTCATCTTTACTTTTAAATTCTCCATATAATTGATTTTTGGCATTAATTAAACTACCAAAATGGAGAGTTCCATTTTCATTTGTAATAAGTTTTCTTGTTGTTAAAATGCTGAAATTATCTGAATCTATAATGATTGAACAAATAATCAATTCTTCATCATGTAATTCGAAAGGATAATGTTGAAATAAAATTTTAGAATTATTTTCATAAAACGTTGCCCATTTGAAATCATAAGGTTTCATAGTACTTCTTTTGATTTTAGCGATACAAATTCTATGAATGGATTTATCAGATTTTCTCATTGTAGTTTTAATGAATGACTAAAATACAAAAGTTTTAAATATAAGTTAGATAGTAGGAATCGTTCCTCCGTCAATCACATACTCAGTTCCGGTTAAATAACTTGCTCTTGGTGAAACCAAAAAACCTACAAATTCGGCAATATCTTCCGGTTGTGCAGGTCTTCCGATGGGGATTCCTCCCAATGCGTCCATTACGCTTTGGGTTGCTTCTTGTATTGTTGAATTAGAACTTTCCGCAATTCGTTCCATCATTCTCGTCGCAGAATCTGTCATAATCCAACCTGGAGAAACAGTAAGAACACGAACTCCTTTCGAAGAAACCTCCTTTGATAAACCTTTACTGTAATTAATAAGACCTGCCTTTGCCGCTGCATATGGTAACGTAGAATCATAAAGCGGTAATCTTCCCTGAATTGAGGCAATATGAATAATTACACCATGTTTCTGTTCGATCATTTGCGGTAAAAAACCTCTGTCTAAACGAACGGGAGCTAATAGATTCGTTTGAATGGTGTTTTCCCAATCTTCATCCTTCAAAACAGAGTAGCCACCGCCAGGAGTTTCCGAACCACCTAATGTATTAACCAGAATATCAAGCCTTCCAAATGTTGATAATACTTCAATTACAACTTTTTGAGTTCCTTCAGATTTGCTTAAATCTGCTGAAATGAAATGTATTTTTTCATTGATTACTTCCGGTTGGTTTCTTGCTGTTACGATAACTGTTGCACCTGCGGCTAAAAGTCTTTCCGCGATAGCTTTTCCAGTGCCTTTAGTTCCGCCGGTTATCAATGCTATTTTGTTGCTTAATTCATTATTAAAATTAAATTGCTCGTTCATACTTTTAAATTTTGTACAAATTTCAGATGTATGACCAATTTATGCAAGTACGGAAATACGATTCACATAGGGATAAATTTTTCCCCTATTGCTATTTTTAGAACATTGATTAATTTTGTTGAATGTATGAAAGAAAAATCCCTCCAAGTTTAAATTGCGGTCTAGACTTAATTGGTGAAGTACTTATGGCAAGTGGAAGATCCGCTTGTTATGGTTTATTAATGAAGGTCATCAAAGACCAAGTGAACTGCAACGTAAAATCCCTGACGCTTCCCGAAGAGTGTTGAACATGCAGTTGAAAGAATTGGAAGATCACGAGCTTGTGACGAAGAAGATATATCCTGTTGTTCCTCCAAAAGTTGAGTACAGCCTAACTGAATTTGGGAATACTTTGATTCCTGTTATTTCAGTTCTTGGAGAATGGGGAGATAAAAATGAAGAACATCTTAGAACAGTTATCCTCAACCGATTAGAAAATATTGTTGAGAAATGATATTTTAGAATATTTTCTAAATTTACATCTCAGAATTCATTAAATTTACATTTTATAAAAAGCTAATAAACAATGAGTTTCGGACAGCAAATGTTATTTTTTTTTAGTGTTATAGGAGCCTTTAATGGGCTTTTATTAGGTATTTATTTGTTGTTCGTTAAAAAATTAAAGCATATTCCTGATTTCTTTTTAGGATTAATTTTATTGACTTTAAGTATCCGAGTAGGAATTTCAGTATGTATTTATTTCTATCCGGATTGGCCTCGTATTATTCCCCATTTGGGATTATCTTCACTATTTTTTACAGGTCCGGCTTTGTATTATTATATCCGTTCTTCTTTTTTACGAGAGCAATTTGATCTTAAAAGTACAAGAAAATCCTTTGGCGTTCTGACGCTAATTCTTGCTATGGTAGGGCTTTTATATTTAATTTTCCCGATTACTTGGGACACCTATTTTGCAAGATTTATTTATGGGATATGGACGGTTTTCATTTTTCTATCTGTTTATGAATATTATATTTTTTCGAAAAAAGATGCTAAGAAACCGGCTCAATTTATCCTCCCTATTTTAGTAAGTAATGTGATTATCTTTTTAGCCTATCAACTGATGTCCACAGGATTGATTCAGGTATATTGTGCGGGTGGAAGTCTTGTGTTTTCTTTGGTTTTATATGGAAACGTTTTGATCTTATTCAACAATAAAAACAGATCCGTAACAGTAAAGGAAGAAAGCAAATATTCTAATAAAAAGATACCGGATCAACAGGCTGAAAACTTTGTTTCAAAATTAGAAAGGTTGATGAATATGGAAGAGCTGTATAAAAATCCGAATTTGAAGTTGAATGATCTTGCTATGGAAATGAATATCTCGACGCATCAGCTTTCACAATTATTAAATGATAATTTGGGTAAAAGTTTTTCAACCTATATCAATGAATATAGAATTGGTGAAGCGTGTGAAAAGATTGAAAATGGCTCTTATCTAAAATTTGAAGAAATAGGATATGAAGTTGGATTCAATTCTAAATCTACATTTTTCTCTACCTTCAAGAAAATAAAAAACACAACACCGCTTTTATATAAGCAATCTCAAATCACTTCTGAGCCTAGGTTTCAGGGTTTAGATTTATAATTCTGTACTTCGGAATTTAAACTTCAAAACCTCTTTTTCATCGATCTCCAATACTTTTGGTTTCATAAAATTTAAAGTTTATGTACGCCAAATTATGGATTTTTATCTTGTTGCTATTCTCATTATTTTTAGCAAAATCTCAAGAAATTCTCAATGCTAAGGTTTCGGATTCTATACAACAAAAAGATTCGATTGCAACAATTTCAGAAGTTATTATTCAATCTTCTCGGAGAGATGTAAAGCTCAATGAAGGAAATATTGTGATGAATGTTTCCGGCAATAAAGATTTTAAAACATCCACTAACATTCTCGAAGTTTTAAGAAAAACTCCAGGTGTAACAGTAGATTCCGAGGATGGAATTTTTATTGGAGGAAGAATGAGCCCTGCCATTTTTATTAATGGAAAACCTGTTGTAATGAGCAGTCAGGAATTGCAGTCTTATCTGAGATCTATGTCTCCGGAAATGGTAGAATCTATTGAAGTAAACACCAATCCATCTTCAAAATATGACGCGGAATTTAAAGGTATTATTGATATTAGATTAAAGAAAAATACCAATCTGGGCTGGAAAGGAAGCTATGTTGGAAACACAAGCATCAATAGATTTAGTTATAGAGAAAATAGCCTGAGCCTTTCTTACAACACAGAGAAAATAGGCTATAATCTGCTGTTGGGCTATAACAATGGAATCTCAATATATCGTTATAATGCGCTACAACGTTTGGCAAATACAAACGTTATGAGAACCCAGGCTTACCAAAAAGATGATGCAGAAGTGTATACGATTCAGTTGGGAGTTGATTATAAATTGAATGACAAAAATAGAGTGGGAGTGAATGTAAGAGGAAATTTTAGAGAGAGTGACCGGATTCGCTTAGGTTCACTCTATACAGTAAATAAAGATGAAACTCAATTGGTTTTTAATACAGAAAGTAAAAATCCTACGAACTATTTTCAAGATAATTATGGGCTCGCTACAGATTATTCTTTCCAACATAAAAATTTTAAGCTAAACTTTTTAGGCAATTATCTTTCGGTCGAAAATAAACAAAAAGATGATTTTACGAATAGCGATAAGCCGACTTCACAGCTTTTATCCTATTGGAAATCTGATCTTCTCAACAAGATTCGTATTTATACAGGGCAAGTTGATATTTCTCAAAAAATAGGGGATGCTACTTTTGAGGCAGGTGTTAAATTCAGTGATACTAATACGAATAATATGATTAGGTATGATACGCTGTCGGTTAATAAGCAATTTGTTTTCGATCCTACACGGAGTAATCAATTTTCATATCAAGAAAAAATCTGGGCTGGATATTGGGCATACAGTCAAAAATTTAATAAACTCCAGATTAATGCGGGATTAAGATTTGAAAATACTCAAAGCGTTTCTCATGCAGTAACGATAGATTCTGTTGTCTCAAGAAATTATCTGAAATGGCTGCCTTCTTTCAGTGCGAGCTATTCATTCAACAAATCTAATGAGCTTTCATTTTCTTATAGTAGAAAAATTACAAGACCGGTTTTTTCACAGCTCAATCCGTTCAGATTTTACTTTAGTCCGCTTAATTATTGGATTGGGAATCCTTACCTGCAGCCGTCTTTTACCAATCAGATCAAAGCAACGTATCGATATAAAAATTGGGTGACAGCGTTTACAATTGGAAAAGAAACAGATGTTATGACACGGTATCCGATTTACAACCCTGAAACGAATGTGTTGGAATATTTAGGAACTAATCTGCCTTATCGGAATTTTGCCACTGCAGAAATGAGTTTCCCTATAAAAATATCAAAATGGTGGAACATAAACACTCAGATAGCGGGATATTACAATCATGAATTTAGACCGTATCTGGATGAAGTTTTTGCATTGAAAATTTATAATTATGAGATGAGATTAAATCAGGTTTTCTCTTTACCTAAAGGGTATACCATTAATATTTTTGCCAATTATGAATCTAAAACCGGGAATAGTTTATATATTATTAAGCCAAGATATACCGTTGATATTTCAGTACAAAAAGCATGGTTTGATAATAAGCTGAATACGAAAATGAGCTTTAATAATATTTTTGATTCTTATGATCAACGCTTAGAATTCAGACATAAACAAATTATGGATAACCGACTTACCCATTGGTGGGATACCCAAAAGTTAATATTGTCTTTAAGTTATAATTTTGGAAGCTCGAAATATCAGACAAAAGATATACAGAAAACAGAAGAAGAAAATAGAGCCAGATAAAAGAAAACCTGCTTTTATAAGCAGGTTTATTATTTTTTGATTACGGACAAACACAGTTACCGCAAGTCCAAATTCGGCATGATCCATCGTCATTCCATTCACAGCAGTATCTTGGTCCGCCGATTCCAATGCCTCCTTTAATTGATTTTTGTTGATCTCTTCCTAGTTTTTGTGCATGTTTTAGCACGGGATTTTTCTTGTTCATGGTGTTGGTGTTTTGATGTTAATAATTAAGTCTTAATTTGTTATCAATTATTATATCACTAATGTATGAATTTATTTTTAATTATAAATGCGCTTTTTATGTAAATTGATAATGATTAGATACTTATGTTTAATAATATCTTCTAAACGGGCTTTCGGAAGCAATAAAATCTGTCTTTGTTCAATAAAAAATAAACTAAAACTAGAGATTAATGATTTCGCAGAATAAAATCAAATATTCCCTTTAAAACAGCTCAAAAGTTTCTTAAATAGAGACCTTTACTTATATTTGTAGTATTGCATAAATCTTTATGAAACTAAACATTAAAAACGAAACGGGGAGGCTAAAATCGGTAGTTTTAGGCCAACCTAATTCAATGGGACCCGTTCCCGCACTTGAGGAAAGTTATGATGCCAAGTCATACTACTCAATCCAACATAATATGTATCCTAAAGAAGAGGATATTATTAATGAAATGAATGCTTTTGAAGCAGTTTTAAAAAAATATGATGTAGAAGTTCTACGCCCAAGTATCATTAAAGATTACAATCAGGTTTTCGCAAGAGATGTAGCTTTTGTGATTGATGATAAAATGATTATTTCCAATGTCATTGCCGACAGAGCAGATGAGCAGGAAGCCTACAAAAATGTGTACGAAAAAGTAGCATGGAGAAAAATTATCAACCTTCCGGAAACGGCTCATATTGAAGGTGGTGATGTTATTGTTTGGGACGATTTTCTTTTTATCGGGACATGTTTCAGCGAAGACTATAGAAATTATAAAACAGCAAGAACCAACGAATACGCGATAGAAATTCTAAAAGAATACTTTCCAAAAAAGAGAATTATTGATTTAGAGTTGAAGAAAAATGATAAGATTCCATTTGAAGGTATTTTACATTTAGATTGTACATTCAACCCGATTGGAAAAGATAAATGCATTATCTACAAAGATGGTTTTGTGGATGAAAGTGATTATCGCCTGATCATTGATATTTTCGGTGAAGAAAACTGTTTCCACGTTACAGACGAAGAAATGTTTGAAATGTTCCCGAATATCTTCTCAATCTCTCCTGAAATTGTAGTGTCAGACCAAGCATTCACAAGAATGAACAACCACCTGAGAAACGAGTGGGGAATGACCGTTGAAGAAATCCCTTACAGAGAAATTTCTAAAATGGGAGGATTGTTGAGATGTTCTACAATGCCGCTTGTTAGAGAGTAATAGTGTTGGAAAGTTCTAGGGTTTGAGAGTTTTTAATTTTCAATCTTTTAATTTTAAAATCAAAGAAAAAATGCAGACAACAGATACAGTATTAATGATAGAGCCGATTGCATTCGGTTATAACGCAGAAACGGCAGAAAACAATTATTTTCAGGTTGACCAAAAGAGTGCCGATGTTCAGTCGAAGGCGTTGGCAGAATTTAATATTTTCGCTGAAAAATTAAGAAGTAAAGGAATCAATGTCATTACGATAAAAGATACGTTGGATCCGCACACACCGGATTCTATTTTTCCGAACAACTGGGTGAGTTTCCATAAAGATGGAAAAGTAGTTTTGTATCCGATGTTCGCTTCAAACAGAAGAGTGGAGAGAAGAGAAGATATTATTGAAACAATAAAAAATCAGGGTTTTGAAGTTTCTGAAGTTGATGACTGGTCATTACCGGAAATTCAGGGTCACTTTTTGGAAGGAACGGGAAGTATGATTTTCGATCACGATAATAAATTGGCGTATGGATCAGTTTCTTTACGATTAGATGAGAAATTATTCAGAGAATTCTGTGATAAATATGGGTTTACACCAATTGTTTTTCATTCTTTTCAAACGGTAGGTTCAGAAAGACTTCCCATTTATCATACGAATGTTATGATGTGTATGGCAGACAAATTCGTGGTTATTTGCCTTGATTGTATCGATAATGAATTGGAAAGAAGTAAAGTTATTGAGACCATCAAAAATTCAGGAAAAGAGATTATTGAAATTTCTGAAGAGCAAATGCAGCAATTTGCAGGAAATATGCTTCAGGTACAAAATAAAGACGGTGAAAAGTTTTTGGTAATGAGCCAAACTGCTTATCAATCTTTAAATCAAGAACAAGTTTCAGCGATTGAAAAATACTGCGAGATTATTTATTCAGACTTAAATACCATTGAAGTAAACGGCGGCGGAAGCGCACGTTGTATGTTAGCTGAGGTATTTCTGCCGAAAAAATAATATATTTGCGAAAATTAATTCATTGAAATCATTAAGCAATAAAGGCTTACATATTCTTCTGACTTTGGAAACGGAGTCAGAAGCTTTATTATTAGACAGTAAGGGTTTTCTAAAACATACACAGGCAATTTTAGAAGCAAAGGAAGTAGAGATTGTAGGGGTAACAGAACATGTTTTTGAAAATAATAGTTTTACTTCTGCGGTTTGTCTTAAAGAGTCGCATCTGTGTATTCACACTTGGCCAGAATTCAAACAGCTAACGTTTGATGTATTCCTTTGTAATTACCTTCAGGATAATACGGAGAAAGTAGAAAAAATAGCTGACGAGATTATTGAATATTTTAAGGCTAAAATTATTCAAAAACACAATATTTATCGATAAAAATGCATTACACTTGTCCCGTTTGTAATACAGAAAATAGCCGTGATTTTATGTTCTCTATTGAAGAGTACGTTTGTAAATCATGCTCATATCTTATTGATGTTGAAAAAAGTTTCTCTAAAAAATTAGTTAAAAAGCCGATAGAAAATGTAGTGCTAGAGGTTGGGCAAAAAGGGATTCTTGACAATACAGAATATACTGTTGATGCCATTGTTGTTCGTAAATACGGAGCTACTATATATTGGAGAGAATATTATTTAAAAGATAAGAAAGGAGATGATGCTTTCCTGAGCGAAAGCGATGGGCATTGGGTTCTTCTATATCCTATTCATACAGAAGATGTCAAGAAGAAAAGTTCTAAAATAGCACAATTACATACTCGGAATTACAGATGGTATGAAACCACAGAATGTAGTATTCATGCGGCGGCAGGTTTTTTTGAAGAAAAGCTTAATTTTAATCTGGCAACCTATAAAGAATATGTGAATGGAACAAATATGATTTCCCAGGAACAATGGGGTAGTAAGAATCAATATTTTGCTGGGAAACATATTTCTAAACATTTCATTAAAAAATCTTTCAAGCTTTCTCATATGCCCAATTACGCTGGGATTGGCATTGTTCAGCCTTATTATATTGATATAAAGCAAGCGATAAATATTCTGGGTATTGCAGGACTTTTAATCTGTCTGCTTCAATTATATGTTTACACTTCCAGAACAAATGCTTCCGTTTTTCAGGATACCATTAAGTTCGAAGATGTAAAAAATAAGGAGATGGTTTCCAAAAGTTTTACCCTTTCGGGAGGTTCAGCACCATTGAAGGTAAGTGCGCATTCTGAGGTAAATAATTCATGGGCAAATCTTCAATTAAGTCTTGTAAATGAAAATACAAACGAAGCTGTTTATACTTCTAAAGACATAGAAGAATACTCTGGATATGAGGATGGAGAAGTTTGGAGAGAGGGTAAAACTACTGAAGAATTTAATATTTGCGGAGTTTCTCCTGGGAAATATCATCTTGTACTTTCCGCTGAATCTCAACAATCAACAGGAACAATATTAACTTCTGCTTCTGATACAGGTTTAACCATAACCAAAGAAGGCTCAGGAATAGTAAATGTATTGGATAACAGTACAAAACAATCTGTTTCATTTGGTGATGTAAGAACATTGGAAAAAGATTCAAGTGATATTGGAAAATTGGTTAAGCAGGTTTTTCCTAATAAGAATTTAGATTCTCTTTTAACCATCAATCCGGTAATTCAGTCATCGCCTGCAAATGTAGTAGACGAAAGTTCAATAGATGTAAAAGTAACATGGCTTCCTGTTTCATTTTGGAATTTTGTAATTATCCTTATAACAATGGTTGTTTTTTTTATAATCTGCTATTGGGGAAGAAACGTTTTCAATATTTCAAAATGGAGTAACAGTTCAAATTCACCGTATTCTAAATCTTAAATTATGGTTCACATTTTTAACTATATCAAAACAAATTGGTTTCTCTGTCTCATGGGAGGAGCATTTCTGGGGTGGTTTACCTATCTTACATATGCTGGAAACCAAGTCTGTGATTGCGAAAAAACAGAAACATATAGAGACGGAACTACCAGAAGCCATTCTTCGGGAAGAGGGTTCTACAGATTCTATCACAAATAAAAACATGCTATTATGGAAAATATAAATTACGTGCCGATTATCAATTCAGTCCTGTATTCATTTTTAGGAATTATTATTCTACTGATCTGCTATTTTATTCTGGAAAAAATAACGCCGGAAAGAACATGGCATGAGATTTCTCAAAACAAAAATACAGCATTGGCAATTGTTTTTGGAGCCTTCATTATCGGGATATCCATCATTATAGGAGCAGCGATTCATGGATAGAAAACGACTGTCTTTAGAAATTCTTTTATTATCATCTGTATTTGTAATTGCTACCTGCGGACTTATTTATGAATTGGTAGCTGGCGCCTTAGCAAGTTACCTTTTGGGTGATTCTGTAAAACAGTTTTCATTCATTATTGGGGTTTATCTTTTTTCGATGGGGGTTGGCTCTTATCTGGCGAAATTCATCAAAGGAAGTTTAATAGATAAATTCATAGAAATTGAAATCCTAGTTGGGATTGTGGGCGGAATAAGTTCTGTGGTGCTTTTCCTTTTATTCAATACGGTGGGTCACTTTGAATGGGCTTTATATCTATTTGTATTTTCCACGGGATGTTTAGTTGGGTTAGAAATTCCTTTGTTAATGAATATCTTGCAAGATAAAGTTCAGTTTAAAGATTTAGTTTCTAATGTTTTTGCATTTGATTATGTGGGAGCATTATTAGCATCTGTTCTTTTTCCATTGGTTCTGATTCCCAGTTTAGGAATTATTAAAACGCCTTTGTTTTTTGGGTTAATTAATATTTCCATAGCTATTTTTTTATGTTTCTATTTAAAAAATGATTTGCTAAAACCTTTTTCATTGAAGGTGAAATCCATGGGAGCTTTTTTATTACTGCTTGTTTTATTTATTTTTTCAGATAAGATTTTAGCGTTTTCGGAAGAGAAATTATATGGTGAAAATATTGTGTATTCTCATAATTCGCCTTACCAAAGAATTGTTCTTACGAGAAACAGCAATGAGTTTCGATTGTATTTAAACAATAATCTTCAATTCTCTTCCACCGATGAATACCGCTATCATGAAGCATTGGTGCATCCTGCGATGTCTATGGCAAAAAAGGTAGATCATGTTTTAATTTTAGGAGGCGGAGACGGTTTTGCAGTTCGTGAAGTATTGAAATATAAAGAGGTAAAAGATATTACATTAGTAGATTTAGACGGAGAGATGACAAATTTTTTCAAGGATAATGAAACCATGAAAAAGTTGAATCATAGTTCTCTTTCTAGTTCTAAATTAAAAGTAATCAACAAAGATGCTTATGTCTGGGTAAAAAACGCAACACAAAAATATGATGTAATCATTATTGACTTTCCGGATCCTTCAAATTACAGCCTTGGAAAATTATATTCATTACAGTTTTATAAAGAATTAAAAAATAGAACAACCCAAGATACCAGAATTGTAGTCCAAACTACGTCACCTTATTTTGCGCCGAAATCTTTTTGGTGTATCCAGAAAACATTGAATCAGGTATTTCCTTTTACAAAAGCATATCATACGTATGTTCCTTCTTTCGGGGAATGGGGATATTGTATAGCTTCTAATGATTCAATTAATAATCATGTAATAAGAAGAATTCCTGGATTAAGATTTTATGATTATAATTTTCTGCAGATGAGCTATTTTAGCAAAGATATGATGGCGAAAGAGGTAGAAGTTAATCGACTGGATAATCAAATTTTAGTAAGATATTTTGATGAAGAGTGGGGAAAAGTACAATAGAAAAGAATTTCTGACAACAGTATTTTGGGGCGGAATGGCACTTTCCTTTTTGCAGTATTGTGAAAAGAAAGCAAAATCATTTTTACTTAAAATTACAGGAACGAACTCTGTTTTAGGACATCGTTTATGGGCGAAGGATTTCCCTAAAGCTTCAGAAGAAATTAAAACCCAATTTTTAATTGTAGGTAGTGGAATCTCAGGGCTTTCAGCATGCAGAGCATTAAGTAAAAAAGGGATTGATGATTTTCTTATGCTCGAAATGGAAGATCATTTAGGAGGAAATTCATCAAACGGAGAAAATAAATTTTCAAAATTCCCTTTAGGAGCTCACTACCTTCCTTTACCGAATAAAGAAGACTTGGAAGTCATTGAGTTTTTAAAAGAATGTGGAATATATCTGGGAGATGATGAAAATGGAGATCCTATTTTAGATGATTATCAACTTGTGTTTCCTCAAAATGAGAGGTTGTTTTATAAAAATTCATGGCAAAATGATATTGTTCCTCAAAAGGGAATTTCTTACGAAGCAAAGAATGAGATTTCCCGATTTTTTAAATTGATGGATGGCTATCGTGAGAAAAAAGATGCTCAGGGAAAATATTGGTTTACGATTCCTATTGAAAATTCCAGCAGAGATCAGGGTATTATCCAAATTGAGAAAATTACCTTTAAAAGTTTTCTTACTGCACATGATTTTAGGTCAGAGGAGCTTCTTTGGTTATTAGATTATTCTTGTCGTGACGATTACGGATTGGGAATAGAGTACGTTTCTGCATGGGCGGGAATTCATTATTTTGCAGGAAGAAAAAATAACTGGAGTAAGAAATATAAAGATCAGGTTTTTACTTGGCCGGAAGGAAATGCCAGACTTGCGAAACATCTTTCAAAATATACAAAGGATAAGCATGTAGTGAATCATTTGGTTTTTGACGTAAAATTAAATGAGAATCATGTTGAGGTGCTGAGCTTTGATAATGTTCAAAAAAAGACAAAGAAAATTATTGCCGATAAAGTTTTATTTGCAACGCCTCAGTTTGTAAATGAAAGAATATTTAATAATAGAAGAGCAGACAATTTCAACTATGTTCCGTGGCTTTTAACAACAATTACATTGAAGAATGAATTCGGAGGTGATGAAGAATTAGCTTGGGATAATGTAATTTATGGTTCGGACGGATTAGGGTATATTGATGACAAACATCAAAATATCGATCAAAATATGGGTGAAAAAGTCATTACGTACTACAAAAGTTTTTCATCAGATAACTGTAAAAAAGCGAGACGCAAGTTGTATGATCTTAAAGAAAATCAACTTAGAGATCTTGTATTGAACGATTTGAAAAAAGCCCACCCGCTTATAGAAGATTTTATTATAGAGATGCAGTTTCATAAAATTGGCCATGCGATGATTGCTCCCGTTCCCAATCAGATTTTCGGTGCTGAAACTGAAAAAGCTAAAAAACCGATTGATGGGAAAATTTTCTTTGCCCATACAGACTTGTCGGGAATTTCAATTTTTGAAGAAGCCTTTCATCAGGGTATTAATGCTGTAAAACAAATGGTATGAAGCAACCTTGGATATATAATGGTAAAACAGATGGTCTTTTTATTTTGTTGCCGCCATTTTTAGTTTTGTTTTTTATTATCATATTTCAGAGTCAGATTCAATATCTGGAAAATCATTATTCGTTTTTTATCTGGTTATTTCTTATTGTTTTTGTGGATGTTGCGCATGTTTATTCTACATTATTTAAGACCTATTTTGTAAAAGAAGAATTCAGGAAAAGGAAGAAATTATATATCATTATTCCGGTAATCGGTTTTGTTTTAGGATTGGTCTTGTATCAATTTGGAAGTTTATTCTTTTGGTCGGTTTTAGCGTTGGTGGCGGTTTTTCATTTTATACGCCAGCAATATGGTTTCATGAGAATTTATGCCCGAAAAGAGCCTAATACTATTTCTAAAAAAATAGATGAGTTGGCCATTTATTCAGCCACCATTTATCCAATGCTGTATTGGTTCAAAACACCAAGGGTTTTTACATGGTTTATGACTAATGAGTTTACGTGGATGGAGAAACTTCCGGATTACAGACCTTATATTCTGGTTGTATACCTTTCTATTATAGGAATCTGGGTTCTGAAAACGTTATATCTCTGGAATAAAAACAAGAGTTTTAATATTCCTAAAAATATGATCATTATAGGAACTTATCTTTCTTGGTATTTCGGGATTGTTTATTTTAATAATGATTTGATTTTTACACTGCTCAATGTCCTTTCTCACGGGATTCCTTACATCGCGCTCATTTACATTAGAGAAATAAAACAGAAAGATGAGGTTCAGTTAAAAAAACTTTCCATTTTTAAAACAAGCCTTGGGATTATTCTCTTTGTTGGCGTTATCATAGGGTTGGCTTTTTTTGAGGAATTACTTTGGGAAGTATTGGTTTGGAGGGAAAATATTTCTGTTAATGCAATTTTTCCATCTCTTAGTTTTCAACAATTTCTCATCCCCTTATTAGTCATTCCACAGCTCACGCACTACCTTTTGGACGGGTTTATTTGGAAGAAACCTGAAAAAATCAATTAACTTTGTAAAAGTTCAATTTAAAATAGATTATTAACGGGATGAAAAGAGAAAAGTGCTTATGAAAACGAAAATTATGCTATTGATGGCTCTATTGCCATTCTTTTTTATCAACGCTCAGCAGAAAACATTTTGTAACCCAATCAACATTGATTATGGCTACACTCCATTTGAAATTTTTTCCAAACAAGGGAAACACCGTGCAACCGCTGATCCGGTGATTGTAAATTTTAAAAACAAACTATTTCTTTTTTCAACCAACCAGGAAGGGTATTGGTACAGCGATGATATGCTGGATTGGAAATTTGTAAAAAGGAAATTCCTTAGAGACAACAAATATACCCATGATCTTAATGCGCCTGCAGTTTGGGCAATGAAAGATACGTTGTATGTATACGGATCAACTTGGGAGCAGGATTTTCCAATCTGGAAAAGTACAAATCCTACGAAAGATGATTGGCATATTGCAGTTGACACCTTAAAAGTGGGAGCTTGGGATCCTGCTTTTCATTATGATGAAGATAAGAATAAGCTGTATTTATATTGGGGTTCCAGTAATGAATGGCCTTTGTTAGGGACAGAAGTAAAAGTTAAAACCTTACAGTCTGAAGGATTTGTAAAACCTATTTTAAAACTAAAACCTGAAGATCACGGTTGGGAGCGTTTTGGAGAATACAACGACAATGTTTTCCTACAACCTTTCGTGGAAGGAGCTTGGGTAACAAAACACAACGGAAAATACTATATGCAATATGGTGCTCCGGCAACGGAGTTTAGCGGATATTCGGATGGAGTATATGTAAGTAAAAATCCTTTGGAAGGCTACGAATACCAACAGCATAATCCGTTTTCCTATAAACCGGGTGGCTTTGCGAGAGGTGCAGGACACGGAGCAACTTTTGAAGATAATTTCAAAAACTGGTGGCACGTTTCAACGATATTTATTTCAACTAAAAATAATTTTGAAAGAAGATTGGGAATCTGGCCTGCAGGATTCGATAAAGACGATGTAATGTATACAAACACTGCGTATGGTGATTATCCTACATTCCTTCCGCAATATGCTCAGGGGAAAGACTTCTCTAAAGGGCTTTTTGCAGATTGGATGTTGTTGAATTACAACAAACCGGTTCAGGTTTCATCTACCTTAGGCGGATATCAACCCAATTTGGCGGTTGATGAAGATATTAAAACCTATTGGAGTGCAAAAACAGGAAACTCGGGAGAATGGTTTCAAACGGATTTAGGAGAAGTTTCTACCATTAATGCCATTCAGATTAATTATGCAGATCAGGATGTTGAGTTTATGGGTAAAACTTTAGGCAAAATGCATCAGTATAAAATTTACGGTTCAAACGATGGTAAAAAATGGAATGTTATTGTAGATAAAAGCAAAAATACCAAAGATGTTCCTCACGATTATGTAGAATTAGAGAAGCCTGCAAAAGCAAGATTCCTGAAAATGGAAAACTTAAAAATGCCAACAGGAAAATTTGCATTAAGTGGGTTCAGAGTATTCGGAAAAGGAGCGGGCGCAAAACCTGCAAAAGTTGAAAACTTTGTCCCGTTGAGAGCAGATCCTAAAAAATATGGGGAGAGAAGAAGCATCTGGATGAAATGGCAACAAAATCAGGATGCAGACGGATACGTAATTTACTGGGGGAAATCTCCGGATAAATTGTACGGAAGCATAATGGTGTATGATAAGAATGAATATTTCTTCACCGGAGCCGATAGAGTAGATTCTTATTATTTCCAGATTGAAGCTTTTAATTCAAATGGAATTTCGGAAAGAACGGAAGTCGTTAAATCAGAATAGTCGTATAAACATATATTTGAAACCCTCAGGATTTGATTCTGAGGGTTTTTGTTTTTAATAGATGATTGTTAGCAAGGAGATTGTTTAATTTTTTAAATGTAACCTTTGGATTGATTCAAATATTTCTAAAAAAATACCGAAATTTGCAGCTTATAATAAATCAAATAACTAAACCATGAAAAAACTTAAACTTTTGTCCCTTTCATTATTTCTGCCCTTTATTTTTGGTTGTAGTGATAATGAGACGGAGAAAGATTATCAGGTTGAAGTAGATGCTGCAGTGAAGAATATTCATGCCAATCTTCAAAGAGATCTTAATACTGATGTTCCTTCTTTAAGCGTGTATGTTGTTTCTCCAAAAGGAACTTATTTCGGGACTGTAAAAGGAACAAATGGCTCAGCGGTTACCCCAAATACCTATTTCCGTTTTGCGAGCAACACCAAAAATTTCACCTCTACCGCTATTTTAAAAATGATGCAGGATGGATGGCTAAAATTGGATGATAAAATTACAGCCAATATTCCGGGAACCACGGTTCCGTATACTCCGGATGTTGCAGATTGGGATTTCCCAAATAAAAATCAAATAACGATTCGTCAGATTTTGCAACATAATGCAGGAATTTATGATGTAACGAATGATGATTCTCAATATAGCATCAATGGCGAAACGTATGGAGATTATATGCTTCAGAATTTCCCTGATCATCAGTTTACGACAAGCGAATATGTGAAAGTATTGAAAGATCACAACCTTACGTATGGAGCTCCCAATACAGTTTACCATTATTCAAATACAGGATATTCAATTTTAAGTGAAATTATTGCAAGAATATATTCTGAGAAAGCGGGCGCTACTAAAACATACGGAAATTATATGTACGACCAAATTGTAGGGCCTGGTTCCAAAAGACCATTGGGTATCAAGTTTCCTGAGTTGGCAACGGATAAGCAATTGCCTTCACCTTATGTAAAAGGGTTTATTAAATATGCCAATCACAACGAAATTACCGATCAAAAAAATGCAAGTGCACATACTGGAGAAGGAAATGGAGTAGGGACGATGGTGATGCTTACAGATTATATCAGAACGCTAATGAAAGGTCAGAATGTCTTGTATGCTTCAAGTGCTGAGCTTATGAGAACGAGTAAAGGTCCGGCTACGACTTCAGGATATGCATTGGGGTGTGCTAATTTCGCTGGAATTGGATATGGCCATAACGGAGCTACAGAAGGCTATTTATCATTAATGACGTATGATCCGGCTACAGATGTTTCGGTTATTGTATTATTACCGTATTGGGATTTGAGCAGTACAGCGAATTTCACGAAATGTCTAAATACCTTAAATGTAACAGGTCTTGAAATCAAGAAAGTACTTGGGTATTAAAAAATAAAATTAAATAATAGAACGCTTTGAAATTTTTCAGAGCGTTTATTTTTTGTCGATTTTTTCTAAACCTAACAGGTTTCAAAAACCTGTTAGGTTTGACTTTTAAACAATTATTTTTTATCAATTTTTTTCAGAAATTCATCAATTTTAGTCATTAAAAAAGGTGCATTTTTTTCTTTATCCCAATCGAGATGCCCGCCATTAAATTCGAAAGATTCATTAATTACCTTGTTTTTATCTAAGAGAGAATCTAGTATTGCTTTTTGTGATAACGGAATTACTTGGTCACTGAGTCCATAATAAGAAAGCATTGGCGCTGAGGTATTGGTTATCCAATGGGTCGGACTCGCAAAATTCATCATCGATACACCGGAAGAAAGTGTTTTTGGATCAATTAAATGTTTTTCAACAAATGAATAATCACTATATTTTTTGAAATTAGAATCCGACAGATCAGACGGCCCTACGATATTAATGACCGCTTTTACTTTTTTTGCTTGATCAAATTGATAAGCATACAACATTGATAAATGTCCACCGGCACTATTTCCCAAAAGAATAAACCTAGGTTTGTAGTGTAATGTTTTTTCTAAATAAAGCATTGTATTAGTAATGTCATCGGTCTGGTTGGGGATTGCAAAACGGGAGGTGGAAGCCAAACGATAATTAATATTAGCGAAAATAGAAGTAGGGAATTTCTTCATCATGGATAAAGTAAAGAAGGACAAATTAGATTTTTCGCCACCTCTCCATCCACCACCATGAATCATAATAAAGACATCCGGCTTTGAATTTGAAATATTTTTGGGAATATAAAGATCCATTTTTTGTTCAGAATCTTTGCCATAAGAAATGTTTTCCTTGCTTTCAAAAGAAATTTTTTCACCAAGATCTATTGTTTTTTTCTTACAGGCAGTAAACAGTAGTATAGAGAAACATCCGAAAATTATAATTAAGTTTTTCATATGGATTAAAGATAAAAAACTCGCCGATTTCTCAACGAGTTACTGTACAAAATAATTTATATGAAGAATGATTGTTTTCTATCTTGTTCTGCTTTTGATTGCATCAGAAGCCCCTTCGATATCTCTTACTTTTTTCACTTTTTGGTTTCCAAAGTTATAAGTGATGCTTACGGTCATACCTCTTCTGAATTGGTCATTTTTAATATAATTGTTGTTTCCATTTTCTTGAAAATCTTCAATTACTACAATGTTGGTTTTCAATACGTCAGTTACATTCACTGCAAAAGTCCAGTCGTTCCAGTTTTTCTTTAAACTTAAATCTAAGCTCATTAAGCTTTTCAACATTCCAAGCTCAATTTGTTGTTTATCTACATAGAAATAATTAACTCCCAAGAACCAAGTTTTCTTTTTGTCTAAACGAATGGTGTTGTTAGTTTGAATAATAACACTTGTTGATTTTACATTGTTTGTATAAACTAAAGGTTTTCCTTCTTTATCTACAAAGGTGTCACCTGTTGTTGGGTCCTGAGCAAGAGTCCCATTATTGATGTTGTGCTGAATTCCCGCATTGAAATTCACTGTTAAATATTGTTTAAAGAATGTTTTTTGAACTCCAAGCATAGCAGACATTTCCTGCTTGTCTCCAAAATTAGTTCTGATATAGCGTAGTACATTTTGCTCACCTATAGTTCCATCTGGTGATACAGGATAGCCTTGTAATGGAACTTGCGTAATTTGATCTTTGTAATACGAATGATTTAAAATCAAGAAATATGAGCTTTTATACATATATGTTAATTCCTGATTATAAGTAGAAGATGCTTTTACAAATGGGTTGTTTTGGGTATAATTATTTTCTGTCAGAATGTTTCTTACAGGGTTAATTTCCCAGAAACTTGGTCTTCTCATTCTGCTGGAAAAGGAGTAAGAAATATTGTTTTTATCATTGATGGCATAATTAAAGCTCAAATAAGGTAAGAAGTTATTGTAATTTCTTTTGATCTCCTGATGCTTCATTGTAGCCACGCTGCTTTCTGGTGCGTCTGAAGTTCCTAAACTATTGGTAATCTCATATCTTGCGCCCACTTTTCCTGAGAATTTTTCTGAGAACTTCTTTTCTAATGTTAGGTAAGCTCCGTAAATATTTTCATCATAAATAAAATGATTAGGTTGATGTTCTTCGGGTTTTAAAGGAGGTACTGCGTTTTCTCTGTAAGTATCATTTTTAGTGTCATTATTGGTTTTAGTTTTGTTATAATTCCCACCAACAGAAACTGTAAAATCATTTTTAAACTTTTTAATATAATCTACTGTACCAGAGAAGTTATTAATGATTTGTGGAAGATCCTGATAAATCGTTTGACTAAGACCTAAATTATCACCTAATGAGTTTGCGAGATAAGTTTTATTATCAGTAAACTGGAACCTTCTATAATTAAGATAAGCAGCATTTACATTCAACTTACTTCCTAAAGAATCCATTTTCAATTCATAGTTTAGGTTGACTGAATTATTGTATGACCTTGCGTCTTCTTTATTTCTAGAATTTGTATAATTTGTTACATATTCCTTGTTTACATCATCATAAGAACGAGTAGTATTAAATAAATTTACAGTAGAATTATAACTTTTATTGGCCCATGTATTCCAAGATAAAGCTAAATTACTGTTGTCATTTAATTGATAATCAGCGTTCAAGTATCCACCTAAATTTTTATTAGGATCATCAATATCACCTACAGACTGGTTATATGTTAAGTCATTTCCATTTCTTAAAACATAAGATTGTCCTTGGATATTTTCTCCACCACTCAAATTAGCGCTGATTCCCAATTTATCTTTTCTGTAGTTGGCAGAGAAACTGGCGTTGCTTCCGTTGAATTTATTTTGTGAATTAGACATTCTCATGTTTCCACTTAACCCATCATTCATTTTTTTCTTTAAAACGATATTAATGATCCCGTCTGAAGATTCAGCCTGATACTCACTTCCTGGAACAGTGATCACCTCAATTTTCTGAATGTTTTCAGCTGGTGTATTTTTTAAGAATTGCACCAATGAATCTGCATCCATATTACTTTTTCTACCGTTGATGTAGATTAAAGCATTGTTCTTTCCTGCAATTTTCAACGTCTTGTCATCAGTTGAAGAAAGTAGTGGCGTTTGCTTTAAAATATCGAAAGTGGTATTTCCTTTTGTAATTGGAGAAGCAGCTACATCGTAAACAAAACGGTCGCTTTGCTTTTTAAAGACTTGTTTTTTGATGGTAACTTCTTCAATGCTTTTAGTTTTAAGCGTATCAGATTTCTTTTCCTGTGCAAAAGCAAATCCTGTGAAAAATATGGCGGCGATGAGTAGTGGCGTTTTCATGATGTTGTTTCTAAGTGTTAATAGCTTGTATTCGTTATTAATTGATATTGCAAAGATATGTAATAAATTTAGTATCATGCAATGCAAAGTAGTAAAAATGTTTTTAAACTTATTTCAACTTGTTGATTTACAGTTGTTAAAATTTACATTGGAATTTTTAGTGTACTTTGACTTTCTACATAATAAGACAACTGTAACATAATTTATGTTACAGCGAAATTGAAAATAATTGAAAATAAATATTATTCTCTATCGAAACGAGCTAATTTTTTATCCACCCAGACAGTGGCAAAAGGGAAAAATGCAGATAATAGGGCAAACACAAAATCTTCGTCATCCCAATTATAAATTTTCTTAGCCGGAAGGCAAAGTAAAAGGTAAAGGGTAAAGAAGAGTCCATGTAAACTTCCTATAACACTTATGAATATGATGGAGTATAAATTTTCATCATAACGAATCCAGATCATGGCAACACCGTATAATAAAATACAGGAAATTGCTTCTGCTACACAGATTTGTTTAAACCATTTAATGATTTTTTCCTGAGAATATTTTGAGAATATTTTATCGATGAAGTCCATTTCTTGAATTATAAATGATGAATTATAAGTTCTGAATTAAAGCCTAAGCGCTAATTCTTGGAACCTATTTCCTGTACTGCAAATTTACTTATAAAAATTACTACCATCCAAATAATCAAAAACTTCTGGAGGTAGCATCGGTCTTACATTTTTACCATCTTTAATCATCGTTCGGATTTCCGTAGCCGAAAGTTCAATAACGGGAGCTTTGATTAAAGAGATGTTTTCATTTTGAAGATAACCAGAATCTTTTTTCTCTCCATCAAAAACCCTAGGATAAACTATTATATGATGATTTTTAATCAACGTTTCATAGTTTTTCCATTTGTGTAAACTACCAAGATTATCTTCTCCCATAATTAAACTAAAAGAATAGTCAGGATGTTTTTCATGAAGATAAGTCAGCGTGTCAATAGTATAACTAGGCTTTGGAAGAGAAAACTCCACGTTGGAAGCCCTCATATTCGGATAATTTTTAATGGAGAGTTGTACCATATCTAATCTGTTATGGTCTTTCAATAAAGATTTTTTGTCTTTGAAAGGGTTTTGCGGACTTACCACAAACCACAATTCTTCCATATCCGAGTTTTCTAAAATATAATTAGCTAAAATCAGATGTCCAATATGAATTGGATTAAACGAACCGAAAAATAAGCCTATTTTTTTCATATTTCATGAGAGTTTAGGAATGAGCTTCTTGTTTACTAATCCCTAAATTTTACGTCTTTAATATTAAGATAATGCGTTACATTTCCTTTCCAATGATTTTCTTCTAATGTAAAGACAATATCGAAATTCTTGTTTTTAAAATCTTCTGAGAACTGGCCCAATTTAAACCCTACACATTCAATATTTCGTCCGGTAGATTCCTGCTTGATGTAAAACTTAATGTGGTTATTATCTTTTCCCATTGTTTTTACATAACCGGAAAGCTTCTGATTCTTGATTGCCAAAATCGGTTTCATATTATGAGGACCAAATGGAGCTAATTTTCTGTGGAAATTAATAAACTCTCTATTTACATCATCAATCTGAATCTCTGAATCTATCGTAATAGAAGGTTCTCTTTGATGCTCCTTGATTTTTTCAGCAACTACTTTTTCAAATTTTATTTTAAAAGCTTCAAACTTATCTTTCTCCATTGAAAGTCCTGCAGCAGCATGGTGGCCTCCAAATTTCAAGAAGTATTCAGAGCAGATATCTAAAGCTTCATGTACGTCAAAATCAGAAACAGATCGTGCTGAAGCTACCATTTCTCCGTTATTTCCGTCAGTGAAAACCAACGTCGGTTTGTAGTAGGTCTCAATAAGTCTTGAAGCAACAATCCCAATAACCCCTTTGTTCCATTCAGGATGATAAACAATAGTTGTCAGTTTGCTTTGCTGTTGAGATTCAAGAATTTGGTTTAGGGCAGAAAGAGTAGAATTCATGTCGAGTTCACGTCTTTCATCGTTGAGGTTCATAATATCACCAACAATCTGGTTGGCGTGTTTTAAATTATCAGAAACCATTAACTGAACGGCAGCTTTTCCATGGGAAATCCTTCCGGCAGCATTGATTTTCGGAGCAATTTCAAATACAATATTGGAAATCTCAAAATGAGAAAGTTTATCTTCAGGAATTAACAGCCTAAGACCTAGATTTCTGGTTTTTCTGAGAACCTTAAGTCCCATTTTAGCTAGAACTCTGTTTTCTCCGGTCATAGAAACAATATCTGCAGCAATAGAAATTGCCAAAAGATCTGTTAGTTCAAACAATTCTGTTTCCGGAAGTTTATAAATGGTATTTAAGCCCTGACATAATTTAAATCCGACTCCACATCCAGAAAGTTCTTTGAACGGATATCTGCAGTCGTTTCTTTTAGGATCTAAAACGGCTACAGCATTTGGTATTTCATCTCCGGGTAAATGGTGATCACAGATGATGAAATCAATGTCTAAGCTCTGAGCATAGTTTATCATATCAATCGCCTTGATTCCGCAGTCTAGGGCAATGATCAATGAAAATCCATTTTCTTTAGCAAAATCAATTCCTTCGGTAGAAATTCCATATCCTTCAGAATTTCTGTCTGGAATATAAAAATCTAGATATTTTTTCTCAACAATTTTGCTGAGGTATAGATACATTAAGGCTACGGCGGTAGTACCATCTACGTCGTAATCTCCGTAAACCATTATTTTTTCTCCGTTTTCAATGGCAGTTGCAATGCGTTCAACAGCTTTTTGCATATCAGCCATTAAAAAAGGACTGTGAATATCGGTAAGATTAGGTTTAAAGAATTCTCTGGCCTTTTGATAATCGTCAATCCCTCTGAGAACGAGGAGTCTAGATTCGAAAGTTCCAAAACCAAGTGACGAACTTAATCCATCCACTATCTCCTCATCGGGTTCAGGCTTGTAAATCCATTTTTGACTCATTTCACAAAAATAGGGAAAATATATTTTAAAAACGAGGAATTGTCAGGATAAAAAAAATGAAGAACGTGAAATTAATTAATTGTTTTTCAGTTGATTAACTGTTTTTGTGAAAGTTTTTTTAATAAAAGTGAATAAAAATTGGATTACTGAAAACCGAAACAGATTTGCTCTCGTAAATAAAGTTATAACACTTAAAAAATTAATATTATGAAAAAAACGATCAGTGTTTCTAATCAGGGTGCCACCTTGGATACTGGTAGAAGAAACTTTCTTAAACTTGGCGGTATTGGTCTTGCAATGGCAGGCCTTGCTCTTGTAGGATGCGACGATAACTCTGATTTTCAGATGGTGGATAATTCTAAAATATTCGATCTCGGTACAGGAGATGTAGGAGTATTAAACTATGCTTATGCGCTAGAACAGCTTGAAGCAGATTTCTACACTAAAGTTGTTAACAATTTTTATTCGGGAATTTCAGATGCCGAAAAAACGCTTTTTACAGATTTATATCATCATGAACTAATTCACAGAGATTTTTTCAAAGCTGCAATAAGTGGGGCAACGATGAATATATTACCAACACTTGAATTTCAGTATCCTAATGTAAACTTCAATAACAGAGCTTCTGTTTTAGCTACTGCGAAAGCATTGGAAGATACTGGCGTAGCTGCTTATAATGGAGCGGGTAAGTATATTACAAATCCAGATTATTTAGTAATTGCCGGGAAAATTGTTTCAGTAGAAGCTAGACATGCTTCTGCAATAAGAAATGCTATTAATCCAGGATCTACAGATTTTTCAGGGGATGATGTTATCAATGCAAACGGATTGGATGTTGCCAAAGAACCTAATGAAATTGTGTCTGCGGCAGGAGGATTTATCAAAACTCCATTCACTTGGAAAGAGAGAGGTATTAACTAAATTATTCACTTCCAAAATCAAAAATTATGAACATTCTTAAATTACTAGATAGACTTTCTGATGATAAATTTTTCACTACAGAAACTTCAAGATTAGAATCTCTTACGAATATGTCTTCAATGGGTCAAAAAGCAGCAGTTGCTGCTGTACCATTAGGATTGGCAACTTTAATGTCTACTTCTGCAAAAGCAGAGACTACCAAAACTTCAGGTACTTATTTTAAAACTGCATTAACAGATGCGTTAACGCTTGCATTAACATTAGAATATCTTGAAGATGAATATTATTCGAAAGGATTAGGTACTGCGGGACTTATTCCAAGTTCAGACAAACCCGTATTTATGCAGATTTCAAAACATGAATCAGCTCACGTAGCTTTTCTGAAAAGTACATTAACTTCTTTAGGAACAACACCAATTGCTAAACCAAATTTCGATTTTACGGTGGGTGGTGCGTTTGCTCCTTTTGCAGACTATAATCAATTTTTAATTCTGGCTCAGGCTTTTGAAGATACAGGTGTACGAGCATACAAAGGACAGGCAGGAAATGTAATGTCTAATAAAGCCGTATTACAAGCAGCTTTGCAGATTCATTCTGTGGAAGCCAGACACGCTTCTCAAGTAAGAAGAATGAGAGGAAATAAAGGCTGGATAGAATTAGCAGATGGCGGAAATATGCCTGCTGCAACCAATGCTGTGTATGCAGGTGAAGGCAATACAATGCAGGCGGGATACAATACAGCAACGGCTTTCGGAGCGGCTGCAGGTTCTGCTGCTTATGATGAAATCCTGAGTGGTACTGATGCTACAGCAATTGCATCTTTATTTATTGTATAAAGTGATTTCTTAATATTAGGTGTAAGTCCTTTCTCAGAGTTTTCTGGGAAAGGATTTTTTATTTTAAAAATGATATATTCGTTGCACTAAACCTAAAATTATTAATATGAAAAAAATTATTATCGGTGTATTTTTATTGGGCACAATTTGCGGGGCCAATGCACAGAAAATTAGTCTTGGAAAGGCGGTAGATGTTGTTTCCAAAGGTTCAAAAGCACTTAGTTTTACGAATGAAGATGCTATAAAATTATCCAAAGAATCAGTAGATTATATGGATAAGAATAATGAGATAGCAGGACCAAAAGATCCTTATACAGTAAGGTTAAATAAGCTTTTCGGGAAGCACAAAACGCAGGATGGTCTTAACTTAAACTATAAAGTATACAAAGTAAAAGATATCAATGCTTTTGCTTGTGCAGATGGCAGCGTGCGTGTTTTTTCTTCTTTAATGGATATGATGACAGATGATGAATTGTTGGCTGTCATTGGTCATGAAATTGGTCATGTGAAAAATCAGGATACCAAAGATGCTATTAAATCGGCTTATTTAAAGGCTGCTGCATTAGATGCTGCTTCTTCGGCTTCGTCTACCGTATCTACGCTTAATGAAAGTCAGATTGGAAAAATGGCAAATGCTTTTGTAGATGCTTCTCACAGCAAGAAGCAAGAGTCGGAAGCAGATGACTATTCTTATAATTTTATGAAAGCTAATCATTATAATGTAGTAGCGGAATATACAGCTTTCAAAAAACTGGCGTTGCTTTCGGAAGGAAGTACGCAATCTGGTTTTCAGAAAATGTTTAACTCTCATCCTGATAGTGAAAAAAGAGCTCAGAATATTAAGAAAAAAGCAGAGAAAGATGGTTTGTGGAAAGATCCCGGAACGGTTACTTTACCCACTACAAAACTGACAAAATAATTTAAGATTCCTTAAAAAGAAAAATTCCTCAAAGTTTTAGTTTGAGGAATTTTTTTATCATTGATTGTCTAGTCCTGAAATAGCGATACACAAAAAAATGATCGTTATGAAAGAATACTTAGAAACGCTTTATGTCAAGCGTACACAGAAAGATTACAGTTTAAGTTTGAAACTTCAGATTGTAAAAGAAATTGAATTCGGTAAATTAGGAATTACAGAATGTCGTAAGAAATATGGTAT